>NZ_AP026968.1:910670-1618841 GCF_037076355.1 Streptococcus parapneumoniae | reverse complement strand
TTGCCATGCGAGCTCGAAGCCATGAGGGGAAGCTCCAAGTTCACCTAGCCCAGCTCAAATATCTCTTGCCTCGTTTGGTTGGTCAGGGAATTATGCTCAGCCGTCAGGCAGGGGGAATTGGTTCCCGTGGACCTGGTGAAAGCCAGCTGGAGCTGAACCGTCGTAGTGTTCGCAACCAAATCACGGATATCGAGCGCCAACTCAAGGTGGTTGAGAAAAATCGGGCGACTGTCAGAGAAAAACGTTTGGAGTCCAGCATCTTTAAGATTGGTTTGATTGGTTACACCAATGCTGGGAAATCAACCATCATGAACACCTTGACAAGTAAGACTCAGTATGAAGCGGACGAGCTATTTGCGACTCTGGATGCGACGACTAAGAGTATCCATCTGGGAGGCAATCTCCAAGTAACTTTGACAGATACCGTGGGATTTATCCAAGATTTGCCGACAGAGCTGGTATCCAGTTTTAAGTCAACCTTGGAAGAAAGCAAGCATGTGGATCTTCTGGTTCATGTTATCGATGCTAGCAATCCTTACCACGAGGAGCATGAAAAAACGGTCCTGTCTATCATGAAAGACTTGGACATGGAAGATATTCCTCGCCTGACCCTTTATAATAAAGCGGATTTGGTGGAGGACTTTACACCTACCCAAACACCTTATGCCCTCATTTCTGCCAAGTCTGAGGATAGTCGTGAGAATTTGCAGGCACTATTTTTAGAGAAAATCAAGGATATTTTTGAATCTTTTACTCTGCGCGTGCCTTTTTCAAAGTCCTACAAGATTCATGATTTAGAAAGTGTTGCGATTCTGGAAGAACGCGATTATCAAGAGGACGGCGAAGTGATTACAGGCTACATTTCTGAGAAAAATAAATGGAGGTTAGAAGAATTTTATGACTGATATTAAAACTTTGGCTCTAAAGTATGGAGGTTATACAAGTCTGGACAAGGTCTATCTGGATCAGCTTCTAGCTGGTAGAACAGAGCAAGAGCAGTTGGCTCTCATCACACCTCCGCCGAGTGTGGTCAATGCCTACTTTGCAGAGCTATACCAGAAAAAAAGTCCTGAGGCTGCGACGGATTATTTTGCGGAACTCAGTCAGGAACTGAATCTCTACAATGCTGAACCAAGTTTCACCCTCGAAAACAAGCCTTTTATTCGACTTAATCTGTCTGGCAAATCCTTTGGTTTTTGCTATGAGAGTGAGGGTCTGGGTCGAATTTTCCCTGAAAAGAAAGAGGTTATTTCAGAAGACTTGCTCTTTGAAATTGCACAAATTTTTCCCCATCAACTAGTCTTTGAGGAGTCTGGTAAGATTTACATGAAGGCTGTTGGAGATGAGGAAGTTGTTAGTGTGGAAAATCTCACAGCTTTGACTGATTTGGAAAGCTTAGCGGATGGTCGTAAACGTCTCAAAGGTTACAGCCAAGAGGATTTATTACAAGAAGCCACTGCTTTTTCTGGCAAGCGCTATTTCCGATCGGAAAACCGCACAGCCATGTTATATATTGATTAATTAGAAAGTATCGAATGGATATTCAATTTTTAGGAACGGGGGCAGGTCAGCCCTCTAAAGCCCGCAATGTTTCCAGTCTCGCCCTGAAACTCTTGGACGAGATTAACGAAGTCTGGCTCTTTGACTGTGGAGAAGGTACGCAAAATCGCATTCTTGAGACCACAATTCGACCACGTAAGATCAGCAAAATTTTTATCACCCACCTACATGGAGACCACATCTTTGGCTTGCCAGGTTTCCTTTCTAGCCGTGCCTTTCAGGCCAATGAAGAGCAGACAGATTTGGAAATCTATGGACCTCAAGGGATCAAGTCCTTTGTCTTAACCAGCCTTCGTGTGTCAGGTTCGCGCCTGCCTTACCGCATTCATTTTCATGAGTTTGACCAAGATTCTTTAGGAAAAATCCTTGAGACCGATAAATTCACTGTGTACGCGGAAGAATTGGATCACACTATTTTCTGTGTTGGTTACCGTGTCATGCAAAAGGATTTGGAAGGAACGCTGGATGCTGAAAAACTCAAGGCGGCAGGTGTCCCATTTGGCCCACTTTTTGGAAAAATTAAAAACGGTCAGGACGTTGTTCTCGAAGATGGTACTGAAATAAAGGCAGTAGACTATATCTCAGCGCCACGTCCAGGTAAAATTATCACTATTCTTGGTGATACTCGTAAAACTAGTGCCAGTGTGCGTCTGGCTGTCAATGCTGATGTCCTGGTTCATGAATCGACTTATGGCAAGGGCGATGAAATAATTGCTCGTAATCATGGTCACTCTACTAACATGCAAGCTGCACAAGTAGCGGTAGAAGCAGGTGCCAAACGACTATTGCTCAACCATATCAGTGCCCGATTCCTTTCAAAAGATATTAGTCAGCTCAAGAAAGATGCGGCAACGATTTTTGAAAACGTCCATGTGGTCAAGGATTTGGAAGAAGTGGAAATCTAGCAGTCACAGAAAGGATAAGTATGCCTACTATTCTCATTACCGGAGCTAGCGGTGGCCTAGCCCAAGAAATGGTCAAACTTTTGCCGAATGACCAACTGATTTTGTTAGGTAGAAATAAGGAAAAATTAGCCCAACTCTATGGAAATCATCCTCATGCAGAATTGATTGAAATAGACATTACCGATGACTCAGCTTTAGAAACTCTGATAGCAGACCTCTATCTCCGTTATGGCAAGATTGATGTCTTGATAAACAACGCTGGTTACGGGATCTTTGAGGAATTTGACCAGATTTCCGACCAAGATATTCATCAGATGTTCGATGTCAATACCTTTGCCCTAATGAATCTGTCTCGACGCCTTGCGGCTCGTATGAAAGAGAGTCGAAAAGGCCATATCATCAATATCGTCAGCATGGCAGGTTTAATCGCTACTGGCAAGTCCAGTCTCTACTCAGCGACCAAGTTTGCGACCATTGGTTTTTCAAATGCGTTACGCCTCGAACTTATGTCATATGGAGTCTATGTGACAACAGTCAATCCAGGACCAATCCGTACAGGATTTTTTGACCAAGCCGACCCAGATGGAAGCTATCTCAAATCTGTTGACCGTTTCCTGCTAGAGCCAGATGCAGTGGCTAAAAAGATTGTCAAGATTATAGGAAAAAAGAAACGAGAACTTAATCTCCCGATTTTGTTGAACCTAGCCCATAAGTTTTATACTCTCTTTCCCAAGCTAGCTGATAAGTTGGCAGGGGAAACTTTTAATTATAAGTAAAAAGAACCAATATGCAGGTTGTTGCTAGCCTACATATTGGTTCTTATCATTTATCAACGATCAAACTGGACTTCTTCTAGTAGATAGTCGATAAAGCGTTCGCCCATCTTAGATAGGCTGGTTTTTTCATGCTGGATATAGACCAGCTCAATTGGATCATCAATATCAAGTGGGATAGAAACGATATTGTCTCCGTTGAGGTTGCTGTTCAAAATCCCTGTCGCAATAGTATAACCATCCAAACCAATCAAGAGATTAAAAAGGGTGGCACGGTCACTGACTACGATGGATTTCTTGTGATGCTCTTGAGAAAGAATTTCTTCTGAAAAGTAGAAGGAGTTGTGAGTTCCTTGGTCATAGCTGAGGTAAGGGAAATTCTCCAAATCAGACAGTTTGACCTTGTCTTTCTTTGCCAGAGGATTGGTCTTGCTGACAAAGATATGGGGCTGGGCTGTGAAGAGATGGTGAGCCAGCAGGTGGTTGTCATCCAGCATTTTGGTTAAAACATCACGGTTGTAGCTGTTTAAGAAGAGGACACCGACCTCACTACGGAAGTTCTTGACGTCGTCGATAATCTCCCAAGTCCGAGTTTCACGAAGGAAGAGCTCGTATTTCTCCATATCACTTTTCTTGAGCAGAGAGACAAAAGCGTTGACTACAAAGGCATAGTGCTGGGAGGAAACGCTAAAGAGTTCGCGGTGGGCGACAGGATTTTTATAGCGTTCTTCCAGAAGCTGAGTTTGCTCGACAACCTGACGGGCATAAGAGAGAAACTCCATCCCATCACGGGTCAAGGTGATACCCTTGGGATTGCGGATAAAGATTTCAATGCCCATTTCATTTTCCAAATCTCTCACGGCATTGGAAAGACTCGGTTGGGTGATAAAGAGCTGTTTGGCTGCCTCATTCATGGAGCCGGTTTCGACGATTTTGATAATATAGTGTAATTGTTGAATTCTCATGTTTTTATTGTACCACACTTGCGTCAGAATCGCCAAAGAAGATAGGAAAATCAGGAGCTTTGTGTAAGTCTCTTCTTGAAAAAAACACAAAATTTTGCTAGAATGAGTCTTATGAAAACATTCTATGATGTGCAGCAATTCCTCAAACGATTTGGTATTATTGTTTACATGGGAAAACGCTTATATGATATTGAGCTGATGAAGTTGGAACTCTCTCGGATTTACGATGCAGGGCTGATGGACAAACTGGATTATCTGGAAGCGGAAGCGGTTCTACGCAGAGAGCACAAGGTAGAATTGGATTATATTGAGAAAAATGGAGAAAAGAACTAATGGTTACTTGGATTTTGTGGGCACTTATACTAGCAATGTTGGCGTGGATGGGCTTTAACTATCTTCGTATTCGCCGTGCGGCTAAAATTGTAGACAATGAGGAGTTTGAAGCCTTGATTCGTACGGGTCAATTGATTGATTTGCGCGACCCAGCAGAATTCCACAGAAAACATATCCTTGGGGCCCGCAATATTCCTTCAAGTCAGTTGAAGACTAGTCTTGCAGCCCTTCGTAAGGATAAACCTGTCCTTCTCTACGAAAACCAACGTGCGCAACGTGTCACAAATGCGACCCTTTACTTGAAAAAACAAGGTTTTTCTGAGATTTATATCCTTTCTTATGGCTTGGATTCTTGGAAAGGGAAAGTGAAGACTAGTTAATATTCTGTAAAAAGTTGATATAGTCGGTCTAATATACTAAATTAATAATCATTTTAAGGAGTTTTTAAAAAATGCAAGAAAAGAAAAAACACTCTCTTGTTTTAGGTATCCTATCTATTGTGCTCGGTTTGCTATTTCCAATTGTAGGTCTGATTTTGGGGATCATAGGATTGGTCTTGGCTTTTTCATACCAAAAAGAATCTGGACTAGACTATAAAATAGAAAAAATTCTCAACATCGTAGGACTTGTGGTTTCTGTACTTAACTGGATTGTAGCCGTCGCAGTATTTTTTAGATAAGCAATAAACAAAAAGCTTTAAACATAAAGCTTTTTTCTTTTATCCACTTTTCTCTAAGTGATTTTTAATGATTTCCAATTCCTCTGGATTCAAAGGACGGTAATGGCCTTCTGTTAGTTCTGTGTCTAATGTAAAATCACCGAATTGAACTCGTTTGAGGGAGGTCACCTTAACACCACCCGAGAGGAACATTTTCTTGACCTGATGAAATTTCCCCTCTGAAATGGTGATGGAGGCTTGGCTGTGGGAAGGACTTGCTGATAGAATCTCTAATCTTGCAGGTTTACAGATAGTGCCATCTAAAAAGACAATTCCCTTTTGAAAGGCTTGGATATGGTCAGGCGTCAGAAGTCCATTAACCTCAACTCGATAAGTCTTATCGACATGATACTGGGGATGGAGGAGCTGAAAGCCCAAGGGACCGTTGTCAGTCAAGAGGAGGAGTCCTGTCGTATCTCGGTCCAGTCGGCCGACGGCATAGAGCTTGTCAGATTGGATGTCAGGCGGAAGGAGGTCCATGACGGTCGGAAGTTCCCTGTCTTTGTTGGCTGTAACGACACCAGCAGGCTTATGAAGCATAAGATAGGTGTGCTCATAACCTCGAATGATTTGGTCCTGAAAAAGGAGTTCTTGTAGTCCTGTATCAATATTTTGAGCTAGGGAGCGGGCTGGGCGACCATCGACTAGAATTTCCTCTTTGAGTAAGGCTTGTTTCATGGCCTTTCGGCTAACTTTTTCTTGAGCTAATAAATTATCTAAACGCATACTGTGCCTATCTTATCATAAGTCGCTTGCTTTGAAAAGGCTTGACGTGAAAAGAAAAGCGGAGTGAAAACATTTACACTTGCTTGAATTATGTTATTTACTTGAAAATATGGTATAATCGTTCAGTTAGAAAATAAATTTTGAATACTATAGAGGAAATCATGACAAAATTAAGAGAAGATATCCGTAACATTGCGATTATCGCCCACGTTGACCACGGTAAAACAACCCTCGTTGATGAATTATTGAAACAATCAGAAACGCTTGATGCACGTACTGAATTGGCTGAGCGTGCTATGGACTCAAACGATATCGAAAAAGAGCGTGGAATTACCATCCTTGCTAAAAATACAGCCGTTGCCTACAACGGAACTCGTATCAACATCATGGACACACCAGGACACGCGGACTTCGGTGGAGAAGTTGAGCGTATCATGAAAATGGTTGACGGTGTTGTCTTGGTCGTAGATGCCTACGAAGGAACAATGCCACAAACTCGTTTCGTATTGAAAAAAGCTTTGGAACAAGACCTTGTCCCAATCGTGGTTGTCAATAAAATAGATAAACCATCAGCTCGTCCAGCTGAAGTAGTGGACGAAGTCTTGGAACTATTCATCGAGCTTGGGGCTGATGACGACCAGCTTGACTTCCCAGTGGTCTATGCTTCAGCGATCAACGGAACTTCTTCATTGTCAGATGATCCAGCTGACCAAGAAGCGACTATGGCGCCAATCTTTGACACAATTATCGACCACATCCCAGCTCCAGTAGATAACTCAGATGAGCCTTTGCAGTTCCAAGTGTCACTTTTGGACTACAACGACTTTGTTGGGCGTATCGGTATCGGTCGTGTCTTCCGTGGTACTGTTAAGGTTGGGGACCAAGTTACCCTTTCTAAACTTGACGGCACAACTAAAAACTTCCGTGTTACAAAACTTTTCGGTTTCTTTGGTTTGGAACGTCGTGAAATCCAAGAAGCAAAAGCAGGTGACTTGATTGCCGTTTCAGGTATGGAAGATATCTTTGTCGGTGAAACCATTACTCCGACAGATGCAGTCGAAGCTCTTCCAATCCTACACATCGATGAGCCAACTCTTCAAATGACTTTCTTGGTCAACAACTCACCATTTGCTGGTAAAGAAGGTAAATGGGTGACTTCTCGTAAGGTGGAAGAACGCTTGCAGGCAGAATTGCAAACAGACGTTTCCCTTCGTGTTGACCCAACTGATTCACCAGATAAATGGACTGTTTCAGGACGTGGAGAATTGCACTTGTCAATCCTTATCGAAACAATGCGTCGTGAGGGATATGAACTTCAAGTATCTCGTCCAGAAGTTATCGTAAAAGAAATCGATGGTGTTAAATGCGAACCATTTGAACGTGTTCAAATCGACACTCCAGAAGAATACCAAGGGTCTGTTATCCAAAGCCTTTCTGAACGTAAGGGTGAAATGTTGGATATGATTTCAACTGGTAATGGTCAAACTCGTTTGGTCTTCCTTGTTCCAGCGCGTGGTTTGATTGGATACTCAACTGAGTTCTTGTCAATGACTCGTGGTTACGGTATCATGAACCATACCTTTGACCAATACTTGCCATTGATTCCAGGTGAAATTGGTGGTCGTCACCGTGGTGCCCTTGTTTCTATCGATGCTGGTAAGGCTACAACATACTCCATCATGTCTATCGAAGAACGTGGTACGATCTTTGTCAACCCAGGTACTGAGGTTTATGAAGGAATGATCATCGGTGAAAACTCTCGTGAAAATGACTTGACAGTTAACATCACTAAGGCAAAACAAATGACTAACGTTCGTTCAGCTACTAAGGACCAAACAGCTGTTATCAAGACACCTCGTATCTTGACACTTGAAGAGTCTCTTGAGTTCTTGAACGACGATGAGTACATGGAAGTAACGCCTGAGTCTATCCGTTTGCGTAAACAAATCCTTAACAAAGCAGAGCGTGAGAAAGCTAACAAGAAGAAAAAATCAGCTGAATAAGAGCTAGAAAGAGAGAAAGATGGTCTATTTAGTCCTAGGGATTTTACTGCTCCTACTCTATGTATTTGCGACACCAGAAAGCATTAAAGGGACAGTCAATATCGTCGCTATGGTATGTATTTTAGTGGCACTCTTAATTTTGTTGGCTCTATCTTTTCTGAAAATTTTTCAATTACCAACAGAAATGTTCCTAGCAATAGCCATGTTAATCCTAGCTTACTTTAGTGTGAGAGACATCACACTCATGCCAGTCAAAAAAAGTAAAAGAAGATAAAAAGAGAGTTTCGGCTCTCTTTTTTTGGTAGGAATTTTACAATAGTTTGAATTGTTTTTTACTATAACATCATCTCTTTTGCTTGGATAATATGAATGGGAAAAACTGGAATAAAATTCGTTAATGACATCTATTTTATATTTGGTTAGTACTGGTTGCATATTATTTTGAAATAAAACTACTATATAATATTATTCATATAGGTAACATAAAAATATTATTCATATAGGTGATATAGTAAAATATCTAAAAAATTCAATTTTTTCCTTGACAACAAATAATAAAAATGCTATTCTTATTATATAAGAAATCGGTTTCAAAAAAGAGAGAGGAGGATTTATTTTGTTGCATTGTTGCTCAGGGTGTGCTTTTTTTGAAAGGAAAAATAAAATGAAAACAAAAAAACATAGATTACTTGCTCTAGCTCTTATTTCAAGCTTTACATTATTGGGAGCTGCATCAGCTGCTGTACAATATCCAGATGGAGGAGTATGGACATATGGAGAAGGTTCAGGAGGTGGTTGGGCTTTTTCAAATTACTATCATGGTAAAAAATATCATTATTCTTCTCTTGTAAGTAAATGGGATAGTCATTCAGATAAAGGAGAAGCACCTGCAGGGAAAACTTCAGAGGCTTGGATTTGGACTAAATTTGGGGAACAAGTATCATTTTACTATGACTATGACTAATATTTAGTTTTCTTAGATAATTCCCCTTGTAAGAAATTACAGGGGGAATTTTGTTTACAAGGAGTCTACTATGAAGAAACTATTCATATTATTATCAACTTTTTTTCTCAGCTTCTTCCTTGTTTGGATTATTGTCTTACGTGCTCCACAATATTTGTATGCAAGCTATGATTCCGTCACCTTACTTCGTGTCAAAAAGGATACTCAGGAGCCGACGCGTGAGGTATTTGAACAGGAATTGGAGAATTTTGCAAACTCAGAACAGAGTTTAATAGCTAGGAGAATTGTAGAGCCGAGTAAGGATGGGACAACTCACTTTACTTATGCAACTTATGGTCAGGGAACTTTACCAAAAGAATTCCAAGAAGCTAGTCAAGAAAGTCGTGAACGTAGTGATCCACTAAATAGTTATCTCCTTTTATCAGGCTCCTTGACAAAAGAAAAGCTTGCCGATAAATTAGGAGATTTGGGTTATAAAGCAATTGCTGACCGAAAGACACCTCCCTATTCTCTTGCTTTTCGAATGTTACTAAATCCCCTTATTTTAATTAGTTTAGCAATATTTGGCTTATCTTTCTTTGCTTTAGTGATTATCACTCGGATTAAGGAAATGAGAGCAGCAGGTATAAAACTCTTTTCTGGTCAGACTCTCTTATCCATTATGGGGCATTCATTATCTACTGATATCAAATGGCTCCTTCTATCAGCCCTCCTTTCCTTCCTAGGTGGGGGAGTCGTTCTTTTTAGTCAAGGTTTGTTTTATCCTATCTTGTTAGCCACCTATGGTTTTGGGATTAGTTTCTATCTGTTGTTTTTATTGGGTATTTCAATTTTACTAATGCTCCTTTATCTAATGAGTTTGAGTTATAAAGCATTAGTTCCTGTTATTAAGGGGAGATTACCCCTTAAACGCTTGATGGCTTTAACCCTATTGTGTCAGTTAGTAGCTGTTTTTACAGTAGGCTACGCTGTTAAGACAGGCTTGACGTCTTACCAACGATTGAAAGAACTTGAAATTTCAAAACAAGCATGGAAGGATAGAGCAGATTATTATCAAATTTCTTTTGGCTTAGGTGATAGAGGAAAAGATACAGAAAATCTGAATAAGTGGTATGAATTTTCCAAAGAAGCAGTTGAAAAAGAACAGGCTCTATTTGTAAAAGATAATCTCATTCATTTTGCAAATCCTCAAGGAAAAAATGAACAGGGAGAGACACTGGATACCTATAGTCCAGATGCTAATGTTCTCTATGTCAGTCCAAGTTATTTGGATAAGGAAAAGGTCGTGGTAGATGCTGAGACCAAACAGAAGTTAGCCCATCTCCAAAAAGGTGAGTTTATCCTCTTGCTCCCAGAACATTTGCGCTCTCGAGAAGCAGAACTTAAGAAAGTTTTTGAAGAAAGATTGAGTTATTATGGAAAATCTGGTGAGGAGGCAAGTGCTCCTTTAGAGTATGAAATGAGAGCGATTGTTAGCTATCTTCCAACTGGAGAGAAGCGATTTATTTATAATAACGGTGAAAGCCCAGTATCCATCCAGTACTTAACCGATCCAATTTTAGTTGTATTTACTCCAACATCTACAGGTGATAGTATCATTTCCAAATCTAGTTGGTCTATCAATGCTGGAAAACAACTCTTTATCAAAGGATATGAGAGTGGGCTAGAACTCTTAAAGAAAGCTGGGATTTATGAGCAAGTATCCTATCTTAAAGAAGGAAGAAGTGTTTATCTAACTCGTTATAATGAAGTTCAAACTGAAACAGCAACTTTAATCCTAGGAGCTATTGTTGGAATAGCTAGTTCCTTGTTACTCTTTTATTCTGTCAATCTTCTATATTTCGAGCAATTCCGCCGAGATATCTTGATTAAACGAATTTCAGGTTTACGATTTTTTGAAACACATGCTCAGTATATGGTTAGCCAATTTGCCAGTTTTGTATTTGGTGCTAGTCTCTTTATTTTAAGCAGTCGAGACTTGGTGATTGGCTTGCTCACTTTATTAGTCTTTCTAGCTAGTGCAGTTTTGACGCTTTACCGTCAAGCCCATAAAGAATCTCGTGTTTCTATGACAATTATGAAAGGAAAATAGGATGATTGAACTAAAGAATATATCTAAAAAATTTGGAAGCCGTCAGCTATTTTCAGATACCAATCTTCATTTTGAAGGTGGGAAAATTTATGCCTTAATCGGTACAAGTGGCTGCGGTAAGACAACACTCTTGAATATGATTGGACGATTAGAGCCATATGACAAAGGACAAATCATCTATGATGGTACTTCTCTTAAGGACATCAAGCCTTCTGTTTTCTTTAGAGATTACTTAGGATACCTATTTCAAGATTTTGGCTTAATTGAAAGCCAAACCGTCAAAGAGAACCTCAATCTGGGTTTAGTTGGTAAAAAGTTGAAAGAAAAAGAGAAAATTTCTTTGATGAAACAAGCTCTAAACCGTGTTAACCTCTCTTATTTAGATTTAAAGCAACCTATATTTGAATTATCAGGAGGAGAAGCACAACGTGTTGCACTAGCGAAGATAATTTTAAAGGATCCACCTTTGATTCTCGCAGATGAACCAACCGCTTCACTAGACCCCAAAAACTCTGAGGAATTACTTTCCATCCTAGAATCTCTAAAAAATCCGAATCGAACCATTATTATTGCGACCCACAATCCTCTGATTTGGGAGCAAGTGGACCAAGTCATTCGAGTTACCGATTTATCACATAGGTGATATGGCAAGATTCATACTCAATGAAAATCAAAAAGCAAACTAGGAAGCTAGCCGCAGGCTGTACTTGAGTACGGCAAGGCGAAGCTGACGTGGTTTGAAGAGATTTTCGAAGAGTATCAGTTAGAAGAAAGAGTCACAAACACACTTTGTGGCTTTTTTATTTCCATAAAAATGGTAAAATAGTAAGAGTAGAAATGGAGTTTGAGACATGAAAGTAATAGATCAATTTAAAAATAAGAAAGTACTTGTTTTAGGTTTGGCCAAGTCTGGTGAATCTGCAGCTCGTTTGTTGGACAAGCTAGGCGCTATTGTGACAGTAAATGACGGGAAACCTTTTGAGGACAATCCAGCTGCCCAAAGTTTGCTGGAAGAAGGGATCAAGGTTATCACAGGTGGCCATCCTTTGGAACTCTTGGATGAAGAGTTTGCTCTGATGGTAAAAAATCCAGGTATCCCTTACAGCAATCCCATGATTGAAAAGGCATTGTCAAAGGGTATTCCAGTCTTGACTGAGGTGGAATTGGCTTACTTGATTTCAGAAGCGCCCATTATCGGTATCACAGGTTCAAATGGAAAAACGACCACAACGACTATGATTGGGGACGTTTTGACTGCTGCTGGGCAACATGGTCTTTTATCAGGAAATATCGGCTATCCTGCCAGTCAGGTTGCTCAAACAGCGACAGACAAGGACACTCTTGTTATGGAACTTTCTTCTTTCCAACTCATGGGCGTTCAAGAATTCCATCCTGAGATTGCGGTTATTACCAACCTCATGCCAACTCATATCGACTACCACGGTTCTTTTGAGGAATATGTAGCAGCCAAGTGGAATATCCAGAACAAGATGACAGCAGCTGATTTCCTTGTCTTGAACTTTAACCAAGACTTGGCAAAAGAATTGGCAAGAAAAACACAAGCTACCGTTGTACCATTCTCAACACAGGAAAAGGTTGATGGAGCTTATCTGGAAGATGGTCAGCTCTTCTTCCGTGGTGAAGTGGTCATGGCAGCGAATGAAATCGGTGTTCCAGGTAGCCACAATGTGGAAAATGCTCTTGCGACGATTGCTGTAGCCAAGCTTCGTGGTGTAGACAATCAAACCATCAAGGAAACTCTTTCAGCCTTTGGTGGTGTCAAACACCGTCTCCAATTTGTGGATGAAATCAAGGGTGTTAAATTTTATAACGACAGTAAGTCAACCAATATCTTGGCTACTCAAAAAGCATTGTCAGGATTTGACAACAGCAAGGTTGTCTTGATTGCAGGTGGTTTGGACCGTGGCAATGAGTTTGACGAACTGGTTCCAGATATTACTGGACTCAAGAAGATGGTCATCCTTGGTCAGTCTGCAGAACGTGTCAAACGGGCAGCAGACAAGGCTGGTGTGTCTTATGTGGATGCGACTGATATTGCTGATGCGACCCGCAAGGCCTATGAACTTGCGACTCAAGGAGACGTGGTTCTTCTCAGTCCTGCCAATGCCAGCTGGGATATGTATGCTAACTTTGAAGTACGTGGCGACCTCTTTATCGACACAGTAGCGGAGTTAAAGGAATAATATGAAAAAAATTGTCTTTACAGGTGGGGGGACGGTTGGACACGTCACCCTCAATCTTTTGTTAATGCCCAAGTTCATCGAAGATGGTTGGGAAGTCCACTATATCGGGGACAAGCGTGGTATTGAACACCAAGAAATCCTCAAGTCGGGCTTGGATGTCACCTTCCATTCCATTGCAACTGGAAAATTGCGTCGCTATTTCTCTTGGCAAAATATGCTGGACGTCTTCAAAGTTGGCTGGGGAATTGTCCAATCGCTCTTTATCATGTTGCGACTTCGTCCACAAGCTCTTTTTTCAAAGGGAGGATTTGTCTCAGTGCCGCCTGTTATCGCAGCGCGTGTGTCAGGAGTGCCAGTCTTTATTCACGAATCGGACCTGTCTATGGGATTGGCCAATAAAATCGCCTATAAATTTGCGACGAAGATGTATTCAACCTTCGAACAAGCTTCAAGTTTGTCTAAGGTCGAGCATGTGGGAGCAGTTACCAAGGTTTCAGACCAAAAAAATCCAGAACCAGATGAATTGGTGGATATTCAAACCCACTTTAATCCTAAATTGCCAACTGTATTGTTTGTCGGTGGTTCTGCGGGCGCTCGTGTCTTTAACCAATTGGTGACAGACCATAAGAAAGAACTGACAGAACGCTACAATATTATCAATCTAACTGGAGATTCTAGTCTGAACGAGTTGAGCCAAAATCTCTTTCGTGTCGACTACGTGACCAATCTCTATCAACCCTTGATGGAATTGGCTGATATTGTTGTGACACGTGGTGGTGCCAATACGATTTTTGAGCTCTTGGCCATGGCAAAATTGCATGTTATTGTGCCACTTGGTCGTGAAGCTAGTCGTGGTGACCAGATTGAAAATGCAGCTTACTTTGTAAAAAAAGGCTATGCAGAAGAGCTTCAAGAAAGCGATTTGACCTTGGATAGTTTGGAAGAGAAGCTTTCTCACTTACTAAGTCACAAGGAAGATTACCAAGCCAAGATGAAGGCTTCAAAGGAATTGAAATCTCTAGCAGATTTTTATCAATTGTTGAAAAAAGATTTATCATAAGGAAAGTAAATGTCAAAAGATAAGAAAAATGAGGGCAAAGAAATCCTCGAAGAATTGAAAGAGTTATCAGAATGGCAGAAACGAAACCAAGAATACCTAAAAAAGAAGGCTGAAGAAGAGGCAGCCTTAGCTGAGGAGAAGGAAAAGGAAAGACAAGCTCGAATGGCTTCAAAATCCGAAGAGTCAGATGAAACTGAGAACCAGAAGAGTGAATTTGATCCAAAAGACCCAGAATCAGCTAAGGGAGAGTCTGACGAAAAAGTAGCATCCTCAGAGGCTGACAAAGAGGAAGAAGAGATAGAAGAATCAGGGTCTAAAGAGAAGGAGGAACAGGATAAAAAGCTTGTTAAAAAGGCTACTAAGGAAAAAACAGCCAAAGCAAAGATTCCTGGCATCCATATCTTACGAGCCTTAACGATTTTATTTCCAAGTCTGCTTTTATTGATTGTCTCTGCCTACTTGCTCAGCCCTTATGCGACTATGAAGGATATCCGTGTTGAGGGAACAGTGCAAACTACGGCTGATGATATTCGACAGGCTTCAGGCATTCAGGATTCGGATTATACGATTAACCTTCTGCTAGATAAGGCAAAATATGAAGAGCAGATTAAGTCTAACTATTGGGTTGAATCAGCTCAGCTTGTTTATCAATTTCCAACCAAGTTCACTATCAAGGTCAAGGAATACGATATTGTGGCCTACTATGTTTCTGGTGAAAATCATTATCCTATTCTTTCCAGCGGTCAGCTTGAGACTAGTTCTGTGAGCCTGGTCAGTCTGCCAGAAACTTATATATCAGTTTTCTTTAATGACAGCGAACAAATCAAGGCTTTTGTCTCAGAACTTGCTCAAATTAGCCCAGAACTCAAGGCAGAGATCCAAAAGGTGGAACTAGCCCCAAGCAAGGTGACTTCCGATTTAATTCGATTGACCATGAATGATTCGGACGAAATCTTGGTTCCCCTTTCTGAAATGAGTAAGAAATTGCCTTATTACAGCAAGATTAAGCCACAATTGTCAGAACCAAGTGTGGTCGACATGGAAGCTGGAATTTACAGTTACACTGTGGCGGATAAATTAATTATGGAGGCTGAGGAAAAAGCCAAACAAGAGGCTAAGGAAGCCGAGAAAAAGCAGGAAGAAGAACGTAAACGTTTAGAAGAAGAACAGAAAAAACAAGAGGAAGAGAGCAATCGAAATCAAACAAATCAGCGTTCATCGCGTCGTTAGGTTTAGCTTTTCTCCTATAGCCCTTTAGTTTCCATGTTTTTACTTGACAAGTGCTAGTAGAAATAATAGAATAATAGAAAACCTTTAAAGCAGTCCAGAGAGGCAGCTAAGGTTAGACGGTGAAAGGGTGGAGACTACCCATTTTTCGTGGAACCTTGCTGTTGGCAGGTTCCTTTTTTCGTGACTTCTTGTGGTCAGACTCTCTCACTAGCAAAGGTAAAAGGAGAAACCTATGCGAGAACATCGTCCAGTTATTGCTCTTGATTTTCCTAGTTTTGAGGCAGTCAAGGAATTTTTAGCTCTTTTCCCAGCAGAAGAAAGCCTTTATCTCAAGGTAGGGATGGAGCTCTATTACGCAACAGGGCCTGAGATTGTATCTTACTTGAAAGGCTTGGGGCATAGTGTCTTTTTGGATCTTAAACTTCATGACATTCCTAATACAGTCAAGTCAGCTATGAAGGTCTTGTCTCAGCTTGGTGTGGACATGACCAATGTTCATGCTGCTGGGGGTGTAGAGATGATGAAGGCTGCGCGTGAAGGTCTTGGAAGTCAAGCCAAATTGATCGCTGTCACTCAGCTCACATCAACATCAGAAGCTCAGATGCAGGAGTTTCAAAACATCCAAACCAGTCTGCAAGAGTCAGTGATTCACTATGCCAAGAAGACAGCTGAAGCGGGTTTGGATGGTGTTGTTTGCTCGGCTCAGGAAGTGCAAGTCATCAAGCAGGCCACCAATCCAGATTTTATCTGTCTGACACCGGGCATTCGTCCTCAGGGAGCTGCTGTTGGAGACCAAAAACGCGTGATGACGCCAGCAGATGCCTATCAAATCGGTAGTGACTATATCGTAGTGGGACGTCCCGTTACCCAAGCTGAGGATCCTGTTGCAGCTTATTATGCCATCAAGGATGAATGGACACAGAACTGGAATTAAAGAACTAGATTAGAAAAATAAAAGGAGAAGACCATGACACTTGCTAAAGATATCGCTAGCCACCTCTTGAAAATCCAAGCCGTTTACCTCAAACCAGAGGAGCCTTTTACTTGGGCATCTGGTATCAAGTCGCCGTTTTACACAGATAACCGTGTAACTCTTGCCTATCCAGAAACTCGTACCCTAATTGAAAATGGCTTTGTGGATGCTATCAAAGAAGCCTTTCCAGATGTAGAAGTGATTGCAGGAACTGCGACAGCAGGGATTCCACACGGAGCTATCATTGCTGATAAGATGGACTTGCCTTTTGCCTACATCCGTAGCAAACCAAAAGACCACGGAGCTGGTAATCAAATTGAAGGCCGTGTAGCTCAAGGTCAAAAAATGGTAGTGGTTGAAGACCTCATTTCAACTGGTGGTTCTGTTCTTGAAGCCGTAGCCGCAGCTAAGCGAGAAGGAGCTGAAGTTCTTGGTGTTGTGGCGATTTTCAGTTATCAATTGCCAAAAGCAGATAAGAACTTTGCGGATGCTGGTGTGAAATTGGTAACACTTTCAAACTATAGCGAGCTTATCCATCTAGCCCAAGAAGAAGGCTATATCACACCAGAAGGCTTGGATCTCCTAAAACGCTTTAAAGAAGACCAAGAGAATTGGCAAGAGGTGTAAAAAATCAAAAGACTAAAAGGTTAAAAATTATACTATTCTGTCATATCAGGTGTATGAATGACAAGATTCAAGTTGTTAATGTTTTTTACGTCAATTGTTTAAGTTTTAGATTTGCTTGGCTTGCTCTTATATAAAAAGTAGCACACGTCATGAAAGTTACAAGGGTTAAAGTATAATCCATAAACATGGTCAGATTTCCTTTTCTGAGATGTTGGAATTTCTTGCTTATCCCAGTCTTTTCAGTGATTTTAGCGTCAAGTTCTTTTTAGTTTTGAAAGATTATCCGTGAATTTCTTGCTTATTTATGATAAAATGGGAGTATCGCAAAAAATGACTCATCGTATTCAATTTTGAGTAAAACTAGGAGGATCCCATGTCAACAGAACATATGGAAGAACTAAATGACCAGCAGATCGTTCGCCGTGAAAAAATGGCTGCGCTCCGTGAACAAGGAATCGATCCTTTCGGAAAACGCTTTGAACGTACTGCAAATTCACAAGAATTAAAAGATAAATATGCCGACCTCGATAAAGAACAATTACACGATAAAAACGAAACAGCTACTATCGCAGGACGCTTGGTAACCAAACGTGGTAAAGGTAAAGTAGGTTTTGCCCACCTTCAAGACCGCGAAGGTCAAATCCAGATCTACGTTCGTAAGGATGCTGTCGGTGAAGAAAACTATGAAATCTTCAAAAAAGCAGACCTTGGTGACTTCCTTGGTGTCGAAGGTGAAGTGATGCGTACGGATATGGGAGAACTCTCTATCAAGGCTACTCACATCACTCACTTGTCTAAAGCACTTCGCCCACTTCCTGAGAAATTCCACGGTTTGACAGACGTTGAAACCATTTACCGTAAACGTTACCTTGACTTGATTTCGAATCGTGAAAGCTTTGAACGCTTTGTCACTCGTTCAAAAATCATCTCTGAAATTCGTCGTTACCTTGACCAAAAAGGTTTCCTTGAAGTGGAAACACCTGTTCTTCACAACGAAGCTGGTGGTGCTTCTGCCCGTCCATTTATCACCCACCACAATGCCCAAAACATTGATATGGTGCTTCGTATCGCGACTGAGCTTCACTTGAAACGCCTTATCGTCGGTGGTATGGAACGTGTCTATGAAATCGGCCGTATCTTCCGTAACGAGGGAATGGATGCCACTCATAACCCTGAATTTACTTCTATCGAAGTCTACCAAGCTTATGCAGACTTCCAAGACATCATGGACTTGACGGAAGGCATTATCCAACATGCTGCTAAATCAGTCAAAGGCGACGGCCCAGTCAACTACCAAGGAACTGAAATCAAAATCAACGAACCATTTAAACGTGTTCATATGGTGGATGCTATCAAAGAAATTACTAGTGTCGATTTCTGGCAAGATATGACTTTGGAAGAAGCTAAAGCTATCGCTGCTGAGAAGAAAGTTCCAGTTGAGAAACACTACACTGAGGTTGGTCACATTATCAATGCCTTCTTTGAAGAGTTTGTTGAAGAAACCTTGATCCAACCAACCTTTGTCTATGGACATCCAGTAGCTGTATCTCCACTGGCTAAGAAAAATCCTGAAGACCAACGCTTTACTGACCGTTTCGAGCTCTTCATCATGACTAAGGAATACGGTAATGCCTTTACTGAACTCAACGATCCAATCGACCAGCTTAGCCGTTTTGAAGCCCAAGCTAAAGCCAAAGAACTTGGTGACGATGAAGCGACCGGCATCGACTATGACTACATTGAGGCCCTTGAATACGGTATGCCACCAACAGGTGGTTTGGGAATCGGTATCGACCGTCTCTGCATGCTCCTCACTGATACAACTACTATCCGTGACGTATTGCTCTTCCCAACAATGAAATAAGCTCTTATCCTCTGGTACTTGCCAGGGGATTTTTTGATGAAAAAAGAGACTGAATTTAAGGAGAAAATGAAGTATAGTGTATTGAAGTTGAAATAGTACACTTTGATTTCTAAGACATTGTTAGAAATTGGTTTAAATTCCCTAATCAATTTGCGCATGTTTTATTTCATTTTACGATAGTACGCTGAAACTTTTCAAAAAGTACTAGAAATTGACTTGGATCCCCCAATTGATTTGTTCAGATTCACTATAAATAAAAATTAATAAGTGGGATAGGAAGTTAGCGTCAACTAGGATAGTATCTTGCTTAAACAGTATATATGGGACTGCTATAAGTCCATAGGCCCTATTAGAGGATGTTCTGGTGTCTTATTCACTTGTTTTTTATAGCATTAGTAGATAGAATCAGCAAATAAAAAAGTAGTTCAAATGCCTGGCAGCAAAAGATCTCAACGATTCACTTAATATAGACTAAAGTTTAGAGTTTAAGGAAAGTAAGGATAGTATATTGTATGAAAAAATAAGATGGTTTTTAAGCAAAACTCTTGAAAATGATTGAAAAAAGAGTTATTATAGTTGTATAGTAAAAAGCAAACGCTTACTTAATCAAGGAGGGCATTTTATGTCATACAAAACAAGCAATGCAGAAGGTCATGTAGATTTCATCAATACCTATGATTTGGAGCCAATGGCGCAAAAAGTGATTCCTAAAGCAGCATTTGGCTATATCGCTAGTGGGGCGGAAGATACCTTCACTTTACGTGAGAATATTCGTGCCTTTAACCACAAACTCATCGTTCCTCATACTCTTTGTGATGTTGAAAATCCAAGTACAGAGATTGAATTTGCAGGTGAAAAATTGTCTTCACCAATCATTATGGCGCCTGTTGCAGCTCATAAATTAGCAAACGAACAGGGTGAAGTGGCGACTGCGCGTGGTGTGCATGAGTTTGGATCTCTTTACACAACTAGCTCTTACTCTACTGTAGATCTTCCAGAAATTACAGAAGCCCTTCAAGGGACACCTCACTGGTTCCAATTTTATTTTAGCAAAGATGACGGTATCAACCGCCACATCATGGACCGTGTGAAGGCTGAAGATTATAAAGCGATTGTCTTGACGGCAGACGCTACTGTGGGGGGCAATCGTGAGGTGGACAAGCGTAATGGTTTTGTCTTCCCAGTTGGCATGCCGATTGTTGAGGAATACCTACCAGAAGGTGCTGGAAAATCAATGGACTTTGTTTACAAATCAGCTAAACAACGCCTATCTCCACGAGATGTAGAATTTATCGCTGAATACTCTGGACTTCCTGTTTATGTCAAGGGCCCACAATGCCGTGAGGACGTTGAACGTTCGCTTGCTGCAGGTGCTTCTGGTATCTGGGTAACCAACCATGGTGGTCGCCAAATCGACGGTGGACCAGCTGCCTTTGACTCACTTCAAGAAGTAGCAGAAGCAGTCGACAAACGCGTACCAATTGTCTTTGACTCAGGTGTTCGTCGTGGTCAACACGTCTTTAAAGCCTTGGCTTCAGGTGCAGACTTGGTAGCTATTGGCCGCCCTGTCATCTATGGCTTGGCTCTCGGTGGTAGTATCGGTGTGCGCCAAGTCTTTGAACACTTGAATGCGGAATTGAAGACAGTCATGCAATTGTCTGGAACTCAGACCATTGAAGATGTCAAACATTTCAAACTCCGTCACAACCCATACAACCCAACCTTCCCAGTTGACCCACGTGACTTAAAATTGTATTGATAAAACAGCTTGCCTCCACATAATGTGGAGGTTTTTCTTCGTCTATAGGAAGAATAAATCACCATTAAAAACAATACAAATATATTTTCTAATCAAATATCTTGCTAGGGCTTTCATTTTTTGCTATACTGGTGCAGTAACTAAATAATAAAGACATTTGGGGTGCTTTAGGCTGAGATGATACCCATTGAACCTGATACAGTTAAGACTGGCGAAGGGAAATGTGAACGGTTTTTTTCGTATGGCGAAATGAACGGTTTAATCTCATAAGTCAACTCTAATTCTTGATTGTAATTGGAGTTTTTTTGTTTATATAAAACTGGATAGGCTTGTTTAGGTAGCTCTCTGTAAATGCCCTCGATGTTCTTTAAAAGGATCAAGTGAAACTAGGATTTTGCTTGGTATCTCTTGGTATTTTATTGATTACTAAGGAGTAAAGAGAGGAAAAATAAATATGGAAACACAGGTTTATGCATTTCAGCCAGGTTTGACTGTTGGAGAATTATTAAAAAATAGTCAGAAGGATTGGCAGGCTGCAATCAATCATCGTTTTGTCAAGGAACTTTTTGAAGGGACAATTGAGAATAAGGTCTTAAAAGACTACCTAATTCAAGATTATCACTTCTTTGATGCCTTCTTATCCATGCTGGGTGCCTGCGTAGCTCACGCAGACCAGCTTGAATCCAAGCTTCGTTTTGCCAAGCAACTAGGCTTTCTTGAAGCAGATGAAGATGGTTATTTCCAAAAGGCTTTCAAAGAGCTAAAAGTATCTGAGAATGACTATCTGGAAGTGAGCTTGCACCCTGTAACAAAAGCCTTTCAGGAGCTTATGTATTCTGCTGTGTCATCATCAGACTATGCTCATCTTTTGGTCATGCTGGTCATTGCAGAAGGTCTCTATTTAGATTGGGGTTCTAAAGATTTGGCTCTACCTGAAGCCTATATTCATTCGGAATGGATCAATCTCCACAGAGGTCCTTTCTTTGCAGAGTGGGTTCAATTTCTGGTTGACGAACTCAATCGTGTCGGGAAAGGTCGAGAAGATTTGACAGAACTTCAGCAACGCTGGAATCAAGCGGTCGCTTTAGAATTAGCCTTTTTTGATATTGGTTATGACGCCTAGAGAAGGTTTAGGATAGTTACAAATTTGATGAGGTAAATCATTCAATGTAAATGAAAAAAATTTCTTAACAAAAGATAGAGATAAATCGAAATCAATAGATCGTATAAAGTGAAAAGAAAGGAATTCAATATGACAAGTTTAAAATTATTAAAAGAAAAAGCACCTTTGGTCATTTGCATAACCAATGATGTAGTAAAAAATTTCACAGCAAATGGATTAGTAGCACTGGGTGCCTCACCAGCTATGAGCGAGTACCCAGCAGACTTAGAAGATTTATTAAAATATGCTGGAGGATTATTGATTAACATTGGGACTTTAACGGATGATAATTGGAAATTATACCAAGTTGCTCTGAAAATTGCAGAGAAATATAATGTCCCAGCAGTTTTAGATCCTGTAGCCTGTGGAGCAGGAGAATATAGAAAAAAAGTAGCAGATGATTTAATCAACAATTACAGACTAGCTGCGATTAGGGGGAATGCTGGAGAGATTGCTTCTTTAGTAGGTATAAATGTGGCATCTAAAGGAGTAGATAGTGCTGGTGTGGATAATATTGATGAGATTGCTCTAGCAGCCAACGCTAAGTTTCATATTCCAATAGTAGTGACTGGAGAAGTTGATGCGATTGCTGTTAATGGAGAAGTGGTAACGATTCATAATGGTAGTGCCATGATGCCAAAAGTCATTGGGACAGGATGTTTATTAGGGGCAGTGGTAGCAAGCTTTATCGGACTAGAAAAAGGTCAAGAATTGAAATCATTAGAAACAGCAATGTTGGTTTACAATATCGCTGGAGAAATGGCAGAAAAACGTCCAAATGGACATCTTCCTGGAACATTTAAAGTTGAATTTATGAATGCCTTATACGAGATTTCAGATGAAGATGTAAAGAAATTCAAAAGAGTGAAGTAAGATGTTTCATAAAGAATTACTAAAACTATATTTTATTTGTGGAACGACTACTTGCCAAGGAAAAGATCTATATACAGTCGTTGAGGAAGCCTTAAAAGGTGGTATAACCTTATTTCAATTCCGTGAAAAAGGTGAGGGAGCCCTGGAAGGTAAAGAAAAAGTTAAATTAGCAATTAAACTACAGGATCTTTGTAAAAAATACAATGTTCCGTTTATTGTTAATGATGATATTGATTTGGCGATGGAAATTGACGCTGATGGCGTACATGTAGGACAAGATGACCTTGGAGTTGATGAAATTAGAAAATTGATGCCAGATAAAATAATTGGTCTTTCTATAAAAAACGAGAAAGAATTTCAACAGTCAAAAGTTGAATATGTAGATTATGTTGGTGTTGGTCCTGTATTTGATACCCAGTCAAAAGATGATGCTGGTGGCGCTATAGGTTATGAAGGTCTTAAATTGATGAGAAAACTATTGCCACAAATGCCCTTAGTTGCAATTGGTGGGATACAGACGCAACATATTAAAGACATTATGAAGACCAATGTTGACGGTGTTTCAATCATTTCAGCAATATCGTATGCAAAAAATATAGAAAAAACTGTTCGAGAAATGAGTGAACAATAGGTATCTATCCTTGGATTCTAAGTAAGTGGAAGTTTTCCTTTTCTAAAAAGATATGTCCAGATTCAGTTTAAATAGCTAATCTATCAAACAAGACATTTGGTTTTTGCAAAAGAAAGATCTGCTGTCTTTGTGAGTGCAAGGCTGTATTTCCAGTTCAATTTCTTGAACTAGTATAAAATGTGTGTTATAATAATCATACAATTAAATAATAAAGACATTTGGGGTGCTTTAGGCTGAGATGATACCCATTGAACCTGATACAGTTAAGACTGGCGAAGGGAAATGTGAAAAGTTTTTTTCGTATGTCGAAAAGAACGGTCTAATCTTGTAAGCTAAACTCTAATTCCTATCTGTAATTAGAGTTTTTTCTTTTACGAAACTGGATGAAGGTGCTATAAAGCCTTTTGGTAGCTCACCTTGAGCACCCCACTTTTCTTTAAAAAAGGAGTTTTTTTATGTTGAAAAAATGGCAGTTAAAAGATGTTATCTTGCTTGCTTTCTTGTCTATCTTTTTTGGTGGGGTTTTCGTTGGTTCAGGATATGTGTATAATATTCTCAGCCTACTCTTAACACCTCTTGGTTTACAGGCTTTTGCCAATGAAATCCTTTTTGGACTCTGGTGTATGGCTGCGCCCATTGCTGCCATCTTTGTTCCGAGAGTCGGAAGTGCAACGATTGGAGAAGTGCTAGCTGCGCTTGCTGAAGTCCTTTATGGTAGCCAATTCGGTCTAGGTGCCCTTTTGTCCGGCTTGGTTCAAGGTTTGGGAAGTGAACTTGGTTTTATCGTAACTAGAAATCGCTATGAAAGTTGGCTCTCTCTAACTGCTAATAGTATTGGGATTACGCTTGTTAGCTTTATCTATGAATACATTAAGTTAGGTTACTACGCCTTTTCACTTCCGTTTGTCCTTTCCTTGCTTGTGGTACGTTTTATTTCTGTTTATTTCTTCTGTACCATTTTGGTTCGTGCCATTGTCAAACTCTATCATCAGTTTGCAACTGGAGGAAAGGCATAGATGGGGCTGGAATTACGGGAGATTCAGTCCCCAATCTTCTTTGAGCCGATTGATTTTACTTTTCATGCGCAAGCCTTTACCTTGTTAGTTGGGAGCAGTGGTTCTGGAAAATCGAGTCTCTTTCAAATGATTGCCCAAGTCAGTTCTCTTCCCTATAGCGGTCAAGTTCTGATAGATGAGAGCGAGGTCAGTCAGCTTTCTATCGTCAAACGTGTCCAGACGGTTGGCATTCTCTTTCAAAATCCCAATCATCAATTTACCATGGAGAGCTTGTTTGAGGAGCTGATTTTTACCTTGGAGAATATCGGCTATCCCGTTCAGGAAATTGATTCTAAAATAGCAGAGGTTGTCCAGCAATGTCGTTGCAAGGACATCTTGCACCGTCCCATCCATCACTTATCAGGTGGAGAAAAGCAAAAGGCTGCTTTGGCTGTTCTCTTTGCTATGAATCCTAGGGTCTATCTATTAGATGAGCCCTTTGCTTCCATTGATCGCAAGAGTAGGATAGAGATATTGGAGATTCTAAAAGAGTTGGTCTCTAATGGGAAGACAGTTATTTTGTGCGACCATGATTTATCTGATTATGAAGCCTATATCGACCATATGGTGGAGCTAAGAGACGGACAACTAAGGGAAGTGTTTCAAATCCCTTCCTCTGAGATGACACAGATTTCTTCAAAGAATGTTGCTTCTAGTCCAGAACTATTCCATATGGATCGAATGACTTGTGAGCTGGATAAGCGCTCCCTCTTTTCGATTGCGGATTTTACATTCTACCAAGGAATTTCTTGTATCTTGGGTGATAATGGTGTCGGGAAATCAACCCTCTTTCGGTCTATTCTTCAATTTCAAAAGTATAAGGGGCGCATTACCTGGAAGGGGACAGTCCTGAAAAAGAAAAAGAGTTTGTACCGTGACCTGACGGGTGTTGTTCAGGAAGCTGAGAAACAGTTTATCCGAGTCAGTCTGCGAGAGGAACTTCAATTAGATGGACCTGATTCTGAAAGAAATCAGCGAATTTTCCAAGCTTTACAATATTTTGATCTGGAGCAGGCTCTTGATAAGAGTCCCTATCAATTAAGTGGTGGCCAGCAAAAGATTTTTCAGCTCTTGACCATCTTGACCAGCAAGGCTTCTGTGATCTTGCTAGATGAACCTTTTGCAGGTTTGGATGATAGATCTTGCCATTATTTTTGTCAGTGGATTGTGGAGGAGAGCAATCAAGGAAGAAGTTTTCTGATCATTAGCCATCGTTTAGATCCTTTGATCTCTGTGGTTGATTATTGGATTGAGATGACTAGTCAGGGGCTCAGTCATGTGAAAGAAGTGACAATTACCAAACCACTTACATCTCAGAGTAGCAATATCCAAGGGGAGGTGAGATAGTATGGTCAAAGTAGCAACCCAGACACCGATTATCAGTCTCTTCTTGCTGATTTTATCCTTGGAAACATCTTTCATTCCTTCGATTGCTCTGAATCTTTCGGTAGTCGCATTCTGTATTCTCTTTATGGTCTATTGCCGTCGATTTAAAGTATTGGTTTGGATGATTCTGATTGCCATTTTGCCATCCTTTGCCAACTACTGGGCAGTTCAGTTACATGGGGATGCTTCGCAGGCAGTCATACTTGGAACGAGGGCCTTTGTGACCGTTTGTATCGGACTTGTCTTTATTTCCTCTATTTCACTAAAAGAGCTTCTCTTGTACTTGGCTCAAAAGGGGCTATCACGCTCTTGGTCCTATGCCTTGATTGTGGTATTCAATTCCTTCCCCCTCATTCAGCAAGAAATCAAGTCCCTAAAAGAAGCTTGCCTATTACGTGGTCAAGAACTGCATTTTTGGTCGCCCTTGATTTACAGCAAGGTTCTGATGACAGTCTTTAGGTGGCGCCATCTTTACCTGAGAGCCTTATCGGCGCATGGATATGACGAACATGCACAGGTGGAGAATAGCTATCGGACTTTTTATATTCCTCAAAGGACACTATTCATCTACCTGCTGTTCTTTTTATTGCTTCAAACCAGTCTATTTTTATAAAGGAGTTATTATGGAATTTACAGATATTGCGATGGAATTATCCAAGGAAGCTTGGCAGGCTTCCTTTCATCATCCCTTTGTTTTACAGTTGCAAGAGGGAAATTTAGAACCTGCCATTTTCCGCTATTACCTGATTCAGGATGCCTACTATCTGAAGGCCTTCTCAGAAATCTATCACCTTTTGGCTGATAAGACTTCAAACCAAGAGATGAAAAGACTCTTGAAACAAAATGCTCAGAGTTTAGTGGAGGGTGAGTTATTTATCCGCCAACAATTTTTCAAGGAATTGGAAATCAGCGACCAGGAAATGGAGCAACATCCAATCGCTCCAACTTGTTATCATTACATTTCGCACATTTATCGTCAATTTGCAGAGCCAAACTTAGCCATCGCTTTTGCAAGTTTGCTTCCTTGTCCTTGGTTATACCATGATATAGGGAAATCACTTAATCTTAAACCATCACCAAATCCTCTCTACCAACAATGGATTGAAACTTATATTACGGATGAGTTAGAGCAACAGATCAGAGAGGAGGGAGCGCTGGTCAATCAGCTCTATCGAGAAAGTGACGAGACAGACAAGAAAAAAATGCTAGATGCCTTCCACATCAGTGTTCACATGGAAGCCAAGTTTTGGGAGATGGCTTACCAACACCAGACATGGAAGAGCGATTTACAGTCTTTAGAAAAAGGAGAAGAATAGGAATATGAGAAAACACCAACTACAAGTTCACAAATTAACCATTTTATCTATGATGATTGCCCTTGATGTAGTCCTTACGCCTATCTTTCGAATTGAGGGAATGGCACCGATGTCCAGTGTAGTCAATATTCTAGCTGGAATCATGATGGGACCTGTTTATGCTTTGGTTATGGCTACAGTGACAGCCTTTATCCGTATGACTACTCAAGGGATTCCACCTTTAGCTCTCACAGGAGCGACTTTTGGAGCCCTCCTTGCAGGTTTCTTTTATAAGTATGGTCGAAAATTTCATTATTCCGCTCTAGGAGAAATTTTGGGAACAGGTATTATTGGTTCTATTGTTTCCTATCCTGTTATGGTACTCTTTACAGGATCGGCTGCTAAGCTTAGCTGGTTTATCTACACGCCTCGATTTTTCGGAGCGACCTTGATTGGTACAGCGATTTCCTTTATTGCCTTTCGATTTTTAATCAAGCAGGAATTCTTTAAAAAAGTGCAGGGATATTTCTTTGCTGAAAGGATAGACTGATGCAGGCATTTACAAACCCTTTTCCTATAGGCTCTAGTTCCCTCATTCACTGTATTACCAATGAGATTTCTTGTGAGATGCTGGCAAATGGGATTTTGGCTCTGGGATGCAAACCTGTCATGGCAGATGATCCCCGTGAGGTTCTTGATTTTACTAAGCAAAGCCAGGCTCTCTTCATCAATTTAGGGCATTTGTCAGCTGAGAAGGAAAAAGCAATCCGCATGGCAGCTTCTTATGCAACTCAAGTTTCTCTCCCAATGGTAGTAGATGCGGTTGGTGTATCAGCGTCGCCCATTCGTAAGAGCTTAGTTAAAGACCTTTTAGACTATAGACCTACGGTCCTTAAAGGAAACATGTCAGAAATTCGAAGTCTTGTTGGATTAAAACATCACGGCGTTGGGGTCGATGCGAGTGCTAAAGACCAAGAAACTGAGGATTTACTTCAAGTCTTGAAAGACTGGTGTCAGACCTATCCTGGTATATCATTCTTAGTCACAGGCTCCAGAGATCTCATCGTTTCGGAGAATCAAGTTGCTGTACTGGGAAATGGCTGTGCAGAATTAGACTGGATAACAGGGACAGGAGATTTGGTTGGAGCCTTAACAGCCGTTTTTCTCAGCCAAGGAAAGACTGGTTTTGAAGCTTCTTGCTTAGCAGTCTCTTATCTTAACATTGCTGCTGAGAGAATAGTTGTTCAAGGAATGGGATTGGAAGAATTTCGTTACCGAGTACTCAATCAGCTTTCGCTTCTAAGAAGAGATAAAAACTGGTTAGATGCCATCAAAGGAGATGTTTATGAATAGAGAAGCACTTAGACTATATCTGGTAACCAATCGCTATCAAGATTCCGTGGAAAGCTTTCTTGAAAAGGTTGAGACAGCCTGCCGTTCAGGGGTTACCATAGTCCAATTACGAGAAAAAAATCTCACAACCAATCAATATTATCAACTGGCAAAACAAGTCAAGGAAATAACAGATGCCTATCAGGTACCCTTGATAATCGATGATCGGTTGGATATCTGTCTTGCAGTCGATGCAGCAGGTCTGCATATCGGAGATGATGAATTACCAGTTTCGGTTGCCCGACAAGTCTTGGGCCCTGACAAAATCCTCGGTGTCACCGCTAAAACGGTTAAAAGAGCTCTGGAAGCGGAGAAATCAGGTGCAGATTACTTGGGTACAGGAGCCATTTTCCCAACTACCACCAAGGAAAATGCGCCCATCACTCTGATATCGACCTTGAAAACAATTTGCCAAACGGTTGCCATTCCAGTAGTTGCTATTGGAGGCTTGACTTCAGAGAATATTGACCAACTTATCGGCACGGGTATAGCTGGAGTAGCAGTCGTACGCGATCTGATGCAGGCAGAAGATATTGAGGCAAAAACCCAAGCCTTTTTATCAAAGCTGGATGACATTATTTCCTAACTAATACTCAATGAAAATTAAAGAGCAAACTAGGAAGCTAGCCGCAGGTTGCTCAAAGCCCTGCCTTGAGGTTTTAGATAAGATTGATGAAGTCAGCTCAAAATAGTGTTTTGAGGTTGCAGATGGAAGCTGACGTAGTTTGAAGAGATTTTCGAAGAGTATAAAAACTCTCTAATTCCCTTAAAGTGGGAACTAGAGAGTTTTTTCTTAATCTTTAAAAGTTGTATGGTTGACTGGGCCAGAACCATGACCGAGTTGCGGAGCATCTTGGATGGCTTTCGTAATAAAGGCCTTGGCCTTATCAACTGCCTGATAGAGAGTCTTGCCCTTGGCTAGTTCAGCCGTAATTACTGCAGCAAAGGTACATCCAGTACCATGGGTGTGACAGGTTTGAATTCTTGGGCTTTCCCAGAAAAATTGGTCATCCTTGGTAAAGAGGAAATCCTTGGCACCGCCTTCGAGATGCCCACCTTTGATGACGACAGACTGAGGACCAAATTCTTTTAAAATTAGGCGACCAGCACGCTGCATGTCTTCAGGATCATGGATTGAAAAACCAACAATCTCTTCTGCCTCAGGAAGATTTGGCGTAATAATCGTTGCTAGAGGTAGTAAGTTTGTTTTGAGATAGTCTCTAGCAACTGAGTCGATCAAGGCATCTCCACTTGTAGCAACCATAACAGGATCAAGGACATAGGGACAATCCAGTTTTTTAAGATAGGGTTGGATGATTTCCATGATTTCGGTAGTTGCCAACATCCCAGTTTTTACAGCCTGAGGTGGAATATCAGAAAAGACACTGTCCAATTGGGCTTCCAACATTTGAGGAGAAACGTGCTCGATTAGCTGAACACCTCTGGTATTTTGAGCAACAAGGCTAGTCACAACGGCCATTCCATAGACATCTCTCGCTTGGAATGACTTTAAATCAGCCATAACGCCAGCACCGCCACTTGGGTCAGTTCCTGCAATGGTCAAAGCAACGGGTAAATAAGTCATCTAAAACCTCCCAACCAACTGAAGTTTGTATTCTTAAGAACAAGCTAATCTGTTTCAGGAAGGCAATAGAAGACTGCTAGTCCCCATTATCATTTCCACTTCCATCAGCTAGCATTACCTAGATTGAGTCAAAGGGTCTAACAGTCGTTAATCTCAGCTTTACGCACCCCTAGTGGTTGTTTTCTTTTTTCTTTAGTATAGCATATTTTTATTGTTTATATAGTAATATTTGACTGCAAATCGCTTTTCAAATGATTAAAATCCTATTTTTCGACAAAAAGATTGATTTTATGATTGACGAATGTAGATTTTTGAAGTATACTAATAACTGTAATTGACAAATGTAGATTTTGGAGGTGTGATGATGCAGATTTCAGATGCAGAATGGCAGGTCATGAAGATTATTTGGATGCAGGGGGAGCAGACCAGTTCAGATTTGATCAGGGTTCTGGCGGAGCGGTTCGACTGGTCCAAGTCAACCATTCAAACTCTCTTGGCTCGTTTGGTTGAGAAAGAGTGTCTGACAAGGAAAAAAGAAGGCAAGTCCTTTGTCTATTCAGCCCTTTTAACTTTGGATCAAAGTCGAGATTTACTTGTCCAAGATATTAAAGACAAGGTTTGTTCCCGTAGGATTAAGAACTTGTTGGCTGATTTGATTGCTGAATGTGATTTTACTCTGGCTGATTTGGAAGACTTGGAAGCTGTGATTTCTGAGAAGAAATCAAGCGCTGTAACAGAAGTAAAATGTAATTGTATGTAAAGGAGACGTCATGTTAAATAGTATTGTAACCATTATTTGTATTGCCCTTATCGCGTTTATCTTGTTTTGGTTTTTCAAAAAGCCTGAAAAATCTGGACAAAAGGCCCAGCAAAAAAACGGCTACCAAGAGATTCGAGTGGAAGTCATGGGAGGCTATACGCCTGAGTTGATTATCCTCAAGAAATCAGTACCAGCCCGCATTGTCTTTGACCGTAAGGATCCTTCACCCTGTCTGGACCAAATTGTTTTTCCAGATTTTGGTGTACATGCGGACCTGCCAATGGGTGAAGAGTATGTAGTGGAAATCACGCCTGAGCAGGCTGGAGAGTATGGTTTCTCTTGTGGCATGAATATGATGCACGGCAAGATGATTGTAGAATAGGAGAATGATATGACTGAAATTGTAAAAGCAAGTCTTGAAAATGGTGTTCAAAAAATCCGTATCACGGCAGACAAAGGCTACCATCCAGCCCACATTCAACTGCAAAAAGGAGTTCCTGCTGAGATTATCTTTCATCGTGCTACTCCTTCAAACTGTTATAAGGAAATTCTTTTTGAAGAAGAAGGCATCTTGGAACCAATCGGCGTGGATGAGGAGAAAGTCATTCGTTTTACACCTCAAGAATTAGGCCAACATGAATTTTCTTGTGGCATGAAGATGCAAAAGGGGAGTTATACCGTAGTTGAGAAGACTCGAAAATCTCTATCACTTTTACAGCGTTTTTGGATTACTAGTATCTTTACTGTGCCTCTTGTGATTCTCATGATTGGGATGTCGACAGGAGGAATTAGTCACCAAGTCATGCGTTGGGGCACCTTTTTAGCCACAACACCGATTATGCTAGTAGCAGGTGGTCCTTATATCCAAAGTGCTTGGGCTAGTTTTAAAAAGCACAATGCCAACATGGATACCTTGGTTGCTCTGGGAACCCTAGTGGCCTATTTCTATAGCTTAGTTGCCCTCTTCGCTGGCCTCCCCGTTTACTTTGAAAGTGCTGCATTTATCTTCTTCTTCGTTCTTATGGGAGCCGTTTTTGAGGAGAAAATGCGGAAAAATACTTCCCAAGCTGTGGAGAAATTACTTGACTTGCAGGCTAAAACTGCAGAAGTCTTGCGTGAGGATAACTATGTTCAAGTCCCTTTGGAGCAAGTCAAGGTAGGTGACCTGATTCGAGTGCGTCCCGGTGAAAAGATTGCTGTTGATGGTGTTGTAGTCGAAGGTGTGTCCAGTATTGATGAATCCATGGTGACAGGTGAGAGCCTACCAGTGGACAAGACAGTTGGAGATACCGTCATTGGTTCAACCATTAATAACAGTGGAACACTTGTTTTTAGAGCAGAAAAAGTTGGTTCAGAGACTGTTTTGGCTCAGATTGTCGATTTTGTGAAGAAAGCTCAGACCAGTCGTGCGCCGATTCAGGACTTGACGGATAAAATTTCAGGCATTTTTGTCCCAGCAGTTGTCATTTTAGGGATTGTGACCTTTTGGATTTGGTTCGTCTTGCTCAGGGATAGTGTAGTCGTGCTTGGAGCGAGCTTTGTGTCTTCGCTTCTCTACGGAGTGGCGGTTTTGATTATCGCCTGTCCTTGTGCATTGGGACTTGCAACACCGACAGCCCTTATGGTGGGGACAGGACGCAGTGCCAAGATGGGAGTTCTCCTAAAAAATGGAATGGTTCTACAGGAAATCCAGAAAGTTCAAACTCTTGTCTTTGATAAAACAGGGACTTTAACAGAAGGGAAACCTGTGGTCACAGATATCATCGGCGACGAAGTAGAAGTGCTTGGATTGGCAGCTTCCTTGGAAGAAGCTTCTCAACACCCACTGGCTGAGGCTATTGTTAAGCGAGCGACTGAAACTGGACTTGTGCTTCACACTGTGGAAAATTTCCAAGCCTTGCACGGAAAAGGTGTTTCAGGGAAAATCAATGGAAAACAAGTTTTACTTGGAAATGCTAAAATGCTGGATGGCATGGATATTTCTAGCACTTATCAAGATAAACTAGAAGAACTGGAAAAAGAAGCTAAGACAGTTGTGTTTTTGGCTGTGGACAATGAAATCAAAGGCTTGCTTGCTTTGCAAGATATCCCTAAGGAAAATGCTAAGCTTGCCATCAGTCAGTTGAAAAAACGAGGTCTTAAAACAGTCATGCTGACAGGAGACAATGCAGGTGTGGCGCGTGCTATTGCCGATCAGATCGGAATCGAAGAGGTCATTGCAGGTGTCTTACCAGAAGAAAAAGCCCATGAAATCCATAAACTACAAGCGACTGGAAAAGTAGCCTTTGTTGGGGATGGTATCAATGACGCTCCTGCTCTCAGTGTAGCAGATGTGGGGATTGCTATGGGAGCTGGAACAGATATTGCCATCGAGTCAGCAGATTTAGTGTTGACAACCAATAATCTTTTAGGAGTGGTTCGTGCCTTTGATATGAGTAAGAAAACTTTTCATCGTATTCTGCTCAATCTTTTCTGGGCCTTTATCTACAATGTCGTCGGAATTCCGATTGCAGCAGGAGTCTTTTCAGGTGTTGGACTGGCTCTCAATCCAGAATTAGCAGGTCTAGCTATGGCCTTTAGTTCTGTATCTGTTCTGACCAGTTCTCTTCTCTTAAACTTTACTAAAATAGACTAAAAGTAATGACTAGATTTCTTTGTTATAAAACAGGAATGACAGCACTTTCAAAACTGTATTAGAATAGAGAATAGAGAGTTTTGAGCAGATTTTTAGAAAAGTCAGCATAAATATGATACAGTGGAATAGTAAAAATTTGGAGAACGTTTCCAATTCTATGTAATCGTATTCTCCAAGTCTAAAAAAATTGAAGGAGAGTTATCACTATGACTCAAGGGAAAATTACTGCATCTGCAGCAATGCTTAACGTATTGAAAACATGGGGCGTAGATACAATCTACGGTATCCCATCAGGAACACTCAGCTCATTGATGGACGCTTTGGCTGAAGACAAAGATATCCGCTTCTTGCAAGTTCGCCACGAAGAAACAGGTGCTCTTGCAGCGGTTATGCAAGCTAAATTCGGCGGCTCAATCGGGGTTGCAGTTGGTTCAGGTGGTCCAGGTGCGACTCACTTGATTAACGGTGTTTACGATGCAGCTATGGATAACACTCCATTCCTAGCGATCCTTGGATCACGTCCAGTTAACGAATTGAACATGGATGCTTTCCAAGAATTGAACCAAAACCCAATGTACAACGGTATCGCTGTATACAACAAACGTGTAGCTTACGCTGAGCAATTGCCAAAAGTAATCGACGAAGCTTGCCGTGCTGCAGTTTCTAAAAAAGGTCCAGCTGTTGTTGAAATCCCAGTAAACTTCGGTTTCCAAGAAATCGATGAAAACTCATACTACGGTTCAGGTTCATACGAACGTTCATTCATCGCTCCTGCTTTGAACGAAGTTGAAATCGACAAAGCTGTTGAAATCTTGAACAATGCTGAACGTCCAGTTATCTATGCTGGTTACGGTGGTGTTAAAGCTGGTGAAGTGATTACTGAATTGTCACGTAAAATCAAAGCACCAATCATCACAACTGGTAAAAACTTTGAAGCTTTCGAATGGAACTATGAAGGTTTGACAGGTTCTGCTTACCGTGTTGGTTGGAAACCAGCCAACGAAGTGGTCTTTGAAGCAGACACAGTTCTTTTCCTTGGTTCAAACTTCCCATTTGCTGAAGTTTACGAAGCATTCAAGAACACTGAAAAATTCATCCAAGTTGATATTGACCCTTACAAACTTGGTAAACGTCACGCCCTTGACGCTTCAATCCTTGGTGACGCAGGTCAAGCAGCTAAAGCTATCCTTGACAAAGTGAACCCAGTTGAATCTACTCCATGGTGGCGTGCAAACGTTAAGAACAACCAAAACTGGCGTGATTACATGAACAAACTCGAAGGTAAAACTGAGGGTGAATTGCAATTGTACCAAGTTTACAATGCAATCAACAAACATGCTGATCAAGACGCTATCTACTCAATCGACGTAGGTGACACTACTCAAACATCTACTCGTCACCTTCACATGACACCTAAGAACATGTGGCGTACATCTCCACTCTTTGCGACAATGGGTATTGCACTTCCTGGTGGTATCGCTGCTAAGAAAGACAATCCAGATCGCCAAGTATGGAACATCATGGGTGACGGTGCATTCAACATGTGCTACCCAGACGTTATCACAAACGTTCAATACGACCTTCCAGTTATCAACGTTGTCTTCTCAAATGGTAAATATGCCTTCATCAAGGACAAATACGAAGACACAAACAAACACTTGTTTGGTTGTGACTTCCCTAATGCTGACTATGCGAAAATCGCTGAAGCGCAAGGAGCTGTTGGATTTACAGTTGACCGTATCGAAGACATCGATGCAGTTGTTGCAGAAGCTGTTAAATTGAACAAAGAAGGTAAAACTGTTGTTATCGATGCTCGCATCAGTCAACACCGTCCACTTCCAGTAGAAGTACTTGAATTGGATCCAAAACTTTACTCAGAAGAAGCAATCAAAGCCTTCAAAGAAAAATACGAAGCAGAAGAACTCGTACCATTCCGTCTCTTCTTGGAAGAAGAAGGATTGCAATCACGCGCAATTAAATAATTTCTCTCGTCGAAAATCAAATATGAAACTTGTAGACTTTATTCTTTGATTTTCTTAGAGCGGAACTTGAAAAGATCGGAGCAATCCGGTCTTTTTATGGAGGAGAGTAAATGAATTTAAATCAATTAGATATTATCGTTGCAGATGTTCCCCAAGTCTGTGCTGACTTGGAGCGTATTTTGGATAAAAAGTCCGATTATGTTGATGACAGTTTTGCTCAGTTTACGATTGGCAGTCACTGTCTGATGTTATCCCAAAATCATTTGATTCCTTTGGAAGAGTTTCAGTCAGGGATCATTCTTCATATCGAGGTTGAGGATGTCGAACAGAACTACCAACGGTTGAAAGAGCTTGGTATCCAGGTTTTAAACGGTCCAGCTGTAACCGATTGGGGAACAGAGTCCTTATTAGTTAAAGGTCCTGCTGGTCTAGTGATTGATTTTTATCGTATGAAATAGGATACTTAGTCATTTGAAGATAACCTTAACCATTCTTAAAACAGAAATTGAGGATAGGAACTATTGAAAGATCGGAGCAATCCGGTCTTTTTATATAAAGAAATTGCATATATAAAGAAATTGCATATAAATAGTTGACAGCGTTTTCTTAAAGTCTTATAATAAAAATATAACAGTAGAAAATAAAACTGATATGGAAAGGAGAAATATTTTTTAAACAGCAGTAGTAAGTGAATTTTCTTAATTCGTTAGGAGGAAAGAGATGCAAAAAAAGGATGTTTATCTAATCTGTGTGACCATGATTATCTGTTCAATTATTATAGGGTTGATTATAGGAAGTTTTATTTTGCATGGTCTTGAAGATATTGCTGACATCATTAACCACGGCTTGCTGATAATCAATCAATCTATCCATTGATTGACAAGAGCTATTCATTTTTACATTTTATGGATCAAACAGATCGGAGCAATCCGGTCTGTTTCTTATTACAAGACTGTGATAGTTTACATTTTTATAATAAAAGTCTTAAAGTCTTGCTTATTTTTGTATTAAATTATAAAATAGAAAGTATAAAAGAATAAAAGAGGTTTTGAAAATGTCTGAAAAACAAATGAAAGTGTTGGGCTGGGCAGCGACATTTATGTCTGTTATGATGTATGTGTCATATTTCCCACAAATCATGAATAATCTTGCCGGTCAAAAAGGCAACTTCATTCAACCCCTAGTCGCAGCTATCAACTGTAGTCTCTGGGTTTACTATGGTCTTTTCAAGAAGGAAAGAGATATTCCACTTGCAGCTGCTAATGCACCAGGTATCGTTTTTGGTTTAGTAACAGCTATTACGGCATTGATTTAAAAAGAAGACTGGTTTCAGTTTTGTTCGTTTATGAAAATAGATGCTTCATTAAAGTAATTTTTGAATGAGAGTTGAGGGAAAAAGTCCAGTGACAGCTAGCTTTACGAGAGTCTTTTATGTTCGTCTCTATCAAAGAAAAAAGTATATCGTTACTATTTTTATAAAATATTCTCCCTACTTTATAAGATGTTAAAAAGAGTTCAATTCGAACTCTTTTTTTGCTATAATGAAGGAAGAAAAATCAGACAGGAGATCAAGATGTCAGAACCATTATTTTTACAATCAGTTATGCAAGAAAAAATCTGGGGGGGAACCAAGCTACGTGATGAGTTTGTCTACGACATCCCAAGTGAAAAAATCGGAGAATATTGGGCCATCTCAGCCCATCCAAATGGAGTCTCTAAAGTTGCCAATGGTCGCTACGAGGGAACAGATCTAGCTAGTTTGTATGCGGAACACCGCGAATTGTTTGGCAACCGTCCAGAGCCTGTATTTCCGCTTTTGACCAAAATCCTCGATGCCAACGACTGGCTCAGTGTTCAAGTTCATCCAGACGATGCATATGGGTTAGAACATGAAGGTGAACTAGGTAAAACAGAGTGCTGGTACATTATTGCAGCGGATGAAGGTTCAGAGATTATCTACGGGCATAATGCCAAATCAAAAGAAGAACTCCGCCAGCAAATCAAGGACAAGAATTGGGATGCTTTGTTGACAAAAGTACCAGTTAAAGCTGGAGATTTCTTCTATGTACCAAGCGGCACCATGCACGCTATCGGATCAGGAATTTTGATCCTTGAAACCCAACAATCTAGTGACACCACCTATCGCGTCTATGACTTTGACCGTAAGGATGATAAGGGCAACTTGCGTGAACTTCACCTTGAAAAATCCATTGATGTATTGAACATTGGTGAGCCTGCAAATAGCCGTCCTGTAACTGTTAAAGCAGATGATTTGCGTTCCACTCTCCTTGTATCCAATGATTTCTTTGCAGTTTACAAGTGGGAAATTACTGGAAAAGTTGACTTCAAAAAGACAGCTGACTACAGCTTATTCAGTGTCTTAGCTGGTCAAGGTCAACTGACTGTTGACGGAAAAAACTATCCAATCCAAAAAGGCAGCCACTTTATCCTACCAAGTGATGTTGAAGCTTGGACTCTGGAAGGGCAAGGTTTGGAATTGATTGTTAGTCATCCATAAAAAAGAAAGGGCCTGAGTTCATACTCAAGTCCTTTTTGATTACATAAATTGGGCGATAAAGACCACGATGATGATGATTGGAATGACGAAACGAAGAAGGAAGAGCCAGACTTGGAACAGTCCCTGTTTCCATGCTCTTTCATCGAGATGGAGTTCCTCCATTGCAAGAGCCTTTTTAAAGATATAGCCTGTAAAAAGTGAAAGGCAGAGAGCTCCAAATGGCATGAGGAGATTGGAAACCAAGAAGTCCATAGCGTCAAAGAAGGTCTTCCCAAAGATGTGAACATCCGCCATGACACCGTAAGATAGGGCTGAAGGAATTCCAAAGACAAAGGTCAAGATTCCTAAAATGGTGCTCCATTTGGCACGTTTGCTGTTGTCCTGGTTGGTGATATTGCCCACATTGATTTCCAGCATAACGACGGAAGAAGTGACCGTCGCAAAGAGGAAGAGCAAGAGGAAGAGGATGTAGAAAATGGTTCCAAAAGGCATCTTGTCAAAGAGTTGAGGCAAGACGATAAAGAGCAGCCTCGGTCCCCCTTCAGATTGGATATTGAAGGCTGACATGGCTGGGAAAATAGCTAGCCCTGCCATGATGGATACCGAGATGTTCATGGCTACAATGGAAATCCCTGACTGGACTAGATTGGTTTTCTTATCCAAATAAGAAGCATAGGTCAGCATGGCTGTAACCCCTAATGAGAGGGCAAAGAAAGATTGTCCCAGAGCATAGAGGAGACCAGCACTTGTCAGCTTAGAGAAGTCTGGTTTGAGGAAGTAAAGAACCCCTTCCATGGCATTTGGCAAACTGAGAGAACGACCGATGATGACGACAAAGATGATAAAGAGCAGAGGCATCATGACTTTCGAAGCTCTTTCAATCCCTTTTTGAACCCCACGTGATACAATGAAGATATTCAATAGGATAAAGGCCGCTTGAGCTCCTAGGGCAATGACTGGATTTGAAATGATTGAAGTAAATAACTGAGCATAATCACCAGTTCCGCTAAGTTGGAACAATTTTCCAAACTCAATGCCTAGATAGACTAAAATCCAGCCTCCAATAACACTGTAGAAAGATAAGAGGATAAAGAGGGCAAAGGCACCAATCCAACCGATAAAGTTGTACTTACTATTCTTGCCTAGTTTTCCAAAGGTTTTGATAGCTGAGACACCAGCACTTCGGCCGAGAGCAAATTCAGCCAGCAATAGGGGGAAACCGATTAAAATAGTGGAAATGAGAAAGACTAGTAAAAAGCCTCCTCCACCGTTAGCAGCAGTCATGTAGGGGAATTTCCAAACGGCTCCAAGTCCGATGGCTGAACCAGCAGATGCTAGGATAAAGCCCAGTTTAGAACCCCATTGCGATTTTTCAGACATAGTTAAACTCCTAAAATTAGTGTTACAAAAGAAAAAGCTACTGCCCTTGACAAATAGCCTCATCAGTACTCAAAGTGAGCGTTTCTTTTGATTGATAGACTTGACTATCCTATCATGTTTTCTAAGGTCTGTCAAGAAAACCATTTTCATGTTATGATAAAGTAAAAAAATTTCGCAAAAACGCTTGACTCTAACCTAAGGGGAGGGGTTATACTATCATTGTAATACTCTTCGAAAATCTCTTCAAACCACGTCAGCTTTATCTGCAACCTCAAAGCTGTGCTTTGAGCAACCTGCGGCTAGCTTCCTAGTTTGCTCTTTGATTTTCATTGAGTATAAGGAGGAAATCATGTACCATATAAAAGAAGCTGCCCAGCTTTCGGGTGTCTCTGTCAAGACTCTGCACCACTACGACAAGATAGGGCTTTTGGTTCCTTTAAAGTCGGAAAACGGCTATCGAACCTATAATCAGGAGGATTTGGAATGCCTTCAGGTCATTCTTTACTACAAATATCTAGGTTTTTCTTTAGAAAAAATAGCAGAGCTATTAAAGGAAGAAAGGACAGATTTATTGCCTCATTTGACCAGGCAGTTGGACTATCTAACTCGAGAAAGGCAACATCTGGATACTTTGATTTCAACCTTGCAAAAAACCATTCAAGAACAAAAAGGAGAAAGAGAAATGAGCATTCAAGAGAAATTTGCTGGATTTAACTACCAAGACCATCAAAAATACCACCAAGAGGCGGTAGAGAAATATGGACAAGAAGTGATGGATCAAGCGCTCGAGCGCCAAAAAGGTCACGAAGACGAAGCTACGGCTGCCTTCAACCAAGTTTTTCAAACCTTGGCACAAAATCTTCAAGCTGGACTGCCTGTAACAGCAACCGAAAATCAAGAAGAAACCGCTAAACTCTTGCAAGCCATCCGGACTTATGGATTTGATTGTACTATTGAAGTATTCGGTCATATCGGTAAAGGCTACGTCTATAACCCAGAATTTAAGGAAAACATTGACAAATTTGGACCTGGCACTGCCCAGTACACATCAGATGTGATTGCCCACTATGTCCAAACTCAGACAAAATAAAATCGGAGGAGTGATCTTCCGATTTTTACTAAATTCAAGCACTACTTGCTTAATAATTTTTCTACTACATTTAGTTTTCTCATGGTCAAATCTACATTGAAAAGCTTTTCAAGATAGTTGGTATTGAGCTTTTTTTGTTTTGCAGTTCTAGGGAGATAGAGGTAAAGACAATGGTTACCGACATAAATTTCTTCTTCGCCGTAATCAATTTTCAATTTTTCTAAAGGGAGACTTTGAATAGCTTCTTGATAAAAAATCACGTGTATACGGTCATAAAGATAGTGTTCTCCAAACGGATTTTCTTGGACAATTTTTGTAAACTCACTTTTGTTCTTGATTACCATTTTTAAGTCGGCCCCAATATTTTCCTTTATCAGAGTATGAACACGTTCTCGTATTTTTTCTAAATCTAAGTCACTTTCAAGAATGATATTCCCACTTTGAATATAGGTTCGAACTTGTTGAAAACCAGCTTCTGTCAAGATATCTACTAGATAAGACATTTTAGGGATAGCATTTTTTCCATTAGGAGTCACTCCCCTTAACAAGATAATATGTTCCAAAGGACTTCCTTTCTTTTGGGGCTGATTTAGCCATTGAATAATTTAGATTTAGAATGAATTTGATCCCGCCACCCAGCCAGTGCAGAGGGCAGAAGTGATGTTAAAGCCACCTGTGTGGGCGTTGATATCCAGTACCTCGCCAGCAAAGTGGAGTCCAGGTACCAGCTTACTTTCAAGGGTTTTAGGGTTGATTTCCTTGAGACTGACACCCCCCTTGGTAACAAATGACTTGGCGAGGGACATTTTACCAGTTACAGGAATTTTAAGTCCTTTAATGGACTGGACAAGTTGTTCTCGTTCCTTTTCAGTCAATTGTTTGACTTTGTCAGGATAGTCCTGCACAAAAAATTCTGCCAAGCGTTCTGGAAGCAAAGTTTTTAAGGCATTTTTTAGAGATTTTTCCCTATTTTCTTCTAGAAATGCAACCAAGTCATTTTCAGAAAGTTGAGGCAAAACATCCAGTGAGAGAATTTCCCCACCCTTGACAAAACTAGACATACGCAGGGCAGCAGGGCCAGACAAACCAAAGTGGGTAAAGAGCAGATCGTGAGTGATGACATGCTTGCCATAACTTAAGGTCACATCGTCCAATGAAATTCCTTGCAAGGCCTTGTGTGGAAAATCTGTCAACAAAGGACTTTCAGCAGCTTCAAGCTCGGTGATGGTATGTTTGAAATGGCGGGCAATCTCGTGACCAAAACCAGTCGAACCAGTAGAAGGATAGGATTTCCCACCAGTTGTGACAATGAGTTTATTACAAGTGAAGCTTTGGTCTGCGGACTTAAGGATAAACTGATCATCTACTTTTTTAACAGAAACGATTTCTATTTGAGTAGCAACTTGGCCGCCTAGCTCAGTGATTTTCTTTTCTAAGGCCTCGATAATGGTTCGAGATTTGTCACTAGCAGGAAAGACGCGTCCGTGGTCCTCGACTTTAAGTTTAACCCCATTTTCCGTAAAAAAGTTAATGATATCATGGTTATCAAACTGGGAGAAGACACTGTATAAAAAGCGTCCATTTCCAGGAATTCCAGCTAGCAGGTCATCCAAACTACCATTGTTGGTTACATTGCAACGACCACCACCAGTACCAGCTAATTTTTTTCCGAGTTTCCGATTTTTTTCGATGAGAAGAGTTTTCTGACCATAAAAGCTACTGGAAATGGTAGCCATCATGCCCGCAGGCCCTCCACCGATGACAATAGTATCAAAATGTTTCATAGATCTATTGTACCACAAAAAACAAGAGATGCTCGACATCTCTTGTTGCTAATGATCTTAGTTGATTTCATATCCCATCAACAAACCGCCATCTTCTGCATAGAAACTGCAGAGACCAGATGTCGGGAGAATTTTAATATCCGCCTGTGGGAAGGTTTCGCGAATTCGCTCTGAGAGCTGTTGACAACATTTCTCGTTATTACGTTGGGCCATGACGATACGGCCACCAGTATATCCTGCTTTCACTAGCTCTTCATAGGCTGCTTGAACTGATTTCTTTGGTCCTCTTGCTTTTTGTAGCAATTCAAGGGTTCCAGTTTCACTAGCTTCTCCGACCATACGGATATTTAGAAGGCCAACGACCGTACCGATAAGCTTGCTCAAACGGCCGTTCTTCACCAAGTTATCGACTTTGGCTAGGACAAAAAGTAACTTGGTTTTTTCTTGATAGGCAGTGATAGCTTCAACCACTTCTTCAAAAGATAAGCCCTGGTCGATCAAGTCATTCAATTTTTCTACGAGCAAGTCAACTTCCCCACCAGCAGACAAACTATCAATTACATGAATTTTAGTATCAGGATGTTCTTCCAGATAAATATTTTTTGCTAGTTGAGCACTATTGTGGCTGCCAGAGAGAGTACCAGTGATGGTTACTAGGAAAATATTTTTGGCACCTTCAAATGCTCGCAAATAATCATCTGGGCTTGGACAAGCTGATTTTGAAGCTTCTGCGGTTGCATACATGGTTTCCATCATTTGGTCAATATCAAGACAGGCATCATCAACAAAGACCTGATCAGCTACTTGAATGGTTAAGGGGACGCTTACAAAGGTTGTGTCAATAGCTGGTGTTGCCAGCTGACGATAATCACAACCAGAGTCAGCAATAATCTTCCAAGTCATAGAAATTCTCCATCTTTGTCAGTTATACATTGACAAAGGTTCTGTCTTTTTTTACAATTATATCATGAAAACCCTTGAAACAAAAGCCTCATCCGTCTGTTGTGACAAGTAGAAAGAAAATGTTATGTCTGAACGTAGAATCTCTGAAAAGTCTCTTGAAAATCTCAGAAAATCAAACCAAGAATCCAATTTATTAACCAGAGAAGCCATTGAAACAGCCCTCTTACAACTCTTGGAAAAAAAGGACTTGACCAAGATTAGTATTTCTGAATTGGTCAAACGTGCAGGCGTTTCGCGTGCAGCCTTTTATCGCAATTATGATTCCAAAGAGGAGATTTTAGAAAGCGTCTTTAAACGAACTGTCCACAATATTATGAAACAGCTGCATCATTACGATTTAAAGACAGACCTTTATCTGGTCTGGGTTCACCTTTTCCGAGAAGCAAGAAAGGAAGCCAGAGTGATTCAACTGGCCTTGGATTACCATTTAGAAAAAATCTTTGTCCAAGCCATGCAGGAATTTTTAGAAAAATACCATGGAAAATCAAAAGGTGTCAGCTCTTATCTTCATTCCTTTTGGAGCTCGGCCATCGTCTCTGTTCTTTTAAAATGGATCAAGGATGGCATGAAGGTACCTGCTGAAAAGATAGCGGATTTACGGTTACCATTTTTTAAAAAATAGAGAAAAAGGAGAAGAGATATGACTGAAAAAAGACTAGCATGGGATGAGTATTTTGCAGCCCAAGCCCTACTAATTGCCAATCGATCCACTTGTAAACGTGCCAAAGTGGGTGCGATTCTGGTAAAAGATAATAAGGTTATTTCCACTGGTTACAATGGTTCGGTATCAGGAACCGAGCATTGTATTGACCACGAATGTCTAGTCATTGAAGGACACTGTGTTCGCACCCTTCATGCTGAGGTCAATGCTATCCTTCAAGGTGCAGAACGTGGTGTTCCTAAAGGCTTTACAGCCTATGTAACCCATTTTCCTTGTCTGAACTGTACAAAACAATTGCTGCAGGTTGGTTGCAAGCGCGTGGTTTATATTAACCAGTATCGAATGGACGACTATGCCCAATACCTTTATCAAGAAAAGGGAACAGAATTAACCCATTTACCACTTGAGACAGTACAGGCAGCTCTTAAAGAGGCAGATCTAATGTAAAAATTATCAAAAATAAATGGTTTAGAAAGATTTTTAAACCGTTTTTTGGTATAATAAGAAGAATAAATTGAAAGAAGGAATTCCAAAAATGGGAAAAATTGAAGTTATTAATCACCCGCTGATTCAACACAAATTGTCAATCTTGCGTCGTACAGATACTTCTACAAAAGCTTTTCGTGAGCTAGTAGATGAGATTGCAATGTTGATGGGGTATGAAGTACTTCGTGATCTTCCACTAGAAGATGTGGAGATCGAAACACCAATCACAAAAACAGTTCAAAAACAATTGGCAGGTAAGAAATTGGCCATCGTTCCAATCTTGCGTGCAGGTATCGGGATGGTTGATGGTCTCTTGAGCTTGGTTCCAGCTGCTAAAGTTGGTCACATTGGTATGTACCGTGATGAAGAAACGCTTCAACCAGTTGAATACTTGGTGAAATTGCCTGAGGACATTAACCAACGTCAAATTTTTGTAGTAGACCCAATGTTGGCAACAGGTGGATCAGCAATCTTGGCCGTTGACTCACTTAAAAAACGTGGTGCATCAAATATTAAATTTGTCTGCCTTGTATCTGCTCCAGAAGGTGTAAAAGCCCTTCAAGAAGCTCATCCGGATGTAGAAATCTTTACAGCAGCCTTGGATGAACGCTTGAACGAACACGGTTACATCGTTCCAGGTCTTGGAGATGCTGGGGACCGCTTGTTCGGTACGAAATAAGATCGAAAAGAAGAATGACTTGGAAAAGAAGTTCCAGTCACGAAAGGAGGTTGAGTTTTTGTTTCTGTCTAATGAAAACAGAGCAAAAATTTGACCTTTTTTGACCAAGATATTATAATAGTCTTATCTTCTGTCATTTGACCAACAAAAATAAAACTCAAAAGGAGAAATGAATGATTCCTGTAGTTATTGAACAAACAAGCCGTGGAGAACGTTCTTACGATATTTACTCACGTCTTCTTAAAGACCGCATCATTATGCTGACAGGTCCCGTTGAAGACAATATGGCCAACTCTGTTATTGCCCAATTGCTTTTCTTGGATGCCCAAGATAGTACAAAAGATATTTACCTTTATGTCAATACACCTGGTGGTTCTGTTTCAGCTGGTTTGGCAATCGTTGATACTATGAACTTTATCAAGGCAGATGTCCAAACCATCGTTATGGGAATGGCTGCATCTATGGGGACGGTCATTGCATCAAGTGGAGCAAAAGGCAAACGTTTCATGCTTCCAAATGCAGAGTATATGATTCACCAACCAATGGGCGGTACAGGTGGAGGTACTCAACAAACTGATATGGCGATCGCTGCAGAACACTTGCTTAAAACTCGTCATACCTTGGAAAAAATCTTGGCTGAAAATTCAGGTCAGTCAATCGAAAAAGTCCATGCAGATGCAGAACGCGATAACTGGATGAGTGCCCAAGAAACACTCGAATATGGCTTTATTGATGAAATCATGGCCAACAATTCATTGAACTAATGATGATAGAAGGCAAACTCGACTGGGTTTGCTTTTTTTGGTATAATAGGGAGAGATTTCTTAGAAAGAGGATTTATCATGTTTGAAAAAGTCAATCGATCTGGCTTGATTATCTATCTTTACTATAATCGTGATGCCAAAAAACTGCAGGATTATGGAGATATTACCTATCATTCCAAGAAACATCGTTACTTACAACTTTATGTTCCAACTCAAGAAGTGGAGCAATTGGTCGGGCGCTTGAGCAAGGAAAAGTTTATCAAAAAAGTCAGAGTTTGTCATATCCAAGAACTGGAAACACCCTTTGTGGGCAACCTTTACCGAGAAGAAAACGTTATCAGATAAAAATTTAAAGAAAAGTGTTGACAATTTTCTGATAATTCGGTATATTCTTAACAGACTATTTAAGAAATAAGGAGACAAAAAAGATGAAGAAAAAATTTGCCCTATCGTTTGTGGCGCTTGCAAGTGTAGCACTTCTTGCAGCCTGTGGAGAAGTGAAGTCTGGAGCAGTCAACACTGCTGGTAACTCAGTAGAGGAAAAGACAATTAAAATCGGATTTAACTTCGAAGAAACTGGTGCCGTAGCTGCCTACGGAACATCTGAACAAAAAGGTGCCCAATTGGCTGTTGATGAAATCAATGCAGCAGGTGGTGTCGACGGAAAACAAATCGAAGTAGTCGATAAAGATAACAAGTCTGAAACAGCTGAAGCGGCTTCAGTAACAACTAACCTTGTAACCCAATCTAAAGTATCAGCAATCGTAGGACCTGCGACATCTGGTGCAACTGCAGCTGCGGTAGCGAACGCTACAAAAGCAGGTGTTCCATTGATCTCACCAAGTGCGACTCAAGATGGACTGACTAAAGGTCAAGATTACCTCTTTATCGGAACATTCCAAGATAGCTTCCAAGGAAAAATTATTGCAAACTATGTTACTGATAAATTGCAAGCTAAGAAAGTCGTTCTTTACACTGACAATGCCAGCGACTATGCTAAAGGGATTGCTAAAGCTTTCCGTGAAGCTTACAAGGGTGAAATCGTTGCAGATGAAACTTTTGTAGCAGGTGACACAGACTTCCAAGCAGCCCTTACAAAAATGAAAGGGAAAGACTTTGATGCTATCATTGTTCCTGGTTACTACACTGAAGCTGGTAAAATTGTAAACCAAGCGCGTGGTATGGGAATTGACAAGCCAATCGTTGGTGGTGATGGATTCAACGGTGAAGAGTTTGTACAACAAGCAACTCCTGAAAAAGCATCAAACATCTACTTTATCTCAGGCTTCTCAACTACTGTAGAAGTTTCAGCTAAGGCAAAAGCCTTTCTTGATGCATACCGTGCTAAGTACAATGAAGAGCCTTCAACATTTGCAGCCTTGGCTTATGACTCAGTTCATCTTGTAGCAAATGCAGCAAAAGGTGCTAAAAACTCAGGTGAAATCAAGGATAACCTTGCTAAAACAAAAGATTTTGAGGGTGTAACTGGTCAAACAAGCTTCGATGCAGACCACAACACAGTCAAAACTGCTTACATGATGACCATGAACAATGGTAAGGTTGAAGCAGCAGAAGTTGTAAAACCATAATAGAAAAATGTTGAAATAGGGAATGAGCCTTGGACTCACTCCCTGTTTCGATGTTTAAGAACCTATCAAAAAGTGAGGGAAAACCCTCGGAATTATAAATAGAAAGAGTGAATCTTATGCTCCAACAACTAGTAAATGGTTTGATTCTAGGTAGTGTATACGCGCTGTTAGCCCTAGGATATACCATGGTTTACGGAATTATCAAGCTCATCAACTTCGCCCACGGTGATATTTATATGATGGGAGCCTTTATCGGTTATTTCTTGATCAATTCTTTCCAAATGAATTTCTTTGTAGCTCTTATTGTAGCTATGCTAGCGACAGCTATTCTTGGTGTCGTGATTGAGTTCCTTGCTTACCGACCTTTGCGTCACTCTACTCGTATTGCTGTTTTGATTACAGCTATTGGGGTTTCTTTCCTATTGGAGTATGGCATGGTCTATCTGGTTGGTGCCAATACCCGTGCCTTCCCTCAAGCGATTCAAACAGTTCGCTATGATTTGGGACCAGTTAGCCTAACAAACGTGCAGTTAATGATCTTGGCCATTTCCTTGATTTTGATGATTTTGTTACAAGTCATTGTCCAAAAGACCAAGATGGGGAAAGCCATGCGTGCAGTATCCGTAGATAGTGATGCAGCGCAATTGATGGGGATCAATGTAAACCGTACGATCAGCTTTACCTTTGCTTTGGGTTCAGCTCTTGCGGGTGCGGCTGGTGTTCTGATTGCCCTTTATTATAACTCTTTTGAGCCTTTGATGGGGGTTACTCCAGGTCTTAAATCTTTCGTTGCCGCAGTACTTGGTGGTATCGGAATTATTCCTGGTGCGGCTCTTGGTGGTTTTGTGATTGGTCTATTGGAAACCTTTGCGACAGCCTTTGGGATGTCAGACTTCCGTGATGCCATTGTTTATGGGATCTTGTTGTTGATCTTGATTGTCCGCCCAGCTGGTATCCTTGGTAAAAATGTGAAAGAGAAGGTGTAAACGATGAAAGAAAATTTAAAAGTTAATATTCTATGGTTACTCCTTTTGCTAGCTGGCTATGGCTTGATTAGTGTATTGGTTTCAGTTGGAGTACTCAATCTATTCTATGTACAGATTTTACAACAAATTGGAATCAATATTATTCTGGCTGTTGGTCTCAACTTAATCGTTGGTTTTTCAGGACAATTTTCACTTGGTCATGCTGGTTTCATGGCGATTGGTGCCTATGCAGCAGCTATTATTGGTTCTAAATCACCGACCTACGGTGCCTTCTTTGGAGCTATGCTGATAGGGGCTTTGCTTTCAGGAGTAGTTGCCTTACTTGTCGGAATTCCAACCTTGCGCTTGAAGGGGGACTATCTTGCGGTAGCGACTCTTGGTGTTTCTGAAATTATCCGTATCTTTATCATCAATGGCGGAAGCCTTACAAATGGTGCGGCAGGTATCTTGGGAATTCCTAACTTTACAACTTGGCAAATGGTTTACTTCTTTGTCGTGATCACAACCATTGCAACATTGAACTTCTTGCGTAGTCCAATTGGACGTTCAACCCTCTCCGTTCGTGAGGATGAAATCGCTGCAGAGTCAGTTGGTGTTAATACAACTAAAATTAAAATCATCGCTTTTGTCTTTGGTGCCATTACTGCAAGTATTGCAGGGTCACTTCAGGCAGGATTTATCGGTTCAGTTGTACCGAAAGATTACACTTTTATCAACTCAATCAACGTTTTGATCATTGTTGTATTTGGTGGACTTGGTTCCATTACAGGTGCCATTGTTTCAGCTATTGTTCTTGGAATTTTGAATATGCTTCTCCAAGATGTTGCCAGCGTGCGTATGATTATTTACGCTTTGGCCTTGGTCTTGGTAATGATTTTCAGACCAGGTGGACTTCTTGGAACATGGGAATTGAGCCTATCACGTTTCTTTAAAAAATCTAAGAAGGAGGAACAAAACTAATGGCATTACTTGAAGTAAAACAGTTAACCAAACATTTTGGCGGTCTAACAGCTGTTGGAGATGTGACTCTTGAATTGAACGAAGGGGAATTGGTTGGACTAATCGGTCCAAATGGAGCTGGGAAAACCACCCTTTTCAACCTTTTGACAGGTGTTTATGAACCAAGTGAGGGCACAGTAACCTTAGATGGTCACCTTTTGAATGGGAAGTCACCTTATAAGATTGCTTCTTTAGGACTTGGACGTACTTTCCAAAATATCCGTCTCTTTAAAGATTTAACAGTTTTGGACAATGTTTTGATTGCTTTTGGTAACCATCACAAACAACATGTTTTTGCTAGTTTCTTACGCTTACCAGCTTTTTACAAGAGTGAAAAAGAATTAAAAGCTAAGGCTTTGGAATTGTTGAAAATCTTTGATTTAGATGGTGATGCAGAAACTCTTGCTAAAAATCTTGCCTACGGCCAACAACGTCGTTTGGAAATTGTTCGTGCCCTCGCTACGGAACCTAAAATTCTCTTTTTAGATGAACCAGCAGCAGGTATGAACCCGCAGGAAACAGCCGAATTGACTGAGTTAATTCGTCGTATCAAAGATGAATTTAAGATTACGATCATGCTGATTGAACACGATATGAATCTGGTCATGGAAGTAACAGAACGTATCTACGTACTTGAATATGGTCGTTTGATTGCTCAAGGAACTCCAGACGAAATTAAGACCAATAAACGTGTTATCGAAGCTTATCTAGGAGGTGAATCCTAATGTCTATGTTAAAAGTTGAAAATCTTTCTGTACATTACGGTATGATCCAAGCAGTCCGTGATGTAAGCTTTGAAGTGAATGAAGGAGAAGTTGTTTCCCTTATCGGTGCCAATGGTGCAGGTAAGACAACTATTCTCCGTACCTTGTCTGGTTTGGTTAGACCAAGTTCAGGAAAGATTGAATTTTTAGGTCAAGAAATCCAAAAAATGCCAGCTCAGAAAATCGTGGCAGGTGGTCTTTCACAAGTACCAGAAGGACGCCATGTTTTCCCTGGTTTGACTGTTATGGAAAATCTTGAGATGGGAGCTTTCTTAAAGAAAAATCGTGAAGAAAATCAAGCTAACTTGAAAAAAGTTTTCTCACGTTTTCCTCGTCTTGAAGAACGGAAGAACCAAGACGCAGCCACTCTTTCAGGTGGTGAGCAACAAATGCTTGCCATGGGACGCGCTCTTATGTCAACACCAAAACTTCTTCTTTTAGATGAACCATCAATGGGACTTGCCCCAATCTTTATCCAAGAGATTTTTGATATCATTCAAGATATTCAGAAGCAAGGGACAACTGTCCTCTTGATTGAACAAAATGCCAATAAAGCACTCGCAATCTCTGACCGAGGATATGTATTGGAAACAGGGAAAATCGTCCTATCCGGAACAGGAAAAGAACTCGCCTCATCAGAAGAAGTCAGAAAAGCATATCTGGGTGGTTAAAAAGGTCCGGGGGACCTTTTTAATCGGTGGATAGAGATTGCGAAGCAATCATAGCATAGTCTGGGAGACTAGTTTAGGTTGTAGATAAAGATTGCGAAGCAATTATCTTATCCAGTGGATTATTTTAGTTGGCATATTTAGATTGCAAACAAATCTAGATCTACACTGAAAGATGAATTTCTAATAATTGAAATAAAATCGAATGAAACGTATCTTACCTTCATTCACAGAGCTCGATTTCAGAGCTCTTTTTGCTAGCTTATTCATACTTTTCTGAATTTTGAAAAAGAAATGTAAGCGTTTGATAGATTTGCAAAAAGATTGTATAATAGGGATAAGAATAGAAAAGGAGAAGTCTCATGGCAGTTAAAGATTTTATGACCCGCAAGGTAGTTTATATTAGTCCAGATACAACAGTATCTTATGCAGCAGATTTGATGAGAGAGCAAGGGTTGCATCGCTTGCCTGTTATCGAAAATGATCAATTAGTTGGTTTGGTGACTGAGGGAACCATTGCACAAGCAAGTCCATCGAAAGCAACAAGTCTTTCTATCTATGAGATGAATTATCTTCTGAATAAGACAAAAGTAAAAGATGTCATGATTCGCGATGTTGTCACTGTCTCAGGCTATGCTAGTTTAGAAGATGCAACTTATCTGATGTTGAAAAACAAGATTGGTATTCTTCCTGTAGTAGATAATCATCAAGTCTATGGTGTTATTACGGATCGTGACGTTTTCCAAGCCTTTCTCGAAATTGCTGGTTATGGTGAGGAAGGAATTCGTGTGCGCTTTGTTACAGAAGATGAAGTTGGCGTTCTTGGTAAGATTGTTTCTCTAATCGTTGAAGAAAATTTGAATATCTCCCATACAGTCAATATTCCGCGTAAGGATGGTAAGGTCATTATCGAAGTGCAAATCGATGGATCAATTGATTTACCAGCTTTGAAAGAAAAATTTGAAGCAAATGGTATTCAAGTGGAAGAAATCACTCGCACTTCAGCAAAAGTCTTGTAAGAAGGGAAGCCGAAAGGCTTCTTTTTTCATAAAAAAGGGATTATAGCAAAAGATGGAAAGAAATGATAAAATATGCTATAATGAAATGATGCAAAAAGGAGTATTTATGGACATTTCAGTAATTCGTCAGAAAATTGACGCAAATCGTGAAAAATTAGCTTCTTTCAGGGGGTCTCTTTGACCTCGAAGGGCTAGAGGAAGAGATTGCCATCTTGGAAAACAAGATGACAGAACCTGATTTTTGGAACGATAATATCGCGGCCCAAAAAACGTCGCAAGAATTAAATGAATTAAAAAACACCTATAACACTTTCCACAAAATGGAAGAGTTACAGGATGAAGTCGAAATTTTATTGGACTTCTTAGCAGAAGACGCGTCAGTTCAAGAAGAACTGGTAGCGCAGTTAGCCGAACTTGATAAGATGATGACCAGTTACGAGATGACCTTGCTCTTGTCAGAACCTTATGACCATAATAATGCCATCTTGGAAATCCATCCAGGTTCTGGTGGTACTGAGGCTCAGGACTGGGGTGATATGTTGCTTCGTATGTATACTCGTTATGGTAATGCTAAAGGCTTTAAAGTGGAAGTATTGGATTACCAAGCAGGAGATGAAGCTGGTATCAAGTCAGTAACCTTATCATTTGAAGGACCTAATGCCTATGGTCTTCTCAAGTCAGAAATGGGTGTGCACCGTTTGGTGCGAATTTCACCATTCGACTCTGCCAAACGTCGCCATACCTCTTTCACATCTGTAGAAGTGATGCCTGAGTTGGATGATACTATTGAAGTGGAAATCCGGGAAGATGACATCAAGATGGATACCTTCCGTTCAGGTGGTGCCGGTGGACAAAACGTCAACAAGGTTTCAACAGGTGTACGTTTAACCCACATTCCAACTGGAATTGTTGTCCAATCAACAGTGGATCGGACCCAGTATGGAAATAGAGATCGTGCCATGAAGATGTTGCAGGCTAAGCTTTATCAAATGGAGCAAGAGAAGAAGGCTGCGGAGGTAGATTCTCTCAAGGGTGAGAAAAAGGAAATCACATGGGGAAGCCAAATCCGTTCTTATGTCTTCACACCTTATACTATGGTAAAAGACCACCGAACTAGCTTTGAAGTTGCTCAGGTAGATAAGGTTATGGATGGGGACCTAGATGGTTTTATCGATGCCTATCTCAAGTGGCGAATTAGCTAATATAGAAAGGAAGTCACATGTCAATCATTGAAATGAGAGATGTCGTCAAAAAATACGACAACGGAACGACTGCCCTACGCGGTGTTTCGGTCAGCGTTCAACCGGGGGAATTTGCTTACATCGTAGGACCTTCAGGAGCAGGGAAGTCAACCTTCATTCGTTCTCTATATCGTGAAGTAAAAATCGATAAAGGAAGCCTATCAGTTGCTGGTTTTAATCTGGTTAAGATCAAAAAGAAAGACGTCCCGCTTCTACGTCGTAGTGTTGGGGTTGTCTTCCAGGATTATAAACTCTTGCCAAAGAAAACTGTCTATGAAAATATTGCTTACGCTATGGAAGTAATCGGTGAAAATCGCCGTAATATCAAAAAACGTGTGATGGAAGTTTTAGACTTGGTTGGATTGAAGCACAAGGTTCGTTCTTTCCCAAATGAGCTCTCAGGTGGAGAGCAACAGCGGATTGCGATTGCGCGTGCCATTGTAAATAATCCCAAAGTACTGATAGCCGATGAACCAACAGGAAACCTGGATCCTGACAATTCATGGGAAATTATGAATCTCTTGGAACGGATTAACCTACAAGGGACAACTATTTTGATGGCGACTCATAATAGCCAGATTGTAAATACCTTGCGCCACCGTGTCATTGCCATTGAAAATGGCCGTGTCGTTCGTGACGAATCAAAAGGAGAGTATGGATACGATGATTAGTAGATTTTTTCGCCATTTATTTGAAGCCTTAAAAAGTTTGAAACGAAATGGTTGGATGACAGTAGCTGCTGTCAGTTCAGTCATGATTACTTTGACCTTGGTGGCAATATTTGCTTCTGTTATTTTCAATACAGCGAAACTAGCTACAGATATTGAAAATAATGTCCGTGTAGTAGTTTATATCCGAAAGGATGTGGAAGATAACAGTCAGACAATTGAAAAAGAAGGTCAAACTGTTACAAATAATGACTACCACAAGGTATATGATTCTTTGAAGAACATGTCTACGGTTAAGAGTGTTACCTTTTCAAGTAAAGAAGAACAATATGAAAAATTAACCGAGACAATGGGAGATAACTGGAAAATCTTTGAAGGAGATGCCAATCCTCTCTATGATGCCTATATTGTAGAGGCAAATACTCCAAATGATGTAAAAACTATAGCCGAAGATGCTAAAAAAATTGAAGGTGTCTCTGAAGTTCAAGATGGCGGTGCCAATACAGAAAGACTCTTCAAGTTAGCTTCATTTATCCGTGTTTGGGGACTAGGGATTGCTGCTTTGTTAATTTTTGTCGCAGTTTTCTTGATTTCAAATACCATTCGTATTACCATTATTTCCCGCAGTCGCGAAATTCAAATCATGCGCTTGGTTGGAGCTAAAAACAGTTATATTCGTGGACCGTTCTTGTTAGAAGGAGCCTTTATCGGTTTATTGGGAGCTATCGCACCATCTGTTTTAGTCTTTATTGTTTATCAAATGGTTTACCAATCTGTCAACAAATCGTTGGTAGGGCAAAATCTATCCATGATTAGTCCAGATTTATTTAGTCCTTTGATGATTGCCCTACTATTTGTGATTGGAATTTTTATTGGTTCACTGGGGTCAGGAATTTCCATGCGCCGATTCTTGAAGATTTAGGTAAAATAGATACTTTTATGAGGAGATTGCAAAATCTCCTTTTTTGCTACAGGAATTTTTGAAAAGGGACTTCTAATACTCAATGAAAATCAAAGAGCAAACTAGGTAGCTCGCCACAGGATGCTCAAAATACTGTTTTGAGGTTGTAGATAAGACTGACGAAGTCAGTCACATATATACGGTAAGGAGACGCTGACGTGGTTTGAAGAGATTTTCGAAGAGTATCAAGAAGTCCCCCAGAGAAGACTTCTTGATGGCTAATTTGAACTTGAAATTTGGCACTAGAAATTTTTTTGAAAAAAGTGTAAAATTTTTTGTAAAAGCCTTTACAAAAAAAATTAAAGTGGTATAATTAAATCATAAAAGGTGCAAACGTTTTCGTAAAACGTTTGCCTAAATAAAAATAAAGGAGATTTGAATGATGAAAGATACATTCAAAAATGTCTTGTCTTTCGAATTTTGGCAAAAATTCGGTAAGGCTTTGATGGTGGTTATCGCGGTTATGCCGGCTGCCGGTTTGATGATTTCAATCGGTAAGTCTATCGTGATGATTAACCCAACCTTTGCACCACTCGTTATTACTGGTGGTGTCCTAGAGCAAATCGGTTGGGGAGTTATCGTTAACCTTCATATCTTGTTCGCCCTCGCTATTGGAGGAAGCTGGGCTAAGGAACGCGCTGGTGGTGCTTTCGCCGCTGGTCTTGCCTTCATCTTGATTAACCGTATCACTGGTACAATCTTTGGTGTATCAGGCGATATGTTGAAAAATCCAGATGCTATGGTTTCAACACTATTGGGTGGGCAAATCAAAGTTGCTGATTACTTCATTAGTGTAATGGAAGCCCCAGCACTTAACATGGGTGTATTCGTAGGGATTATTTCTGGTTTTATTGGAGCAACTGCTTACAATAAATACTATAACTTCCGTAAGCTTCCTGATGCACTTTCATTCTTTAACGGAAAACGTTTTGTACCATTTGTAGTTATTCTTCGTTCAATAATTGCTGCAATTGTACTTTCAGCTTTCTGGCCACTTGTGCAAACTGGTATCAATAGCTTTGGTATCTGGATTGCTAACTCACAAGAAACTGCTCCAATCCTTGCACCATTCTTGTATGGTACATTGGAACGTTTGCTCTTGCCATTTGGTCTTCACCACATGTTGACTATCCCAATGAACTACACAGCTCTTGGTGGTACTTATGAGGTCTTAACTGGTGCAGCAAAAGGTAGCCAAGTATTTGGTCAAGATCCACTTTGGCTTGCATGGGTAACAGACCTTGTAAACCTTAAAGGTACTGATGCTAGTCAATACCAACACTTGTTAGATACTGTTCACCCAGCTCGTTTCAAAGTTGGACAAATGATTGGTTCATTCGGTATCTTGATGGGTGTGGTTGTGGCTATCTACCGTAATGTTGATGCTGACAAGAAACATAAATACAAAGGTATGATGATTGCGACAGCTCTTGCAACATTCTTGACAGGGGTTACTGAACCAATCGAATACATGTTCATGTTCGTCGCAACACCTATGTATCTTGTTTACTCACTTGTTCAAGGTGCTGCCTTTGCTATGGCTGACGTCGTAAACCTACGTATGCACTCATTCGGTTCAATCGAGTTCTTGACTCGTACACCTATTGCAATCAGTGCTGGTATCGGTATGGATATCATTAACTTCGTTTGGGTAACTGTTCTCTTTGCCGTAATCATGTACTTTATCGCAAACTTCATGATTCAAAAATTCAACTACGCAACTCCAGGGCGTAACGGAAACTACGAAACTGCTGAAGGTTCAGAAGAAGCTAGCAGCGAAGTGAAAGTTGCAGCAGGTTCTCAAGCTGTAAACATTATTAACCTTCTTGGTGGACGTGCAAACATCGTTGATGTTGACGCATGTATGACTCGTCTTCGTGTAACTGTTAAAGATGCAGATAAAGTAGGAAATGCAGAGCAATGGAAAGCAGAAGGAGCTATGGGTCTTGTCATGAAAGGACAAGGGGTTCAAGCTATCTACGGTCCAAAAGCTGACGTATTGAAATCTGATATCCAAGATATCCTTGATTCAGGTGAAATCATTCCTGAAACTCTTCCAAGCCAAATGACTGAAGCACAACAAAACACTGTTCACTTCAAAGGTCTTACTGAGGAAGTTTACTCAGTAGCAGACGGTCAAGTTATTGCTTTGGAACAAGTAAAAGATCCAGTATTTGCTCAAAAAATGATGGGTGATGGATTTGCAGTAGAACCTGCAAATGGAAACATTGTATCTCCAGTTTCAGGTACTGTATCAAGCATCTTCCCAACAAAACATGCTCTTGGTATTGTGACTGAAGCAGGTCTTGAAGTATTGGTTCACATTGGTTTGGACACAGTAAGTCTTGAAGGTAAACCATTTACAGTTCATGTTGCTGAAGGACAAAAAGTTGCAGCAGGAGATCTCCTTGTCACAGCTGACTTGGATGCTATCCGTGCAGCAGGACGTGAAACTTCAACAGTAGTTGTCTTCACAAATGGTGATGCAATTAAATCAGTTAAATTAGAAAAAACAGGTTCTCTTGCAGCTAAAACAGCAGTTGCTAAAGTAGAATTGTAATATACTTGAGGTTGGAAGCTGTATTCCAACCTCTTATTTTGGGAGAAAAGAATGAAATTTTTAACACTCAATACTCACAGTTGGATGGAAAAAGAAGCTGAGGAAAAATTCCAGATTTTGCTTGAGGATATTCTTGAAAAGGACTATGATTTGATTTGTTTCCAAGAAATCAATCAGGAGATTACCTCGCCTAATGTAGAAGTTAATGATCTCTATAAAGCTTTGCCAGCAGCTGAGCCTATTCACCAAGACCATTATGTTAGACTTTTGGTTGAAAAGTTGTCAGAGCAAGGGAAAGATTACTACTGGACTTGGGCCTATAACCATATCGGCTATGATCGCTACCATGAAGGTGTAGCTATCTTGTCTAAAACACCTATTGAAGCCAGAGAAATTTTGGTTTCAGATGTGGATGATCCAACAGACTATCATACTCGCCGTGTTGCCTTGGCTGAAACTGTAGTTGATGGTAAGGAGCTTGCAGTTGCAAGTGTCCACCTTTCTTGGTGGGATAAAGGTTTCCAAGAAGAATGGGCACGATTTGGAGCTGTCTTGAAAGAATTGAATAAGCCACTTTTGCTAGCTGGAGATTTCAACAACCCAGCCGGTAAGGAAGGCTACCAAGCTATTTTAGCTAGTCCATTGGGCTTACAAGACGCTTTTGAAGTTGCTCAAGAGAAAAGTGGTAGCTATACCGTTCCACCAGAAATTGATGGCTGGAAAGGGAACACTGAACCCCTTCGAATCGATTATGTCTTTACTACCAAAGAGTTAGCGGTGGAAAATTTACATGTCGTATTTGATGGTAACAAGAGTCCGCAAGTCAGTGATCACTATGGCTTGAGTGCTATTTTAAACTGGAAATAAAGATTGAAAAGAGGTTGGGATTCTCAAATTCCAGCCTTTTTCTGACTAGAAAAGCTCCAGGAAATAGGCTAAATAAGTGAGACTACTGAAATGAAATAAAATATGGTATAATTGATAAGATAGATAGAATCGAGGGTATTATGTCATTTACGAAATTTCAATTTAAAAACTATATTAGAGAAGCCTTGGAGGAGTTAAAATTTACAACTCCAACAGAGGTACAGGATAAGTTGATTCCTATTGTCTTGGCAGGTCGTGACCTAGTCGGTGAATCAAAAACAGGTTCAGGTAAGACTCATACTTTCTTGTTATCGATTTTTCAGCAATTAGATGAAGCTAGCGATAGTGTGCAAGCAGTGATTACTGCACCGAGCCGTGAGTTGGCTACTCAAATTTACCAAGCAGCCCGTCAGATTGCTGCCCACTCAGAAGTGGAAGTTCGTGTGGTTAATTATGTGGGTGGTACGGATAAGGCTCGCCAGATTGAGAAATTGGCAAGTAACCAGCCTCATATTGTTATTGGAACACCAGGCCGTATCTACGACTTGGTTAAATCCGGTGATCTGGCTATTCACAAGGCCAAGACCTTTGTGGTCGATGAGGCAGACATGACCTTGGATATGGGATTCTTAGAAACTGTTGATAAGATTGCTGGCAGCCTTCCAAAAGACCTGCAATTCATGGTCTTCTCAGCGACTATTCCACAAAAACTGCAACCATTCTTGAAAAAATACTTGTCAAATCCTGTCATGGAGAAAATCAAGACCAAAACGGTCATTTCTGATACCATTGATAATTGGTTGATTTCTACTAAGGGACGTGACAAGAATGCTCAAATTTATCAGTTGACTCAGTTGATGCAGCCTTATTTGGCAATGATTTTTGTCAACACTAAAACGCGTGCTGATGAATTGCATTCATATCTGACTGCTCAAGGATTGAAGGTAGCGAAGATTCATGGAGATATTGCCCCTCGTGAACGTAAGCGAATCATGAATCAGGTGAAAAATCTGGATTTTGAGTACATTGTCGCAACAGACTTGGCAGCGCGTGGGATTGACATTGAAGGTGTCAGTCATGTCATCAATGATGTCATTCCGCAAGACTTATCTTTCTTTGTGCACCGTGTTGGTCGTACCGGACGCAATGGCCTACCAGGTACAGCTATTACCCTTTACCAGCCAAGTGATGACTCGGATATCCGTGAGTTGGAGAAATTGGGAATCAAGTTTACTCCGAAGATGGTCAAAGACGGGGAATTTCAAGATACTTATGACCGTGATCGTCGTGCCAACCGTGAGAAGAAGCAGGACAAGCTTGATATTGAGATGATTGGTTTGGTCAAAAAGAAAAAGAAAAAAGTCAAACCAGGCTATAAGAAGAAGATTCAATGGGCGGTTGATGAAAAACGTCGTAAAACCAAGCGTGCTGAAAATCGTGCTCGCGGTCGTGCAGAGCGTAAAGCAAAACGTCAAACATTTTAATAGAAATTGTTGGAGTACTAAGCTCCAACTTTTTTTTATTTACGAGAACGAACTATCTAAACAGAAACACTACATTAAAGACTGCAAATTGCGCTTAAAAATGGTATAATGATAAAGTTATATAGTCCCGATAAGATGGTAGAAATTTCTATTTTTTCTTGCGAGTCGCAACTCGCAAAGAATGACGGCTCCAAAGTAGTCGCTCGTCATTCTACGGTTGCCGCTATAAGGCGGTCACCCTATGCGCCTTACTAGCTTCAGAAATAAAAAAGTATCGTTTTTATTTCTTACGCGTTGTAACTCTTAGAAAATGAAAATACCTATCAGTACTTTGTAACTCTATAACACTATTTTTAAGGGGGGACATTTTTATGTCAGAACGTAAATTATTCACGTCTGAGTCTGTATCTGAGGGGCATCCAGATAAGATTGCAGACCAAATTTCAGATGCTATCTTGGATGCTATTTTAGAACAGGATCCAGAAGCTCACGTTGCTGCTGAGACAGCTGTCTATACTGGTTCTGTCCACGTTTTTGGTGAAATTTCTACAAATGCCTATGTGGATATTAACCGTGTGGTTCGTGATACCATTGCAGAGATTGGTTATACCAATACAGAATATGGATTTTCTGCTGAAACTGTAGGAGTCCATCCGTCACTTGTTGAGCAGTCACCAGATATTGCCCAAGGTGTTAACGAAGCCTTGGAAGTTCGTGGAAATGCAGACCAAGATCCGCTGGACTTGATTGGTGCTGGAGACCAAGGTCTCATGTTTGGATTTGCAGTTGATGAAACAGAAGAGCTCATGCCATTGCCAATCTCACTCAGTCACAAGTTGGTTCGTCGTCTGGCAGAACTTCGTAAGTCTGGGGAAATTAGCTATCTTCGCCCAGATGCCAAATCACAGGTTACGGTTGAGTACGATGAAAATGACCGTCCAGTACGTGTGGACACAGTCGTTATTTCAACTCAGCACGATCCAGAAATCAGCAACGAACAAATTCACAATGATGTCATTAACAAGGTTATCAAAGAGGTTATTCCAGCCTCTTACTTGGATGAGCAAACAAAATTCTTCATCAATCCTACTGGTCGTTTTGTAATCGGTGGACCTCAAGGGGACTCAGGTTTGACTGGTCGTAAGATTATCGTAGATACTTATGGTGGCTACTCTCGTCACGGTGGTGGTGCCTTCTCTGGTAAGGATGCGACTAAGGTGGACCGTTCTGCCTCATATGCAGCTCGTTATATTGCCAAGAATATTGTTGCAGCGGGTCTTGCTAAGAAGGCGGAAGTACAATTGGCTTACGCTATCGGTGTTGCCCAGCCTGTTTCTGTCCGTATCGATACCTTTGGTACAGGAACAGTAGCTGAAAGTAAGCTTGAAAAAGCAGCTCGTCAAATCTTTGACCTTCGCCCTGCAGGGATTATCCAAATGCTGGATCTTAAACGTCCAATCTACCGTCAAACAGCAGCTTATGGACACATGGGACGTACAGATATTGACCTTCCATGGGAACGTTTGGACAAGGTAGATGCTTTAAAAGAAGCAGTCAAATAAAATCTTAAGAGGGGAACTTCCTCTCTTTTTTTTAGTTTTTAACTATACTGGGATACGGTTCTGAAAATCCATTTTGCGAAAGTAGAGATTTACATGTATTTCTTTAAAAATGATAAAGGTTGAGATTTCTCCTCGTAATAGATAATCATGGGGATATTTCAATCCAAAGTTTTATTCGTTATCACTTGACTATTGCAAGGTTTTCTAGAGCAATAGAGTCATGGAATGGACTCATGGTTGAGATTTCTCCTTGTTGCTTGGATTTCATTCAAAAGTCTGTGACCCAAGTCTTATTCAAACTTCCAATATACTAGCTGTTTCCATAGCATGACTTCTGCACTAGACTTTCTTTTCCGAATAAATAGATAGAACCATAGAATCTAGTAAACCTAGAATTAAAACTGTGGTATAATATTAGCAATAAAAGGAATCCGGAGGATTAGAATCATGGTATCAACGAAAACACAAATTGCTGGTTTTGAGTTTGACAATTGCTTGATGAATGCAGCAGGTGTGGCTTGTATGACGATAGAGGAGCTTGAAGGAGTCAAAAACTCAGCGGCAGGTACTTTTGTTACGAAGACTGCGACCTTGGACTTTCGTCAGGGAAATCCTGAGCCACGTTATCAGGATGTTCCACTTGGTTCTATCAACTCTATGGGTTTGCCAAATAAGGGCTTAGACTACTATCTGGACTACCTTTTGGATCTGCAGGAAAAAGAGCCGAACCGGACTTTCTTCTTATCTCTAGTTGGCATGTCTCCAGAGGAAACCCATACTATCTTGAAAAAAGTCCAAGAGAGTGATTTTCATGGTCTGACTGAGCTAAACCTCTCCTGTCCAAATGTTCCAGGAAAACCTCAGATTGCCTATGATTTTGAGACAACAGACCGGATTTTGACAGAAGTATTTGCCTACTTCACCAAACCTCTTGGAATTAAATTGCCACCATATTTTGATATTGTTCACTTTGACCAAGCGGCAGCTATTTTCAACAAGTATCCGCTCAAGTTTGTCAACTGCGTTAACTCTATCGGAAATGGCCTATATATAGAAGATGAGTCCGTCGTTATTCGTCCCAAAAATGGTTTCGGTGGCATTGGTGGAGAGTATATCAAACCAACTGCTCTAGCCAATGTTCATGCTTTCTACCAACGTCTCAATCCTCAAATCCAAATCATCGGAACAGGTGGCGTTTTGACTGGTCGTGATGCCTTTGAACATATCCTCTGTGGAGCCAGTATGGTGCAGGTGGGAACCACCCTTCACAAAGAAGGAGTTGGTGCTTTTGATCGTATTACCAATGAACTGAAAGCAATCATGGCGGAAAAAGGGTACAAGAGCCTAGAAGATTTCCGTGGGAAATTGCGCTATATTGACTAAATTAAATCGAAAAATCAGAAGAAAGGAGATAAGATGCTAGCCATTGAAGAAAGCCAGAAGTTGACTTTATCAAATTTACCGAGTTTGAGCCTTTTTACAGGGACAGATCAGGGTCAGTTTGAAGTGATGAAGAGCCAAGTGTTGAAACAGATTGGGTATGATTCTGCTGACCTCAACTTTGCCTACTGTGATATGAAAGAAGTAGTTTACAAAGATGTAGAACTGGAGTTGGTCAGCCTTCCTTTCTTTGCGGATGAGAAAATCGTGATATTGGATCATTTTGTCGATGTCACGACTGCTAAAAAGCGCTTTTTGACAGATGATGAGCTTAAGTCATTTGAGGAATACCTTGACAATCCTTCACCAACAACCAAGTTGATAATCTTTGCTGAAGGAAAGCTGGATAGCAAAAGGCGGTTGGTTAAATTACTTAAGCGTGATGCCAAGGTCTTTGATGCAGTAGAAGCCAAAGAACAAGAATTGCGCCAGTATTTCCAAAAGTGGAGCCAGAAACAAGGTCTGCAGTTTACCAATCATTCTTTTGAAAATCTCCTCATCAAGTCGGGTTTTCAATTTAGCGAAATCCAGAAAAATCTGCTCTTTTTACAGTCCTATAAGGAAGACTCTGTTATCGAGGAAGAGGATATTGTTAATGCTATTCCCAAGACCTTGCAGGACAATATTTTTGATTTAACTCAGTTTATTCTGACTAAAAAGATGGACCGGGCGCGAGATTTGGTTAGAGACTTGACCTTGCAAGGGGAAGACGAAATTAAGCTCATAGCTGTCATGCTAGGACAATTTCGGACTTTTACTCAGGTGAAGATTTTGGCAGAGTCTGGGCAAACAGAGTCTCAGATTGCAAGTAGTCTAGGAAGTTTTCTCGGACGCAATCCTAATCCCTATCAAATCAAGTTTGCGCTGAGAGATTCAAGAGGACTTTCCTTTAGCTTTTTGAAGCAAGCTATTTCTTATTTGATTGAGACAGACTATCAGATTAAGACAGGTCTTTATGAAAAGAGTTTCCTTTTTGAAAAGGCACTCCTACAGATTGCTAGTCAGGTCAATTGACATTTTTTTGAAACTACAACCCGCGTCAACATTATCTTGTCGTGGGTTTCTTGCTGATTTGCTTATTTTATACTCAATGAAAATCAAAGAGCAAACTAGGAAACTAGCCGCAGGTTGCTCAAAGCACTGCTTTGAGGTTGTAGATAAGACTGACGAAGTCAGCTCAAAACATGTTTTTGAGGTTGCGGATGAAACTGACGAAGTCAGCTCAAAACACTGTTTTGAGGTTGTAGATAGAACTGACTAAGTTAGCTCAAAACACTGTTTTGAGGTTGTGGATAGAACTGACGAAGTCAGCTCAAAGCACTGCTTTGAGGTTGTAGATAGAACTGACGAAGTCAGCTCAAAACACTGTTTTGAGGTTGTAGATAGAACTGACTAAGTTAGCTCAAAACACTGTTTTGAGGTTGCGGATGAAACTGACGAAGTCAGTAACCATACCTACGGCAAGGCGACGTTGACGCAGTTTGAAGAGATTTTCGAAGAGTATTATTAGAAAGTATTTCAGTGATTTTTTCATCTATAAGCAAAAAACTTGAAAAAAGTGAATGTTTGCGTTATCATTTTCATATAGAAAGAAAAAGAGGTATTACAGATGGCTATTATCTTACCAGATCTTCCATATGCATACGATGCTTTGGAACCATACATCGATGCGGAAACAATGCACTTGCATCATGACAAACACCATCAAACTTATGTCAACAATGCTAATGCAGCTCTTGAAAAACACCCTGAAATCGGTGAAGATCTTGAAGCCTTGCTTGCTGATGTAGAATCTATTCCAGCCGATATCCGTCAAGCGCTTATTAACAATGGTGGTGGACACTTGAACCACGCTCTTTTCTGGGAATTGATGACTCCTGAAAAAACAGCTCCATCAGCAGAACTTGCAGCAGCAATCGATGCAACATTTGGTTCATTTGAAGAATTCCAAGCAGCCTTTACTGCAGCCGCAACAACTCGTTTCGGTTCAGGATGGGCATGGTTGGTTGTCAACAAAGAAGGTAAACTTGAAGTGACTTCAACAGCAAACCAAGACACACCAATCTCAGAAGGTAAAAAACCAATCTTGGGCTTGGACGTTTGGGAACATGCTTACTACGTGAAATACCGCAACGTGCGTCCTGACTACATCAAAGCTTTCTTCTCAGTGATCAACTGGAACAAAGTAGATGAATTGTACGCAGCTGCTAAATAATGATAGTTGGAGGGAAGAATTGTTCTTCTCTTTTTAAGGTTATATTATTTTGGTCTGACAAAATCGTCAGACTTTTTTCATTTTTATGAGAAACGTGCTAACTGCTAGAAATTATGGTAGAATAAAGTATTAAGTAATCGTGAAAAAAGGATATCTATGCGAAAAGAAATTGCACCTGAATTATACAACTATAACAAGTTTCCTGGTCCTGAGTTCCATTTACATGGGGACAAGATTGAAACGGAAGGGATAGCTTTTTCCTTGGTGGAAAATATCAAGGATGCCTTTGATGTGACGGCTTTTAATCAGCGTTTTTCAGAAGTCTTAACCAAGTTTGATTATATCGTGGGAGACTGGAGCAACGAACAGCTTCGCCTACGAGGTTTTTACAAGGATGACCGAACAGATGAAAAACTTGAAAAAATCAGTCGTTTACAAGACTATCTTTTAGAGTATTGTAGTTATGGTTGTGCCTATTTTGTCTTAGAAAATGAAGCCCCTAAGCGAGCATCATTTGACAAGAAAATGCGTAAGAAGGAAGAAGAAACACCTTCTAGAAAAGGAAAGAAACCGGCTCAAACAAAACGAAAACCGAATGCAGATAAGAAAAATAGACGTCGTCAGAAAGACCAGCACTCTCAGAAAGAGGACAAGGGGCAACGTCATTTTGTCATTCGTCAGAAGTGAGTAGAGAATAAGGAGTAGAAATGAAACCGTCAATTTATAGTTTAACACGTCAAACCATGCAGGAATGGGTTTTGGAGCAAGGAGAAAAGAAATTCCGTGCAGATCAAATCTGGGAATGGCTCTACCGTAAACGTGTCCAGTCATTTGAAGAGATGACCAACCTTTCCAAGGATTTGATTGCTAAGCTTAATGATCAGTTTGTGGTCAATCCCTTGAAACAGCGTATCGTGCAAGAGTCTGCTGATGGGACCGTTAAATATCTCTTTGAATTGCCAGATGGAATGCTGATTGAGACAGTACTCATGCGTCAACACTACGGTTTATCTGTCTGTGTGACCACTCAGGTCGGCTGTAATATCGGTTGTACCTTCTGTGCCTCTGGTTTAATTAAGAAACAACGTGACCTCAATAACGGTGAAATCGTAGCGCAAATCATGCTGGTTCAGAAATACTTTGATGAGCGTGGTCAGGATGAACGCGTCAGTCATATTGTTGTCATGGGAATCGGTGAGCCCTTTGATAACTACAACAATGTCTTGAATTTCGTTCGTACCATTAATGATGATAAGGGAATGGCCATCGGTGCTCGTCACATTACGGTTTCAACCTCAGGTTTGGCCCATAAAATTCGTGATTTTGCTAATGAAGGAGTTCAGGTCAATCTTGCCGTTTCCCTTCATGCACCTAATAATGAACTGCGCTCAAGCATCATGAAGATTAACCGTGCCTTTCCGATTGAAAAACTCTTTGCTGCTATTGAGTACTATATCGAAACAACCAATCGTCGTGTGACCTTTGAATACATCATGCTCAATGAAGTCAACGACGGTGTAGAACAAGCCTTGGAATTGGCTGAATTGCTCAAGAATATCAAGAAATTGTCTTATGTAAACTTGATTCCTTATAACCCAGTTAGTGAGCATGACCAATATAGCCGTAGTCCTAAAGAGCGCGTTATGGCTTTCTATGATACGCTTAAGAAAAAAGGGGTTAACTGTGTTGTTCGTCAAGAGCATGGTACAGATATTGATGCAGCTTGTGGACAATTGCGCTCTAACACAATGAAACGTGACCGCCAGAAAGCAGTTGCAGCAGTCAATCCTTAATGATGAAGAAGAGTTATAATCATGTTTTGGTCTGGGGAGTCATTTTCTATAGCATTTGCATTGTCTATTTTTGCTTTACTCCTCAAGAACAATCTCCCGTGGGGGTGGAAACTCCAGGTATTCAGCATCTTGGACGCCTGGTTTTTCTTTTGACTCCTTTTAATTCTTTCTGGAAACTGGGTGAAGTGACTAGTTTGGGGCAAGTCATTTGGATTTTTTTGCAGAACATTTTAAATGTCTTCTTGCTTTTTCCTCTGATTTTCCAACTCCTTTATCTCTTTCCAAACTTGCGGAAAACAACAAAGGTCCTTCTTATCAGTTTTCTAGTGAGTCTTGGAATCGAGTGTACGCAGTTAGTCTTGGATTTTTTCTTTGATTTCAATCGCGTCTTTGAGATTGATGATTTGTGGACCAATACCTTGGGTGGCTATCTGGCTTGGCTACTTTATAAACGATTACATAATACTCAATGAAAATCAAAGAGCAAACTAGGAAGCTAGCCGCAGGCTGCTCAAAATACTGTTTTGAGGTTGTAGATAAGACTGACGAAGTCAGTCACATATATACGGCAAGGTGAAGCTGACGTGGTTTGAAGAGATTTTCGAAGAGTATAAAAACAAGATAAGGAATTAAAATGAGTATTTTAGAAGTTAAAAATTTGAGTCACGGTTTTGGTGACCGTGCAATTTTTGAAGATGTGTCCTTCCGTCTCCTCAAGGGTGAACATATTGGTCTGGTCGGTGCCAATGGTGAAGGCAAATCAACTTTTATGAGCATCGTGACTGGTAAGATGTTGCCAGATGAAGGAAAGGTTGAGTGGTCTAAATATGTGACTGCTGGTTACTTGGATCAGCACTCCGTCCTTGCTGAAGGGCAGTCGGTGCGCGATGTTCTCCGTACGGCCTTTGATGAACTTTTCAAAGCTGAAGCTCGTATCAATGACCTCTATATGGAAATGGCTGAAGACGGTGCGGATGTTGATGTCCTCATGGAAGAAGTGGGAGAACTCCAAGACCGCTTGGAGAGTCGTGATTTCTACACCTTGGATGCTAAGATTGATGAAGTAGCTCGCGCCCTTGGTGTCATGGACTTTGGCATGGATACAGATGTAACCTCTTTGTCAGGTGGGCAAAGAACCAAGGTACTTTTGGCTAAACTCCTCCTTGAAAAGCCTGATATCTTGCTGTTGGACGAGCCGACCAACTACTTGGATGCTGAGCATATTGATTGGCTCAAGCGCTATCTCCAAAACTATGAGAATGCTTTTGTCCTTATTTCGCACGATATTCCATTCCTAAATGACGTTATCAATATTGTCTACCATGTGGAAAATCAACAGTTGACACGATACTCTGGTGACTACTACCAGTTCCAAGAAGTCTATGCTATGAAGAAATCTCAGCTAGAGGCAGCCTACGAACGTCAGCAGAAAGAGATTGCGGACCTCAAGGACTTTGTCGCTCGTAATAAAGCCCGTGTTGCAACACGAAACATGGCCATGTCCCGTCAGAAGAAATTGGATAAGATGGATATTATCGAACTGCAAAGTGAGAAACCAAAACCATCCTTTGATTTCAAACCAGCTCGTACACCAGGACGCTTTATCTTCCAAGCCAAGGATTTGCAAATTGGTTATGACCGTCCTCTGACCAAGCCTTTAAATCTTACCTTTGAACGCAATCAAAAGGTTGCCATTATCGGTGCTAATGGTATCGGGAAAACAACTCTCTTGAAGTCTCTCTTGGGAATTATCCCGCCAATCGCTGGGGAAGTGGAACGCGGTGACTACCTAGAACTCGGTTATTTTGAACAGGAAGTAGAAGGTGGTAATCGCCAAACTCCTCTTGAAGCTGTCTGGAATGCCTTTCCAGCCCTCAACCAAGCAGAAGTCCGTGCAGCCCTTGCCCGTTGTGGTCTGACAACCAAGCATATTGAAAGCCAAATTCAGGTCTTGTCAGGTGGGGAACAAGCCAAGGTTCGTTTCTGTCTTTTGATGAATCGTGAAAACAACGTTTTAGTGCTGGACGAGCCGACCAACCATTTGGATGTGGATGCCAAGGATGAACTCAAACGTGCTCTTAAAGAATACAAGGGATCTATTCTTATGGTTTGTCACGAACCAGACTTTTATGAAGGCTGGATGGACCAAATCTGGGATTTTAACAAGCTAACTTAAAAATACGGATAAAAGAAATACAGTACCGAATGTGGATACTGTATTTTTGGTTTTTAAGATTTAAAATCGTAGTCTTTCACCACTTCGATGCTGTCAATAGTAATAGCAGTCGTTGGTTTGTCTTTTTCATCTTTTTCGGCTTTAGCAATTTTATCTACAACATCCATACCGTCAATCACTTGACCAAAGACGGGGTGTTTGCCATCTAGACTAGGGTTTCCACCTTCTTTGTAGGCTTCAATGATTTTCTTTGGATACTTGCTTGTAGGGAGTTTAGCAGAGGTATCTGTAGAGTTTTGGTTGATGAAGAACTGGCTGCCATTGGTGTTTGGTTGACCAGTATTAGCCATAGAAAGAGCACCACGGATGTTATAGAGATAAGGAGTAATCTCGTTTTTAAAACCAGTTCCCTTGTCTTTTGTCTTATCCTTGTCATGCCAGATGGACTGACCACCTGTACCGTCTCCTTTTGGATCTCCAGTTTGAACCATAAAGCCATCGATGACACGGTGGAAGGTAATGCCGTTATAGTAGCCTTCTTTGGCATGAGTGAGGAAGTTTTCAACCGCTAGAGGAGCGAGTTTTGGGAAGAGTTTAATGCGAATATCACCCTGACTTGTGTGTAGAATCACTTCGGCTTCATCTTCAGCAACTTCCTTAGAAAGTTGCGGGAAGTTGGCATTCTCGTTTGTTAAAGCATCGTTTAATTCCTTGGAAGATTGGGCAGCTGCTTTGGAGCTTTCCTCAGCAGCAAGACTGGAATCAACATAGTCATCACCACGTAGACTGCGTTGGATGTTGCTACACCCAGCTAGGGCTACAGTTGATAGTAAAAGAAGGGTTGCTAGTTTTTTCATTCTGTTCCTCTCAAAAATTCATTTCTACCATTGTACCCTAAAAGGAAGTGGATTTCAAATATTAGTGACAAGGTAGTTTTAGAGAAAGTCAATCCAAAAATCGCTTGCTTAGAGATTTTTCTTTGGATGACGGTCGGATAATTCCCTTGTATTGTTCCAGTATCTGCTCCCCCTTTGGAGTCAATTTGTAGCCACGATTGCTAATTCTTCTTCTGAAAAATGCTCATGAAGGGCTTGGTCCAAATTTGTAGCCTTCATTTTAGAAAGTCCTGTAATTCCCTTGCTTTTAATATTAATTTTCATGGTAGCATTTAGATGATCAAGTGAATCAAAAGCCGTTTCAATGATTGCATAACCTTTTTCAACAAGCGTTTTTAAATTTTTTGAGGCATCAATGCCATAAGAGTACTCAAAGTATTTAGGGAACCAGATCTTAAGAAAGCTCGTAAAGCATCACAATTAGCAAACGTAATTCGAAAGAATTACTATATTTTAAAAGAGCACATTTTCAAAGGATTTTTTCTTTTGGCTTCAATTCCTAATGAATCAATGAACTGAATACTAGGTCTCGAAAAGAATTATGTTTCCTCTTTCTGTCTGAGTTCAAAGAGGTCTTCTACTTTTAGATTAAAAACTTGAGCAATTTTAAGAGCCATTTCCAGCGAAGGATTGTAACGGTTATTTTCCAAGTGCAGAATTGTCTCGCGTCGCATGCCGATGAGGTCGGCTAACTCCTGCTGGGTCATACCTGTGGACTCACGAACAGATTTGAGATTAGTAATAATCTTGCTTTCTTTGGCCATGCTTATCCTCTACGTTCCAAGATAAAATAGACAACCGCAAAGATGCAAATCAAGGCAGCTATGCTAATAAAGATCTGTCCCATGTAAAGAGTGAGAGACCCCATATACCCAATGATAACTGCTAGGATCATCAGTGCGCCTAGTATAAAAGCAAACATCAAGCTAGCTGCCTTGGCTAAATTAGCATAAAAGCGTTCGTCCGGAGTTTCCTTGACATTTTTCAAACAGAAAAAACCAAATACAATCACTTCAATAACGAGGCCAATTCCTAAAATCCATTCTTTAATACCAGAACTTTCGCTTGGGGTCGCAACCCAAATTCCTACTGTATAAAAAATACTTGCTGCAAACAAAAGTATCGTGTAAAGCTTAGCAGACAAGTTAAAAATAATCTTTCCCTTACCTTTCTGACTCTTATGAGACCATAGTTTCATATGTAGCCAGCTCCAAATAGCTATAATTTGACCTGACACTGAAATACCAGTAATAACTAACTTGGGTTCCCAACTAAGATTAGAACCAAATAAAACAATAAAATCAATAACGAGAGCTACGGCAATCATTGCAATGAGGCCACGCATTTTTTGACTTTTTTTCATGATAGACTCCTTTTTTATGTTATAAATATATAACACTTAAATTTTATGTTATAAATATATCACATTTAAATTTAGAAAGCAAGAATTTATGTGCCAAGGTGGCAATTATTTGAAAAAATTTTTTAATAAAAATCCTCGCTAGTCAAACAACTAAAGAATTCTTTGAAGCAATGCATCGGATTTGGTTTGGATAGTTTCGTTAATAATATTTGATGATAAAGAATTTTTGGAAAATCTAGATACTGTATGAATCTCTACTTTTTCTTAGACTGTTATAAAGTCTTTCAGAATAAGCTTTGTAGGTGTAGAAGTTAATTTTTACAGAACTAAATTATTCTCCTATTTAGAATCTATTAATTCATATTTTATAAATTAATTAGTAGATATCGTTCTTAAAATCCTTGATATTTCGTTTGGGAACGGGCTTGGGATTTAGAAGTCAAGCATCCAAATCACGTTCAGGAGAGATGAAGGGCTTAACTTGGTGGTCTTTATAAAATGTTTCTAATACTCTTCGAAAATCTCTTCAAACTACGTCAGCTTTACCTTGCCGTACTCAAGTACAGCCTGCGGCTAGCTTCCTAGTTTGTTCTTTGATTTTCATTGAGTATAAAATAGTATTCACGGATAGCTTCTTTCAAACATTTATTTCCTACTTCTAACAAATTTCTAAATGGTTTAAGAATTTTATAGTCTGTCAAGTTTTTTTCTTGACACCTGTCAGAAATCTGCTATAATAGAACATGTGCTAAATAGCTCAGCTATTTCACCGAAATAAAAAATAAGAAAAGAGACTTTAAAAATGGCAGTTAAAATCCGTTTGACTCGTATGGGTTCTAAGAAAAAACCTTTCTACCGTATCAACGTAGCAGATTCACGTTCACCACGTGACGGACGTTTCATCGAAACAGTTGGAACTTACAACCCACTTGTTGCTGAAAACCAAGTAACTTTGAAAGAAGACCGCGTTCTTGCATGGTTGGCTGATGGAGCTCAACCTTCAGATACAGTTCGCAACATCCTTTCAAAAGAAGGCGTATTGAAAAAATTCCACGATTCTAAATTCGCAAAATAAGTTTAAAGTAGGTTGACAGATGGATACGATTGAAAATCTCATTATTGCGATTGTGAAACCCTTGATTTCACAACCAGATGCCTTAACTATCAAGATTGAAGATACACCAGAATTTTTGGAATATCATTTGAATCTTGATCAAAGCGATGTGGGTCGTGTAATCGGTCGTAAGGGTCGCACTATTTCTGCGATAAGAACGATTGTCTACTCTGTCCCAACTGAAGACAAAAAAGTAAGAATCGTTATTGATGAAAAATAAGAAGAGCGGGACGAATGTCTCGCTTTTTTGCGAGAAGTGTAAAATTGCATCCATTAAGTACCAACATGAACGTGATTTGGAAGGATTTTTGAATGGAAAGTAGAGATGTTGTCCCCTTCCTCCAACTTGAGAAAATCTTTGGAACGTGATAAAATAAAGGATAAGGATTTTTAATAATTCATTATATAGAATGAGTGGATTTCTTTATGAAGAGGATTGAAGTATCTACAGAAATTGGTAGTCTCTCTGTTACTTATCAAAAGCAAAAGAAAATGCTAGTTTGTTTAAGTGGCGCAGGTTTGCTACCAAGTTATGAAAATTTTTCACTTATACTTGAAAAACTTCCTCCTACAATTGGTTATTTGACAATTGATTTTCCGAACACAGGTAGGAGTCCGATTCATGACCAATCTGACAAAAATCTGGATAATCTTGTAGATGCAGTTTATGAAGTACTTGAAGAATTAGGGATTTCTGAATATATACTTTGTGTACATAGTTTGAGTGGAATTTTAGCTTGTAAATTGCTCAACAAACCAATTAAGTGTCAGGCTTTAGTAGCAATTGAACCGACAACTAAAAACGTCATGTTTGCTGATTTTTCAGAAAATCCTTATCCAGAAATGGAAGAGCAGATGAGGCTGATTGAGGAGTGTGGTCCTGAACTTTATTTTAAGAACTTAACTCAAGCAACATTTAGTCCTGAAACGAATAAAGAAATCTGGGAAATAATGCAAGAAAAAGGCTTAGAGTTGGAAAAGCAAAATCCAGAATTTCAGATATCTGGAGAGATTACTGAGGAAGATTTTGAGAATGTATCTATAGAATCTTATATCCCTGTATTTATTTTTTGTCAGCCTTATAGAGAAAAAGAGTACAGAGAATCAGAATATTGTACTTCCAATACTAAACTCATTTTAGGAGGGAATCACCATTATTTACAATGGTCAGAATCGGAAAAAATTGCGGCTATTATTCGAGAATTGTCAGAATAAGATGGAAAAAAGGAGAGCACAGGAGACAAGATGAACTACTTTAATGTTGGGAAAATCGTCAATACGCAAGGGTTACAGGGTGAGATGCGAGTCTTGTCTGTGACAGATTTTGCAGAAGAACGGTTTAAAAAAGGTACTGAGCTGGCTTTGTTTGATGAAAAAGATCAGTTTGTTCAAACAGTGACCATCGCTAGTCACCGTAAACAGAAGAACTTTGACATTATTAAATTCAAAGATATGTACCATATCAACGCTATCGAAAAGTACAAGGGATACAGTCTCAAGGTTGCTGAGGAAGATTTGAATGACCTAGACGATGGTGAATTTTATTATCACGAGATTATCGGTTTGGAAGTCTATGAGGGTGATAACTTGATTGGAACCATCAAGGAAATCCTGCAACCAGGTGCCAACGATGTCTGGGTGGTCAAGCGAAAAGGCAAGCGTGATTTATTATTGCCTTATATCCCACCAGTGGTTCTCAATGTTGATATTCCAAATAACCGCGTCGATGTGGAAATCTTAGAAGGGTTAGACGATGAAGATTGATATTTTAACCCTTTTTCCAGAGATGTTTTCTCCGCTAGAGCACTCAATTGTTGGAAAGGCTCGTGAAAAAGGGCTCTTGGATATCCAGTATCATAATTTTCGAGAAAATGCTGAAAAGGCCCGCCATGTCGACGATGAGCCCTACGGAGGCGGTCAGGGGATGCTGCTCCGAGTCCAACCTATTTTCGATGCCTTTGATGCTATTGAAAAGAAAAATCCTCGCGTCATCCTTCTCGATCCTGCAGGGAAACAGTTCGATCAGGCCTATGCTGAGGATTTAGCTCAAGAGGAAGAGCTAATCTTTATCTGTGGGCACTACGAGGGTTATGATGAGCGCATTAAGACCTTGGTGACAGATGAGATCTCCCTGGGCGACTATGTCTTGACTGGTGGGGAATTGGCGGCTATGACCATGATTGATGCTACGGTACGCCTGATTCCAGAAGTGATTGGCAAGGAGTCTAGCCACCAAGATGATAGTTTTTCTTCAGGCCTTCTCGAATACCCTCAGTACACACGCCCTTATGATTATCGAGGCATGGTTGTCCCAGATGTTCTGATGAGCGGGCACCATGAAAAGATTCGTCAGTGGCGATTGTATGAGAGTTTGAAGAAAACCTACGAACGCAGACCGGATTTGCTTGAACATTATCAACTGACAGCAGAAGAAGAAAAAATGCTGGCAGAAATCAAAGAAAACAAAGAATAAAGGAGAAACCTATGCAAGTAATCAAACGTGATGGAGAAATTGCTGAATTTAATCCAGATAAGATTTACCAAGCCATCTTAAAGGCAGCCCAGACTGTCTATGTATTGACAGATGATTTGCGTCAAAACCTTGCACAAGTCACTAAGAAAGTGGTTTTGGATTTGGAAGAGGCCAAGGTGGAACGTGCGACTATCAGTATGATTCAATCTATGGTTGAACATCGTTTATTGGGTGCAGGTTACATTACCATTGCAGAACACTACATTTCCTATCGTCTACAACGTGACTTGGAAAGAAGTGGTTATGGAGATCATATCGCAGTTCATTTACATTTTGAACAAATTCGCTAAGAAAAAAGAGTGGGATGAAGCAACTACATCTCACTCTTTCTTAAATCTATTTTTTTGGGCTGTTTGGACAGTTGAAGGGACAAATCGCAGGCGTTGAATATCGCTTATGCGGATAATACGGGTCACATTTTTGGCAAAATTTTTCACGATAATTTGCTGTCCTTGCTGATCGTATTTGATGATGTCACCTGTAAAGCTTGTCTCAGACAAGATAAGGTGAACAGCGGTTTGTTTCTGGATAGCCTCTTCAATAGTGGTTGTAAGGGAGTTGCTTTCAGTCTGATCTGGTTCTTCATGTCCATTTAAAAAGTCATGTATTTTACCTAGAACTTGCTGGAATTTATGTCTCATATTGGCCTCCCTTCTTTTATATCAATATTATATAAAATTTTCCTAAAATCTACAAGATTTTACGAATAAACTAATGAAAGCTAAAAAAGGAGAAGAAAATGGCAGAATTTACATTTGAAATCGAAGAGCACTTGTTGACTCTTTCTGAAAACGAAAAAGGTTGGACCAAGGAAATCAACCGTGTGAGCTTTAATGGAGCCCCTGCAAAGTTTGATATTCGTGCTTGGAGTCCAGATCATACTAAAATGGGCAAAGGAATTACTCTCTCTAATGAAGAATTTCAAACGATGGTGGATGCCTTTAAAGGCAACTAAGTTTTCAAAATGAAAGAAAAGGATACTGAGTCATGATAACTCGATATCCTTTTTTAGTTAGCAGAGTAAGCCTGATTTTTAAGGCGTTGAAGTAGTGGACGGCTAATAAAACTAATAGCCAGAAGTTTACCAAGGTCTGGAATGATAAAGGGAAATACCCCCACAACAAGAGCTTTTTCAAATGCCATTCCAGCTAGGAAATGCAAGCTAAGAATCCCTCCGATAAAGACAAGGGCATCACCCAAGAGGTTGGCAAGAAAAATCTTGACAACACCACTCTTGCTGTTAGTTAGGGAGGAAGTAAGTCCAGAGTATACAAGATAAAACCAAAGATAACCCGCAGTAGGACCAACCAACGCCTGCAATCCTGCCCCACCTCCTGCAAAGACAGGAAGACCGATAGCACCTAGAAGAAGATAGAGTCCAACAGAAAGTACAGCCTCTCTTGGTCTAAAGACAGTAGCAATCAAGCCGATAGCAAAGTTTTGCAGAGTGAAGGGGACGGGTCCAATTGGAAGACTGATTTGTGCCAAAACAGCAATGAGAGCAGCCCCAATAGCAGGGATGGCATAAACGTGAGCTTTTTTCAAAATAGTTAACCTCTTTTCTGATATATAGTAACTATTATACTCGTAGAGGAATCATTGTCAACCTATTTTTAAAAACAAGGTAACAAAAATTGTAACAGACGATTTGATTCACAAGAGAAGTTGGATAATTGTTTTTTATCGATTTGTAAATCGCCTTTATAGATAATCTCATTTTATCAATAAAAAATATACTATAAATACTTGACAAACTAAAATATTAGTATTAAATTAATATTATAAACGCTTACAAATAAATGTGTTCAATTTTAAAATAGAGAATTATTACTGAGTTTTTGTCAAATATTATAATTCAAGGAGAAGTAAAATACAAAAAATTTACTAAGAAGAAGTTCATTTTGCTGGCTACAAGTTTTTTCAGTTTTGGATTTGCTACTACAGCTAGTGTTGGTAGTGAAACTACAGCACACCCTGCTCCAAGTCCCATTATTGATGTATGGGAATATGGTGTAAATGATAACTATGGTTATTCGAATTACTTTGTTAGTTCTTCAAATAATATTGGATCAAAATCTTCAGTAACGAATTTTTGGGGAACAGTTAAAGTTCACGATAAAAAAGATTATAGATGGACATATTCAAGTGCAACAAAATCTTGGAACGATGTTCGCTTAAATGCATATTGGGATTATTATAGATTTTAAAAAATAATTTATGAAAACAAGAGACCCAATTATAAAATAGAGTCTTTTGTCATATGGTAATTGCTTATGAAATTAAAATTATGTATCATTGGATTCTTCTTTTGTTTGATTGCTACAATTGGTCTGGTCACTATTAGTGATACCGAAATCCCCATACCTTTACCAATTGATGGTGCTTTTTCTATCCAAGGAAAAAGTAATCTTTCTAATAACGAAATATACGAAATGGTTCGTGACTTATCAAAAACGGAAAAGGTTACCATTTACAAGCCAATCGTTCAGAGTTCGGGTCAGTTGAAGTATGTAAACTTTGATGATGTAAATAATGAACAATTAAAGTCAGCACCAATAGTAGGGATGTATTACACACTTGGGAAAATAGATGTAGACAGTTTGAAACCACTTACGATGACTGGACTACAAACAGTATATATGGCTTATCCTTGGTATATAGGAGGAATATTACAATTTACTGGAACTTTAAGAATACTGTTAATGGGTTCAATTTACTTAACTTTATTAGTTGTTTTATTTGTTGTTAGGACGAGGCAGATCAAAGAAGGAGTGATACGACGTTCTTTGGGCTTGCCTGTATACGACCTTAGAAGAGAGTATGTCATTTCTCTTATTTTTGAACTGATTATGATGGCTTTATTGATGATTTCTTACAGTTCTTTTTTGGGTAATGGTTTCTTCACCTATAGTTCTAAGTTATTTTTCTCTCTGCTTTTAACGAATTTTATACTATTTCAAATCATTGATCTTATTACTTTTGTTTTATTTTGGTTGACGATTCAGATTGAAAAGCCCATTGAAATTATCAAAAACAAGGCAAAAAACAAGCTTATTTTTGTCGTATGGCTTGCTATTATTTCGATTATCATCCTTGTCTCAGGAATTTTTTTACAAGAAACAAAGAGTAGTCAATCTAGTATTAACATACAGATACAGAATTTAGTACCATGGGATACAGTAAAAGACTGGAGAAGGATTGAGTTCCTTGGAATTGAAAGTAACTCTACTAAAAATGGAGAAGTTAATGATTCAGATGGTCAGTATCTACAGATAGTTGCTGCCTTAAAAAACTTAGATTTCTTATATATAGAACGATCTTCGGCATATGTTCCAGATTTCATGAAAACTTCGCATGTTATAGAAAATTTTTCTAAACAATTAGAAAATGATGGGATAACGAATCCAGAAATAAATAAAGAGTTAATTTATATCAACCAAACAGGTGCTAACCTACAAAATAAAGTGAATGGAACAAACTATCATCTTTTAGATAATAAGATAGCAACTATCTATATTCCTGAGAAGTGGAAAGAAAACCAGAAATCTATTGAGAATACAGTTGTAGCAGAACAATTTATTGGAACAAATTATACAAAAGAACAGCTTGCAGTACAAATAATTCCTGATGGGGAAAAAATTTTTTATTTTAATGAAGATGCTGATAATAATCTTAAAATGAAAGATATTTTACCGCTGGCAAATGTAGCAGATAGCAAAGATAATATAGTTGTTGTGTTAGATACGGACAAAATGATGGAAAATAATAAGTTTTCTTTGGCTAGTAACATACTATATAAATCTCTTTTTAGTCCTGAAGCGGTAAAAAAAATAAATGAGATGACTGTCCCGTTGAATTTCTCAATGAATCCAGTAGATGTTTACCAAATTGTGAAATTAAAGATTCAATCCTTAGAGCACCAAATTCTACTATCACAAATCTTGCAGAAGATAATTTACAGTATTGTCTTTATACTCATTTATCAATATGTCCAACTTTTTATTACTCTAAAACAGAATGAATATGTGAAAAAAATCATTTTGGGTCTGTCAAAAACATATATAGCAATTTCAAGTCTCAAATATTTTATGATGACTATTACAATGGTTATTCTATTTACATTTCTTATGACAGGGCAAATAGAGTTGCTATATATTGGAGTGGCTTCTCTGCTAGTTTTGATGTTGTCAATCATAATGAGTTTTAGGAAATTATCTGAAAGCTACACTAAAATTTTAAAAGGAGATGAATCATGACAATTGACCTTTTGAACGTTTCAAAGAGTTTCGGCTCAAAGAAGATCTTTACAGACTTAAATTTAATATTTGAATCTGGAAAAAGCTATGCATTGATTGGAGGTTCTGGCTCCGGTAAAAGTACCCTTCTTAATATTATAGGAAGATTAGAAAAAATTGACAGTGGGAATGTTTTAGTTGATAAACAAGATATTTGGAAGATAAAAGAAAGAACTTTTTTTAAAAATACTGTTGGATATGTATTTCAGAATTATTCTTTAATAGATAACAAAACAGTATATGATAATCTGAGCCTTATCACTAAAGACAAAAAAACAATAACTGACGTACTTGAAAAAGTAGGACTGTCAAGTGACTATTTACATCAAAAAATATACGAATTGTCTGGTGGGCAGGCTCAACGTGTAGCTATTGCCAGAATGTTAATGAAACCACGTAAAATTATTTTAGCAGATGAGCCCACAGGAGCTTTAGATGGTGAGATTGGAAAAGAAATCATTCGTTTGTTATTAAATGAAAAAGATGAAGATAAATATGTTATAATAGCGACGCATGATCCAGCTGTCTATAACGAAGTTGATGTGATAATTGACATGAAAGATATAGGGTATAATGTATGAAAAAGATAATTTATATTGCTTTGATCTTTGTAGCTGGGTTACTTGCCTTCTTCTTTTTTGGAAAACAAATGATTACAAAAGAAAATATCAATAAGCCAACGGTAGAGTTAACAGTCTATACGCTTTCTTCTAGTGATACAGAAAAATGGAATAAAGTGAGACAAGTAGAAACGGAAGAGGCTATATACTTCATAACTGTGAAAGAATCAGAGTCTTCTGAAGAAGTATTTTCAAACATCATTGCAAATGGAGCTGCTACGGGATTCGGAGTTCGTGAAGAAGAAGTGAAGAAATTCAATAATGATTTAGGAGACACTATAGAGGACTCTAAGCATAATAAACTAATTGAAATAGAGTTTTTTACTTTTTCTGATGCTGACGAGGGATTTGTGGTAGCAAACTTTGACTACGGTAAAGAAGAGTTGAATTCTCAGAAAAAAGATATAAAAGAGTTATATAAAAAAATATATGAATCTTTTAAAGAAAAGAACAAATGATTGTATTATAATCCTTGTATTTTGCTATGGTTTGTTAATTGATTTTTGCATATCTTATTTCAACATACTATAAAATAAGACATAAGAAAACGAGTATCTCCAACTACGGAAATACTCGCTTTTTGATATTTAGAAGTGTTTTTTGCTCTGCTTCTTTTGTTTTGATTAACGCATGGTTACAAATTCTTCGGATGCAGTTGGGTGAATCGCCACAGTTGCATCAAAGTCAGCCTTGGTTGCTCCCATTTTGATAGCAACAGCAAATCCCTGAATCATTTCATCAACGCCGTAGCCAATTCCATGAAGTCCGACAACTTTTTCTTCTGGACCAGCTGTTATGAGTTTGAAACGGGATTCTTGTCTATTGCTAGTAACGGCAGAGTACATAGATGCAAAGCTTGATTTGTAAACCTTGATTTGGTCTTGACCGTATTCTTTAATAGCTTGCTCTTCGGTCAATCCAACCGTTCCGATAGCAGGGTGTGAAAAGACAACGGTTGGAATAGTTGAGTAGTCCATTTTAGCAGTTGTTTTTCCGTTAAAGAGACGTTCAGATAAAGTACGCCCAGCCTTGATAGCAACTGGAGTCAGTTCCTTTTCACCTGTTACATCACCTAGAGCGTAGATTCCTTCAACAACAGTATTTTGGTATTCATCCACTTGGATAAAGCCACGTTCGTTCAGAGTGACTCCAGCTTTTTCAAGTTGCAAGCCCTTAACGTTTGGACGGCGACCCGTAGCCCAGATAACTTGGCTAGCTGTGTGACTAGTACCATCTTCAAAATGAATGGTAATGCCTTCAGCAGTTTTTTCTAACTTGACAGGGACTTTGTGAGTATGAAGTGGTAAGTTTGTTCTTTCCATTTCCTTGACCAAACCTTCAACGATATAAGAATCAAAACCACGTAAAGGACGATCGCGGCGAACAAAGAGGTCTGTCTTGACACCAAAGGTGTGAAGTACGCCAGCCAATTCAACGGCGATATAACCAGCGCCTAGAATAGCGACTGACTCTGGAAGTTCTTCCCAGGCAAATACATCATCAGAAGAGCCACCTAGCTCAGCACCAGGAATATTTGGAATACTTGGATGGGCACCAGTAGCAATCACGATATGTTTAGCACGAATCAGTTCACCATTTACGCTGACAGTATGAGAATCTACAAATTCAGCATGGCCTTCAATCAAGTCTACACCGTTACGTTTAAAACTGCCATCATAAGAAGAACGAGCGCGATCAATGTAGGCTTCACGATTGCGACGTAGGGTTGCAAAGTCAAAGTTAAGATTAGTAGTCTTAAAGCCGTAGTCTTCTCTAAATTGATGGAAAGTCTCAGCGATTTGCGCCCCGTACCACATGATTTTTTTAGGAACACAACCGACATTGACACAGGTTCCACCTAGTTTCTTTTCCTCAATAACGGCTGCTTTAGCTCCGTGTTCACCAGCACGGTTCATGGAAGCAATTCCTCCGCTACCTCCACCGATAGCGATGATATCGTATTCTCTCATTGAAAACTCCTTTGTACTCTTTTAAATAGAAGAGTATCATTTTTTGATAGTCATATTCTATCTTTTTTTTGATTTGATTGCAAAAATCTGCTACGTTCAAAAAAATTAAAGAAAAGGCTTGCAAAAAAGAAAAATAAAGTGTATTATATAACTAGTACAATGATTGCGAAATAAATTCCGAACAATAATTAAATCCTGAAATGTCATTATTTCGTTCTGAAATGTTATTGTTTCAAATTGATAATTTTTGTATAATATTGTTAAGAACTTTAAATCAAAAAGGAGTTTCATTATGAAAAAGAATGGTAAATCTAAAAAGTGGCAATTGTATGCAGCAATCGGTGCTGCAAGTGTAGTTGTATTGGGTGCTGGGGGGATTTTACTCTTTAGACAACCTTCTCAGACTGCTGTAAAAGATGAGGCTACTCATCTTGTTGTTGCCAAGGAAGGAAGCGTGGCATCCTCTGTTTTATTGTCAGGGACAGTAACAGCAAAAAATGAACAATATGTTTATTTTGATGCTAGTAAGGGTGATTTAGATGAAATCCTTGTTTCTGTGGGTGATAAAGTCAGTGAAGGACAGGCTTTAGTCAAGTACAGTAGTTCAGAAGCCCAGGCGGCCTATGATTCAGCGAGTCGAGCAGTTGCTAAGGCAGATCGTCATATCAACGAACTCAATCAAGCACGAAATGAAGCTGCTTCAGCTCCCCAGTTACCAGTACCAGCAGGAGGAGAAGGAGCTGCAGCCCAAACTGCAGCTCCAGTCTCAGGAAATTCGGTATCCTCTATTGATGCACAACTAGGTGATGCTCGTGATGCTCGTGCAGATGCAGCAGCGCAATTAAGCAAGGCTCAAAGTCAGTTGGATGCAATGACGGTTCTCAGTACCTTAGAGGGAACTGTGGTCGAAGTCAACCGTAATGTTTCTAAATCTCCAACTGGAGCTAGCCAGGTGGTAGTTCATGTCGTTAGCAATGAAAACTTGCAAGTTAAGGGGGAACTATCTGAATATAACCTTGCCAACCTCTCTGTAGGACAAGAAGTAACCTTTACTTCTAAAGTTTACCAAGATAAGAGCTGGACTGGTAAGATTAGCTACATTTCTGACTACCCTAAAAACAATGGTGAAGCAGCAAGTGCAGCTACTGCCGCAGCAGGTGGTAATTCTGGTTCTAAATATCCATATACTATTGATGTTACAAGTGAAATCGGTGATTTGAAACAAGGATTCTCAGTAAGTGTTGAGGTCAAGAATAAGAGTAAAGCTATTTTGGTTCCTCTAACAAGTATTGTGACTGAAAATGATAAGAACTATGTCTGGGTGCTTGACGAGCAGAAAAAGGCCAAGAAAGTGGAAGTTGGTTTGGGCAATGCTGATGCAGACAACCAAGAAATCACTTCAGGTCTGACAAATGGAGTCAAGGTCATCAGTAACCCAACGTCTTCTCTAGAGGAAGGAAAAGAGGTGAAGGCTGATGAAGCAACTAATTAGTCTAAAAAATATCTGCAGAAGTTACCGTAATGGTGACCAAGAACTGCAGGTTCTCAAAAACATCAACCTAGAAGTGAATGAGGGTGAGTTTGTTGCCATCATGGGACCGTCTGGTTCTGGTAAGTCTACGCTGATGAATACGATTGGCATGTTGGATACACCAACCAGTGGAGAATATTATCTTGAAGGCCAAGAAGTAGCTGGACTTGGTGAAAAACAACTAGCCAAGGTCCGCAACCAACAAATCGGATTTGTTTTTCAGCAGTTCTTTCTTCTATCCAAACTTAATGCTCTGCAAAATGTAGAATTGCCCTTGATTTACGCGGGAGTTTCGGCTTCAAAACGGCGCAAGTTGGCTGAGGAGTATTTAGATAAGGTTGAATTGACAGAACGTAGTCACCATTTGCCTTCGGAATTATCTGGTGGTCAAAAGCAACGTGTGGCTATTGCGCGTGCCTTGGTAAACAATCCTTCTATTATCCTAGCAGACGAACCGACAGGAGCCTTGGATACCAAAACAGGGAATCAAATTATGCAACTATTGCTTGACTTGAATAAAGAAGGAAAAACCATTATCATGGTAACGCATGAGCCTGAAATAGCTGCTTATGCCAAACGTCAGATTGTCATTCGCGATGGAGTTATTTCATCTGATAGTGCTCAGTTAGAAAAGGAGGAAAACTAAGATGCAGAATCTGAAATTTGCCTTTTCATCTATTATGGCTCACAAGATGCGTTCTTTGCTTACCATGATTGGGATTATTATCGGTGTTTCATCGGTTGTTGTGATTATGGCTCTGGGTGATTCCATGTCTCGCTATCTCAATAAAAACATGACCAGATCTCAGAAAAATATCAGTGTCTTTTTCTCTTCTAAAAAAAGTAAAGATGGGTCTTTTACTCAGAAACAATCAGCTTTTACGGTTTCTGGAAAAGAAGAGGAAGTTCATGTTGAACCACCAAAACCGCAAGAATCTTGGGTCAAGGAGGCAGCCAAACTCAAGGGAGTGGATAATTACTATGTAACCAACTCAACGAACGCCATCTTGACTTATAAAGATAAAAAGGTTGAAAATGCCAATTTGACAGGTGGAAACAGAACTTATATGGAGGCTGTTAATAATGAAATTCTTGCAGGACGTAGTCTGAGAGAACAAGATTTCAAAGAATTTGCAAGTGTCATTTTGCTTGATGAAGAATTATCCATTAGTCTATTTGGATCTCCTCAAGAGGCTATTAACAAGGTTGTAGAAGTTAATGATTTTAGTTATCGAGTCATTGGTGTTTATACTAGCCCAGAATCTAAAAATTCAAAAATATATGGTTTTGGTGGCTTACCTATTACCACAAATATCTCCCTTGCTGCGAATTTTAATGTAGATGAAATAGCTAATATTGTCTTTCGAGTGAATGACACAAGCTTGACTCAAACTCTGGGTCCAGAATTAGCACGAAAAATGACAGAGCTTGCTGGCTTGCAACAGGGAGAATATCAAGTAGCAGATGAGTCCGCCGCATTTGCAGAAGTTCAACAATCGTTTAGTTTTATGACGACGATTATCAGTGCCATTGCAGGAATTTCACTTTTTGTTGGAGGGACTGGTGTTATGAACATTATGCTGGTTTCTGTTACAGAGCGTACCCGTGAGATTGGTCTCCGTAAGGCTTTGGGTGCAACTCGTGCCAATATTTTAATTCAGTTTTTGATTGAATCCATGATTTTGACCTTGTTAGGTGGCTTGATTGGCTTGACAATTGCAAGTGGTTTAACTGCCTTAGCAGGTTTGTTACTGCAAGGTTTGATTGCGGGTATAGAAGTTGGAGTATCAATTCCAGTTGCCCTATTTAGTCTTGCAGTTTCGGCTAGTGTGGGTATCGTTTTTGGAGTCTTGCCAGCCAACAAGGCATCGAAACTGGATCCAATCGAAGCCCTTCGATATGAATAAGATCAACAAGATGGACGCTTGTCTATCTTGTTTTTGTATAGATTTCCCTATCGAAAATCCTTAAAAATGTGATATAATGAAGTGTTAGAAAAACAGGTTTCATTTGCCTGGAAAGGAAAAATTATGTCTGAAAAGAATTTTTATATTACAACGCCGATTTACTATCCATCTGGGAAACTTCATATCGGTTCTGCCTACACAACCATCGCCTGTGATGTCCTAGCCCGTTACAAACGCCTAATGGGCTACGATGTCTTTTATCTGACAGGTCTTGATGAGCATGGTCAAAAGATTCAACAAAAATCGGAAGAAGCTGGCATTACACCACAAGCCTATGTTGATGGAATGGCAGTTGGAGTTAAAGAACTCTGGCAATTACTAAATATTTCATACGATAAATTTATCCGTACAACGGATGACTACCACGAAAAAGTAGTCGCACAGGTCTTTGAACGCTTGCTTGCCCAAGATGATATTTACCTAGGTGAATACTCTGGTTGGTATTCAGTTTCAGATGAGGAATTCTTTACAGAAAGCCAGCTTGCGGAAGTTTTCCGTGATGAAGCTGGAAAGGTAACTGGTGGTATTGCTCCATCAGGTCACGAGGTTGAATGGGTATCTGAAGAATCATACTTTCTTCGCCTCAGCAAATACCAAGATCGTTTGGTCGAATTTTTCAAGTCCCATCCTGAATTTATCACTCCAGATGGTCGTCTGAATGAAATGCTGCGCAACTTCATCGAGCCAGGTTTGGAAGACTTGGCTGTTTCTCGTACAACCTTTACATGGGGTGTGCCAGTGCCATCTAATCCTAAGCATGTTGTCTATGTTTGGATTGATGCTCTTCTTAACTATGCGACAGCTCTTGGCTACGGTCAAGACGAACATGGTAACTTTGACAAGTTCTGGAATGGAACAGTCTTCCACATGGTAGGAAAAGACATCCTTCGTTTCCACTCAATCTACTGGCCAATCCTTCTTATGATGTTAGATATCAAATTGCCAGATCGTTTGATTGCTCACGGTTGGTTCGTCATGAAAGACGGCAAAATGTCTAAGTCAAAAGGGAATGTCGTTTATCCTGAGATGTTGGTAGAGCGTTATGGACTAGATCCACTTCGTTACTACCTCATGCGTAGCCTTCCAGTCGGTTCAGACGGAACCTTCACTCCTGAAGACTATGTAGGCCGTATCAACTACGAATTGGCTAATGACCTTGGCAACCTCCTCAATCGTACGGTTTCCATGATTAACAAGTATTTTGATGGACAAATTCCAGCCTATGTGGAAGGTGTGACAGAATTTGACAATGCTCTTGCTCAAGTAGCTGCTGAATCAATCGCTGAATACCATACACACATGGAAGCAGTTGACTACCCACGTGCCCTAGAAGCAGTATGGACTCTTATCTCTCGTACTAATAAATACATTGACGAGACTGCTCCATGGGTCTTGGCTAAGGATGAAGCGCATCGTGACCAATTGGCAAGTGTTATGAGCCACTTGGCAGCCAGCCTTCGTGTCGTAGCTCACTTGATTGAGCCATTTATGATGGAAACCAGTCGTGCAGTCTTGAGTCAACTTGGATTGGAAGAAGTAGCGAGTCTTGAGAACTTGAGTTTGGCTAATTTCCCTGAGGGTGTAACAGTAGTTGCCAAAGGAACACCAATCTTCCCACGTTTGGATATGGAAGAAGAAATCGCCTATATCAAAGAACAAATGGAAGGCAACAAACCAGCAGTCGAAAAAGAATGGAATCCAGACGAAGTTGAACTCAAACTAAACAAGGAAGAAATCAAGTTTGAGGACTTTGACAAGGTTGAAATTCGTGTCGCAGAAGTCAAAGAAGTTTCTAAAGTAGAGGGTTCTGATAAGTTACTTCAATTCCGCCTAGATGCAGGTGATGGTCAAGACCGTCAAATTCTCTCAGGGATTGCTAAGTACTATCCAAATGAACAAGAATTGGTCGGCAAGAAAGTCCAAATCGTTGCCAATCTCAAACCGCGTAAAATGATGAAAAAATATGTCAGCCAAGGAATGATCCTCTCAGCTGAACATGATGGACAATTAACCCTTCTCACAGTTGATCCAGCTGTACCAAATGGAAGTGTGATTGGGTAAAAATAGACAGGACTAGTTCAGGCTAGTTCTGTTTTTTTATTTATACTCAATGAAAATCAAAGAGCAAACTAGGAAACTAGCCGCAGGTTGCTCAAAACACTGTTTTGAGGTTGTAGATAAGACTGACGAAATCAGTCACATATATACCCTAAGGCGACGCTGACGTGATTTGAAGAGATTTTAGAAGAGTAGTAACTAATATGCTTTACAAACTAGTATGAAAGTAGTATACTATAGGTGAAGCCACTAGTAGGTATTACAAAATAGATTAGAAGGGAGAAGTGATGAAAGAAACTCAACTATTAAAAGGTGTTCTTGAAGGTTGTGTCTTGGATATGATTGCTCAAAAAGAGCGATATGGTTATGAGTTGGTTCAGACTTTGCGAGATGCTGGATTTGATACTATCGTTCCAGGAACTATTTATCCTTTGTTGCAAAAGTTAGAAAAAAATCAATGGATAAGAGGCGACATGCGTCCGTCGCCAGATGGCCCAGATCGGAAGTATTTTTCGTTAACCAAAGAAGGAGAAGAGCGTGTCTCGGTCTTTTGGCAACAATGGGACGATTTGAGTCAAAAAGTAGAAGGGATTAAGAATGGGGGTTAAACCATGAAGAAAATGAAGTATTATGAAGAAACAAACAATTTGTTGCATGAGTTTTCTGAGGACAATCAGCAGTATTTTGAGGAGCTGTGGGAAAGTTTTAATCTTGCTGGATTTCTCTATGATGAGGACTATCTCAGAGAGCAAATTTATTTGATGATGTTAGATTTCTCAGAAGCAGAACGAGATGGCATGAGTGCAGAGGATTATCTAGGTAAGAATCCTAAAAAAATAATGAAAGAGATTCTCAAGGAAGCACCACGCAGTTCTATCAAGGAGTCCCTTTTGACACCAATTTTTGTCCTAGCGATATTACGTTACTATCATCTACTGGGTGATTTTTCTAAAGGTCCTCTCTTAACAGTCAATTTGCTCACATTTTTAGGGCAACTTCTTCTTTTTCTGATTGGATTTGGACTTGTGGCTACAATCTTACGTTGGGGTTTAGTTCAAGATTCTCCTAAGATGAAAATTGGCACTTATATTGTCGTTGGGATTCTTGTCCTTCTAGTTGTTCTGGGGTATGTAGGAATGGCAAGCTTCATACAAGAAGGAGCCTTTTATCTTCCTGCTCCCTGGGATAGTTTCCTTGTCTTTACGCTTTCTCTAGTCATCAGTATTTGGAATTGGAAAGAAGCGGTCTTTCGTCCCTTTGTCAGTATGATTGTTGCCCATCTTGTGGTAGGGTCTCTGCTCCGTTATTATGCGTGGATGGGCATTTCAAATGTTTTCCTTACAAAATTCATTCCTTTAGCTGTTCTTTTTATTGGCATTTTTCTCTTGTTCCGTGGGTTTAAGAAGATAAAATGGAGTGAAATATAGTCAAAAAGCCGTTGCAAAGCGGTTTTTTGTTATAATGAAGGGAAGAATGTTAGAAATTTAAGGAGAAAAATTTGATGAGATACATAACTCTTGGTCAAGATGACAAAGAATTATCAGAAATTGTTCTCGGAATGATGAGAATCAAAGATAAGTCTGTAAAAGAAGTTGAAGAGCTTGTAGAAACAGCACTTTCTGTTGGAATCAATGCTTTCGACTCGGCTGATATATATGGTCGTGGTCGTTGTGAAGAACTGTTAGGTCTTGTCCTAAAAAATCGTCCAGATTTAAGAGAAAAGATGTGGATTCAGTCAAAATGTGGTATTCGCATAGAAGAATTTACCTATTTTGATTTTTCAAAAGAGTATATATTACAATCAGTTGATGGGATTTTAGAAAGATTGCAGGTTGATTATTTAGATAGCTTGCTTCTTCATCGACCAGATGCTTTGATGGAATCTGATCAAGTGGCTCAAGCATTTGAAATTCTACAAAAATCAGGTAAAGTTCGAGACTTTGGTGTGTCCAACCAAAATCCCATGATGATGGAATTGCTGAAGAAAGAAGTCAAACAACCTCTATCTATCAATCAATTACAATTAAGTGCAGCTTTCACACCTGGTTTTGAAGCAGGATTTCATGTTAATATGGAAGGCAACAAGGCAGCTTTGCGTGATGGAAGCGTCTTTGAATACTGCAAATTAAACGATATGGTTATTCAGGCCTGGTCAGTCTTGCAGTTCGGATATTTTAAAGGGAATTTTGTTGGAAATGAGAAATTTCAAGCTTTAAATCAAGTACTTGATCGTTTAGCTATTAAATATGGAGTAACTCCTTCAACTATTGCCATTTCTTGGATATTGCGTTATCCAGCAAAAATGCAGTCAGTCGTAGGTACAACCAATCCTAAGCATTTGATAGAAGCTAGCCAAGCGACAAACTTTAATTTAACAAGAAAAGAATGGTATGAAATTTATCTTGCTGCAGGGAATAATTTGCCGTAAGTAGAAGCAGATGTAAATAAATCACAGTCAAAAAGCCGTTTTAAAGCGGTTTTTTTGTTATAATGAAGGGAAGAATTATTGATATTAAAGGAGATAAACATGACATTTGAAGAAATTCTACCTGGGTTAAAGGCTAAGAAAAAATATGTACGTACTGGTTGGGGAGGTGCTGAAAACTATGTCCAACTCTTTGATACCATCGAGCAAAATGGTGTGGCTTTAGAGGTAACTCCTTATTTTTTGATTAACGTTTCTGGCGAAGGAGAAGGATTTTCCATGTGGAGCCCGACACCTTGTGATGTTTTGGCGACGGATTGGGTAGAAGTGCATGACTAAGCGTGTACTCATTACAGGAGTGAGTTCAGGCATTGGTCTGGCTCAGGCTCGACTCTTTTTAGAAAATGGTTATCAAGTTTATGGAGTTGACCAAGATAAAAATCCACTCTTAGAGGGTGATTTTCACTTTTTACAGAGAGATTTAACCTTGGACTTGGAGCCAATTTTTGACTGGTGTCCTCAGGTAGATATTTTGTGCAATACTGCTGGAGTGTTGGATGCTTATAAACCCCTATTGGAACAATCAGCCCAGGAAATTCAAGAGATTTTTGAAATTAACTATGTGACTCCTGTTGAGTTGACTCGCTATTATTTGACACAAATGCTGGAAAATAAAAAGGGAATCATCATCAATATGTGTTCTATTGCTTCTAGCCTAGCAGGTGGAGGTGGTCACGCCTATACTTCCTCTAAGCATGCTTTGGCTGGCTTTACTAAGCAGTTGGCTTTAGACTATGCTGAGGCTGGGATTCAGGTCTTTGGTATCGCTCCGGGAGCAGTCAAGACGGCTATGACCGCTGCGGATTTTGAGCCAGGCGGCTTAGCTGACTGGGTTGCTAGTGAAACACCAATCAAGCGCTGGATTAAACCAGAGGAAGTGGCAGAAGTCAGTCTCTTTTTGGCCAGTGGAAAGGCATCTGCCATGCAGGGACAAATCTTGACAATAGATGGCGGCTGGTCTTTGAAATAGGAGGATTTGGATGGAAATCAAAAATCACTTTGGAGTCTACGCTGTTTGCTTAGAAAATGGGAAGTTACTCTGCATTGAAAAAACGAGAGGCCCTTATCAACATCGGTATGATCTACCTGGAGGCAGTCAGCAACTTGGTGAAGGACTGACGGAAACGCTGACTAGAGAAGTTATGGAAGAGACGGGATTTACTGTTAGAAACTACTCTAATCCTCGAATCTACGATGTTTTCGTCAGGGAAGAGTTAAAAAACTTTATGATTCACCATGTCATGGCCTTGTATGATGTTGAAATGAATGAGAGTGCACCTCAAGTTACGATTTCGGAAGCTGTGTCTGATGGTGCGAATGATTCACTTGGATATATTTGGATAGATATTCAAGAGATTACAGAAGAAAATGCATCGCCATTAGTCTTGAAGGTTAAGTCTGAATTATTAGGATTTCCAGAACTGGATAAGACTTCTTACATGAATTGGAAGGTGAATGATGAGAAACCAACTTGCCCTTAGTGGCGAAAAACTTGATGAAAAAGTTTACCCACAACTATTTCACCACATTGGAATGATTCGTGGGGAATACTTGTTGAGAGAGCTTAATCAAAACATCCTATTATCAAGTTGTCAGCAATTTGTAAATGATTATCTAGAGACTATCTGCTCCCTGTACTCAGATGAAGAAGTTTGGTATCGTTTTTCTGAATTAACGAATACAGAAGCTAATTGTCTAAAGGGGACTAAAGAGTATTTTGATGAACGCCATCCTTTGTTTGGTTATAGAGGGACTAGGCGTTTACTGGCGTGTCTGGATGAATTTCAGGCTGAAGCACATGTCGTTACAGAAGTTTATCAAATCAATCCCAATCTGTCTGTTATCTTTCCTTTTGTCAATGATGCTGAGCAGTTAAAGCAAGCTATTACAGTATTGCGTCAGCAGGGTTTTACTGGGAAAGTTGGCACGATGATTGAATTACCGTCAGCATATTTTGACTTGAATAGGATACTGGAAACGGGCATTTCAAAGATTGTAGTTGGAATGAATGATTTGACTTCTTTTATTTTTGCGACTGTGAGAAACAGTCAATGGCATGATATGGAAAGTCCAATAATGTTAGATATGCTAAGAGATATGCAGGATAAAGCAAGGAAGAACAAGATTGATTTTGCTGTAGCAGGCTATCTGAATACTTCTTTTATACAAAAAATGAATCAGATGGATATCGAATGCATTCTCCATTACAGCTCTATTCCAGATATTTTTGATTTAGAAATTGACCATCCAGATCATCTTAAACACATAAAAGAAGAAAGTAAAAAATTACAAAGGAGATACCTATGACACCGCAAGAAATGTGGAATGCCTACAAGAAAATCAATCCTTCGATTGGATATGAAATCGATGCTTGGGCTTTTGGAGTGGAAGCCGATCTCTTGGCAGATTTGGTTTTAAAAGGAGAAAAGACGGCAACAGCTTCAGCCTACGACCTCTATGCACTAGAAGATGACCCCCTTCCGCAAGAAGGGACCTTCGATGTCATTTTAGATAGTCAAAATCAGGCTGTCTGCATTGTCGAAATTACAAAGGTTTCTGTCCAGCCCTTCAATCGAGTGTCAGCTGACCATGCCTACAAGGAAGGTGAGGGAGACAAATCTTTAGCCTATTGGCGTCAGGTTCATGAAGACTTTTTTACGGAGTGTATGAGGGAAGCAGGAATGACTTTTACACCTGAAAGCAAGGTTGTTTTAGAAGAATTTCGCAAGGTCTACCCTCTGTAGACTGCTAGACGGAAGAAAGTTTTAGAAATCGCCGTCCAATCCTTTTTTCTTGAGCAAAACATGTTATAATAAGTTTGTTTGAAGAAGAGCAGCAGCTCTTAAACTTAGAATAGGAGAAAACTATGCAAGCTGTTGAACATTTTATTAAGCAATTTGTTCCTGAACACTATGATTTATTTTTAGACTTGAGTCGTGAGACCAAGACGTTTTCTGGGAAGGTGACCATCACTGGTCAAGCACAGAGTGAACGCATCTCCCTCCACCAAAAAGACTTGGAAATCGCTTCTGTAGAAGTTGCAGGTCAAGCTCGTCCATTTACAGTTGACCATGACAATGAAGCCCTTCATATTGAACTTGCGGAACCAGGTCAAGTTGAAGTGGTTATCGCTTTCTCAGGAAAAATTACAGACAACATGACAGGTATTTACCCATCTTACTACACAGTTGATGGAGTCAAGAAGGAAGTCTTGTCTACTCAATTTGAGAGCCATTTTGCGCGCGAAGCCTTCCCATGTGTGGATGAGCCAGAAGCCAAAGCAACTTTTGATCTCTCTCTACGTTTTGACCAAGCGGAAGGTGAATTGGCCTTGTCTAATATGCCAGAAATCGAAGTTGAAAACCGTAAGGAAACAGGTATCTGGAAGTTTGAGACAACACCTCGTATGTCTTCTTACTTGTTAGCCTTTGTTGCGGGTGATTTGCAAGGTGTGACGGCTAAAACTAAAAACGGTACTCTCGTCGGTGTTTATTCAACCAAAGCTCATCCACTATCAAACCTTGATTTCTCACTGGATATCGCTGTTCGCTCTATCGAGTTTTACGAAGATTACTATGGAGTTAAGTACCCAATTCCTCAATCTCTACATATCGCCCTCCCTGACTTCTCAGCTGGTGCTATGGAAAACTGGGGTCTTGTGACCTACCGTGAAGTTTACTTGGTTGTGGATGAGAACTCAACATTTGCTAGCCGTCAACAAGTTGCCCTTGTTGTGGCCCATGAATTGGCTCACCAGTGGTTTGGTAACCTTGTTACTATGAAATGGTGGGATGACCTTTGGCTCAATGAAAGCTTTGCTAACATGATGGAGTACGTCTGTGTGGATGCTATTGAACCAAGCTGGAATATCTTTGAAGATTTCCAAACAGGTGGAGTGCCTCACGCTCTTGAACGCGATGCGACTGATGGTGTTCAGTCTGTCCACGTCGAAGTTAAACATCCAGATGAAATCAATACGCTCTTTGACGGAGCTATCGTCTATGCCAAAGGAAGTCGCCTCATGCACATGCTTCGTCGTTGGCTAGGTGATGCCGATTTTGCCAAAGGTTTGCATGCCTACTTTGAAAAACATCAGTACAGAAATACAATTGGTCGTGACCTTTGGGATGCTCTTGGTCAAGCGTCTGGACGTGATGTCGCAGCCTTCATGGATTCTTGGTTGGAACAACCTGGTTATCCAGTTCTCACTGTCAAAGTTGAAAATGATGTCTTGAAGATTTCACAAAAACAATTCTTTATCGGTGAACACGAAGATAAGAACCGTCTCTGGGTAGTGCCACTCAATAGCAACTGGAAAGGTTTGCCTGATACACTTGAAACTGAAAGCATCGAAATTCCAGGCTACGCAGCTCTTCTTGCTGAAAACAAAACAGCACTTCGTCTCAACACTGAAAATACAGCCCACTACATTACAGACTATCAAGGAGACTTGTTAGATGCTGTTCTTGCTGACCTAGTTGATCTTGATAACACAAGCAAATTGCAAATAGTCCAAGAACGTCGTTTGCTTGCTGAGTCAGGGCACATTTCTTATGCTGACTTGCTCCCAGTTCTTGATAAACTTGCTAAGGAAGAATCTTACCTTGTCGTTTCAGCTGTTTCTGAAGTCATTTCTGCCCTTGAGCGCTTTATCGATGAAGGAACTGAAGCTGAAAGAGCCTTCAAAGCCTTGGTTGCTAAATTGGCTCGTCACAACTATGACCGTCTTGGTTTTGAAGCTAAAGATGGCGAATCAGATGAGGATGAATTGGTTCGTCAATTGGCTGTTTCTATGATGATTCGCTCAAATGATGCAGAAGCTAGCCAAGCCGCTAGCCAAATCTTCGAGGCTCACAAGGAGAATCTTGCCGGACTTCCAGCAGCTATTCGCTCACAAGTTCTGATTAATGAGATGAAACATCATGAGACTAAAGACTTGTTAGCACTTTATCTTGATACTTATACTCACGCAACAGATGCTGTCTTTAAACGCCAGTTGGCAGCAGCTCTCGCCTACAGTACAGATGCGAATAATATCCAAACCTTGATTAGCTCATGGAAGGACAAATTTGTGGTTAAACCACAAGACTTGTCTGCTTGGTATTACCAATTCCTAGCTCATCAAGCAACTCAGGAAACAGCTTGGTCTTGGGCTCGTGAAAACTGGGCTTGGATTAAGGCAGCTCTTGGTGGAGATATGAGCTTTGATAGCTTTGTTATCCTTCCTGCTCACGTATTTAAGACTCAGCAACGCTTGGCAGAGTACAAGGAATTCTTTGAACCGCAACTTTCTGACCTTGCTCTTAGCCGTAACATCGGTATGGGAATCAAGGAAATTGCAGCGCGTGTTGACTTGATTAACCGTGAAAAAACTGCAGTGGAAGTAGTCGTTCTTCAATACGGAAACGCATAAATAAGCCTAAAATAAAAAGAAAACTCAGCTTTCTCATGTAAAATGTAGAGAGTTGAGTTTTTTTTAAGGCAAATTTGGTATAATGGTTTTAATAAGGAGGAGTTTCTCATGATAAAAATCTTATTAGTTGAGGATGACCTAGGCCTGTCAAATTCAGTATTTGACTTTTTAGACGATTTTGCGGATGTCATGCAGGTATTTGATGGGGAAGAAGGTCTTTACGAAGCTGAAAGTGGCGTCTATGATTTGATTTTGCTAGATTTGATGTTGCCAGAAAAAAATGGTTTCCAAGTCTTGAAAGAATTGCGTGAAAAGGGAATTACGACTCCAGTTCTGATCATGACTGCCAAGGAAAGTTTGGATGACAAGGGACATGGATTTGAACTGGGAGCGGATGATTATCTGACTAAACCTTTCTACCTAGAAGAACTCAAAATGAGGATTCAAGCCCTTCTCAAACGTTCAGGCAAGTTTAATGAAAACACCTTGACTTATGGAAATATTGTGGTTAATTTGTCAACCAATACCGTTAAAGTCGAAGATACTCCTGTCGAATTGCTGGGGAAAGAGTTTGATTTATTAGTCTATTTCCTTCAAAATCAAAATGTTATTTTGCCTAAGACTCAGATTTTTGATCGTCTATGGGGATTTGATAGTGATACAACGATTTCGGTTGTCGAAGTCTATGTTTCAAAAGTCCGTAAGAAATTAAAAGGAACCACTTTTGCAGAGAATTTGCAAACCTTGCGCAGTGTTGGGTATATTTTAAAAGATGTTCAGTAAACTAAAAAAAACATGGTATGCAGATGACTTTAGTTATTTTATCCGTAACTTTGGTGTATTCACTCTGATTTTCTCTACCATGACTCTGATTATTTTGCAAGTCATGCATTCGAGTCTCTATACTTCGGTGGATGATAAGCTCCACGGACTAAGTGAAAATCCTCAGGCAGTTATTCAGCTTGCTGTAAATAGGGCAACAGAAGAGATTAAAGATTTAGAGAATGCCGCTACAGATACTAGTAAGACTGAGATAAAACCCAATGTCAGTTCCAATACGGAGGTTATTCTTTTTGATAAGAATTTTACACAGCTCCTTTCTGGAAATCGATTTTTGGGATTGGATAAGATTAAGTTAGAGAAAAAAGAACTAGGCCATATCTATCAGATTCAGGTTTTTAATAGCTATGGACAAGAAGAAACCTATCGCATGATCTTGATGGAAACGAATATCAGTTCGGTTTCAACCAATATCAAGTATGCAGCTATCTTGATTAATACCAGTCAGTTGGAGCAGGCCAGTCAAAAGCACGAGAAATTGATTGTGATTGTGATGGCAAGTTTCTGGATTGTATCTTTACTTGCAAGTCTCTATCTAGCTAGGGTCAGTGTTAGGCCCCTGCTTGAGAGCATGCAGAAGCAACAGTCCTTTGTGGAAAATGCCAGTCATGAGTTACGAACTCCACTCGCAGTTTTGCAAAATCGCTTAGAGACCCTTTTTCGTAAGCCAGAAGCTACCATTATGGATGTGAGTGAAAGCATTGCATCGAGTTTGGAAGAGGTCCGAAATATGCGTTTTTTGACGACAAACTTGCTGAACTTAGCTCGTAGAGATGATGGGATTAAGCCGGAACTTGCAGAAGTTCCAACTAGCTTTTTCAATACGACTTTTACAAACTATGAGATGATTGCTTCGGAAAATGATCGTGTCTTCCGTTTTGAAAATCGTATCCATCGTCCGATTGTCACAGATCAGCTTCTTCTGAAACAACTGATGACCATTCTATTTGATAATGCAGTTAAGTATACTGAAGAGGATGGGGAAATCGATTTTCTTATCTCGGCGACTGATCGCAATCTGTATTTACTTGTTTCTGATAATGGAGTCGGTATTTCCACAAAAGATAAGAAGAAAATTTTTGATCGTTTTTATCGAGTGGACAAGGCTAGAACTCGTCAAAAAGGTGGTTTTGGTTTAGGATTATCCCTAGCCAAGCAAATTGTAGATGCCTTAAAAGGAACCATTACTGTTAAAGATAATAAACCCAAGGGAACAATCTTTGAAGTGAAGATTGCCATCCACACACCATCTAAAAAGAAAAAATAAACATATCGCTCCGGATGGGGCGATATGTTTATTTTTTAAGTTTTCGTTTGATAAGAGAGCGTTGGACTTTTAAAACAAGTAAGCTGGATACTATTGCTGCAGGTAAGGCGAGCACAGTTGTTAATTTTAGTGATAAAAAGATAAAACTAAAGATGGCAATGCAGATACAAAAAACAGCGATATTGATAAAAAATAAAATTTCTTTGAGATTGCTATCAGCTTGTGCTTCAGGTGTATAAGCTTGATAATGAGGAAGTTGCTGGTTTAATTCTTCTTGATAGTCTACCTCATAGGATTGTAATTTTCTTACGGGCATGATTCTCTCCTTAACAGTACATACCTATTTTATCATTTTTTCAGCAGAGAATTATTACAGAAAGGTTACAAAAAGAATAAAGTCCCTTTTCATTTTCAAAGAATGGCTGATTTTTGAGAATTGTGGTATAATTTTCCTTATGGAAAAGATTATTATTACAGCAACTGCTGAAAGTATTGAACAAGTTAAACAACTGCTCGAAGCTGGCGTAGACCGTATATATGTCGGTGAGAAAGATTTTGGCCTTCGTCTACCAACAACCTTTAGTCATGACCAATTGCGTGAAATCGCTAAGCTGGTTCATGATGCTGGTAAGGAATTGATTGTTGCGGTCAATGCCCTCATGCACCAAGATATGATGGACCGTATCAAGCCTTTCCTCGATTTCTTGGAAGAAATCAAGACCGATTACATTACGATTGGGGATGCAGGTGTTTTTTACGTAGTCAACCGCGATGGTTATTCCTTTAAAACCATCTACGATGCCTCAACTATGGTAACAAGCAGTCGCCAGATTAACTTCTGGGGACAAAAGGCTGGCGCCTCTGAGGCTGTTTTGGCGCGTGAAATTCCATCAGCTGAACTTTTCAAAATGCCAGAGATTTTGGAAATTCCTGCTGAAGTTTTGGTTTACGGTGCCAGTGTCATCCATCATTCTAAACGTCCGCTCTTGCAAAACTACTATAACTTTACGCATATCGATGATGAAAAGACCCGCAAGCGTGACCTTTTCTTGGCTGAGCCAAGTGACCCAGAGAGCCACTATTCCATTTTTGAAGATAATCATGGTACCCACATCTTTGCCAACAATGACCTTGATTTGATGACCAAATTGACAGAATTGGTGGAGCATGGTTTCACTCACTGGAAACTAGAAGGGCTCTACACTCCAGGTCAGAACTTTGTTGAGATTGCAAAACTCTTTATCCAAGCCCGTAGCTTGATCCAAGAGGGCAACTTTAGCCATGACCAAGCCTTCTTGCTGGATGAGGAAGTACGCAAGTTACACCCTAAAAACCGTTTTCTTGATACAGGATTTTATGACTACGATCCTGACATGGTTAAATAAAGTAAATGATTCGTTGAGAGAAGGAAGATGCAAACATTTCTTCTCTCAATTTTTCTTATTCTCCAATAATTTCAAAAAAATAAGTAGGCTAGGATGCTCTGTTTGCTGGGATTTTTAATACAAGTAACCTTCTTGAGTTTGAAAATTATCCCATGTTTGCAGGTGCCAAATGGCCCTTTTTTTGGTATAATTTTTTATAATGAAAACGATTGGTAATCGCTATGTTGTGGTGGATTTAGAGGCAACTAGCACAGGTAGTAAGGCTAAAATTATCCAAGTGGGAATTGTCGTGATTGAGGACGGAAAAATCGTTGATCACTATACGACGGATGTCAATCCACATGAACCCTTGGATGCTCATATCAAAGAACTGACAGGACTGACTGATCAACGTCTGGCGCAAGCGCCTGATTTTTCGCAAGTTGCCAGAAAAATCTTTGACTTGGTGGAGGATGGGATTTTTGTAGCCCACAATGTTCAGTTTGATGCCAATCTTTTGGCGGAAAATTTATTTTTTGAAGGCTATGAACTAAGAAATCCTCGTGTTGATACGGTCGAATTGGCCCAAGTCTTTTTCCCAGAACTGGAAAAATATAGTTTGCCGATTTTGTGTCGAGAATTAGGAATTCCTCTAAAACATGCTCACACAGCCCTTTCAGATGCTCAAGCTACAGCAGAATTACTCTTGTTTTTACGGGAAAAGATGGCCCAACTTCCTAAAGGACTCTTGGAACGCTTGCTGGAAATGGCTGACGCCCTCTTATATGAGTCCTACCTGGTTATTGAAGAAATTTATCGCAGCCAATCTATCCTGAGTTCTCCGGACTTGATCGAAGTTCAAGAACTGTATTTCAAGAAAACTGGAGCCCCCCTGGAGCCACGAAAACTATCCCAAGATTTTTCTAAGAATATTTCTCTGTTGAACCTTGAAGTGAGGGAGGAGCAGGAACGTTTTGCTAAAGAGGTCGGCTTGCTATTGAAGGAGGAGCCTGTATCTCTGATTCAAGCACCGACAGGGATTGGGAAAACCTATGGCTATCTCTTACCCGCTTTGTCCCAAGTGGAAAATCGTCAGATTGTCCTTAGCGTTCCGACAAAGATTCTTCAAAATCAAATCATGGAAGAAGAGGGTAAACGTCTCAAGGAAGTGTTCCATATAGATATTCATAGTTTAAAGGGACCACACAATTATCTGAAGTTGGATGCTTTTTATCATTCCTTGCAGGAAAATGATGAAAATCGCTTATTTAGACGCTTTAAAATGCAACTCTTGGTTTGGTTGACAGAGACAGAGACAGGAGATTTGGATGAGATTGGTCAACTCTACCGTTACCAACATTTTCTGACAGATCTTCGTCATGATGGAAATTTGTCTTCTAAAAGCTTATTTGTGACGGAAGATTTCTGGAAACGTAGTCAAGAAAGGGCAAAGTCCTGTAAGCTTTTAGTGACCAATCATGCCTATCTTGTAACCAGACTTGAAGATAATCCTGAATTTGTCAGCGACCGTTTATTGATTATTGATGAAGTCCAAAAAGTTTTGTTGGCTCTAGAAAATCTGCTTCAAGAGACCTACGATATCCAGTCTATTATTGCTTTAGTTGATAAGGCTTTAGTAGAAGAACAAAACAGGATTCAACAACGAATACTAGAAAGTATTCGCTTTGAGTTTATCTACTTGATAGAACAATTTCAGTCTGGAAAATCTAAGAAAAATATCTTAGATTCTCTTGCCAATCTCCACCAGTATTTTTCAGAATTAGAAGTAGAAGGCTTTGGGGAACTGGTCCGCTATTTTACAGCTGACCGAGATTACTGGCTTGAAGCAACTGAAACGAGTCGAAAGAAAATTCAGATTTCTTCTACAAAATCAGGACGTATTCTTCTATCTTCTTTAATACCTAATTCATGTCAAGTCTTGGGAGTGTCGGCTACTCTTGAGATTAGTCAGAGAGTTTCTTTGGCAGACCTTTTGGGTTATCCTGAAGCTAAATTTGTCAAGGTTGAAGCTGGTAAAAAACAGGATCAAGAAGTGGTCTTGGTCAAAGATTTCCCCTTGGTAACAGAAACCTCCTTAGAAGTTTATGCCAAAGAGGTAGCTGCTTTACTAGTGGAAATTCAAGCTTTCCAGCAACCGATTTTAGTTCTCTTTACTGCTAAAGACATGCTTCTAGCAGTATCGGATTTACTTCCAGTTAGCCACTTGGCTCAGTATAAAAATGGGGATGTTCATCAGCTTAAGAAACGCTTTGAAAAAGGTGAACAACAAATCCTGCTTGGTGCAGCAAGTTTCTGGGAGGGAGTTGATTTTTCAAGTCATCCTTTTGTGATTCAAGTTGTACCAAGACTTCCTTTCCAAAATCCTCAAGAGCCCTTGACGAAAAAGATTAATCAGGAACTGAATCAAGAAGGGAAAAATGCCTTTTATGATTATCAGTTGCCAATGGCCATTATTCGTTTAAAACAGGCTTTGGGAAGAAGTATGAGACGTGAACACCAACGTTCCTTAACTCTTATTTTGGATAGGAGAATTGTCGGAAAGCGATATGGCAAACAAATTGTGACTTCTCTAGCAAAAGAAGCGACCGTTAAAACCGTCTCTCGATCCGAAGTTAATGAGGCTATTGATAGATTTTTAAATGAGCTTTGATAAATAGTATTGTATGAAAGTATAAGGTTAGTGTATATGAAACGTTCTCTCGACTCTAGAGTCGATTATAGTTTGCTATTACCAGTATTTTTTCTACTGGTTATCGGCGTGGTGGCTATCTATATAGCTGTTAGTCATGATTATCCAAACAATATTCTGCCCATTTTAGGGCAGCAGGTCGCCTGGATTGCCTTGGGGCTTGTGATTGGTTTTGTGGTCATGCTCTTTAATACAGAATTTCTTTGGAAAGTGACCCCCTTTCTGTATATTTTAGGCTTGGGACTTATGGTCTTGCCGATTGTCTTTTATAATCCAAGCTTAGTTGCATCAACGGGTGCCAAAAACTGGGTATCGGTAAATGGTGTTACCTTGTTCCAGCCGTCAGAATTTATGAAGATATCCTATATCCTCATGTTGGCTCGTGTCATTGTCCAATTTACTAAAAAACATAAGGAATGGAGACGCACGGTTCCGCTGGACTTTTTGTTAATTTTTTGGATGATTCTCTTTACTATTCCAGTACTAGTTCTTTTAGCACTTCAAAGTGACTTAGGGACGGCTTTGGTTTTTGTGGCTATTTTCTCAGGAATCGTTTTATTATCAGGGGTTTCTTGGAAAATCATTATCCCAGTATTTGTGACTGCGGTAACAGGAGTTGCTGGTTTCTTAGCTATCTTTATTAGCAAGGACGGACGAGCTTTTCTTCACCAGATTGGAATGCCGACCTACCAAATCAATCGGATTTTGGCTTGGCTCAATCCCTTTGAGTTTGCCCAAACAACGACTTATCAGCAGGCTCAAGGGCAGATTGCCATTGGGAGCGGTGGCTTATTTGGTCAAGGTTTTAATGCTTCTAATCTGCTTATCCCAGTTCGAGAGTCGGATATGATTTTCACGGTCATTGCAGAAGATTTTGGCTTTATTGGCTCTGTCCTTGTTATCGCCCTCTATCTCATGTTGATTTATCGTATGTTGAAGATTACTCTCAAATCAAATAACCAGTTCTACACCTATATTTCCACAGGTTTGATTATGATGTTACTCTTCCACATCTTTGAGAATATCGGTGCTGTGACTGGCCTACTTCCTTTGACTGGGATTCCCTTGCCTTTCATTTCGCAAGGGGGATCAGCTATTATCAGTAATCTGATTGGTGTTGGCTTGCTTTTATCGATGAGTTACCAGACTAATCTAGCTGAAGAAAAGAGCGGAAAAGTCCCATTCAAACGGAAAAAGGTTGTATTAAAACAAATCAAATAAGGAGAAAATCATGGTAAAAGTAGCAGTTATGTTAGCTCAGGGCTTTGAAGAAATTGAAGCCTTGACAGTTGTAGATGTCTTGCGTCGTGCAAATATCACTTGTGATATGGTTGGGTTTGAAGAGCAAGTGACGGGTTCGCATGCAATCCAAGTAAGTGCAGATCGTGTCTTTGATGGTGATTTATCAGACTATAACATGATTGTTCTTCCTGGAGGGATGCCTGGCTCTGCACATTTACGTGATAATCAGGCCTTGATGCAAGAGTTGCAAAATTTCGAACAAGAAGGGAAGAAACTGGCGGCCATTTGTGCGGCACCAATTGCCCTCAATCAAGCAGGAGTGTTGAAAAACAAGAAGTTTACTTGTTATGACGGCGTTCAAGAGCAAATCCTTGATGGTCAATATGTCAAGGAAACAGTAGTGGTAGATGGTCAGTTGACAACCAGTCGAGGCCCTTCGACAGCTCTTGCCTTTGCCTACGAGTTGGTGGAGCAACTAGGAGGGGACGAAGAGAGTTTACGAACAGGAATGCTCTATCGAGATGTCTTTGGTAAAAATCAGTAAAACGGGAGTTATTCTCTCGTTTTTTATGTGGAAAAATCAGGGAAATCATCGCTTTTTTCATAAAAAAATGCTATAATGAAGGGTATGAAATATCACGATTATATCTGGGATTTAGGTGGAACTTTACTGGATAATTATGAAACTTCAACAGCCGCATTTGTTGAAACATTGGCACTGTATGGCGTCACACAAGACCATGACAGTGTCTATCAAGCTTTAAAGGTTTCTACTCCTTTTGCGATTGAGACATTCGCTCCCAATTTAGAGAATTTTTTAGAAAAATACAAGGAAAATGAAGCCAGAGAGCTTGAACACCCGATTTTGTTTGAAGGAGTTTCTGACCTATTGGAAGACATTTCAAAACAAGGTGGACGTCATTTTTTGGTCTCTCATCGAAATAATCAGGTCTTAGAAATTTTAGAAAAAACTTCTATAGCAACCTATTTTACGGAAGTAGTGACTTCTAGCTCAGGCTTTAAGAGAAAGCCAAATCCTGAGTCCATGCTTTATTTAAGAGAAAAGTATCAGATTAGCTCTGGTCTTGTCATTGGTGATCGACCGATTGATATCGAAGCAGGGCAAGCTGCTGGACTCGATACCCACTTATTTACCAGTATCGTGAATTTAAGACAAGTATTAGACATATAAGAAAAAGGAATAAGATGACAGAAGAAATCAAAAATCTGCAGGCACAGGATTATGATGCCAGTCAAATTCAAGTTTTAGAGGGCTTAGAGGCTGTTCGTATGCGTCCAGGGATGTACATTGGATCAACCTCAAAAGAAGGTCTTCACCATCTAGTCTGGGAAATTGTTGATAACTCAATTGACGAGGCCTTGGCAGGATTTGCCAGCCATATTCAAGTCTTTATTGAGCCAGATAATTCGATCACTGTTGTCGATGATGGACGTGGGATCCCAGTCGATATTCAGGAAAAAACAGGTCGACCTGCCGTTGAGACTGTCTTTACTGTCCTTCACGCTGGAGGAAAGTTCGGCGGTGGCGGATACAAGGTTTCAGGTGGTCTTCACGGTGTGGGGTCCTCAGTAGTTAATGCTCTTTCTACTCAATTAGACGTTCATGTCCACAAAAACGGAAAAATTCATTACCAAGAATACCGTCGTGGTCATGTTGTCGCAGACCTTGAGGTGGTTGGAGATACGGATAAAACAGGAACAACGGTTCATTTTACTCCGGATCCAGAAATCTTCACGGAAACAACAACCTTTGATTTTGATAAATTAAATAAACGGATTCAAGAGTTGGCCTTTCTAAATCGCGGTCTTCAAATCTCCATCACAGATAAGCGCCAAGGTTTGGAACAAACTAAGCATTACCACTATGAAGGTGGGATTGCTAGTTATGTTGAATATATCAATGAGAATAAGGATGTAATCTTTGATACACCAATCTATACAGACGGTGAGATGGATGATATCACAGTTGAAGTAGCCATGCAGTACACAACGGGTTATCATGAAAATGTTATGAGTTTCGCCAATAATATTCATACCCATGAAGGTGGAACGCATGAACAAGGTTTCCGTACAGCCTTGACACGTGTCATCAACGATTATGCACGTAAGAATAAGTTACTAAAAGACAATGAAGACAACCTGACAGGGGAAGATGTTCGCGAAGGATTAACTGCAGTTATCTCAGTTAAACACCCAAATCCACAGTTTGAAGGACAAACTAAGACCAAACTGGGGAATAGCGAAGTGGTCAAGATTACCAATCGCCTCTTCAGTGATGCTTTCTCTGATTTCCTCATGGAAAATCCACAGATTGCCAAACGTATCGTGGAAAAAGGGATTTTAGCTGCTAAGGCTCGTGTGGCTGCCAAGCGTGCGCGTGAAGTCACTCGTAAAAAATCTGGTTTGGAAATTTCCAACCTTCCAGGAAAACTAGCAGACTGTTCTTCTAACAATCCTGCTGAAACAGAACTCTTCATCGTCGAAGGAGATTCAGCTGGTGGATCAGCAAAATCTGGTCGTAACCGTGAATTTCAGGCAATTCTTCCAATCCGCGGTAAGATTTTGAACGTTGAAAAGGCAAGTATGGATAAGATTCTAGCTAACGAAGAAATTCGTAGTCTTTTCACAGCAATGGGGACAGGATTTGGCGCAGAATTTGATGTTTCGAAAGCCCGTTACCAAAAACTCGTTTTGATGACCGATGCCGATGTCGATGGAGCCCACATTCGTACCCTTCTTTTGACCTTGATTTATCGTTATATGAAACCAATCCTAGAAGCTGGTTATGTTTATATCGCCCAACCACCAATCTATGGTGTCAAGGTTGGAAGCGAGATTAAAGAATACATCCAGCCAGGTGCAGATCAAGAAATCAAACTCCAAGAAGCCTTGGCTCACCATAGTGAAGGACGTGCCAAACCAACTATTCAGCGTTATAAGGGGCTAGGTGAAATGGACGATCATCAGTTGTGGGAAACAACCATGGATCCCGAACATCGCTTGATGGCTAGAGTTTCTGTGGATGATGCTGCAGAAGCAGATAAAATCTTTGATATGTTGATGGGGGATCGAGTAGAACCTCGTCGTGAGTTTATCGAGGAAAATGCCGTTTATAGTACACTTGATGTCTAAAAAATCGGGAGAAGTAGTTCCCTTGGTCTAAAAAATATGATATAATCATTACGATTGTTTCAAGTAAAAAAAGGAGTTTGATATGTCTAATGGACAACTAATTTATTTAATGGTTGCAATTGCAGTCATTTTAGTTCTGGCTTATGTAGTGGCAATCTTTCTACGTAAGCGAAACGAGGGAAGATTAGAAGCGCTAGAAGAAAGAAAAGAAGAACTATACAATCTTCCAGTAAATGATGAAGTAGAAGCTGTAAAAAATATGCACTTGATTGGACAAAGTCAAGTGGCTTTCCGTGAATGGAATCAAAAATGGGTCGATTTATCTCTCAACTCTTTTGCCGATATTGAAAATAATCTCTTTGAAGCAGAAGGCTATAACCATTCATTTCGTTTTCTCAAGGCCAGTCATCAAATTGACCAAATTGAGAGTCAAATTACTTTGATTGAAGAAGATATTGCTGAAATTCGCAATGCTTTGGCAGACTTAGAGAAGCAAGAATCTAAAAATAGTGGTCGTGTTCTTCATGCTTTGGATTTATTTGAGGAACTTCAGCATAGAGTTGCTGAAAATTCAGAACAGTATGGTCAAGCCTTGGATGAAATTGAAAAACAATTAGAAAATATCCAATCTGAATTTTCACAATTTGTAACCTTGAATTCATCGGGTGACCCTGTGGAAGCCGCAGTGATTTTGGATAATGCTGAAAATCATATCTTGGCTTTGACACATATTGTTGATCGTATACCAGCAATTGTAACAACATTATCTAAAGAGCTACCAGATCAACTAGAAGATTTAGAAGATGGTTATCGTAAGCTATTAGATACTAATTATCATTTTGTTGAAACGGATATTGAAGCGCGTTTCCACTTGCTTTATGAAGCATTCAAGAAAAACCAAGAGAATATTCGTCAGTTGGAATTAGATAATGCCGAATATGAGAATGGACAGGCACAAGAGGAAATCAATGCCTTGTATGATATTTTTACTCGAGAAATTGCTGCTCAGAAAGTAGTGGAAAATCTACTTGCAACTCTTCCAACTTACCTTCAACATATGAAAGAGAATAATACTTTATTGGGAGAAGATATTGCACGTTTGAGCAAGACCTATTTACTTCCTGAGACAGCTGCAAGCCATGTTCGTCGTATTCAGACAGAATTAGAGAGTTTTGAGGCAGCTATTGTTGAGGTAACTTCAAATCAAGAAGAACCAACCCAAGCTTATTCAATTCTTGAAGAAAATCTTGAATCTTTACAGGAAAATCTTAAAGATATTGAAGATGAGCAAATTTCAGTTAGTGAGCGCCTGACACAAATTGAGAAAGATGATATCAATGCACGTCAAAAGGCCAATGTTTATGTCAATCGTCTCCATACTATCAAGCGATACATGGAAAAACGCAATCTGCCAGGTATTCCACAAACTTTCTTGAAGTTATTCTTTACGGCAAGCAATAATACCGAGGATTTAATGGTTGAGTTAGAACAGAAAATGATTAACATTGAATCTGTTACCCGAGTTCTTGAAATTGCAACGAATGATATGGAAGCTTTAGAAACGGAAACTTATAATATTGTACAATATGCAACCTTAACAGAGCAACTCTTGCAATATTCTAACCGCTATCGCTCATTTGATGAACGCATTCAAGAAGCATTTAACGAAGCTTTAGATATTTTTGAAAAAGAATTTGATTATCACGCTTCATTTGACAAGATTTCTCAAGCATTGGAAGTGGCAGAGCCTGGTGTAACCAATCGCTTTGTTACCTCATATGAGAAAACACGTGAAACGATTCGTTTTTAATAAAAAAAGATTTGATTGTGTGAGGAGCAGAATCAAATCTTTTTCTATAGTAGTATCGTGAGCAAAAGATTTCAAAATGATAAAAACGCATAATAGCAGGTGTAGAAACTCTTGCTACTATGCGTTTTATTATGGAAAGACTTATTGGACTTTCGCTCAAGTCGAGTTTTTACTCAATTTCCTTACTTGATTGGGATTGAAATTCCAATTAATTTTTCTGAGTAGAGTGTCTTGATATTGGCTTCATCAATAGAGTCCTTATCAATTTTACGTTTCAAGAAAAATTCTTGAATGGTTTCGATTTCAGGCTCACGAATAGCACGGTGTTTGTTTGAGATGAGGATTTCATAGTGAAGCGGAGCTTGGGTAAAAATAACATCTGTATTCCCTGCTGAGTAAACCTCAACAAGGGTTGCATCGGTACTTTCTAGCTGGCTTTTTACAAGTTGCGAGTGTGAGTTTGTTGTATTGATAAGCTTCATAATATTTCCTCCGATTTTCTAATTCTATTATAGCACTTTTTGAATAAAGTCGCTTGATTTATACTCAATGAAAATCAAAGAGCAAACTAGGAAGCTAGCCGCAGGTTGCTCAAAACAGTGTTTTGAGGTTGTGGATAGAACTGACAGAGTCAGTATCATATACCTACGGTAAGGCGACGCTGACGTGGTTTGAAGAGATTTTCGAAGAGTATTAGTCAATCTTATGCTGTTTTTTCCAAGATTGGATGGCCCATTTATGGCTACCACGTTTGAGGTTCTCAATAGCCTCGTCAATAGGGAACCAGGCAATATGATTAAAGTCTTCTAGTGGCTTTTGAACTTCCTTGAAAGAAGTCGCTTCATAGAGGTAGGCAGGATTGTAGTAGTAGGTATCACGGTGACGAGAGTAGAAATATTCGTCAGCTTGTCCATAATAGGTACCAATTTCAGCAGTGAATCCAAGTTCTTCAATCAATTCACGTTTTAGGGCTTCCTGATGATTTTCCCCTGCTTCAATTTCGCCACCTGGTAAGAACCAAGCACCATTAGGAGCTTGAACTAAAACTATTTGTTTTTGTTCAGCGTCAGGAATAACTGCATATACACCGTAACGTGAAACATAGTCTGTATTCGCTTTTTTTTCTCCGAAAGTTGGGTTTGCCATTGCATTTTCCTCATTATCTAGTATCGTTATTATTATCATAATGGACAAAGGCCAAGCTGTCAAGAAATTACAGTTATTTTAGTAAAAAGAAGCAGAAAATTTTCATTTTCTACTCCTTTTCTATAGGATTTATACTTCTTTTTCAGAAGTTTTAACTTCAGCTTTTTTGGCAGACTTAATTTGAATCTTACCCTTGCTGGTCATAACTGCCTTGAGGTCTTTTTCGCTTGGATTTTCAAGGTAGTAGTCAGTGATTGCGTCCTCAATATAGTCTTGAATAGTACGACGAAGTGGGCGCGCCCCCATTTTTGGATCATAACCGAGGTCAACCAATTTTTCCTTGACCTTGTCAGTTACATCCAAATGAATGTTGTTGCTAGAAAGGCGCTTGTTAACGTCTGCTAGCATAAGCTCGACAATCTGAAGGAGGTTATCTTTGCTGAGAGACTTAAATTCGATAATACCATCAAAACGGTTCATAAACTCTGGGCTAAAGAAGTTACCGAGTTCACCGAGAACAGAGTTGGTACGTCCTTCGCGAGCAGCCCCAAAACCAACGCTGGCTTCAGCCTTACCTGTCCCTGCATTTGAAGTCATGATAATAATGGCATCCTTGAAGCTGACGGTACGTCCTTGCCCATCTGTCAAACGACCATCGTCCAAGACCTGGAGGAACATGTGCATGACATCTGGATGGGCTTTTTCTACTTCATCCAAGAGAATAAGAGAATATGGATTGCGGCGAACTTTTTCAGTTAATTGTCCAGCCTCATCATAGCCAACATAACCTGGAGGAGCGCCGACCAACTTAGCCACACTATGTTTTTCCATGTATTCACTCATATCAAAGCGAATCATACTGTCAGCAGAACCAAAGAGTTCGATAGCTAGTTGTTTGGAAAGTTCTGTCTTACCGACACCAGTTGGTCCGACGAAGAGGAAGCTTCCGATTGGGCGGTTAGGTGTACCGAGACCGACACGATTACGGCGAATAGCCTTGGCAATCTTATCGACAGCATCATCTTGTCCAATAACATGAGACTTGAGATCTTCGGCTAGATGGATGAGTTGAGATTGTTCTTTCTCTTTCAAATCACCAACAGGGATATTGGTTTTCTGCTCAATAATGTGCTCAATAGTTTTCTCGCTGATGATAGGAGTATCTTGGTCTGTGACCTTTTTCTTTTGCATTTCTTTATACTTGGCAATCTGGTCGCGGAAATAAGCCGCTTTCTCAAAATCTTCCTCTCGTGTAGCTTGAGACTTGAGATTTTCAGCCTCAATCAAGCGTTGATCAATCACTTTAGGATCGACAAAATTCAAGGTCAAGTTCATCTTAGAACCAGCTTCATCTAGGAGGTCAATGGCCTTGTCAGGTAAGAAGCGATCTTGAATGTAGCGATTGGAAAGAGTTGCAGCTGCTTCAATTGCAGCATCGGTATATTGAACGTGGTGGTAGTCTTCGTATTTCTTTTGAATCCCTTTGAGAATAGTGATTGTTTCGTCCACTGTTGGTTCATCGACTTTAACAGGCTGCATACGACGCTCTAAGGCAGCATCCTTTTCAATGATACGGTATTCATTGAGGGTAGTAGCACCGACCAGTTGCAGTTCTCCACGAGCAAGGGCTGGCTTGAGGATATTTCCTGCGTCCATATTACCATCACTCGCAGAACCTGCACCAACAATTTCATGGATTTCATCGATAAAGAGGATAATATCCTCACGTTTGCGAATTTCTTCCATGAGTTTTTGCATGCGTTCTTCAAATTGTCCACGAATACCCGTTCCTTGAACTAAGCTAACCACATCCAGACGGATGACTTGTTTACCTTGGAGTTTATGTGGAACATCGCCATCAACGATTTTCTGAGCTAGGCCTTCGACAACAGCAGTTTTTCCGACACCAGGTTCACCGATAAGGACAGGATTATTCTTGGTTCTACGATTGAGAATCTCGATGACACGGATAATCTCATCGTCGCGCCCGATAACGGGGTCAATGTCTCCACGACGGGCAATCTCAGTTACGTTGATACCAAATTCTTCCAGCAGCCCTTTTTCTTGGCTTGGTGGTGGAGTTTGAGCGGATCCATGATTTTGGGAACCATAACCGCCGTTTCCACCGTAACCTCCACCTGATTGGGTTGGGGGAATAGGAGGAGTATTGCTAGAAGGTCTGAAATTGTTTAGGTCATTGAAAAAATCACCAAAGGGATCGAAGTCACGATTGTTCAGATCCGTCATGCCTTTAAAGAGACTGTTATTAGGATCAGTCTTGATAATCTTGTAGCAGTTTTGACAGAGGTCAATTTGTTTTTGTTTTCCATTGAGATTGGTGTAAAGATGAATTGTTGAGTCGTTGATTTTACAGTTTTGACAAAGCATACATCTACCTCATTTCTTTAGCTTGACCTGTTTAAAGGTCAAAAATAGTCAAATTTCTATACTTTCATTATAACAGGATTGGGGTGTAAAGCAAGTAAAAAGATTGTAGCTTTGAGAAGTTATTACAATGAAGATCTTTGTGAATTTGGACTATAAAAAAATCCTATTTGTGAGACAAAAAGGATTTTGGTTAGACATGCAGGGACAATCCCAGCTTGTTTTGTATTAGTAAAGGAGTTCGTAAATCTCCATTGCAATCAAGTCAATGCTATCAAACGTATACGTTTCGCGAGCTTCTACGTCACGAAGGGTAAAGATTGAGCCGTTTTCTTCGTCGTGGCTGTACGCAACTTCTGCAACAACAACTCCTTCGCGTTCAAAATTACGTTTTAAATTTCCGCCATCGTTTGCCATTGCTTCAAGGCGGTTGATGATTCTAACCAAATGTGATTCCATTTTGATTCTCCTTCATTTCTTATCGTTACTATTTTACCATAAAGGAGGCCAACTTGACTAGAAAAAACTAAGATTTCTCGCTAATTCTGCTAGTTTAAAGATTTTTAAATAAATTGGATAAAAGATTTGAATTTTAATTCAATACATGTTATAATCATACAGTACTCTATTTTAGAAAGCAGTGTGACTATGAATTTTTCTTTTTTACCTAAGTATTTACCTTATTTTAACTATGGGGCTGTTGTGACGGTTCTTATTTCTATCTGTGTTGTCTTTTTGGGAACTATTTTGGGTGTTGTCTTGGCTTTTGGGCAACGTTCAAAGTTTAAACCGCTTGTTTGGCTGGCCAACTTGTACGTTTGGATTTTCCGTGGGACACCTATGATGGTTCAGATTATGATTGCCTTTGCTCTTATGCATATCAATGCCCCGACTATTCAGGTTGGGATTTTGGGTGTTGATTTGTCTCGTCTGATTCCAGGGATTTTGATTATTTCTATGAACAGTGGTGCTTATGTTTCTGAGACTGTCCGTGCCGGAATCAATGCAGTTCCAAAAGGTCAGCTAGAGGCGGCTTATTCGCTAGGGATTCGTCCTAAAAATGCGATGCGCTATGTGATTTTGCCACAAGCTATCAAAAATATTTTGCCAGCATTGGGGAACGAATTTATCACTATTATCAAGGATAGTTCCCTCTTATCAGCTATCGGTGTCATGGAGTTGTGGAACGGAGCTACAACAGTTTCTACAACAACCTATCTACCTTTAACACCACTTTTATTTGCAGCCTTTTATTACTTGATTATGACCTCTATTTTGACCGTAGCCTTGAAAGCTTTTGAAAAACGTATGGGACAAGGAGATAAGAAATAATGACAGAAACCTTGATAAAAATTGAAAATTTACATAAATCATTTGGAAAGAATGAAGTATTGAAGGGCATCAACCTCGAGATTAAAAGAGGAGAAGTTGTCGTTATCATCGGTCCTTCAGGGAGCGGGAAATCTACCTTGCTTCGCTCTATGAATTTGTTGGAAGAGGCAACAAATGGGAAGGTTATCTTTGAGGGAGTCGATATTACGGACAGGAAGAATGACCTGTTTGCCATGCGTGAGAAGATGGGGATGGTTTTCCAACAATTCAATCTCTTTCCTAATATGACTGTGATGGAAAATATCACCTTGTCACCTATCAAGACCAAAGGTGAGAGCAAGGCAGTGGCTGAGAAGAGAGCCCAAGAGCTTTTGGAAAAAGTTGGTTTGCCAGATAAGGCAGATGATTATCCACAGAGTTTGTCAGGTGGGCAGCAACAACGGATTGCCATCGCGCGTGGGTTGGCTATGGAACCAGATGTTTTGCTCTTTGACGAGCCGACTTCAGCCTTGGATCCTGAAATGGTAGGTGAGGTATTGGCTGTTATGCAAGATCTAGCCAAATCAGGAATGACCATGGTTATCGTAACACATGAGATGGGATTTGCCCGTGAGGTGGCAGATCGTGTTATCTTTATGGCAGACGGTGTAGTTGTTGAAGATGGAACACCTGAACAGATTTTTGAACAAACCCAAGAACAACGGACTAAAGACTTCTTGAGTAAGGTTTTATAATCTATTTTAAAATTTCAAGACAAGATTAGTGAAAAGCTCGACCCGAGCTTTTTCTTATAGTTTGAAACTATAGGATTGCCTAGGAAAGAAGTGTTAGAGGGTGCTAGCAGTTTTTGGTATAATGGAAGATATTTGAAAGAAAAGAGAAATGATATGACACAGATTATTGATGGGAAAGCTTTAGCGGCCAAATTGCAGGGGCAGTTGGCTGAAAAGACTGCAAAATTAAAGGAAGAAACAGGTATAGTGCCTGGTTTGGTAGTGATTTTGGTTGGGGACAACCCTGCCAGCCAAGTCTACGTTCGTAACAAGGAGAGGTCAGCCCTTGCGGCTGGATTCCGTAGCGAAGTAGTGCGAGTTCCAGATACCATTACCCAAGCGGAATTATTAGACTTGATTGCCAAATACAATCAAGATCCAGCTTGGCATGGGATTTTGGTTCAGTTACCATTACCAAAACATATCGATGAAGAGGCGGTTTTATTGGCTATTGACCCAGAAAAGGATGTGGATGGTTTCCATCCTCTAAATATGGGACGCCTTTGGTCTGGTCATCCAGTCATGATTCCATCAACACCTGCAGGAATTATGGAAATGTTTCATGAATATGGAATTGATTTAGAAGGTAAAAATGCGGTGGTCATCGGTCGTTCAAACATTGTTGGAAAACCCATGGCCCAGCTTCTTTTGGCAAAGAATGCTACAGTTACCTTGACTCACTCACGGACTCACAATCTTGCCAAGGTGGCTGCTAAAGCAGATATTCTTGTGGTCGCAATCGGTCGTGCTAAGTTTGTGACTGCTGACTTTGTCAAATCAGGTGCGGTTGTCATTGACGTTGGGATGAACCGAGATGAAAATGGTAAGCTCTGTGGGGATGTTGATTATGAGGCAGTTGCCCCACTTGCTAGCCATATTACGCCAGTTCCTGGAGGTGTCGGTCCTATGACCATTACTATGCTGATGGAGCAAACCTATCAAGCAGCACTTCGAACATTGGATAGAAAATAAGAGAAAAATCGCTGAAGAGAGTGTATTTTCTATAGCTATATCTGAAATGGCAGAAATGAATATTAAATTTTAGATATAAGATTAAAAAAGACAAACTATAAGAAAAGTCAATAGTTTTATCTAAAATATTTCTTGTTTCAAATTTGCTGATTTTAGAGCACGTCAAAAATCCCTTGAAAAAATCCATTTTTTCAAAGGTGTTCCTGTGTCAAATTCAGAAGTTACATCACTTTTTGTTCGTCAAAGGGTAGCTCGTTTTTGAGAAGATAAAACAGCATTCTGATAAGTTTTTTTGCAAGGTGAATGATGGCTACATTGTAATGTTTTCCTTGTTCTAACTTATACTCATCTGTTTTCAAACAGCATTCTAGTCCATCGCCGATTAACGATGGACTTTATCATTTCCTTCTCCATTCCTTGTATGACATCTTGAAGTTGATTCATGACATCTTCCAAAGTTCGAAAGGCTTTATTCTTAAATCCACGTTTACGAATCTCTTTCCACACTTGTTCAATGGGGTTCATCTCTGGTGTGTGGAGGAATAAATGCAAAGCCAATATTACTCGGAATCTTTAAGGTACTTGATTTATGCCATATAGCATTGTCCATGACAAGTAAAAGATAATCATCTGGATAAACTTGTGAAAGTTCTTCTAAAAAGGCGTTCATCCACTAGACTTCCTGCGAAACAAAAATATGATACAATAGAATTATGAAGCAAGTAAACAATTAACTGATGTTCGGTTTAAGCGCCTTGTTGGTGTTCAGCGTACTACTTTTGAATAGATGTTAGCTGTGTTAAAAACAGCTTATCAACTTAAACACGAAAAAGGTGGACGAAAACCTAAATTAAGCCTAGAAGACCTTCTTATGGCCACTCTTCAATACACGCGAGAATACCGCACTTATGAACAAATTGCGGCTGATTTTTGCATTCACGAAAGCAACTTAATCTGTCGGAGTCAATGGATTGAAGTGACTCTTCTTTAAAGTGGTTTTACGATTTCAAAAACTCACCTTAGTGCTGAGGATACGGTGATTGTGGATGCAACAGAGGTAAAAATCAATTGTCCTAAAAAAACAATTAGAGAATTATTCTGGTAAAAAGAAATGCCATGCTATGAAGGTTCAGGCGATTGTCACAAGCCAAGGGAGAATTGTTTCTTTGGATATTGCGGTGAACTATTGCCACGATATGAAGTTGTTCAAAATGAGTCGTAGAAATATCGGACAAGCTGGTAAAATCTTGGCTGACAGTGATTATCAAGGACTCATGAAGAGGTATTCACAAGCGCAAACTCCGAGGAAATCAAGCAAACTTAAGCCCCTAACTCTTGAAGATAAAGCCTATAACCATGCGCTATCTAAAGAAAGAATCAAGGTTGAGAATATTTTTGCCAAAGTAAAAACGTTTAAAATGTTCTCAACAACCTATCGAAATTATCGTAAACGCTTCGAATTACGAATGAATTTAGTTGCTGCTATTATCAACCGTGAACTAGGATTTTAGTTTTGTAGGAAGTCTAATAAAATATATGAATTTGTGGAAGGTGAAAAAAGATCATACCCTGGTGAAATATGTTTTAAAAAATGTGATATCGACCTGTGCGATGTATTGATATTTAACAAAATCGTGGGTGAAGGACGGTTTAATGGAAAGTCTATTGGTTTACAACAATTTATAGATGAATATACAAACTCAGAATTTGAAATCATTATTGAAGGCTATTATGGTAACACAACTACATATACAGGATGGCTGCGGGAAGATGGGAAACGACCAGTGACGGCAATTATGTATATTTGGAACAGCGGAGATATGGTGTATAAGGTAAAAAAATAAACGATTAAAAAAACAATTTAATAAAGGAGAAAAGCTCATGAACAAATTTGAGAAGAGAAAATTGTTACAAGAATATCAAGTCAAATAAATGGAAGAATTTGAAGAGAACTTACCGATGGAAAAGAAATTATTTTATGAATTATTTGATTATCTAAATGATAAATCAGAAACGGTAGAGTGTAATCACGATTTTTCTTTAACAAATGAGTTTTTGAAAGATAAAAATGCGGATATTGAAAAGGTTATAGAATTTTTGCGAGAAAATGGTGCTGGTTGTGATTGTGAAGTGATTTTTAATGTTGAGGAAAAGTTTGAAGAATAAAATGTTTGTATTAGAAATAGACAGGTAAATTTACTTAAATTGCAAGTAGAAAGGTGATTGTCATGAAAGAACTGCAAAGTGAATTGTTTTCAAATTTAACAATCCCAGAAGATGAAGATTTTGGACTTTATGAAACTGTGCCAAAGGGCTTTGATAATGAAGTGTCTTTGTTTATTAGCAAAGACACAATCACGAATGATACTGCTCTGAAAAAAGCAGGGGAATTTTTTGACAAGGCTGTTTACTGGAATACATATTGCCGAAAACTTTTCATCGAAAATAGCGCAGACAGTGATGTAGAAGAATATTTTGCGTTTTTTGAAGAAGAAGTGCCAGAGGTATTTGAAGCATACAAGACGAAAACTCTTATTCTTGCAGACAAGGTAAATCTTTTGCAATTCGAAGGCATGGCAAGCCATGGCTTTGAAGATGAACAAACATTTGTGGTGGATTTTACATTAGGCTACGACCAGATATTATGTGTTGAGTTTCACTCTGATTTTGAATATAGCAACATTGCGTGGGAAAGCTAATGCGTATAAGATGAAGTTCAACAATTCCAGTTTGTCCAATTGAATAGAACAATTTTAGAAACAGTAAATCACAAAGGTTTGCTGTTTTTTCTTATTTATTTTCCCACAAACATTTTACACTAACAAACTCTAAAATGTTATAATTTTCAATGTATTGCAATAATGTACAATGAGTGAATTAACCGTTATGGGATAGTGGTTACTATGATACTTAAATACAGTTAAGAAAAAGCTAGTAGTAGCGTACCTATAATGAAGTAGAATAACAAAAAAGCATGCTATAATTATAACGAATGCATAATTTATAGTAAGAATACAATAGCGAATATCGCTTGACAATTAGTTATAATAGATATACGATTTAGTCATTAGGTTAGTTCAGGAAACATATGAGGCTTTGGGTATCTGAAACATTTTGTAGAAATGATGACGTATTTAATAACGATATAATAATTAAGGGAGAAAACAAAATGAGAGTACCAACTTATATTAAAGAAGAAAATTACAATATAATAAATATAGATGATACATTTACAAGTATTAGTATTTGCAACAAATTAGAAAGTGGAGATACCAACGAACTGTATGAAATTTATTTTTATGGTTCACTTTTTGAAGAATATATGATTTGTGGTATGTATGATGAAAAAAATGAGATTAGCGATCCTTGCATGATAGTAGCAAAATATATACATACAGGAAAAGAAATTCTACTCTATGATGAAGCTAGATATGGATACAACCCTATGTTCTGTGATGAGATAAATTTAGAAGATATCAAAAAACGTCCACTTTCTAAATTAGAAATTCCAAACTCTAAAATTGAAATAGATTTTACCTATAGCATTGATTTTGATGAAGAGAAAGAATATTTTGAATTTGATGAAGATGACTTTACAGAAACTATTAATGGAGAAAAAATTTCTTTTGAAGAAGTGAAGAGAAATGGATTTGATTATATAAAAATTACTGCTATAGACGAACTGGATAACAAAAGAGTTATCTGTGAGTTAGAACTTGCATAAGTTTATTAATTACGAGAGATAAAATATGAAACCAACGAAAGAAGAATTTAGAAAATTAAGTAATGAAGACAAGTTGAAATGTATTCAAATATAGAGGAGACAAATGAAATGGGTGAAACACAAAAGAAATTAACATACGCAAAGATTACCATAGAAAATATTAAAAGTTTAGATGAAAACTCTTATTTTGATATTGTTGATCCAATGTGGGAAGCAATTAGTATTTATGATGGATATGATGAGTATATTCAATCAGCGCAGACTTTCACTTTAGAGCAAAGATATTTATTAGCCATTACTTGGTATTTTGCAGAAGTAAGTAATGGAGGTCATTACCAGTTTTTATATAATCCTACAGGGATAGTTTGGGAAGATGCGATAAAAGGTTTCAAACATTTTGGAATGAACGAATATGCAGGTAATTTTCAAAAAGTTGTAGACTATTGTGGTGGGACAATATCTTTTGGTAAAGAAGAAAGATACCATATGCTAGAAATATTGGAAGAAAAATACGGAGAGGAATTTTTTAAGATTTTAGGTGAAGCCGATGATTTCATTTACGATTATGAAGGTGAAGAAAACGAACTAAACTACATCAAATCTCATCCTGAAAAGTTTGTATTTGAAGGAGAATACGAGAGCTTTTACAATCGGCGCTAAAAAAGAAAAAAATATTCTAAAAAATTGAGAGGTGCTTAAGTGAAGAATCTTTAGCATGTGAAAAAGAGAAATCATTAGAGAAATGCTTGATGGAGGAAATAGGCAAACGATATGGATGAAGTATTTGAATGGTTAAAAGCATATTATCAGTATGTGCTGATAGCAGGCGGATTAATATTTTTAATCGGTGCTATAAGAGATTGGAAATGGGTATATCAAGCTACAGTCGGAGATAAAGCAAGACACGCATTTATTTTTGAAGTGTGGGGTGATAAAGGATATAGAGTCTTTATAGGAATATGTGGATTGTTGCTTACGATTTGTGGTGTTGTTTTTTTAATGTTAGATAAACGATAAAAGTGGAGGTAACTTAACATGAAATGGAATTCAGAAAATCGCGAAGAATTTTTTGCGTATATAGAAAAGCTTATAGATGAAGATAAATATACAGAATGTATCACAGCGTTGGAAAACATCCCTATGGAAGAACGGGATTACAAAGTATGGTATCAGATTGCTCGTACCTATCAAAACTTCGCGATTGTCGGCAATGATGATAAAGGAACACCTAGTTTTATTGGCGATAAATTTTTATTAAAATCTATAGATATTTTGAATTCGGTTAGAGAAGAGGGGAAAGATAAGGCTGAATGGAACATGCGTATGGCGTATGCTTATCAATATTTGACTCATGAGGAAGAAAAAGCGATTCCTTATGCCTTGCGTTGGGCGGAGTTAGATCCTGAGGAAGAGAATGCGTTGGAAGTAGTAAAAGAGTGTAAAGAAGAAATAGAAAAAAGAGCTTTAAGAGCCAATGTGGCTACTGAGAAAGTAATCTATCAAGAAACTGCCGAAATTGACGAAGACTGGTGTATCTATTTATGCAATGCATTTGCTTACGACTTACCGGCTGTGGTTCGAACCAATTTAGCTCTTATGAATTTTGAATTTACTGCAAACTACCCTAAAAGGCTTCAATTACAAATATTATATAAGAATGCTGATGACAACGGTTTTCCTACAAGAGAAGAAGGGGAGTATGTATATTCTATAGAAGACGCTGTAGTAGAGATTATTGAACAACATGGAGACATGTTAGCAGGCGTTGCGAAATGTGATGAACGGGTACATATTTTTGCCTATGCTAAGAATGAGTTGGGGTACTACGATGAAATTTCTGAGATGATGGCTGAAAAATTCCCTGATTATGCCTATACATTTGCAGCGTTTGAAGATCAGGACTGGGAAATGTATTTTAATGGACTGTATCCTGACAGATATGAATGCCAAAGCATTATGAATATGAGGCTCATCGAGAATATTAAAAGTAATGGTGATAGTATGGTGCCGAGAGTACTCGAACATTGCCTGTTCTTTACAACAGAAGAAAATGGGGAAGCATTTTTAACCAAAGTAATGGAAGACGGTTTTACAAAACTTTCATCAGAAAATCTGAGCAACAATGAAGCTATAGATAAGGAACATCCATATGAACTTGTCATAGGCAGGGAAGATGCTTTTGAAGATATTGATGAAACTGTCTGGTATCTTATGGATCTAGCAGAAGAGTTTGACGGGGAATATGATGGCTGGGCATGCCATATTGTGAAGTAGCGTGAAATAGCACTTTAAAGAGAAGAAGCGAGATGAAAACGTCCTTAAAAATATAGATTTCAACAAGCTCTTTGTTAAATAAGGTTGATGAAAAAATTTTAATAGAAAATAACGATGTTATGTTGTCTCACTTTATTTTACAAATCAGGCGTAAATGATTCAGTGTAAAAAACAATTAAAACTACCTAATTATTGTGATATGATGCCAGTGATATTTTATGTTTTAAAAGGAGAAAAATATGAGTTTTTATAAAAAAGTTATTAACGGATTATTTAATAGTTCAAAGGAAAAAAATGAAGAGTATTCTAAGATTAAAGAAGCACCTCTTGCTTATTGGGAAGAATTTTCACATATGTTAGCTTTAGTACCTAATAATTACTCACTTACAGAAGATATTTTTGAAAATATTAAAGCTATAGATGGTATTGAAATTAAAGAAAAAAGTCTTCCAAGTGAAGATTTCCCTGGACAGATTGTTCTATCATATAAAGGAACTGATTTTGATGTAAGATTCTATCTTGGAGATTTTTATGCAGAAGAAATGTATCAATGGGAATTACAATATTTTACAGAAGAAGAAAAAGAACATATTTTAAATTCAAAGAATGCCTTAATTGTTTATATGAAATTTGAAGGAGATGCTAAAAAATGTTACCATTTACAGCTTAAGCTTGTATATGCTATGGTTCCTGAAATGGTTGCTCTTTGTGATGAAAGTGCTGAAAGAATGTTAAATAAAAAATGGGTTGAATTAGCAGCGAAATCAAATGTACTTCCTTCTCCATCAAGCCTATATACTGTTCAAGCTGTTTGTGATGAGAATGAAGTTTGGTTACATACTCATGGATTATGTAGATGTAATCTTCACGAAATAGAGATATTGGATTCAAATAAGAAAGATTACCAATCATATCATAGCTTACTTTCTAATTACGCTTCTATAATGATAGATGGAAATTATTCTAATGAAGATGAAGAAGAGATACATTTAGGAATGTTTGATGATGGAGAGCCAATAGTCGCTACATCTAAAAAATGGATTGATGCTTTGAAATATTATCCTAATGTTAATATTGGAGGGGTTGAAGACAGAAAAAAATCCCATAATTCTAAAACAAATATAATTTTCCTATATGAAAGTGAAGAAGATTATAATAACAACATTGTAAGTTTACCTTCAAAATTTACAGAAAAGTTTGATAATAACCCATTAATGTTCTTAAGTACTGAAGAAACTGCTAGAATGAGTGATTTAGCTAGAGAAAGATTTTCTTATGTTGAAAGAATGCTTAAGAAAAAACAAGAAGGTAATGAAGATATTACTATTATTATTAAATTAGGACTTGAAACAATAGATGAAGAAGGTAATTTGGATAGTACAAATCTTGAACATATTTGGTTTGAAGCTATTTCTATGGAAGGAGATAGTTTCAAGGCAGTATTGACTCAAGAACCATATCATATTCCAGATTTACATGAAGGTGATGTGGGGACATATTCTATAAATTATGTAAGTGATTGGATGATTTATACTGAAAAAGGTGTAATAAAACCAGAGACTGTATATTTTTTAGATTTATAAGAAAATAAAATAGAGCGTATGATAAAAAGTCTGTAAATTTAAATCAAGCCTTCTATGGTAAAATGGCTCTTTGTCAAATAGGGGTGATGAAACAATCTTAACAGAAAATAACGATGTTTTTTGTCTCATTTTTTTACAACTTGGGTAAGTATAAATAATCGCCTAAAAATAGGATATAATTAGGCGAAACGAAAAGGGGGTAGGCGAATGAGATTTTTTAGTTATGAAAATCTAGCAAGTAGTAAGTGGGATAGTGAAATTATAAATCTTCTTTCACAAATTCATGAGCACAAAGGAAAACAAGAAGTTTTTTTGACACGCAAGCCTGCTGTTTTAGATAAATTAGTAGAGATTGCTAAAATTCAAAGTGTAGCGGATTCTAATAAAATAGAGGGAATTGTTACTACAGCAGTCAGAATAAAAGAGTTAATGAATCAAAAAACAACTCCTAGAAATAGGGATGAAGAAGAAATTCTTGGATATAGAGATGTACTAAATACAATTCATGAAAATTATGAATATATTCCAATCAGCAGTAACTATATTTTGCAACTTCATAGAGAACTATTTAAGTATAGTGAAAAAGGAATTGGTGGTCGATATAAAAATACGCAGAATTCTATTGTGGAAAAAGATAAAGAGGGTAATGCTGTCGAAAGGTTTAAGCCACTATCTCCATATGAAACACCAGGCGCAATTGAGCAAATTTGTAATGAATTGAATATAGCTTTTGACAAAAAAGATGTGGATTCGTTACTTTTAATTCCAATTTTTATTCATGATTTTCTTTGTATTCATCCTTTCAATGATGGGAATGGAAGGATGAGTCGTTTATTAACAACCCTCTTGCTATACAGACAAGGATATGTAATTGGGAAATATATCAGTTTAGAAAGTAAAATAGAAAAAAATAAAGACAGTTATTATATAGCTTTAGAAAAAAGTGGGATAGGTTGGCATGAAAACAAAGAAGATTCTGTGCCGTTTATAAAATATATTCTTAGAACGATATTAGCTGCTTATATTGATTTTGAAGAAAGGGTTGATTATGTAGACGAAAAAGTGCCTACAATTGAACTTGTTAGAAATGCAATTGATAGGAAATTAGGTAAATTTACTAAAAGCGATATGATGGAATTAGTTCCAAGTGTAGGAAAGGCTACAATTGAAAATATGCTTAAGCAATTAACTGAGGAATCGTACATTGAAAGACATGGCAAAGGAAGAGCGACCTTTTATGTAAAAAAGTAGCTAAATAACTAGATTTTAAGGTGAAATTATGAGGAACAGTATGAAGTTTATACACGATAGAAGTAGCAACATTCTTTTCAGCCTTCATGATAGCAGGGTGAAAGAAATCAAATATCACAACGAAACTTTGACGTTAAAAGTTAATAAAATATATGAATTTGTGGAAGGTGAAAGAAAATCATACCCAGGTGAAATATGTTTTAAAAAATGTGATATCGACCTGTGTGATGTATTGATATTTAACAAAATCTTGAGTGAAGGACATTTCAATGGAAAGTCTATTGGTTTACAACAATTTATGGATGAATATACAGATTCAGAATTTGAAATCATTATTGAAGGATATTATGGCAATACAACTACATATACAGGATGGCTTCGGGAAGATGGGAAACGACCAGTGACGGCAATTATGTATATTTGGAATAGCGGAGATATGGTGTATAAGGTAAAAAAATAAACGATTTGAAAAAACAATTTAATAAAGGAGAAAAGCTCATGAACAAGTTAGAGAAGAGAAAATTGTTACAAGAATATCAAGTCAAACAAATGGAAGAATTTGAAGAGAACTTACCGATGGAAAAGAAATTATTTTATGAATTATTTGATTATCTAAATGATAAATCAGAAACGGTAGAGTGTAATCACGATTTTTCTTTAACAAATGAGTTTTTGAAAGATAAAAATGCGGATATTGAAAAGGTTATAGAATTTTTGCGAGAAAATGGTGCTGGTTGCGATTGTGAAGTGATTTTTAATGTTGAGGAAAAGTTTGAAGAATAAAATGTTTGTATTAGAAACAGACTGGTAAATTTGAAGGTGTAAGGAGAAATAGTGATAGATGCAATCAATACATAATATTTTATGTGAAAAACTAAATCCGAGAAGTGGAGTTATCAAAATAAGTAGTTCTAATGATGAAGATAGAATTTATTTCGATATAAGTTGGGAGGGAGATTTCCATTTTATAGTTACTGGTTGGGTGCATTACGGGTGGTATTATGTACAAAGAGATAAACAATGTATATCGCCATCTTATGTTTATCAAAGAATAGATGATAGAGCGTTATCTGTAATGCAACACATTATAGACGAAATTGAAAATGGGAAATATAACAACAAAAAAACTGAAAAAGAAAAAATTAAACAGGTTCTTGAAGAAAGAAATCTAACCTCTTTTATGAACAATACAAAATGGAAAGAACTGATAGATTCCATCATGGAGAACATGAGAGACATCCCGATACAATATAAGACGTTTTTTGATGAAGAAGAGCCTAGCATATATTGGACGATTGATGCTGATGAACATTTTTTTATATGAATATGAGAATTGTTGAATGGTTTAAAATTAGAAGTAAATTTGAGAAAGTTCTTGGTCAAGGACGTTTAATTGAGCCAAAGATATGTGTTACTGATAAAAAAACAGAAATAGAGTGTATGCTTAATAAATTTAGTATTCCTTATGAATATGATGATATTGAAAAATGTTTTATTATTTTTGGGTATAGATAATGAAAATTGAAAATTAGAAGTTAAAGGGGTAATTGTTCCATTAAATAGAATAGTTTGTTGTTATACTCCTCTTTATATTAAAATATTCGACTATAAATATGAGGTGCGGTTAGGCTATGAATTAGTTTTTAAATATGATTTTTTTGTATAGCTTTCGGGAAGAATGTGTTGTTATCACTGATAAGTTTTAGCAGCAAGGATGATAAAAATATTCGGATATCACAAATGAAAAAGGCTTGGTCAACGCCTAACCGAAGCGATAAAACAGAAGAGGAAATGTGGAAGTCTTATCAAAAAATTGCAAACTGACAAACTTTTGAGAAACTATGCAATATGGAAGAGATTGCAAATGAATCTGATATAGTAAATAAAAAATCGGAAAATAGTTACCGCCTTATCGCTCTGTACAAAATGATTGGATACGGAGTTACAGGGTTTTATCCTGCCTTGGAAGAAAATAAAGATGAGCTGGAGAGAAAAATCGAAGAATACATTATGTGCTTAAGAACAAATCCCAGTTTGTTGGATTAGTAACTAAATATAAATTTTAAATTTTTTAATTTTTAATAAGGAGGTCTGCGCCTCCTTTTTGTTGTATAATAAAAGTGAGAGGAAAAAAGGATGAAAGTGATTGATCAAACCTTACTAGAAAAAGTCATTATTGAACGTTCTCGTACCAGTCATAAAGGAGACTATGGCCGTCTGCTGTTGCTGGGTGGGACTTATCCTTATGGTGGTGCCATTATCATGGCTACTTTAGCAGCTGTAAAAAGCGGTGCAGGATTGGTGACCGTTGGAACGGACAGGGAAAATATTCCAGCTCTGCACAGCCATTTACCTGAGGCTATGGCCTTTTCTCTTCAAGACCAGCAATTGTTAAAAGAGCAATTGGAGAAGGCAGAAGTTATCTTGCTGGGGCCTGGTTTACGAGACGATGCTTTTGGAGAAAATCTAGTAAAACAAGTCTTTGTTAATTTAAGCCAAAATCAGATTTTGATTGTAGATGGTGGTGCCCTGACCATTCTTTCTAGGACAAGTTTGTCGTTTCCGTCTAACCAGCTTATCCTAACTCCCCACCAAAAAGAATGGGAAAAGCTGTCTGGTATTGCTATTGAAAAGCAAAAGGAAGATGCAACGGCTAGTGCTTTGAGTTCCTTTCCTCAAGGAACAATTTTGGTTGAGAAAGGTCCAGCTACTCGTATTTGGCAAGCTGGCCAATCTGATTATTACCAGTTACAGGTTGGCGGTCCCTATCAGGCGACTGGGGGAATGGGAGATACGCTTGCTGGGATGATTGCAGGATTTGCAGGCCAGTTTAAACAAGCTAGTCTATACGAGCGTGTAAGCGTAGCGACTCATCTTCATTCAGCCATAGCCCAAGAATTAGCTCAAGAACAGTATGTGGTTTTGCCGACGGAGATTAGTAATTGTCTTCCTAAAGTAATGAAAATTATTTGTCAAAAAGAGAGGGTAAGCAAAGATAAACTCGTTTAAAATAGACAGATAAATCTACTTCCTTCTCTTAATTTATGATTCTTGAAATGCGCCTGCTTTAATGCTAAACTAGACGTATCAAAGTTAAGGTCTTGTTTTTGGAACTGGAAAGAGATGAACAAAGCAAATACATAAAAGATAAACTCATTTTTATTCGTTTGATAAAAAGAAAATGCATATTTTCAAAGAAAGATTGATGAAAAATGTAAATTTGATCTTTTTGCTTGAATAAAAAGCGGTTTCATAGTAAAATAAGAACTGAGAATGATGGAGGTAAATCGGTGGAAAATCTGAAGAAAATGGCAGGTATCAAGGCTGCTGAGTTCGTGAGCGATGGAATGGTCGTTGGACTTGGAACAGGCTCGACTGCCTATTATTTTGTCGAAGAAATCGGTCGTCGTATCAAGGAAGAAGGATTGCAGATTACAGCTGTAACGACTTCTAGTGTGACTAGTAAACAGGCTGAAGGCCTTAACATCCCGCTCAAGTCTATTGACCAAGTAGACTTTGTCGATGTGACGGTTGATGGCGCGGATGAAGTGGATAGTCAGTTTAACGGAATCAAAGGCGGTGGTGGTGCCCTTCTCATGGAAAAGGTGGTCGCAACACCATCAAAAGAATACATTTGGGTGGTGGATGAAAGCAAGCTGGTCGAAAAACTAGGTGCTTTTAAATTGCCAGTAGAAGTGGTTCAGTATGGTGCAGAGCAGGTCTTTCGTCATTTTGAACGAGCTGGCTACAAACCAAGTTTCCGTGAAAAAGATGGTCAACGTTTTGTGACGGATATGCAGAATTTTATCATTGACCTCGCCTTGGATGTCATTGAAAATCCAATTGCTTTTGGGCAAGAATTGGATCATGTCGTTGGTGTCGTAGAGCACGGTTTATTCAACCAAATGGTGGATAAGGTCATCGTTGCTGGACGAGATGGGGTTCAGATTTTAACTTCAAAAAAAGGAAAATAGAAGGGGGCATAAGATGTCTAAATTTAATCGTATTCATTTGGTGGTACTGGATTCTGTGGGAATCGGTGCTGCACCAGATGCTAATAACTTTGTCAATGCAGGGGTTCCAGATGGAGCTTCTGACACACTGGGACACATTTCAAAAACAGTTGGTTTGAATGTCCCAAACATGGCTAAAATCGGTCTTGGAAATATTCCTCGTGAAACTCCTCTTAAGACTGTTCCAGCTGAAAGCAATCCAACAGGATATGCAACAAAATTGGAAGAAGTATCCCTTGGTAAGGATACCATGACTGGACACTGGGAAATCATGGGACTCAACATTACGGAGCCCTTCGATACTTTCTGGAACGGATTCCCAGAAGAAATCTTGACAAAAATCGAAGAATTTTCAGGACGTAAGGTCATTCGTGAAGCTAACAAACCTTACTCAGGAACAGCCGTTATCGATGATTTTGGACCACGTCAGATGGAAACTGGAGAGTTGATTATCTATACTTCAGCTGACCCTGTTTTGCAAATTGCTGCTCACGAAGACATCATTCCTCTGGATGAATTGTACCGTATCTGTGAATACGCTCGTTCAATTACACTTGAGCGCCCTGCCCTTCTAGGTCGTATCATTGCTCGTCCATATGTTGGTGAACCAGGTAACTTCACTCGTACAGCCAACCGTCGTGACTTGGCGGTATCTCCATTTGCACCGACTGTTTTGGATAAATTGAATGAAGCTGGTATCGATACTTATGCTGTTGGTAAAATCAACGATATCTTTAACGGTGCTGGTATCAACCATGACATGGGCCACAACAAGTCAAACAGCCATGGAATTGATACACTATTGAAGACCATGGGCCTTGCTGAGTTTGAAAAAGGATTCTCATTCACAAACTTGGTTGACTTTGATGCCCTTTACGGCCACCGTCGTAATGCTCACGGTTACCGTGATTGCTTGCATGAGTTTGATGAACGCTTACCTGAAATTATCGCAGCCATGCGAGAGAACGACCTTCTCTTGATTACTGCGGACCACGGGAACGACCCAACTTACGCAGGAACAGACCACACTCGCGAATATATCCCATTGTTGGCTTACAGTCCTGCTTTTAAAGGAAATGGTGTCATTCCAGTAGGACATTTTGCAGATATTTCAGCGACTGTTGCCGATAACTTTGGTGTGGAAACTGCCATGATTGGGGAAAGTTTCTTAGATAAATTGGTATAAGATGATACGCTATGCTTTGCTGGTGAGAGGCATCAATGTTGGTGGTAAGAATAAGGTCGTCATGGCTGAGCTTCGGCAAGAATTGACAGAGTTGGGAATTGAAAAGGTTGAGACCTACATCAACAGTGGTAACATTTTCTTTACTTCGACAGAACCAAAAGCTCGATTGGTTGAAAAATTAGAGACTTTCTTTGGGACTCGTTATCCATTTATTCAGAGTTTTTCCCTACTGAGTCAAGAAGACTATGAAGCAGAAGTGGAAAATCTCCCAGCTTGGTGGAACGAAGACTTGGCACGAAAAGATGTCCTCTTTTACACTGAGGGCTTGAATGTGAACCAGGTCATTGAGAAAGTAGATAGTTTGAAACTGGAAGATGAAGTTCTTCATTTTGGGAAACTTGGTATTTTCTGGGGGAAATTTTCTGGAGAATCCTACTCTAAGACTGCCTATCACAAGTACTTGCTCAAGATGCCTTTCTATCACTGCATTACCATTCGCAATGCAAAAACCTTTGACAAAATCGGTCAAATGCTTAAAAATAATAAAGGAAATACACAATGACATTTTTAAACAAAATCAATGAAACAGCTGCTTTCCTGAAAGAAAAGGGAATCCAAACGCCTGAGTTCGGTCTAATCCTTGGGTCAGGTCTTGGAGAATTGGCAGAAGAAATCGAAAATCCTGTTGTAGTAGACTATGCTGAGATTCCAAACTGGGGCCGCTCTACAGTAGTAGGTCACGCTGGTAAATTAGTATATGGTGAACTTGCAGGTCGCAAGGTTTTGGCTCTTCAAGGGCGTTTCCATTTCTACGAAGGAAATCCTCTGGAAGTCGTGACTTTCCCAGTACGTGTCATGAAAGTTCTTGGATGTGAAGGTGTTATTGTAACCAATGCTGCTGGTGGTATTGGATATGGCCCTGGTACTTTGATGGCTATCTCAGACCATATCAATATGACGGGGCAAAACCCATTGATGGGTGAAAACTTGGATGATTTTGGTCCTCGTTTCCCAGATATGTCTAAGGCCTACACTCCAGAATATCGTGCTACTGCCCATGAAGTTGCTAAAAAACTTAGTATCAAGCTTGATGAAGGTGTCTATATCGGTGTTACTGGTCCAACTTATGAAACACCAGCAGAAATTCGTGCCTATAAGACACTGGGAGCTGATGCAGTCGGTATGTCTACGGTTCCTGAAGTTATTGTAGCAGCCCACTCAGGTTTGAAAGTTCTAGGAATTTCATGTATTACTAACTTTGCGGCTGGTTTCCAAGAAGAACTCAACCACGAAGAAGTTGTGGAAGTAACCGAACGTGTTAAAGGTGACTTTAAAGGCTTGCTGAAAGCGATTCTTGCAGAATTGTAAGAAAAAAGATTTAAAAGGGGGAATGCCTCTACCTTTTCATGATTGACTGGCTATTCGGAACAAAGAAGAAACATAGGTAGACTATGGGTTTCTTCCCACTCTTGTACCTGAAAGAGTCTGATAGCCAGCATTGTGAAAGACAAGATTCTAGGATACTAGCATTAGCTTCCTACCAAGCAGACTAGGATGATAAGGAAAGATAAGAATGAATTTATACTCAATGAAAATCAAAGAGCAAACTAGGAAGTTAGCCGCAGGTTGCTCAAAACACAGTTTTGAGGTTGTAGATAAGACTGACGAAGTCAGTGACCATATCTACGGTAAGGCGACGCTGACGTGGTTTGAAGAGATTTTCGAAGAGTATTACTTTCTGAATTTCTTAGCCTTGTCCTATATAGAGGACAAGGAGATTTCGCTTGAGTCTGCTTACAAATAAACGAAAAGAAAGATAAGAAATAATGAAAATTGGTCAACGAATTATGCGCTTTGGCATAAAAAAATTAAGTATCGGAGTTGTATCTGTTGCAGTCGGCTTCGCATTTCTAGCTCCAGCTGGAATTTCAGCCAATGAACTAAAGCAAGATGTAACATCTGAAGTTGCAACAAGAGTGCTAGATTCTAAGGAGGAATTGAGAGAGCCAGAAAATGATGCTCCAAAACTAGAAACTCCTCTTAGAGAGGAGCCAAGACTAGCTCCTCAAACGCTTCCAGAAGCAAGTGAAGTTCTTGAAAACAAAAGGGAAGAGTCAAAAGTAGAGATGACAGAGCCAGCTCAAGACTCGCCTATTCATGCTCCTGTAGAAGAAAGTAAAGAAGAAGTTGTGACAGAAAAACCAACAAATACTCGTTCTTTAACAGCAGAAGATTTGGTGAAGATTTCTAAAGGGGAATTGCATTTAGAAAATGATTTGATTGATGAATCTCTCTACGGTGAAAAAGTTCTTGATTTGGAAGGGGATGATGACCAAGATGGCATCAAAAACAAAGATGAACTTTATGTTTACAACAAAGATGGTAAGGATTATCTAGGATATAACAGTCATCCCTTGCTAGCAGACAGTGATGGGGATGGTTTGGCAGATGGGGAAGACGACAATAAGAAAGAATGGTATGTCACAGATCGTGATTCTCTTCTCTTTATGGAGTTAGCCTATCGAGACGATGATTATATTGAGAAAATTTTAGATCATAAGAATCCTTTCCCTAGTCTCTATCTTGACCGTCAAGAATACAAACTCATGCACAATGAATTGGCTCCTTTCTGGAAGATGAAAAAAGCCTACCATACAGATAGTGGCTTGGATGCTTTCTTATTTGAGACCAAGAGCGACCTTCCTTATCTCAAAGATGGAACGGTGCACATGTTGGCTATTCGTGGAACGCGAGTTAATGACGCCAAGGACTTAAGTGCAGATTTGGTTTTATTAGGTGGAAATAAACCAGCTCAAGCGGATGATATCCGCAAGGTTGTTGGGGAATTAGCCAAGGATACAAGTATTACCAAGTTGTATATGACAGGCCATTCTCTTGGAGGCTACCTAGCTCAGATTGCAGCGGTTGAAGCTTACCAAAAATATCCTGATTTTTATAACCATGTATTACGGAAAGTGACGACTTTCAGTGCTCCTAAAGTGATTACTTCCAGAACTGTTTGGAATGCTAAGAATGGTTTCTGGGATGTTGGTTTGGAAAGCCGTAAATTAGCTGTTAGCGGAAAAATTAAGCATTATGTGGTTGATAATGATAATGTTGTGACTCCCTTGATTCATAATGATCGTGATATTGTTACATTTACAGGTAATTCACGCTTTAAACACCGTTCTCGTGGCTATTTTGAAAGTCGAATGAATGATATTCCTAACTTTAATATTGGTAAACGAGCTACCTTAGACAAACATGGTTATCGTGATCCGAAATTGGATAAAGTGCGATTCTTTAAGAAACAGGCTCTGCCTCAATCTTCTAGTCAACCAAGCGCTGAACCAATGGAAAATATTGCCTTAGGAAAACAGGTTACTCAAAGTTCGACAGCTTTCGGAGGAGATGCTAGAAGAGCTGTGGATGGCAAAGTCGATGGTAACTATGGTCACAATTCTGTCACTCATACAAACTTCCAATCTAAACCTTGGTGGCAAGTAGATTTGGCTAAAGAAGAAACCATTCGCCAAATCAATATTTACAACCGAACAGACACTGCCCAGGATAGATTGGCAAACTTTGATGTCATTCTTTTAGACAGTTCTGGTAAAGAAATTGAGAGAAAACGCATAACATCTCTTAAAGATGTGTCAGCACAAATTGCGATTAACCATAAAAAAGCGCGCTATGTTCGGATTGAGCTAGAAGGCTATAATGCCCTCAGTCTTGCAGAAGTCCAAGTATATCGTGCTGAGAATATCGCTTGGAAAAAACAAGCTAAGCAAAGTTCTACTGATTTTGGTGGAGATGCTAGTCGTGCCTTGGATGGCAATACCAATAGTAGTTATAGTCAACAATCTATCACTCATACTAAGTTTGAAAATCAACCTTGGTGGGAAGTTGATTTAGGTCGTACAGAACAGGTAGGACTTGTTCGCCTTCATAACCGTGGGGATGGAGAGCTTTCTAAACGTCTGTCAGACTTTGATGTGATTTTATATGATGAAAAAGGAACAGAAGTTGCTAGACAGTATGTTTCTAAACTTGACGGAACGAGCTTGGATGTTCAATTAAATGGGAAATTGGGACGCCGTGTTCGTGTGCAACTACGTAAGAACAATCAAGCCCTCAGTCTTGCAGAAGTAGAAGTTTTCCGCTTTATCGCTACGAATGGTGAGACGGCGACACAAATTTCTAAGCCAGTTCAACCAATCAGTCAGACTCCTGCCAAAGATAAAACATTGACAATTCAACATAGCGGAGCTTACATTGCTCGCTACTCTATAACTTGGGAAGAAGTTACAGTAGATAAAGATGGAAACCAAGTTGTTCGTAGTCGTTCTTGGGAAGGAAACGGTCGTAACCAGACTGCAGGATTTGTCCTCAACCTCCCAATCAAAGGAAACATGAGAAATCTGCGAATTAAGATTGAGAAAAAGACAGGTCTACTATGGAATAGATGGCAAACAATCTATGAAAACAGACCAATTTTAACTCAACCCCACCGTAAAATTACCCATTGGGGAACAACATTAAATTCTAAGATTTCTGATAACGATGTCTTGTAAGTTGATGGTACAATGATAGTTAGATAATTTAGTTTATAAGATAACTACCTGAGCTCGAATAGGACTCAGGTAGATCTCTGTGAGAGAATAAAATTAAAAAGAAAGGTAGAGCGCGTGTTTTGATTTGAACACGAGCGGAAAACTCGGAAAATAGATAATCTGACTGAGAAATTAGGATTTCTCGTCAGATTCCTAATTTTCAGTCGTTTTCTTGTCGCTCTTTGTATCATAAATTATGTCTATCCATATTGCTGCTCAGCAGGGTGAAATTGCTGATAAAATTCTTCTTCCTGGGGATCCTCTTCGTGCTAAGTTTATTGCGGAGAATTTCCTTGAAGATGCTGTTTGTTTTAACGAAGTGCGTAACATGTTTGGTTACACTGGTACTTACAAGGGTCACCGTGTATCTGTTATGGGAACTGGGATGGGAATGCCATCCATTTCGATTTATGCGCGTGAGTTGATTGTTGACTACGGTGTGAAGAAATTGATTCGTGTGGGAACTGCAGGCTCTTTGAATGAAGATGTCCACGTTCGTGAATTGGTTTTGGCGCAGGCAGCTGCAACAAATTCTAACATCATCCGCAATGACTGGCCACAGTACGATTTTCCACAAATCGCTAGCTTTGACTTGCTAGATAAGGCTTATCATATCGCTAAAGAACTTGGCATGACTACTCATGTGGGAAATGTCTTGTCATCTGATGTCTTTTATTCAAACTACTTTGAAAAGAACATCGAGCTTGGTAAATGGGGAGTTAAAGCTGTGGAAATGGAAGCAGCAGCGCTTTACTATCTTGCTGCCCAACATCATGTTGATGCGCTAGCTATCATGACAATCTCAGATAGCTTGGTCAATCCAGATGAAGATACTACTGCAGAAGAACGCCAAAATACCTTCACCGATATGATGAAGGTTGGTTTGGAAACCTTGATTGCAGACTAAAGGTAGGCTATATTCAGAATGGTTTCTCTTGTTCTCAAAATGATAACTATCAACAATGAATCAATCCTGAAATAGGTAAGAATAAGGAAATTGAAGGAAGCTTAATTGTGTCAAAGGACCGAGACTAGTCAGTTTAATATCTAAATCATAATCAAATAAAGTTGGAAGCCAAGTTGACAAGAAGTCAAGACTTTAAACTTTTTAACTTGAAAATTCCTAGGAGTACAAAATGGATAAGATTGAACAATTACAAGGTATTATTGATCAAAGTCAGAGAATTGTCTTTTTCGGTGGTGCAGGGGTTTCTACAGAGTCTAATATTCCAGATTTTCGTAGTTCAGATGGTATATATAGTCTGAAACTAGGTCGCCATTTTACTGCCGAGCAACTGGTTTCACGCACTATGTTTGAGCGCTATCCAGAGGATTTTTTTGATTTCTACAAAAAGTATCTGGTCTATCCTGATGCCAAGCCGAATTTAGCACATGATTATCTAGCGTCGTTGGAAAAAACAGGTAAATTAAAGGCGATTGTGACGCAAAATATCGATAGTCTCCATGAAATGGCAGGATCTCAGAAAGTTTTGAAACTGCATGGTAGTGCAGATCGTAATTATTGTTTGGGCTGTCATCGCTTTTATGATTTGACTGCCTTTTTGGAATTTGAAGATCCAGTTCCCTACTGTTTAGATTGTGGCAAGGTGGTCAAACCTGACGTGACCCTTTATGAGGAAGCGCTAGATATGGATGTATTTAGTCGCGCAGCTCGAGCCATTCAGCAAGCAGATTTGTTGATCATTGGTGGAACTTCCTTAGTTGTTTACCCTGCAGCTAGTCTAGTCAATTATTTTTCAGGGTCAAATCTTGTTGTTATCAACAAGTCCAGCACTCCTCAAGACAGCCAAGCTGATTTAGTTATCGAAGGTAAGATTGGAGAAGTTTTTTCTAAATTGAGACAATAAAAAACTGAAAGAAGTAGGATTATACTTCCTTCAGTTTTTTTGTATCACGAACTCAGAAACTATGAACAAGATTCTCTTCATTTCTAGGGGAATTTTATTGTTGATTTATAAATTGCTCGAGTTATTTTTAATTGTTGAATAAAAGGAAAAAAGGAAGACTTTCTGGATGAAAAACTTCCTTTTTTAGTCAATCAGTACATGCTGATTTTAATGAAATGCTACTATATTGTTTACTTTTTTAAAGATCGCAAAAAACAATCAATCTCTGCTTGAGAATGGAGAATATGCATCTTTTCTGGGTAAGTATTGTTTAAGTATTGGTATCTATCCTTAGCATTTTTTGTTCGCCCATCCCAAAGAATCCATCTGATAAACTCCCAATTAAATTGTTCTTGACAACCATCTGCCATACTTTCTCTTACTTTTCCCCGGTATTTGAGATAACGTTTAAAAGCCCGAAAGAGACAAGTCCATGGTGAAAAATTGAGAAAGATGATTTGATCAGCTTCCTGCATTCTTTCTTCGTAATAGCACCAAGAATAATTTCCATCGATGACCCAAGATTCATTCTTTGTGAGAAAGTTTTTCATCTCGGTCAACATCCATTCGCGGTCACTGTCTTGCCAACCAGGTTGAAATTGGAGTGTGTCCATGTGCAGTTTTGGAATGGAGTAGTAGTGAGATAACTTTTCTGCTAGAGTTGACTTACCAGCACCAGAATATCCGATAATTGCGATTTTCATTTTCTACCTTTTCCTATTTAGAGACAAAAAAACAGCCTCTATGGACTGTTTCTTATTTAACAAGTTTAGCTGAAAGACGAGCTTTGTCGCGGCTTGCTTTGTTTTTGTGAATCAAACCTTTAGTTTCTGCTTTATCGATAGCTGAGCTAGCAGCACGGAAAAGTTCTTCAGATGGGTTTGCTTCGAAAGCTTTGATAGCAGTACGCATAGCTGATTTTTGAGCTGAGTTCTTTTCGTTTTGTTTAACGTTCAATTCAGCGCGTTTGATAGCTGATTTAATGTTTGCCAATGTTCTTACCTCCATATTTACTAACTATACCATTATATCTGAAAACTTACGTTTTGACAAGGGAAAATTACTTTTTTAAGTAAATTTCATCGATTTCATGGTTCTTGCTTTTATGAAGAATCACTTCCGCACGATTTCTAGTTGGTTCAATATAATTTTGTAGATTTGTGAGATTGATACTGGTCCAGACCTGATGGGCAAAGGACTCCACTTCCCCAATCGGCATTTGTGTAAAACGATAATAGTAGCTATTAGGGTCATTTTGGGCTAGGCTCAGCATTTTCAAGAAACGGTCCAGATACCAACTCTCAATATCATCCACTCCAGCATCTACATAGATGGAAAAGTCAAAGAAGTCAGTGATATAGAGACGCTCGTTTTGTGGATTTTGAAAGACGTTAATCCCCTCGACAATCACAAAGTCAGCAGCTTTTACTCGTTGTTTTGCTTCAGGAACGATGTCGTAGACTTCATGAGAATAGACAGGAATATCTACATCTTGTCCATTTTTGATGCGGTCCAAGAAGTTGAGAAGAGCTTCCATATCATAGCTTTCAGGAAATCCTTTACGATTTAAAATCCCCTGCTTAATCAAGGTTTGATTGGGATAGAGAAAACCATCAGTTGTAACCAACTCAACACTAGCATCAGTTACAGTTCTAGAAAGCAGGGTTTGCAATAGTCGGCTGGTTGTTGATTTTCCAACGGCAACACTCCCAGAAACTCCAATGATAAAAGGTTGAGATTTACTTTCACGTTGGAGGAAAATTCCTTTGGAAAAGGCTAAATCTTCCTTAGTTCGCTTGTAAATCTGAATCAGATGAGCCAAGGGGAGATAGATATCTGTAACGTCTTGAAGACTGATTTGGTCATTAAAACTCTTGATAGATTCCAATTCTTCTTCTGTCAAAGGAGGTGTGGTCTTTCGATGTAACGATTGCCAAGTCTGGCGGCTGATTTTTTCAAAATGTAAAAATTCGTTGGTCATTTGTTTTCCCCTAGATATTTTGTCTATCATACCATAAAAAGTTAAAAAAATAAAGCGGTTTCTTGAATGTGGTAAGTCAATAGTATACAATATAAGTAGATAGAGGATGAACAATTTATTGATGAAGTAGGAGCTACTTTCTCCTGACTTATCAGCTATAAAGGGGGCTTTTGGGTTTATAACTTATAGGAGGTGTACTATGAAAATCTTGAAACGTTACTTATTGGAACTTTGTTTTATTTTAAGTTTTGCACTACCTTTTATAAAAGGAGCCAATGCGGATAATGGTAGACGTTTTGTGGAAATCTATTACGGTTTTACTTTTTTGATGGAACATGCCATTATAACAGTTGTCTTTCTTTGTTCGCTCTTAATTGCTTTCTTACTAAAAAAACGGTGGACGAAATGGCTTGCTGCTGGAAGTTATCTATTCTTGATTTTGTGGATTGCGACAGAGGGTTATTTCTTCCGCATGTCACTAGAAGATTTGGTACGCCTTTGGACAAGTTTGGAAATTCTGACACAAACTTATCAGTTGGGCTTTTATCTAAACATTTTGTTGGGAATCCTGTTGATGATTAAGCATTTGAAGGTTAAGCAATAGGAATCAAAATGCGCCTTATGATAGACCATAAACTTTGTGTTATGTGATTTATCATGGTAATGATACTTGTAGTCCTAGATGAAATACAAGTTGCTTATAAAGGTTGAAAGAGATTGAAGGGGAGCTATTGTAACGCAACTTCCTTCAATCTTTTTGTTTTATTCTGGATATGTAAACGATTTACAATTCAATCCAAAATATGATAGAATAGGGTTATGAATAAAATGTACTATGCAGAAAATCCTGACGCTGCTCACGACATACATGAGTTGCGAGTAGAATTGTTGGGAGAAAAAATGACCTTTCTGACGGATGCAGGTGTGTTTAGTAAGAAAATGATTGATTTTGGAAGTCAGCTTTTGCTCAAGTGTCTTGAGGTCAATCAGGGAGAAACTGTTCTTGATGTAGGCTGTGGTTATGGGCCTTTGGGCTTGTCCGTGGTCAAGGCTTACGGAGTTCAGGCGACCATGGTCGACATCAACAATCGTGCCTTGGATTTGGCACGACAAAATGCTGAACGAAATAAAGTAGAAGCGACGATTTTCCAGTCCAATATCTATGAACAAGTTGAAGGGAAATTTGACCATGTCATTTCCAACCCCCCTATCCGTGCAGGTAAGCAAGTGGTTCATGAAATCATTGAGAAAAGTAAAGATTTCTTGGAAATTGGTGGAGATTTGACTATCGTTATCCAGAAAAAACAAGGGGCTCCAAGTGCCAAGTCTAAGATGGAAGATGTGTTTGGCAATTGTGAAGTCATCAAAAAAGATAAGGGATACTATATCCTTAGAAGTGTGAAAGAATGAGAGCAGTTGATTTAATCCAAAAAAAACGAGACGGTCAAGAATTGACTTCAAGTGAAATTGAATGGTTAGTTGAAGGCTATGTGTCAGGAACTGTTCCTGATTATCAGATGTCTGCCTTTTCTATGGCTGTTTATTTCAAAGGAATGACGACACGAGAAATCTCAGATTTGACTATGAATATGGTTAAGACTGGGCAAGAGTTTGATCTATCAGCTATTGATGGGGTTAAGGTTGACAAGCATTCTACCGGTGGTGTTGGTGATAAGGTAACCTTGATTTTGGCTCCTCTTGTTGCTAGCTTTGGTGTGCCTGTGGCTAAAATGAGTGGTCGTGGTCTTGGTCATACTGGGGGAACCATTGATAAATTGGAGTCCATTAAAGGCTATCAAGTGGAGCGCAGTCAAGAAGATTTCATTCGTCAGGTGCAGGACATTGGAGTGTCCGTCATTGGGCAATCAGACCAGCTGGTTAAGGCTGACAAGCTTCTCTACGCCCTCCGTGATGTGACCGCAACTGTCGACACGATTCCTTTGATTGCGAGTTCGGTGATGAGCAAGAAAATTGCGGCAGGGGCGGATGCTATTTTGCTAGATGTGACTGTCGGTGAGGGAGCCTTCATGAAGACGGTTGATGAGGCGCGCGAATTGGCTCAAACCATGGTGGAACTTGGTAAGGCTGTTGGTCGGAAGACAGTCGCAGTGATTACGGATATGAGCCAGCCCTTGGGACGAGCGATTGGAAATCGTCTGGAGATCCTTGAAGCACTTGAGATTTTACAAGGACAAGGTCGTCAGGATATTACCCACTTTATCTGTGAATTGGCTCAAATTATGCTTGGTCTGGCAAATGTAAATAAGACAGTTGAAGAAGTTCGCCAACATCTTGAAAATGGACAAGCGCTGGCTAAGTTTGAGGAGATGATCCAAGCCCAAGGTGGGGACTTAGAAGATCTCTATCGTCCTGTCAATGTGGCCCATGTGGTGGAAATCCCTGCTCAGGAAACGGGTGTTATTTCAGCTCTTCCAGCTATGGACTTTGGTCTTTATGCTATGAGACTGGGTGCTGGTCGTGCAGTCAAGACTGATGACTTGGACTATGAAACTGGAATTGTTTTTGAAAAGAAAGTTGGAGATTCCGTTCAAAAGGGAGAAATTGTGGCAAAAGTATACACAAATGGAAAAATTTCTCCTCAGCTAGTTACAGATTTTCAAAAATATGTTAAAATAAATGATAGGGTGCAAAGTTTACGAGAAATTATAGAAATCATCTCATAAACGACAGGAGAATCCGGATATGAAATTAAATAAATATATCGATCATACGCTTTTGAAGCAAGATGCGACAGAAGAACAAATTGATTGTTTGTTGTCTGAGGCTAGAGAGTATGATTTTGCCAGTGTTTGTGTTAATCCGACCTGGGTTGAACATGCTAAAAAAAGGCTTGAAGGTACAGATGTCAAGGTCTGCACGGTAGTAGGTTTCCCCTTGGGAGCAACAACTTCAGCCGTGAAAGCATTTGAAACCAAAGAAGCTATCCAAAATGGCGCAGATGAGATTGATATGGTGATCAATGTTGGAGCCCTCAAATCAGGGAATCTTGATTTGGTTGAATCAGACATCCGTGCTGTTGTAGAAGCAAGTGGTGACAAGTTAGTGAAAGTCATTATTGAAGCTTGTCTTCTGACCGACCAAGAAAAAGTTGAAGCTTGTCAATTAGCCCAAAAAGCGGGAGCTGACTTTGTTAAAACATCTACTGGCTTTTCAACTGGTGGCGCTACGATAGCGGATGTCAAATTGATGCGTGAAACTGTTGGACCTGATATGGGTGTCAAGGCCGCCGGTGGAGCTCGTTCTTATGCAGATGCTCTTGCCTTTGTGGAAGCAGGGGCGACACGTATCGGAACGTCAGCTGGTGTAGCTATTTTAAAAGGAGAATTGGCAGATGGCGACTACTAAGTTGATTGAACTGGCAATTGAAACCAGCAAGAATGCCTATGTCCCTTATTCTCACTTTCCTATTGGAGCAGTGTTAGTAGCCAAAGACGGAAGTGTTTACACGGGAGTGAATATCGAAAATGCTAGCTATCCTTTGACCAATTGCGGTGAGAGAACAGCCATTTTTAAGGCTGTATCTGAAGGCCAAAGAGAGTTTTCAGAATTGATTGTCTATGGACAGACTGAAAAACCAATTTCGCCATGTGGTGCTTGTCGCCAAGTGATGGCTGAATTTTTTGAACAAGATCTAAAAGTGACCTTAGTCGCAAAAGATAAATCGACGGTCGAGATGACGGTCGGGGAGTTACTTCCATACTCTTTTACAGACTTAAACTAGTCTGAGTCGCTCTTTGAGTGGCACGGTCCTTGTGACCGATCAATCCATACTTGCAACATCGTTGCACATCTTATTTAGGAGGTTCAGTAATGAACAAGAAACAATGGCTAGGCCTTGGTCTAGTTGCAGTGGCAGCAGTTGGACTTGCTGCATGTGGTAACCGCTCTTCTCGTAAGGCAGATTCATCTTCTGATATGAAGACAAAAGCAGCAATCGTCACTGATACTGGTGGTGTTGATGACAAATCATTCAACCAATCAGCTTGGGAAGGTTTGCAGGCTTGGGGTAAAGAACACAATCTTGCAAAAGATAAAGGTTTCACTTACTTCCAATCAACAAGTGAAGCTGACTACGCTAACAACTTGCAACAAGCGGCTGGAAGTTACAACCTAATCTTCGGAGTTGGTTTTGCCCTTCACAATGCAGTTAAAGATGCAGCAGAAGAGCACACTGATTTGAACTATGTCTTGATTGATGATGTGATTAAAGATAAAAAGAATGTTGCTAGCGTAACATTTGCTGATAACGAAGCTGCTTACCTTGCAGGTGTTGCAGCAGCTAAAACAACTAAAACAAAACAAGTTGGTTTTGTAGGTGGTATCGAATCTGAAGTTATCTCACGTTTTGCAGCTGGATTTAAAGCTGGTGTTGAGTCAGTAGACCCATCTATCAAAGTACAAGTTGACTATGCTGGTTCATTTGGTGATGCTGCTAAAGGTAAAACAATTGCAGCAGCACAATACGCAGCTGGTGCAGACGTTGTTTACCAAGCAGCTGGTGGTACAGGTGCTGGTGTCTTTGCAGAAGCAAAATCACTCAACGAAAGCCGTCCTGAAAATGAAAAAGTTTGGGTTATCGGTGTTGACCGTGACCAAGAAGCAGAAGGTAAATACACTTCTAAAGATGGCAAAGAATCAAACTTTGTTCTTGTATCTACATTGAAACAAGTTGGTACAACTGTAAAAGATATTGCTAACAAGGCAGAAAAAGGTGAATTCCCTGGTGGTCAAATCATTGTCTACTCATTGAAAGATAAAGGGGTTGACTTGGTAACAACTAACCTTTCTGAAGAAGGTAAAAAAGCTGTTGAAGACGCTAAAGCTAAAATCCTTGATGGAAGCGTAAAAGTTCCTGAAAAATAATGGATGAAAGTCATTTCTTAGGAAGCGGCCCTCGGCCGCTTTTTAAGAGTTGAGACAAAGTCATTTTGTCTCAGTAAAGCTTGCTACTAGACAAACTAGCAAGTTTTATTGAAATAAAATAAGACTCTGAAAGGAAGAGCACATGGCACACGAAAATGTCATTGAGATGCGTGATATTACCAAGGTGTTTGGTGAATTTGTTGCCAACGACAAAATCAACCTGCACCTACGAAAAGGTGAAATTCATGCACTTTTAGGAGAAAATGGGGCTGGTAAGTCCACGCTCATGAACATGTTAGCAGGCCTTCTTGAACCAACTAGTGGTGAAATCGCGGTCAACGGTCAAGTTGTTAACCTCGACTCGCCATCTAAAGCAGCTGGCTTGGGAATCGGAATGGTTCACCAGCACTTTATGTTGGTAGAGGCTTTCACGGTGGCTGAAAACATTATTTTAGGAAGTGAATTGACTAAAAATGGTGTGCTAGATATCGCTGGAGCTAGTAAAGAAATCAAGGCTCTTTCTGAACGTTATGGCTTAGCTGTGGACCCTTCTGCCAAGGTGGCAGACATCTCAGTTGGGGCCCAACAACGTGTAGAAATTTTAAAAACCCTTTATCGGGGGGCTGATATTCTTATCTTTGACGAACCAACGGCTGTTTTGACTCCATCAGAAATTGAGGAGTTAATGGCTATTATGAAAAATCTTGTCAAAGAAGGAAAATCAATTATCTTGATTACCCACAAGTTGGATGAGATTCGTGCAGTTTCTGACCGCGTTACAGTTATCCGTCGTGGGAAATCAATTGAAACCGTCGAAATTGCAGGGGCTACCAATGCTGATTTGGCTGAAATGATGGTAGGACGTTCCGTTTCCTTTAAAACAGAGAAACAAGCTTCTCAACCAAAAGAAGTGGTCTTGTCAATCAAAGATTTGGTGGTCAATGAAAACCGCGGTGTCCCAGCTGTGAAAAATCTATCCTTGGATGTTCGTGCGGGAGAGATTGTTGGTATCGCGGGTATTGATGGAAATGGTCAGTCTGAACTCATTCAAGCAATCACAGGTCTTCGCAAGGTTGAATCTGGTAGCATTGAGCTAAAAGGAGATTCAATTGTAGGCTTGCACCCACGTCAGATTACAGAGTTGAGTGTTGGGCACGTTCCAGAAGACCGTCACCGTGATGGTTTGATTTTGGAAATGATGATTTCTGAAAATATTGCCCTTCAAACCTACTACAAAGAACCACATAGTAAAAATGGAATTTTGAACTATTCAAATATTACTTCTTATGCTAAAAAGCTAATGGAAGAGTTTGATGTTCGTGCTGCCAGCGAATTTGTTCCTGCAGCTGCACTCTCAGGAGGAAATCAACAAAAAGCAATTATTGCTCGTGAAATTGATCGAGATCCTGATCTCCTTATCGTCAGCCAGCCAACTCGTGGGTTGGATGTCGGTGCCATTGAATATATCCACAAACGCTTGATTGAAGAGCGTGATAATGGAAAGGCTGTCCTTGTTGTCAGCTTTGAACTAGATGAGATTTTAAACGTCTCAGACCGTATTGCCGTTATTCACGATGGTAAGATTCAAGGTATTGTATCACCAGAAACAACCAATAAACAAGAACTTGGTGTCTTGATGGCTGGTGGAAACTTGGGAAAGGAGAAGAGTGATGTCTAAAAAATTACAACAAATTTCGGTTCCCTTGATTTCTGTCTTCCTAGGAATTTTACTTGGAGCCATTGTCATGTGGATCTTCGGTTATGATGCTATTTGGGGCTATGAAGAATTGTTCTATACAGCCTTTGGTAGTCTACGCGGGATTGGGGAAATCTTCCGTGCAATGGGGCCTTTGGTCTTGATTGGTCTTGGTTTTGCTGTTGCCAGTCGTGCTGGTTTCTTTAACGTTGGACTTCCTGGTCAGGCTTTGGCAGGTTGGATTCTCAGTGGTTGGTTTGCCTTATCGCATCCAGATATGCCACGTCCTTTGATGATTTTAGCGACTATCGTGATTGCCTTGATTGCTGGTGGAATTGTCGGTGCCATTCCAGGTATTCTGAGAGCCTATCTAGGGACGTCAGAGGTTATTGTAACCATTATGATGAACTACATTGTCTTGTATGTAGGAAATGCCTTTATCCATGCTTTCCCTAAAGACTTTATGCAAAGTACAGATTCGACCATTCGTGTTGGGGCTAATGCAACCTATCAGACACCTTGGTTAGCTGAGTTGACTGGTAACTCGCGGATGAATATTGGTATTTTCTTTGCCATCATTGCAGTTGCAGTTATTTGGTTCATGCTCAAGAAAACAACTCTTGGTTTTGAAATTCGTGCAGTTGGTCTTAATCTACATGCATCAGAATATGCTGGTATTTCTGCAAAACGGACTATTATTCTATCAATGATTATTTCAGGTGCCTTGGCTGGTCTTGGTGGAGCCGTTGAAGGACTTGGAACCTTCCAGAACGTCTATGTTCAAGGGGCGTCATTGGCTGTTGGATTTAACGGGATGGCGGTTAGTCTGCTTGCAGCCAACTCACCAATTGGTATTCTCTTTGCAGCCTTCCTATTTGGTGTTCTCCAAGTTGGAGCTCCTGGTATGAATGCGGCGCAGGTACCGTCTGAGCTTGTCAGCATTGTGACAGCGTCTATTATCTTCTTTGTCAGTGTTCATTACCTTATCGAACGCTTTGTCAAACCGAAAAAACAAGTTAAAGGAGGTAAGTAAAGATGTCTATTACAACCTTGCTCACCCTCTTGGTGTCTTCTATGCTGATTTACTCAGCACCCCTCATCTTTACAAGTATTGGTGGTGTTTTCTCTGAACGTGGTGGTGTCGTAAACGTCGGCCTTGAAGGAATTATGGTTATGGGTGCCTTTTCTGGAGTTGTCTTTAACCTTGAATTTGCGGAACAATTTGGAGCAGCAACTCCATGGCTATCCTTGCTTGTAGCAGGATTGGTAGGGGGAATCTTTTCTATCATCCACGCAGCAGCGACGGTTCATTTCCGTGCAGACCATGTTGTCAGCGGTACTGTCTTGAACTTGATGGCGCCAGCCTTGGCTGTTTTCTTGGTGAAAGTTCTTTATAACAAAGGACAAACCGACAACCTAAGTCAGACTTTTGGACGCTTTGACTTCCCAGTCTTGGCAAATATCCCAGTGATTGGTGATATCTTCTTCAAGTCAACTAGTCTGCTTGGTTATATCGCGATTGCCTTCTCATTCCTTGCTTGGTTTATCCTCTTCAAGACTCGTTTTGGTCTTCGTCTCCGCTCTGTAGGTGAGCATCCTCAAGCAGCGGATACATTGGGAATCAATGTCTACAAGATGAGATATCTAGGAGTAATCATTTCAGGTTTCCTAGGTGGAATTGGTGGAGCGATTTATGCTCAATCGATTTCAGTTAACTTCTCAGTGACAACTATTGTTGGACCTGGATTTATCGCCCTTGCTGCGATGATTTTTGGGAAATGGAATCCAATCGGCGCCATGCTTTCTAGTCTCTTCTTCGGGCTGTCACAAAGTTTGGCCGTTATCGGTTCTCAATTGCCATTCCTACAAGGAGTGCCAGCGGTTTACCTTCAAATCGCACCTTATGTTTTGACTATTCTGGTCTTGGCAGCCTTCTTTGGAAAAGCAGTCGCACCAAAAGCAGATGGTATCAACTATATCAAATCAAAATAAGTATACAAAAAAACGTCAGTTCTGTTCAAACTGGCGTTTTATTTTTTAGGATCTTGATGAGTTAAGTTTAATCCCCAAGGGACAAGATTTTCAGTTTTATTTTGGATGCGTGTGATATTATCCTTATGACGAATGATAATCAAACTAGCCAGTGCTAGGATAATAGCGATGAAGAGAGGGTCATAGTTAGTCAGGATAAAACCAAAAAGTGGAAAGAGTAGAACTCCGCTGACGGCTGCTATAGATGCTGTGACACTGGAAAGTGAAATCATACTGCCTAGATAGAGGGTCCCAAAGAAAACAACCGCAAGGTAGAGGCAGAAGACAGGCGCAAATCCGAAAATCACACCAGCACTGGTTGCGACAGCCTTACCACCCTTGAATCCTGCAAAGATAGGGAAGGTATGACCAATAACAGCCAAAACTCCAAAGATGAGAGGCGAAACGCCTTGCAGATGAAAAATAATCGGAAGAAGCGTTGCTAGGGTTCCTTTAAAAAAGTCAATGACAAAGGTTGCCATACCAGCTTTCTTACCTAAAATGCGGAAGGTATTGGTCGTTCCAGTGTTACCAGAACCATGCTCGCGCAGATTGATTTGAAAGAATACTTGTCCAATCCAGAGACCAGACGGAATCGAACCCAGCAGATAAGCTAGGATTAATAAAACTATTGTAATCATACTCCTATTATATCATGAAATGGAGAAGAAAGGCAGAGAATCTCTTCTGAAATTGTCACACCGGAGAAAGAAAAATTTTGCAAAATCCTTGGAAAACCTGTAGAATAGTAAAGATGAACGAATAGGAGGTTCCTTGTGTCAAAAAAGGAAATCAATATTAACAATTATAATGATGATGCCATTCAGGTGCTAGAAGGGTTGGATGCGGTCCGAAAACGTCCAGGGATGTATATCGGATCTACTGATGGTGCTGGCCTCCATCACCTAGTCTGGGAAATCGTCGATAATGCGGTCGATGAAGCTTTGTCTGGATTTGGTGACCGTATTGATGTGACCATCAATAAAGATGGCAGTTTAACGGTTCAAGACCATGGTCGCGGGATGCCAACTGGTATGCACGCTATGGGAATCCCAACAGTTGAGGTTATCTTTACCATTCTTCATGCCGGAGGGAAATTCGGTCAAGGAGGCTATAAGACATCAGGTGGACTTCACGGGGTGGGTTCTTCCGTTGTTAATGCTCTATCTAGTTGGCTGGAGGTTGAAATCACCCGTGATGGCGCAGTTTACAAGCAACGTTTTGAAAATGGTGGCAAACCTGTTACGACTTTGAAGAAAATTGGTACAGCGCCCAAGTCTAAAACAGGTACCAAAGTTACGTTTATGCCCGATGCGACCATCTTTTCTACGACAGACTTCAAGTACAATACCATTTCAGAGCGCCTTAATGAGTCAGCATTTCTCTTGAAAAATGTGACCTTGTCTTTGACGGACAAGCGTACAGATGAAGCGATTGAGTTTCATTATGAGAACGGGGTGCAGGACTTTGTTTCTTATCTGAACGAAGACAAGGAAACCTTGACACCAGTTCTGTACTTTGAAGGGGAAGATAATGGTTTCCAAGTGGAAGTTGCGCTTCAGTATAATGATGGATTCTCAGATAACATTCTATCCTTTGTCAATAACGTTCGTACTAAAGATGGTGGAACGCATGAAACAGGACTCAAGTCTGCTATTACCAAGGTCATGAATGACTATGCGCGTAAGACGGGGCTTCTCAAGGAAAAAGATAAAAATCTTGAAGGTTCCGACTATCGTGAGGGACTAGCGGCCGTTCTTTCTATCTTGGTTCCTGAAGAACATTTGCAGTTTGAAGGCCAGACCAAGGATAAACTGGGAAGCCCACTAGCTCGTCCAGTTGTGGATGTCATAGTGGCTGATAAGTTGACCTTCTTCCTCATGGAAAATGGAGAATTGGCTTCGAATCTCATTCGCAAGGCTATCAAGGCGCGTGATGCCCGTGAGGCGGCCCGCAAAGCGCGTGATGAGAGCAGAAATGGCAAGAAAAATAAGAAAGACAAGGGCTTGCTTTCTGGTAAGTTAACCCCAGCCCAGTCTAAAAATCCTGCTAAGAATGAACTCTATCTAGTCGAGGGGGACTCTGCCGGCGGTTCTGCCAAGCAAGGTCGTGACCGCAAGTTCCAAGCTATCTTGCCTCTTCGAGGTAAGGTTATCAATACAGCCAAGGCTAAGATGGCGGATATTCTCAAAAATGAAGAAATCAATACCATGATTTATACCATCGGTGCGGGTGTCGGAGCAGACTTCTCCCTTGAAGATGCCAACTATGACAAGATCATTATCATGACCGATGCGGATACAGACGGTGCCCACATTCAGACTTTACTCTTGACATTTTTCTACCGCTACATGCGTCCACTAGTTGAGGCGGGACATGTTTATATCGCTCTTCCGCCTCTTTACAAGATGTCCAAAGGTAAAGGCAAGAAAGAAGAAGTGGCCTATGCATGGACAGATGGAGAGCTAGAAGAACTCCGCAAGCAGTTCGGTAAAGGCGCAACACTCCAACGATATAAAGGTCTTGGTGAGATGAATGCGGATCAGCTTTGGGAAACAACTATGAACCCAGAAACCCGTACCCTCATCCGTGTTACAATCGAAGACCTAGCACGTGCTGAACGCCGCGTCAATGTCCTCATGGGAGACAAGGTCGAACCACGCCGTAAGTGGATTGAAGATAATGTCAAGTTTACGCTGGAAGAAGCGACAGTGTTTTAAGTCGGTTTTTAACGAATGGGTATTAACATGAGAACTGAAACAGAAATGCTGAATCTGATTTTACAGACTGCTGAAACTTTAAAAGTCGAAGCCGTGGCTCTATCTGGTTCGCGAGCTTGTCCAAAAGCTCCAAAAGATGAATTTCAAGACTACGATGTGGTCTATATTGTGGATGATTTGGATAATCTGACGAGTGACCTTTCTTGGTTGGCCTATTTCGGGAAACGCATTATCGAGCAAGAAGTTAGTCTTGGTAATCGTCGTCTCTATCTCATGCTCTTTGAAGATGGTAACCGCATTGATTTGACTCTTTGCCCTAAAGAATACATTCAAGAGTGGGTGGACAGTGAAGCAGGATTCACTGTTTTAGAAGATCCAGAAAATTTATTTGAACCTTATTTCCCAAATCCAGAGCGTTACTGGATAACCCCAGCTATTGAAATGGATTTTGAAAATTCCTGAAATGAATTTTGGTGGGTATCAGCCTACGTTGTCAAAGGAATTTGTCGCAAGCAAGTCGTCTATGCACTGGACCATCTCTATGGTATTTGTCAGAAAGAGTTATTAAAAGTCTTAGCTTGGCAGATAGCAAGTGATAAGGGAACAGTAGACGTCGGCAAGAATTATAAGTATCTTTTTAACTATTTACCCACTGAGAAAGAAAAGGAGTTCTCAGATTTGCTTGATTTTTCAAGTATAGATAAAATCACTCAGTCTTTGTTTGCTACGATGCAACTTTTCTACCAAGAGGCTCAGTCCCTTGCTCACAAGATGGGATTTGACTATGATATGGAAGTGGCGGAGAAGATGATTCAGTATGCTGAGGAAAGAATATGCTTAAATGTAGTAGATTAGAATTTCATTGATAAGGATGAAGCCATTTAGTAACATTTAGGAGGATTATAATGTTTTTAGATTTAGGAATTACTTCATATTTGTTTGGTAAAATAGCGGATTTTTCTTGGAATAGATTTTATGATTCATTAGGTTTGCAAGAGAAGACTGATAAAAAGAGTTTAAAAAAACTTATCGAAGATTATCGAAATTATATGATAGACCGTCATAAAGATAATCCGTATTTTGAAGAGGTTTTAAGATTTTGGGAGACAAATCATATTGTTGAAGAAATTTTGATGATTGAATATCACTTGAAAAGCACGTTTGCTACTTATGATGATTTTAAAAACGCTTTGGAGGATCAGTATCCTCAGACTTTCAATAAAAGTTTTTCAATTAGTTTGATGGATGAGCTAGATAAAAAATTTATTGACTTAGTTAGAAAAATGTCTCAGTTTTCTCAGTCAGATATTGCTGTTATAGCAAATGTTATTAAAGAATCGAATTCTGAAATAGTATCCTCAATAGAGGAACTCTTAAAACAATTGCAAGAATTTGGTTTTAAAAATAATATTAAACATGATACTCAACTAGCATATATTCAAAAATCGAAAATAGACAATTTGGTAATTACTCCCCCTGTGATTTCTAAAATGACCATTACTTCAAGAAATGACTATAAATATAATTATTATGTGTTTCAGTCTTTTGAATTTGAAGGTGATTTTGGAGATGATCCAACAGTCTATTTGATTTATTCAGAGGATGATAATAAGATTGAGTTAAATACTTTTAGTCATGGTTTGCAACCTGATAATTTACGAGTTCTAAAATTTAAATCGACAGAAATTGAAGGTAAGAAATATAAATATAATATTTCTAAAGAGTATTGTTATTATTCCAATCAAGGAAATGAATATGATATTAGACCATTCATTGTTGTTGTGCTCGGTGAAGAGGTTATGGGCTTTGCTACCTTAACGATAATTAATAAGTCATTTAAAAAAGGTCAAAGTTTCACTTTACCGTTCACTGGGCATAAAGCATTCATTCCAGCAGCAAGAAAACTTATTTGGCCAAATAAAAAGGATTTATTAAAAAAACTTCATGAACAACAGACTGGTAGAGTTTTCTATTTAGACAATTCTGTTGTAGATGAAGTAATTAAAATTAAAAAGTATTTTTTGGATTCGTTAAAAGAAGAAGTTAAGGATGCATTAAAACAAGAATATGAATAATCTATTTTTTATTATCCAAACACGTCTATTTCTGTGAGATCATTCTTTTCAACTTGCATGTAAAAACTGAACACGGACTAAACGGTGTGTAAAAAAGATAAATCGTTTTTTAGTTACAACCTAGTCCACTTATATAAAATTTGAAAGAAATTAAACACGCCTTAATGCTGTGTGAAATTTCTTATTAACTAAAGCAACGCATTTTAAATACATTAAACTACAGAAAGGATAGTTTGGTTGCTTATCGTAACTGAAATCCTTTTTCTAGATAAAACTACTCTACATTCTTTGAAAGGAGTTGAACACGCCCTAGATGCTGTGTGAAAAAGATAAATTCTCTTGTTAGCTTTCTTACTTCAAGAATTTTCTATTTTCACTTGGTATTTTACGGGCTTTGTATCCTATATGAGTAACATTCAAAATATGTCCCTAGAGGACATCATGGGAGAGCGCTTTGGTCGCTACTCCAAGTACATTATTCAAGACCGGGCCTTGCCAGATATTCGTGATGGATTGAAGCCGGTTCAGCGTCGCATTCTTTATTCTATGAATAAGGATGGCAATACTTTTGAAAAGAGCTACCGCAAGTCGGCCAAGTCTGTCGGGAATATCATGGGGAATTTTCACCCACACGGTGATATTTCTATCTATGATGCCATGGTTCGTATGTCACAGGACTGGAAAAACCGTGAGATTTTGGTCGAAATGCACGGTAACAACGGTTCTATGGATGGAGATCCGCCTGCGGCTATGCGTTATACTGAGGCACGTCTGTCTGAAATTGCTGGCTATCTTCTTCAGGATATCGAGAAGAAGACAGTTCCTTTTGCTTGGAACTTTGACGATACAGAGAAAGAGCCGACAGTCTTGCCAGCAGCCTTTCCAAACCTCTTGGTCAATGGATCTACTGGTATTTCGGCTGGATATGCCACAGATATTCCACCACATAATTTGGCTGAAGTAATTGATGCGGCGGTTTACATGATTGACCATCCAACTGCCAAAGTTGACAAACTCATGGAATTCTTGCCTGGACCAGATTTCCCGACAGGAGCTATCATCCAAGGTCGTGATGAAATCAAGAAGGCCTATGAAACTGGAAAAGGACGCGTAGTTGTTCGTTCCAAGACTGAGATTGAAAAGCTAAAAGGTGGTAAGGAACAAATTGTTATTACTGAGATTCCTTATGAAATCAATAAGGCTAATCTGGTCAAAAAAATCGATGATGTTCGTGTCAATAACAAAGTTGCAGGTATTGCTGAGGTTCGTGATGAGTCTGACCGTGATGGTCTACGTATCGCTATCGAACTGAAGAAAGACGCCAATACGGAGCTGGTTCTCAACTATCTCTTCAAATACACAGACCTGCAAATCAACTACAACTTTAACATGGTGGCGATTGACAATTTCACGCCTCGTCAGGTTGGGATCGTTCCAATCTTGTCTAGCTATATCGCCCACCGTCGTGAAGTGATTTTGGCGCGTTCACGCTTTGACAAGGAAAAGGCTGAGAAGCGTCTCCATATCGTCGAAGGTTTGATTCGCGTGATTTCGATTTTGGACGAAGTCATTGCTCTTATCCGTGCTTCTGAGAATAAGGCTGACGCCAAGGAAAACCTCAAAGTCAGCTATGATTTTACAGAAGAGCAGGCTGAGGCCGTTGTTACCTTGCAACTGTACCGTTTGACCAATACAGACGTAGTTGTCTTGCAGGAAGAAGAAGCAGAACTTCGTGAAAAGATTGCCATGCTGGCGGCTATTATCGGTGATGAGCGGACTATGTATAATCTCATGAAGAAAGAACTTCGTGAGGTTAAGAAGAAGTTTGCGACTCCTCGTTTGAGTAGCTTAGAAGACACAGCAAAAGCAATCGAGATTGATACAGCTAGTCTTATCGCCGAGGAGGATACCTATGTCAGCGTGACCAAGGCAGGTTACATCAAGCGTACTAGCCCACGTTCCTTTGCCGCTTCAACCCTGGAAGAAATTGGCAAACGTGATGATGACCGTTTGATTTTTGTACAAGCTGTCAAGACAACACAGCACCTTTTGATGTTCACGACGCTTGGAAATGTCATTTATCGACCAATCCATGAATTGGCAGACATTCGCTGGAAGGACATCGGAGAGCATCTGAGCCAGACCATTACAAACTTTGAAACTAACGAAGAGATTCTTTATGTGGAAGTCGTGGATCAGTTTGATGATGCGACAACTTATTTTGCAGCTACTCGTCTCGGTCAAATCAAGCGTGTAGAACGCAAAGAATTCACTCCATGGCGAACCTACAAGTCTAAGTCTGTCAAGTATGCTAAACTAAAAGATGAGACAGACCAGATTGTAGCAGTGGCTCCGATTAAACTGGATGATGTTTTCTTGATTAGCCAAAACGGTTATGCTCTGCGTTTCAATATCGAAGAGGTTCCTGTTGTCGGTGCCAAGGCTGCAGGTGTCAAGGCTATGAACCTGAAAGAAGATGATGTCCTCCAATCGGCCTTTATCTGTAATACCTCGTCCTTCTACCTCTTGACTCAGCGTGGAAGTTTGAAACGTGTTTCTATTGACGAAATTCCAGCAACCAGCCGTGCCAAACGTGGTTTACAAGTCTTGCGTGAGTTGAAAAACAAACCGCACCGTGTCTTCTTGGCAGGAGCAGTTGCAGAACAAGGCTTCGTTGGTGACCTATTTAGTACAGAAGTGGACGTGAACGACCAAATTCTACTTGTTCAATCCAATAAAGGAACAATCTATGAAAGCCGATTGCAAGACTTGAGTCTGTCAGAACGCACAAGTAACGGTAGCTTCATCTCTGACACGATTTCTGATGAAGAAGTTTTTGACGCTTATCTTAAAGAAGTATTTACTGAAGCTAAATAAGTGAAATGAAGAATCAGTTCTAAGAGCTGGTTCTTTTTATTGAAGAAATTTTCTGAAAATTACAAAATATACTTGCTATTTTAGAAAAATAGTGTAGAATATAAGAAATAGGTTTTTAGAATAAGGAGTGGAATATGACAGTAACGATTGATTGGGAAAACCTTGGTTTCTCCTATATGAAATTACCTTATCGCTATATTGCTCATTTTAAAAATGGACAATGGAATCAAGGAGAGCTTACAGAGGATGCAACTTTGCATATTTCAGAGTCTTCTCCAAGTCTCCACTATGGACAACAAGCATTTGAAGGTTTGAAAGCTTATCGTACTAAGGATGGCAGTGTTCAACTGTTCCGTCCTGATGAAAATGCCAAACGTCTGCAACGTACATGTGACCGTCTCTTGATGCCACAAGTTCCGACAGACATGTTTGTAGAAGCTTGTAAAGCAGTTGTCCGTGCGAATGAAGAATACGTACCACCATACGGAACAGGTGGAACCCTCTATCTTCGCCCTCTTTTGATTGGTGTCGGAGATATTATCGGGGTAAAACCAGCAGAGGAGTATATTTTTACTATCTTTGCTATGCCAGTTGGAAATTACTTTAAGGGTGGCTTGGTTCCAACCAACTTCTTGATTCAGGATGAATACGATCGTGCGGCTCCAAATGGTACAGGTGCGGCTAAGGTTGGTGGGAACTATGCTGCCAGCCTCTTGCCAGGGAAATTGGCCAAGTCACGTCATTTCTCAGATGTTATTTACCTAGATCCATCAACACATACAAAGATTGAAGAAGTTGGATCAGCTAACTTCTTTGGAATTACAGCTGATAATGAATTTGTAACGCCATTGAGTCCATCTATCTTGCCATCTATTACCAAGTATTCCTTACTTTATTTGGCAGAACATCGCTTGGGCTTAACTCCTATTGAAGGAGATGTTCCAATTGATAACCTTGACCGTTTTGTAGAGGCAGGTGCCTGTGGTACAGCAGCGGTTATTTCTCCAATTGGAGGTATTCAACACGGTGATGATTTCCATGTTTTCTATAGTGAAACAGAAGTAGGACCTGTGACTCGTAAACTCTATGATGAACTGACAGGAATTCAGTTTGGTGATATTCCAGCGCCAGAAGGTTGGATTGTAAAAGTAGATTAAAAATATATTAAAGGAGATTTTTATGAAATCGAAAAAGTGGCTCTTAACAGCAGGAGTGGTCCTGAGCACAACAGCTCTTTTAGCAGCCTGTGGAAAAGCTGATAAAGAAGCAGATGCTCCGACAACATTTTCTTATGTCTATGCAGTGGATCCAGCATCCTTGGACTACAGCATAGCAACGCGTACATCCACAACAGATATTATCGGGAATGTCGTTGATGGTTTGATGGAAAATGATAAATATGGTAATGTTATTCCTTCTTTGGCTGAAGATTGGTCCGTGTCAAAAGATGGTCTGACTTATACCTATAAACTTCGTAAAGGAGTGAAATGGTACACTTCTGAAGGTGAAGAATACGCAGAAGTAACAGCCCATGACTTTGTAACAGGATTGAAACACGTTGCTGACGGTAAGTCAGACGGTGTCTCTCTCATCCAAAATTCAATCAAAGGCTTGGACGCCTATATGACTGGTGAAACCAATGATTTCTCTACAGTTGGTGTTAAAGCTTTGGATGACTACACAGTTGAGTATACATTGAATGCGCCAGAAAGTTTCTGGAATTCAAAAGTGACTACAGCGACGATGTTGCCTGTAAATGAAGAGTTTTTAAAGGCATCAGGAAAGAATTACGGAGAGGTTAGCCCAGCAGGTATTCTCTACAATGGTCCTTATTTCTTAAAAACATTGACTTCTAAATCTTTGATTGAATATGAAAAAAATCCAAATTACTGGGATAAAGAAAATGTTAAAATTGAGAAGATTAAATTGACCTACTACGATGGTTCAGATCAGGAGTCTTTGATCCGTAGCTTCTCCTCTGGTGCTTATACGACAGCCCGTCTCTTCCCAAGCAGCTCAAACTTTGCTTCAACTTTGGAAGAATACGGAGATAAAATCACTTATAGCCCACAGGACTCAAGCAGTTATTACTTCACCTTTAACGTAAATCGTCAGTCATACAATAAAACTGCGAAAACAAGCGAAGAGCAAAAGACTTCTACAAAAGAAGCGATGCTCAATAAGGACTTCCGTCAGGCTATCAACTTTGCCTTCAACCGTCATTCGTATGCTGCCCAGCTAAACGGTGAAGATGGTGCGGACAAGATTATTCGTAACAGCCTTGTTCCAGATAACTTCGTACAAGCAGGTGGTAAGAACTTTGGTCAAATCGCCCAAGCAGAGTTGGTGAACTATGGTGACCAATGGAAAGGTGTTGAGCTAGTTGACGGTAAGGATTCTATCTACAACCCTGACAAGGCTAAAGCTGCTTTCGAAAAAGCTAAGAAAGACTTGGAATCTAAAGGGGTAACCTTCCCAATTCACTTGGATGTCCCGGTTGAACAAACAGATACTATCGCCGTTCAACAAAGCAACTCTTTCAAACAGTCTATTGAATCAACTCTTGGTGCTGAAAATGTTGTCATCGATGTACTTCAAATGACAGATAATGAAAAAGAAACGATTACATCACAAGCGCGTGTTCCTTCTCAAAAAGACTATGATTTGAACAGTACAGGATGGGCTCCAAGCTATCAAGATCCAGCATCTTACTTGAATATTATGGATCCAAAATCTGGTTCTGCCATGAAACACCTTGGTATTACGAAAGGAAAAGATAAGGATGTTGTCGCTAAACTTGGTTTGGATCAATATAAGAAATTGTTAGAAGATGCTGTTTCTGAGACCACTGACTTAGAGAAGAGATATGAAAAATATGCCAAAGCTCAAGCTTGGTTGACAGATAGTTCATTATTGATGCCAACAGCCTCATCTGGTGGTTCTCCAGTTGTAAGTAACGTAGTACCATTCTCAAAACCATACTCACAAGTTGGTATTAAGGGGGATCCATATATCTTTAAAGGAATGAAATTGCAAAAAGATATTGTTACAACAAAAGAATATGACGAAGCTCTTAAAAAATGGCAAAAAGAAAAATTGGAATCCAATAGCAAATATCAAAAAGAACTAGAAAAACACATTAAATAAGGAATGGTATTGCTTTTGATAAAATTTAAAAAATACTGTCATTTTGAATATAAAGGAGTTTGATATGGAGTGGATTAAACTAATAGGAATAGCAATCATTGTTGTGGGTTTTATTTTAAAGTTTGATACAATTGCAACAGTAGTCTTAGCTGGTTTGGTTACAGCTTTAGTTTCAGGTGTTTCTCTTGTTGAATTTTTGGAGATTTTGGGAAAAGAATTTAGCAATCAGCGAGTGCTCACGATTTTTATGGTTACCTTGCCTCTTGTGGGGCTGTCAGAAACCTTTGGACTCAAGCAACGATCAATTGATTTGATTCGAAAGATTAAAGGTCTGACAGTTGGAAACTTCTATACAGTTTATTTCTTTATTCGAGAGTTAGCTGGTTTCTTTTCAATTCGTCTAGGAGGACACCCTCAGTTTGTCAGACCTTTGGTTCAACCTATGGGAGAAGCAGCAGCAGAGTCTCAATTAGGTAGAAAGTTAACAGAGGTTGAAGATGAGGCAATAAAAGCGCGTGCGGCTGCAAATGAAAATTTTGGAAATTTCTTTGCTCAAAATACGTTTGTAGGTGCTGGGGGAGTCCTCTTGATAGGGGGAACATTAGATCAGTTAGGCTATGAAAGTAATTATGCAGGGATTGCTTCTGCATCTATTATTGTTGCTGTTATAACACTTATTGTAGTGGGGATTTATAATTATTTATTTGATAAAAAATTGACATCAGAAAAGACTAGGGGAGGAGAACAAAAATGACAGAGTTGGCAAAGCAACTATTAGAGTTGACCTATATTGTGATTGGTTGTCAATTTCTCCATACAGCCTATTGTAGTTATAAAGATAAAACAAACCCAGTCCGATTTGGAACATCTGCATTTTGGACTCTATTGGCTATTACGTTTATAGGTGGTTCCTATATGCCAAATATGAGTATTGGTATTATTGTAATCATATTATCGCTGTTAACATTGTTTAAGCAAGTCCGTATCGGAACCTTGCCATCCTTAGATGAAATGAAAGCCAATATTGAATCTAACAGATTGAAAAATAAAATTTTTATTCCAGTTATGCTGATGGCAATACTTGCGTTGGTCTTAGCGCAAATGATTCCAGAATTTAGCAAGATTTCGATTAGCCTTGCCGCCTTATTTGCTACAATTTCTGTTCTTGTGATTACCAATAGTCACCCTAAGAGTTTGTTATCAGAAAATAATCGAATGACTCAGCAAGTTTCAACAAGTGGGATTGTTCCCCAATTATTAGGGGCTTTGGGGGCTATTTTTACTGTAGCAGGTGTTGGTGATGTTATCTCTCATCTGATTAGCGGTATTGTTCCTTCAGATAGTCGCTTTATAGGAGTTTTGGCCTATGTTCTTGGAATGGTTCTATTCACAATGATTATGGGAAATGCTTTTGCAGCATTCACCGTTATTACAGCAGGTGTTGGAGTTCCCTTTGTATTTGCTCTGGGAGCTAATCCAATTGTGGCTGGTGCTCTTGCCATGACAGCAGGTTATTGTGGGACCTTATTGACCCCAATGGCTGCTAATTTTAACGCTCTACCAGCAGCATTGATGGATATGAAAGATCAGAATGGCGTTATAAAGGCTCAAGCAGGTGTTGCGCTAGTAATGATTGTTATTCACATATTCTTAATGTACTTTCTCGCATTTTAGTAAAGGAAAATAAAATGAAAATATTGGTTACAGGTTTTAATCCTTTTGGAGGTGAAAAGATTAATCCAGCTTTGGAGGCTGTAAAATTATTACCATCTGAGATTAATGGGGCCGAAGTTCGCTGGGTAGAAATTCCAACGGTTTTTTATAAGTCGTCAGAAGTTTTAGAGGCAGAAATATTACGATATCAACCAGATGCTGTACTTTGTATTGGACAAGCAGGCGGCAGGACAGGTTTAACACCTGAACGAGTGGCTATTAATCAAGATGATGCTCGCATACCTGATAACGAAGGCAATCAACCAATTGATACACCGATTCGTATTGATGGAGCATCGGCCTATTTTAGTAGTTTACCTATCAAAGCGATGGTACAAGCTATTAAAAAACAGGGACTTCCGGCAGTTGTATCCAATAGTGCAGGAACCTTTGTTTGCAATCATTTGATGTACCAAGCTCTTTATTTAGTGGATAAAAAATTCCCTAATATGAGAGCAGGTTTCATGCATATTCCATATATGATGGAACAAGTAGTAAATAAGCCGAATACTGCAGGAATGAGTCTATGTGATATTGTAAGAGGCATAGAGGTAGCTATTGAAGCTATTGTAGACTACAAAGATAAGGATTTGCAGTTAGTAGGTGGTGAGACTCACTGATAACCTAAAAAGGATAGTCAATTATGCTTGTTTACTAACTATTAGCTATGCTAAATTGATTGAGGTTGTTTACATAAAACTCTATGTCAGACAAGCCTGATATAGAGTTTTTTCTTGCTAGTTTTAGGATTTTCTTGTAAAATAGAAAAAGTGAAGAGAGGTATGAAATGAGTAAGAAAGATAAAAAAATCGAAATTCAAGTAGCAGATGCCAAGGTTAATGTAGGAAAAGACAGTTTTGAAGGTTATACCTTGACCATTGGTAAAAAAGTTATCGGAGAAATTGCCGAATTAGATGGACAATTTGCCATCATAAAGAATGGGAATGTCGATAGTTTTTATAAAAAATTGGAAAAAGCTGTGGAAATTTTGATTGAAAATTATAATTTAGCAAAATAAGTCTTGTTTTTTTGAAATTTTCATGATATAATAGTCCATGTTGATTGTAGGAGAGATAGCGAAGAGGCTAAACGCGGCGGACTGTAAATCCGCTCCTTCGGGTTCGGGGGTTCGAATCCCTCTCTCTCCATTTTATCAATGGGGTATAGCCAAGCGGTAAGGCAAGGGACTTTGACTCCCTCATGCGTTGGTTCGAATCCAGCTACCCCAGTTCTTAGGTAATAATCAAGATAAAAAGCAAAATATCTTAGGGTATTTTATTTTTATAATTGAAAGACGTGAATGATATGAACATGTCCTTGCGGGTGCTTAGGAAAAAAATTATAAGTATGTCAAGTTTAAGAAAAACTTGATTGTTGGAGGATTTTTTAGATGAACGAATTTGAAGATTTGCTAAATAGCGTTAGCCAAGTTGAGACTGGTGATGTTGTTAGTGCTGAAGTATTGACAGTTGATGCGACTCAAGCTAACGTTGCAATCTCTGGAACTGGTGTTGAAGGTGTCTTGACTCTTCGCGAATTGACAAACGATCGCGATGCAGATATCAATGACTTTGTTAAAGTAGGAGAAGTATTGGATGTTCTTGTACTTCGTCAAGTAGTTGGTAAAGATACTGATACAGTTACATACCTTGTATCTAAAAAACGCCTTGAAGCTCGCAAAGCATGGGACAAACTTGTTGGTCGCGAAGAAGAAGTTGTTACTGTTAAAGGAACTCGTGCCGTTAAAGGTGGACTTTCAGTAGAATTTGAAGGTGTTCGTGGATTTATCCCAGCTTCAATGTTGGATACTCGTTTCGTACGTAACACTGAGCGTTTTGTAGGTCAAGAATTTGATGCTAAAATCAAAGAAGTTGACGCTAAAGAAAACCGCTTCATCCTTTCACGTCGTGAAGTTGTTGAAGCAGCTACAGCAGCAGCTCGCGCTGAAGTATTCGGTAAATTGGCTGTTGGTGATGTTGTAACTGGTAAAGTTGCCCGTATCACAAGCTTTGGTGCTTTCATCGACCTTGGTGGTGTTGATGGATTGGTTCACTTGACTGAATTGTCACATGAACGTAACGTATCACCAAAATCAGTTGTAACTGTTGGTGAAGAAATTGAAGTGAAAATCCTTGATCTTAACGAAGAAGAAGGACGTGTATCACTTTCACTTAAAGCAACAACACCTGGACCATGGGATGGCGTTGAGCAAAAATTGGCTAAAGGTGATGTAGTAGAAGGAACAGTTAAACGTTTGACTGACTTCGGTGCATTTGTTGAAGTATTGCCAGGTATTGATGGACTTGTTCACGTATCACAAATTTCACACAAACGTATTGAAAATCCAAAAGAAGCTATTAAAGTAGGTCAAGAAGTTCAAGTTAAAGTTCTTGAAGTTAACTCAGATGCAGAGCGCGTATCACTTTCTATTAAAGCTCTTGAAGAGCGTCCAGCTCAAGAAGAAGGACAAAAAGAAGAAAAACGTGCTGCTCGTCCACGTCGTCCAAAACGTCAAGAAAAACGTGATTTTGAACTTCCAGAAACACAAACAGGATTCTCAATGGCTGATTTATTTGGTGATATCGAACTTTAATCAAATTGAAAATTCACAAAATCCTTTGTTTACTAAACAAGGGATTTTTCTTTTGTCTCGGCTCCTTTTTTGATATAATAGTTCTATGTTAAAATCAGAAAAACAATCACGTTATCAAATGTTAAATGAAGAATTGTCCTTCCTATTGGAAGGCGAAACCAATGTTTTGGCTAATCTTTCCAACGCCAGTGCTCTCATAAAATCACGTTTTCCTAATACCGTATTTGCAGGTTTTTATTTGTTCGATGGAAAGGAATTGGTTTTAGGTCCCTTCCAAGGAGGTGTTTCCTGCATCCGTATTGCACTAGGCAAGGGTGTTTGTGGTGAGGCAGCTCACTTTCAGGAAACTGTTATTGTTGGAGATGTGACGACCTATCCCAACTATATTTCTTGTGACAGTCTAGCTAAAAGTGAAATTGTGGTGCCGATGATGAAGAATGGTCAGTTACTTGGAGTTCTGGATCTGGATTCTTCAGAGATTGAGGATTACGATGCTATGGATCGAGATTATTTGGAACAATTTGTCGCGATTTTGCTTGAAAAGACGGAATGGGACTTTACAATGTTTGAGGAAAAATCTTAATGTATCAAGCACTTTATCGAAAATATAGAAGTCAAAACTTCTCCCAGTTGGTTGGTCAAGAAGTTGTGGCTAAGACTCTTAAACAAGCAGTAGAGCAAGAGAAAATAAGTCATGCCTATCTTTTTTCTGGTCCACGGGGAACAGGAAAAACCAGTGTAGCTAAGATTTTTGCTAAGGCTATGAACTGTCCCAATCAAGTGGGTGGCGAACCTTGCAATAACTGCTATATTTGTCAGGCAGTGACGGATGGTAGTTTAGAAGATGTCATTGAAATGGATGCGGCCTCTAATAATGGGGTGGATGAAATCCGTGAAATTCGTGATAAATCTACCTATGCCCCTAGTCTTGCTCGTTATAAGGTTTATATCATAGACGAGGTTCACATGCTGTCTACAGGGGCTTTTAATGCCCTCCTAAAGACGCTGGAAGAGCCAACACAGAATGTAGTCTTTATTTTGGCCACTACTGAATTGCACAAGATTCCTGCGACTATTCTATCCCGTGTGCAACGTTTTGAATTTAAATCAATTAAGACACAGGATATTAAGGAACATATCCACTATATCTTAGAAAAAGAAAATATTAGTTCTGAACCAGAGGCTGTGGAAATCATTGCCAGACAGGCGGAAGGTGGAATGCGGGATGCCTTGTCTATTTTGGATCAAGCTCTGAGTTTGACACAGGGAAATGAATTGACGACTGCCATCTCTGAAGAAATTACTGGCACCATTAGCCTATCAGCCTTGGATGATTATGTGGCTGCCTTGTCTCAACAGGATGTTACCAAGGCCTTGTCTTGCTTAAATCTTCTTTTTGATAATGGTAAGAGCATGACTCGTTTTGTGACCGACCTTTTGCACTATTTAAGAGATTTGTTAATTGTTCAAACAGGTGGAGAAAACATTCATCATAGTCCAGTCTTTGTGGAGAATTTGGATCTTCCTCAAGAAAATCTGTTTGAAATGATTCGCTTAGCGACAATCAGTTTAGCAGATATTAAGTCTAGTTTGCAGCCCAAGATTTATGCTGAGATGATGACCATCCGTTTGGCGGAGATTAAGCCTGAGCCATCTCTTTCAGGAGCGGTTGAAAATGAAATTGCTTCGCTGAGACAGGAAGTGACACGTCTCAAACAAGAACTCGCCAATGTGGGAACTGCGCCCAAGCCAACTAGTCCAACTCCTAGTCGCCCAGCAACAGGCAAGACCGTCTATCGTGTGGATCGCAATAAAGTTCAATCTATCTTACAAGAGGCTGTCGAAAATCCTGATTTAGCACGTCAAAATCTGATTCGTTTGCAGAATGCCTGGGGAGAGGTGATTGAAAGTCTTGGTGGGCCGGACAAAGCTTTGCTAGTTGGTTCTCAACCGGTTGCGGCCAATGAACACCATGCTATTCTTGCTTTTGAGTCTAACTTCAATGCTGGTCAAACCATGAAACGGGATAATCTCAACACCATGTTTGGCAACATCCTCAGTCAGGCAGCAGGTTTTTCACCTGAGATTTTAGCCATTTCCATGGAGGAATGGAAAGAAGTTCGCGCAGCCTTTTCAGCCAAAGCCAAATCTTCTCAAACTGAAAAAGAAGCAGAAGAAAGCCTGATTCCAGAAGGATTTGAATTTTTGGCTGATAAAGTGAAGGTAGAGGAAGACTAAAGAAAGATTTCATGATACAATAAGTTTATGAATAAACAACAATTTATTATTATGGCGCTGTTTACAGCTGCTGAAACCTATTTTTTCAATGAAGCCTGGATGACTGGTCGCTATATTATGGCAGCCTTTTGGGCAATTTTACTCTTCAGAAATTTCCGAGTCAGTTATGTGATGGGCAAAATCGTTGATGTCATCGATCAGCATTTTAATAGGAAAGACTAGCCCTCAGCTTCCAGACAAAATCAAAGCCTTTTAGGCTTTTTTTTGTTATACTATAAAAGTATATTTATTGACCTTTTACCGTATTTTCTAGGGAAATCAAGTATGTTTCTAGTAAGCACTGTAAAGGCCTTGAAAAAGAAAGGAACTATCATGTCAGTATTAGAGATCAAAGATCTTCACGTTGAGATTGAAGGAAAAGAAATTTTAAAAGGGGTTAACCTGACCCTGAAAACAGGTGAAATCGCCGCTATCATGGGGCCAAATGGTACTGGTAAATCGACTCTTTCTGCCGCTATCATGGGAAATCCTAACTATGAAGTGACCAAAGGTGAAGTTTTGTTTGATGGCGTAAACATCCTTGAGTTGGAAGTGGATGAGCGTGCGCGTATGGGACTTTTCCTTGCTATGCAATACCCATCAGAAATTCCTGGAATTACCAACGCTGAGTTTCTTCGTGCAGCCATGAATGCTGGTAAAGAAGACGATGAGAAGATTTCAGTTCGCGAGTTTATTACTAAGCTAGATGAAAAAATGGAATTGCTCAACATGAAAGAAGAAATGGCAGAGCGTTACCTCAACGAAGGTTTCTCTGGTGGTGAGAAAAAACGTAATGAAATTCTTCAACTTTTGATGTTGGAACCAACTTTCGCCCTTTTGGATGAGATTGACTCTGGTCTTGATATTGACGCTCTTAAAGTTGTTTCTAAAGGTGTGAATGCTATGCGTGGTGAAGGCTTTGGTGCTATGATTATCACTCACTACCAACGTCTTTTGAACTACATCACACCAGACGTGGTACATGTGATGATGGAAGGTCGTGTTGTCCTTTCAGGTGGTCCAGAATTGGCTGCGCGTTTGGAACGTGAAGGATACGCAAAACTAGCTGAAGAACTTGGCTACGACTACAAGGAAGAATTGTAATTCCCTCGTATCTTTTAGGAGAAGTAAATGACTAAAGAAAATATTAAACTTTTTTCAGAAATGCACGCTGAACCAAGCTGGTTGGCTGATCTCCGTCAAAAAGCTTTTGACAAGATTGAGACTTTGGAATTACCAGTTATTGAGCGTGTGAAATTTCACCGTTGGAATCTGGGTGATGGAACGATTACAGAAAGTGAGCCATCAGCAAATGTTCCAGATTTCACTGCACTAGATAACCACTTGAAGTTGGTGCAAGTAGGAACCCAAACTGTTTTTGAGCAAATTCCAGTTGAATTGGCTGAACAGGGTGTTATCTTTACAGACTTCCACTCAGCTTTAGAAGAAATTCCCGAGCTGATCGAAGAATTCTTCATGTCATCTGTTAAGTATGACGATGACAAGTTGGCGGCCTACCACACAGCTTACTTTAACAGTGGTGCTGTTCTCTATATTCCTGATAACGTGGAAATTGTTGAACCAATCGAAGGAATTTTCTATCAAGACAGCGATAGCGATGTGCCGTTTAACAAGCATATTATGATTATCGCTGGTAAAAATTCTAAGATTAGTTATCTGGAGCGTTTAGAGTCACGCGGTGAAGGAAGTGCCAAAGCAACTGCTAATATCACAGTAGAAGTAATTGCACGTTCTGGTGCTCAGGTGAAGTTTGCCGCCATTGATCGTCTAGGTGAAAATGTTACTGCTTACATTAGCCGTCGTGGTAAATTAGGCAACGATGCAAGCATTGACTGGGCGATTGGTGTTATGAACGAAGGGAACGTCGTTGCGGACTTTGATAGCGATTTGATTGGTAACGGTAGCCATGCTGACCTGAAAGTTGTAGCTCTTTCAAGTGGTCGTCAGGTACAAGGGATTGATACTCGAGTGACTAACTATGGTTGTAACTCAATCGGAAATATCCTTCAACATGGGGTTATTCTTGAAAAAGCAACTTTGACTTTCAATGGTATCGGCCACATCATCAAGGGTGCCAAGGGAGCAGATGCGCAACAAGAGAGCCGTGTTCTCATGCTTTCTGACCAGGCTCGTTCAGATGCTAACCCAATTCTATTGATTGATGAAAATGATGTTACTGCAGGTCACGCAGCTTCTATCGGTCAGGTGGATCCAGAAGACATGTACTACCTCATGAGCCGTGGTTTAGATAAGGCAACTGCAGAACGTTTGGTTGTCCGTGGTTTCCTTGGCTCCGTTATCGTTGAGATTCCAGTCAAGGAAGTTCGTGATGAAATGATTGCAACTATCGAAGAAAAATTGTCAAAACGCTAAGGGGTAGCCTATGTTAGATGTAGAAGTGATTCGCAAGGATTTTCCAATTTTAGACCAGATTGTCAACGATGAACCTCTGGTCTATCTGGACAATGCTGCGACGACACAAAAACCACTAGCAGTTCTGGAAACAATCAACCGCTACTATGAGCAGGACAATGCCAATGTTCACCGTGGTGTTCATACTTTGGCAGAACGAGCGACAGCATCTTATGAAGCCGCTCGTGAAAGCATTCGTAAGTTCATCAATGCAGGTTCGACAAAAGAAGTTCTCTTTACTAGAGGAACGACAACCAGCCTTAACTGGGTGGCACGCTTTGCAGAGGAAATCTTAACTGAGGGTGACCAAGTCTTGATTTCTGTCATGGAACACCATTCCAATATCATTCCATGGCAAGAAGCCTGTCGCAAGACTGGAGCAGAGCTTGTTTATGTCTATCTCAAGGATGGAGCTCTGGATATGGATGATTTGCGAGCTAAATTGACTGATAGAGTCAAGTTTGTCTCCCTTGCTCACGCCTCAAATGTTCTTGGTGTGGTCAATCCAATCAAAGAAATCACTCAATTGGCCCACCAAGTTGGTGCCATCATGGTGGTGGACGGTGCTCAATCTACCCCTCATATGAAGATTGATGTTCAGGACTTGGATGTGGACTTTTTTGCCTTTTCAGGTCACAAGATGGCTGGCCCGACAGGTATCGGTGTTCTGTACGGAAAAGAGAAGTATTTAGAACAAATGTCACCCCTTGAATTTGGCGGTGAGATGATTGATTTTGTCTATGAGCAATCTGCTAGTTGGAAGGAATTACCTTGGAAATTCGAGGCAGGAACTCCCAATATGGCAGGTGCAATCGGACTTGCTGCGGCAGTTGATTATCTGGAAACGATTGGTATGGATGCCATTGAAGCTCATGAACAGGAATTGATTGCCTATGTCTTTCCGAAATTACAGGCGATTGAAGGACTGACCATTTATGGTTCACAGGACTTGGCTCAACGTTCAGGTGTCATTGCTTTTAACCTAGGCGACCTTCATCCTCACGACCTTGCAACGGCTTTGGATTATGAAGGTGTGGCAGTTCGTGCGGGTCACCACTGTGCGCAACCCTTGCTCCAGTATTTGGATGTTCCAGCAACAGCTCGTGCAAGTTTTTATATCTACAATACCAAGGCAGATTGCGACAAGCTAGTTGATGCCTTACAAAAGACAAAGGAGTTTTTCAATGGCACTTTCTAAACTAGATAGCCTTTATATGGCAGTGGTAGCAGACCATTCGAAAAATCCACACCACCAAGGGAAGTTGGAAGATGCTGAGCAAATCAGTCTCAACAATCCGACTTGTGGAGATGTCATCAATCTCTCTGTCAAGTTTGATGCAGAGGATCGTTTGGAGGATATTGCTTTTCTAAACTCAGGATGTACGATTTCAACTGCCTCTGCTAGTATGATGACAGATGCAGTTTTAGGAAAAACCAAGCAAGAAATCTTAGAACTGGCGACCATTTTTTCTGAAATGGTTCAAGGGCAAAAAGATGATCGTCAAGACCAACTTGGTGATGCATCCTTCTTGTCAGGCGTTGCCAAATTCCCTCAACGAATCAAGTGTGCAACTCTAGCTTGGAATGCCCTTAAGAAAACAATTGAAAATCAAGAAAATAACTAAGACAAGTTTCTTTTGTCTTATGAATTAGTAGAAATGAAGAATGAAAGAAAGGATATTATGGCTGAAGAAAGAGTAGAACCAAAACCAATTGATCTTGGTGAATATAAATTTGGTTTCCATGATGATGTAGAGCCTGTCCTATCGACAGGAAAAGGATTGAATGAAGATGTCATTCGTGAACTATCAGCTGCCAAGGGAGAACCTGAGTGGATGTTAGAGTTCCGTTTGAAGTCTTATGAAACCTTTAAAAAAATGCCCATGCAAACTTGGGGAGCAGACTTGTCAGAGATTGATTTTGATGACTTGATCTACTACCAAAAACCATCTGATAAGCCAGCTCGTTCTTGGGATGATGTGCCTGAAAAAATTAAAGAAACCTTTGAACGTATCGGAATTCCAGAAGCTGAGCGTGCCTATCTAGCCGGTGCCTCTGCCCAGTACGAGTCAGAAGTAGTTTACCACAACATGAAGGAAGAATTTGAGAAGTTAGGTATCATCTTTACAGATACGGATTCTGCTCTCAAAGAATACCCAGACTTGTTTAAACAATACTTCGCTAAGTTGGTACCGCCGACAGATAACAAGTTGGCTGCCCTCAACTCAGCAGTATGGTCAGGTGGAACCTTTATCTACGTACCAAAAGGGGTCAAGGTAGATATTCCTCTTCAAACTTACTTCCGTATCAACAACGAAAATACAGGTCAGTTTGAACGTACCTTGATTATCGTTGATGAGGGAGCAAGTGTCCACTACGTAGAGGGCTGTACAGCGCCAACTTATTCAAGCAACAGCTTGCATGCGGCCATCGTAGAAATCTTTGCCTTGGACGGAGCTTATATGCGTTATACAACCATCCAAAACTGGTCTGACAACGTTTATAACTTGGTAACAAAACGTGCCAAAGCCTTGAAAGATGCGACAGTTGAGTGGATTGATGGAAACTTGGGTGCCAAAACAACCATGAAATACCCATCTGTTTACCTTGATGGAGAAGGGGCGCGTGGAACCATGCTTTCGATCGCCTTTGCTAATGCTGGGCAACACCAGGATACTGGAGCTAAGATGATCCACAACGCTCCACATACAAGCTCGTCTATCGTGTCTAAATCCATCGCTAAAGGTGGAGGAAAGGTTGACTACCGTGGACAAGTCACCTTTAACAAGAACTCTAAGAAATCTGTTTCTCACATCGAGTGTGACACTATTATCATGGATGACTTATCAGCGTCAGATACCATTCCATTTAATGAAATCCACAACTCACAAGTCGCTTTGGAACACGAAGCTAAGGTATCTAAGATTTCAGAAGAGCAACTCTATTACCTCATGAGCCGTGGATTGTCAGAATCAGAAGCAACTGAAATGATTGTTATGGGATTTGTAGAGCCTTTTACAAAAGAACTTCCAATGGAATATGCAGTTGAACTTAACCGTTTGATTAGCTATGAGATGGAAGGATCAGTTGGGTAAAATTTGATTTTAGATATACTCAAAATCAAGGACTTTGAAGATGAATTTGTAATAAAAAATCGCGATTTTAAACCGCGATTTTTTTATAATTTCTCATTAACAAATCGGATAAACTGATTCCACCAAACTTTTAAGAAGAAGGCTTTTTCAATTTTCTTTTCTGCTACCATTTCAAAACTAGGGCGCTCTGTGGTGATGTAACCTTGACCAATCAAGTCCTTGTCTTCGTAAGTCAGATGTCCAACCACTGTTCCAGCTTCAAGTGGTGCTGGGATTGCTTTGGAATTAGGTGTGAATTGAACAGATTGGGAAGATTGACTCCCAACACGTTCGATTAGATAGATATCCTCTGGAGCCACTGCAGTTACCGTATCTTCTTTTCCATCTTGTACAGGGGCTTTGCTATCTTGATAGGCATCGCCTTGTTGAACGATTTTGCGAAGTGTAAATGTAGAAGAAATATAATCCATTAGGGAAGATGTAGCTGTAAACCGAGCGTAGGGATTATTGTCTTGATGGTCTGCATTTAAAACAACTGTGATGATTCTCATGCCTTTTTCGACAGTAGTACCAACAAAAGACTCTCCAGCCTTATCTGTTGTTCCTGTTTTTAGCCCATCAAAACCACCACGGTAAGCAGGCATACCTTCTAACATGTAGTTGGTTGAAGTGATTGTCATCCCAGCAAAAGTAGAGGAAGGTTTTTTGGTGATTTCCAAGACTTGTGGGTACTTTTTGATGAGGTTACGAGCAACGATAGCAACATCATAAGCGCTGAGCTTATTTTCATCATCTTTATTAGACCCTGGGTAAATATTATCTCCTAGAGTCTCGTTGTTCAGACCAGTTGTATTGACAACCGTGGCATCTTTGATTCCCCATTCCAAGAGTTTTGCCCGCATCATGTCGACGAAATCTTTTTCTGAGCCAGCAATTTTCTCAGCTAGAGCAATGGCTGCGCTGTTAGCGCTAGATACGAGGGTTGCTTCCAGTAGTTGTTCGACGGTATAATTACGAGCCTCCATAGGAACATTACTTGCTTCAGAGTTTGTTGTCAATCGATAAGGATAATCTGAAATATCTACTGGGGTAGATAGTGTAATACTTCCGTTTTCCAAAGCTTCATAGACAAGATAAACCGTAATCAATTTTGTAATAGAAGCGATTTCGACTGGCTGAGTTGCATCTTTTTCATAAAGTATTTTACCAGTATTTGCTTCAACAGCAATGGCATGTTTTGCAGCAATATTAAAATCTTGAGCAGCAACAGTAGAAGCGCCTCCTAAAAGGGAGACAGTTAATAAAGTTAAACATATTTTTTTCATAGTAGTTTTATTCTATCATAAAGAAAAAAAATATTCTTGCTTTAATAATTCATCCGTTAAGCTTTTTGAAAATATGGTAAAATAGAGTGAGGGAGGTAACTCATGTTTCGTAGAAATAAATTATTTTTTTGGACCACAGAAATTTTACTCTTAACCATCATCTTTTACCTATGGAGACAGATGGGGTCTTTGATTAACCCTTTTGTTAGCGTGCTTAATACAATTATGATTCCATTTTTATTAGGGGGCTTTCTTTATTATTTGACAAACCCTATTGTTACTTTCTTAAATAAAGTCTGTAAACTCAATCGTTTGCTTGGTATTTTAATTACCTTGTGTGCTTTGGTCTGGGGAATGGTCATAGGTGTTGTCTATCTCTTACCTATTTTGATTAATCAGTTATCTAGTTTGATTATATCTAGTCAAACTATTTATAGTCGAGTACAAGACTTAATCATAGACTTATCTAATTATCCTGCACTCCAGAATTTGGATGTAGAAGCTACAATTCAGCAACTAAACTTATCCTATGTTGATATTCTTCAAAATATCCTAAATAGCGTATCAAATAGTGTGGGGAGCGTCTTGTCAGCTCTTATCAGTACTGTTTTGATTTTGATTATGACTCCAGTTTTTTTGGTTTATTTCTTACTAGATGGACATAAATTCTTGCCCATGCTTGAAAGAACGATTCTAAAGAGGGATCGCTTGCATATTGCAGGCTTATTAAAGAGTTTAAATGCGACGATTGCTCGCTATATTAGTGGAGTTTCGATTGACGCAATCATTATAGGTTGTTTGGCTTATATTGGCTATAGTATTATTGGTTTAAAATATGCTTTAGTTTTTGCTATTTTTTCTGGTGTAGCCAATTTAATTCCTTATGTGGGACCAAGTATTGGCTTGATTCCTATGATCATCGCAAATATATTCACTGATCCCCATAGAATGCTGATTGCAGTGATTTATATGCTTGTTGTTCAGCAGGTAGATGGTAATATCTTATATCCTCGAATCGTAGGAAGTGTTATGAAGGTTCATCCAATCACGATTTTGGTTTTACTTTTGTTGTCAAGCAATATCTATGGTGTAGTTGGAATGATTGTCGCAGTGCCAACCTATTCTATCTTAAAAGAAATTTCTAAGTTCTTATCCCGTTTGTATGAAAATCATAAAATAATGAAAGAACGAGAAAGAGAATTAGCTAAGTAAAAGTCAGGAGAACCCTGATTTTTCTTTACTGGAAGTGGCCTTTAGATTAGAAGATTGAAAATAAGTTAAAGTCCTAAACTAATTTTCACAGCTAAAAATAGTAGAAGTTAATCTGATAAAAATCGAAAAAACCAGTGGAATTCCGTGTCAGGGTAAGTTCCACTGGTTTTCATAGTCTATTAAAGTTCGAATGAAACCTATTTATTTTAGCACAACAAGTAAAAAGTAGTCCGAATAATATAAGGATTGATTTTATAGTTTTTAAACGCAAACGAATTGAAACAAAGAGAGTAAGAAAATTCTCTTCGTGAATTTCTTCAAAACAGATAGCTTCATCTTAGGTATGTGTTAATTGGATTTCGTAAGCTCTATTCACAATCGTAAAGTTATGCACTGAGAAAGTTGTAGTTAGTCTCCCAGTTTGCTAAATTTCTCGAATAGTATCTTTTTTAGGTAAGTGATTTCTTTTTTGCATTTTTGAGTTAGATGAGGTATAATGGTTCTATTGTCTTTTGGGGTCGTTACGGATTCGACAGGCATTATGAGGCATATTTTGCGACTCGTGTGGCGACGTAAACGCTCAGTTAAATATAACTGCAAAAAATAACACTTCTTACGCTCTAGCTGCCTAAAAACCAGCAGGCGTGACCCGATTTGGATTGCTCGTGTTCAATGACAGGTCTTATTATTAGCGAGATACGATCAAGTCTTGTCTAGCGGCTTGATAAGAGATTGATAGACTCGCGGTTTCTAGGCTTGAGTTATGTGTCGAGGGACTGTTAAACGAATACATAACCTATGGTTGTAGACAAATATGTTAGCAGATGTTTGGACGTGGGTTCGACTCCCACCGGCTCCATTGATAATTTACATTGTTTTGTAAATCTTTCTAAAACGTTGTTTTTACAACGTTTTTTATTTTATTCTTTGGTATTCTTTTGCAAAAAAAGAATACAACATTTTGTTGTATCCTAAATATTAAATCAAGTCCTGAATTTTCTTAAGTTTTTATCATATTTTCTGTTATAATTAAGGTGCCTTAAGAAAAATAATGAAAAAACTAAATGTTTTTCATATAGTTTTCATTTTTGTGTTATAATTAAGGTGCCTTAAGAAAAATATTAAGGTGCCTTAAGAAAAATAATGAAAAAACTAAATGTTTTTCATATAGTTTTCATTTTTGTGTTATAATTAAGGTGCCTTAAGAAAAATATTAAGGTGCCTTAAGAAAAATAATGAAAAAACTAAATGTTTTTCATATAGTTTTCATTTTTGTGTTATAATTAAGGTGCCTTAAGAAAAATATTAAGGTGCCTTAAGAAAAATAATGAAAAAACTAAATGTTTTTCATATAGTTTTCATTTTTGTGTTATAATTAAGGTGCCTTAAGAAAAATATTAAGGTGCCTTAAGAAAAATAATGAAAAAACTAAATGTTTTTCATATAGTTTTCATTGTTTTAATAGTTTAAAGTCAATCTTATTTTTCTCTAATAGAAAATAATGAAAAAGTAGGTTTAGAAAGAGGTAAGTATCTATGTCTTCTCATAAAAAAGTGTCACTCTCTGAGATTAATCAATCTATCGATACTCCAAATAACAATCATTTCTGGCAAAATTTAAATGCCTTTTTAGGTCCGGGTGCTCTTGTCGCAGTTGGTTATATGGATCCAGGAAACTGGATTACCAGTGTAGTCGGTGGTGCTTCCTATAAGTATAGTCTCTTGTTTGTTATCTTGATTTCATCTCTCATTGCCATGCAACTTCAGCAGGTGGCAGGAAAGCTTGGTATTGTAACCCAGATGGACCTGGCTCAAGCAACGGCTCATCATTCACCTAAATGGCTTCGTTATAGTCTATGGGTGATTTTAGAATTAGCCTTGATGGCGACAGATCTGGCAGAAGTTCTAGGTTCAGCGATTGCTCTCAATCTTCTCTTTAAGATTCCGATTATGATAGCAATTCTCTTGACCGTGTTGGATGTTTTTCTCTTATTGCTTCTGATGAAATTTGGCTTTAAGAAGATTGAAGCTATTGTGACAACACTGATTTTAACCATTCTAGCAATTTTTACCTATCTGGTAGCTTTGTCACATCCAAGCTTCCAAGGAATCGTTGAGGGTTATCTACCGAATGCAACCTTATTTGAAAGTCCCTTGCCAGGGCATGAAAGTCAATTAACCTTGGCACTAGGGATCGTGGGAGCAACGGTTATGCCCCATAACCTCTATTTGCATTCTTCCTTGTCACAAACTCGGAAAATCAATCACAAGGACAAGAATGATGTTCGAAAAGCCGTGCGCTTTATGACCTGGGATTCAAATCTCCAATTATCCTTGGCCTTTGTGGTTAACTCCCTTCTATTAATTCTCGGGGCGGCTCTCTTTTTCGGCCATGCATCTGAGATTTCTGCCTTCTCTCAAATGTATAATGCCTTGCAGGATTCTACTATTGCAGGAGCTATAGCTAGCTCGACCTTATCAACCTTGTTTGCCTTGGCTTTATTAGCCAGTGGTCAAAATTCGACAATTACGGGTACCTTGACTGGACAAATCGTTATGGAAGGTTTCTTGCATATGAGATTACCTCAATGGTTCATTCGTTTGGCAACTCGTCTCTTTGCCTTGTTGCCTGTCATGATTGTAGCGGTTCTGTTTGGTCATCAGGAAAAAACATTAGATCAGTTATTGGTTTATTCACAAGTCTTTCTTTCGATTGCTCTTCCATTTTCAATCTTCCCACTGATTTATCTAACTTCTAAGAAATCACTGATGGGAGAATTTACCAATGCCAAATGGAATACCATCCTTGGCTATATCGTTTCCATTATCTTAACAATTCTCAATGTGAAATTGTTATTTGATATTTTCTAAGAAATTCACCCGAGTTATAAAACAAGCATATAAGAAAAAAGATACCCAAGATTTCTTGGGTATCTTTTTTAAAATAAACGGAAGACATGGGATTCGAACCCACGCACGCTGTTACACGCCTACCGCGTTTCCAACACGGCCTCTTAAGCCTCTTGAGTAATCTTCCAATACTTACTCAAATAGTCTACCATAAAGGCTCTTATCTTGCAATAAAAATTCTGGAAATAAGAAAAATGATAGAATTTGAAAGAAAATGATAAAAAATGCTTGACTTTGAAAAAAAGTGTGATAGAATGAATAGTGTAAACGATAACAGGAGGTGATTCAGTGTTAAAAACAGAGCGGAAGCAACTGATTTTAGAGGAGTTGAATCAACATCATGTAGTCTCTCTAGAGAAATTAGTTAGTTTGCTAGAAACGTCAGAATCAACGGTTCGAAGAGACTTGGATGAGTTGGAAGCGGAAAACAAGCTTCGTCGCGTGCATGGTGGAGCAGAATTGCCCCATTCCTTGCAGGAAGAAGAAACCATTCAAGAAAAATCTGTCAAAAACCTTCAAGAGAAGAAGTTGTTAGCTCAGAAAGCAGCCTCTCTCATCAAGGAACAAGATGTCATCTTTATCGATGCTGGAACAACAACTGCTTTTTTGATTCATGAATTGGTTAATAAGAATATTACTGTAGTAACCAACTCGATTCACCATGCAGCACAGTTGGTTGAAAAGCAGATTCCAACGGTCATGGTTGGAGGAAGTGTCAAGATGGCGACAGATGCTAGCATCGGGGGCGTTGCTCTTAACCAGATTAACCAATTGCACTTTGACCGTGCCTTTATAGGGATGAATGGTGTGGACGATGGCTATTATACGACTCCAGATATGGAGGAGGGAGCTGTGAAGAGAGCTATTTTGGAGAATGCCAAACAGATCTATGTCTTGGTGGATTCGTCAAAAATTGGACAAACTTGCTTTGCCAAGGTAGCACCACTCAAACGAGCTATTGTTATCACAAGTAAAGGGCATGAGCTCTTGCAGGTTATTAAGGAGAAAACGGAGGTAATAGAAGTATGATTTATACAGTCACACTCAATCCATCCATTGACTATATCGTTCGCTTGGACCAAGTCCAAGTCGGTAGTGTCAATCGTATGGACAGTGATGATAAGTTTGCTGGTGGGAAAGGAATCAATGTCAGTCGTGTCTTGAAACGTTTGGATATTCCAAATACAGCGACGGGATTTATCGGAGGTTTTACTGGTAAATTTATCACAGATACTCTGGCAGAGGAAGAAATCGAGACGCGTTTTGTCCAAGTGGCAGAAGATACTCGTATCAATGTTAAAATCAAAGCAGACCAAGAAACAGAAATCAACGGAACGGGTCCAAATGTGGAACCAGCTCAGCTAGAAGAATTGAAAGCTATTTTATCTAGTCTGACAGCAGAAGATACGGTGGTGTTTGCGGGTTCAAGTGCTAAAAATCTGGGCAATGTCATTTACAAGGATTTGATTGCCTTGACGCGTCAGACGGGTGCGCAAGTGATTTGTGACTTTGAAGGGCAGACCTTGATTGATAGTTTGGACCACCAGCCACTTTTGGTCAAACCAAACAATCATGAACTTGGAGCTATCTTTGGGGTTGAACTTGACAGTTTGGACCAAATTGAGAAATATGCTCGAGAGTTACTGGTTAAGGGTGCTCAAAACGTCATTATCTCTATGGCTGGTGACGGTGCTCTTCTTGTCACATCTGAGGGAGCTTATTTCGCTAAACCAATCAAAGGAACAGTGAAAAATTCAGTCGGAGCTGGTGATTCTATGGTTGCCGGATTCACAGGTGAATTTGTCAAATCAAAAGACGCAGTAGAAGCCTTCAAATGGGGAGTTGCTTGTGGAACAGCAACGACCTTCTCAGATGACTTGGCAACAGCAGAATTTATTAAAGAAACATATGAAAAAGTTGAGGTAGAAAAACGATGAAAATTCAAGACCTATTGAGAAAAGATATCATGTTGCTGGATTTGCAGGCAACTGAAAAAACAGCTGTCATCGACGAGATGATTAAAAGTTTGACAGACCACGGTTATGTGACAGATTTTGAAACCTTTAAAGAAGGAATTTTGGCGCGTGAAGCTTTGACTTCCACTGGTTTGGGTGACGGAATCGCAATGCCTCACAGCAAAAATGCTGCTGTAAAAGAAGCGACTGTTCTCTTTGCTAAGTCAAACAAGGGTGTTGACTATGAAAGTTTAGATGGGCAAGCAACTGACCTCTTCTTCATGATTGCAGCTCCAGAAGGTGCCAATGATACTCACTTGGCTGCCTTGGCAGAATTGTCTCAATACTTGATGAAAGACGGTTTTGCTGACAAACTTCGTCAAGTAACATCAGCTGACCAAGTTATCGAACTTTTTGACCAAGCTTCAGAAAAATCTGAGGAACCAGCTCAAGCTCCTGCAAATGATTCTGATGACTTCATCGTGGCTGTTACAGCTTGTACAACAGGTATTGCCCACACTTACATGGCCCAAGAAGCCCTTCAAAAAGTGGCTGCTGAAATGGGGGTTGGCATTAAGGTCGAAACCAACGGTGCTAGCGGTGTTGGTAACCAACTAACTGCGGAAGACATTCGTAAGGCTAAAGCTGTTATCATCGCGGCAGACAAGGCAGTTGAAATGGATCGTTTCGATGGCAAACCATTGATCAATCGTCCAGTTGCTGACGGTATCCGTAAGACAGAAGAGTTAATTAACTTGGCTCTTTCAGGAGATGCTGAAGTCTACCGTGCTGCTAATGGAACAAAAGCTGCAACAGCCTCTAACGAAAAACAAAGCCTTGGTGGTGCCTTCTACAAACACTTGATGAGTGGCGTATCCCAAATGTTGCCATTTGTTATCGGTGGTGGTATCATGATTGCCCTTGCCTTCTTGATTGATGGTGCTTTGGGTGTTCCAAATGAAAACCTTGGTAATCTTGGTTCTTACAATGAGCTAGCTTCTATGTTCATGAAAATTGGTGGTGCAGCCTTTGGCTTGATGCTCCCAGTCTTTGCAGGTTATGTTGCCTACTCTATTGCTGAAAAACCAGGTTTGGTAGCAGGTTTCGTAGCTGGTGCTATTGCCAAAGAAGGTTTTGCCTTTGGTAAAATTCCTTATGCCGCAGGTGGTGAAGCAACTTCAACTCTTGCAGGTGTCTCATCTGGTTTCCTAGGTGCCCTTGTTGGTGGATTTATCGCAGGTGCTTTAGTTCTTGCTATTAAGAAATACGTTAAAGTTCCTCGTTCACTCGAAGGTGCTAAATCGATCCTTCTCTTGCCACTTCTTGGAACAATCTTGACGGGATTTGTCATGCTAGCTGTTAACATCCCAATGGCAGCGATCAACACTGCTATGAATGATTTCCTAGGCGGTCTTGGAGGCGGTTCAGCTGTCCTTCTCGGTATCGTCCTTGGTGGAATGATGGCTGTTGACATGGGTGGACCTGTCAACAAAGCTGCCTATGTCTTTGGTACAGGTACACTTGCAGCAACTGTTTCTTCAGGTGGTTCTGTAGCCATGGCAGCAGTTATGGCTGGAGGAATGGTGCCACCACTTGCCATCTTTGTCGCAACACTTCTCTTTAAAGACAAATTTACTAAGGAAGAACGCAACTCTGGCTTGACAAATATTATCATGGGCTTGTCATTCATCACTGAGGGAGCTATTCCATTTGGTGCCGCTGACCCAGCTCGTGCGATTCCAAGCTTCATCCTTGGTTCTGCAGTAGCAGGCGGACTCGTTGGTCTTACTGGTATCAAACTCATGGCGCCACATGGAGGAATCTTCGTGATTGCCCTTACTTCAAATGCTCTCCTTTACCTCGTTTCTGTCTTGGTAGGAGCAATCGTAAGTGGTGTTGTCTATGGTTACCTACGCAAACCCCAAGCATAAAAAATAGAAAAATGAAAAGATTGGACCGTTTGGTGCAGTCTTTTTTAAAGAATTAGACAAACAAGTTTTTGAATGATATTCTAAAATAAAACTCATAGAAATGAAAAAACATAATGAGAGTGTTTTAAATGAATATAATTGAATTTATTCTGGATTTGGATTGGAAGAAGATAGTAGAATCAATTTTATCAGCTCTATTAGCTTCTGGAATAATCGGTGGTTTTGGTTACTTAGTGACGAAAAAAATTACAAGAGATTTTCGTATTGCAGAAGAAATGAAATCGTATGGATTTAAAGGTGTAGTGGCAAAGAAAAAGCATTCGACTAGAGAGATTAAAAAGTTATGTAAAAATACTAAAAGATTGGATTTACTTTTTATATCAGGTATTGATTTTTTTCGGAAAATAGAACTGTATTAGAGAATGCTATGAATAATGGAATGAAAATTCGTTTTTTGTGTTCTCAGATATATACCAATTTTTTATCAGATTTAGAGGAACTTGAGGATAAAGAAGGGTTGCGAAAGTCTGACACAAATATTAGTATCGAAATTGAAGATGTGACTAAAAAATATAGTAAATATATAGAAAGTGGACAAATGGAAATTCGCTATTATTCAACACAATATCGTTTGCCATTTATATTGGCTTATAAAAGAAAGAAAAATATGAAGACGACAAAGGCTTTTTTAAGAGTTACTCTGCCTCCATATAATTGGGAGACCAATTTCGTGTTTATAGGTGAACGTAAAACTACTAAAAAGGATGATTTTTTTAAAACTAATAATGATGAAATAGATTTCATATCTATGATGGAAAAACATTTCGATTGTGTTTGGGAAGTTGCGGATAGGGAAATAGATAGAAAACAAGAAATAAAAAATACAAATTTCGAAGTGAAATCTTAAAAATCTAAACTTTGAGACTTTGATTATTTAAATATAATAACAATTACTTTGAATATAATCATGATAAAGAAGATTGTACCGTTTGGTGCAGTCTTTTTCTCTTCCCGAAATGCCTGTGAAATATGGTATAATAGAAGAATGGCAAACAAGAATACAAGTAAAACAAGACGGAGACCGTCTAAAGCAGAACTCGAAAGAAAAGAAGCGATTCAACGAATGTTGATTTCGTTGGGAATCGCGCTTTTATTGATTTTCGCAGCCTTTAAATTAGGGGCTGCAGGTATAACCTTTTACAATCTAATTCGCTTGCTGGTGGGTAGCCTAGCTTATCTAGCAATATTTGGTATCCTGCTCTACCTCTTCTTTTTCAAGTGGATACGAAAACAGGAAGGGCTCTTATCAGGATTTTTCACCATATTTGCTGGCTTGCTCTTGATTTTTGAAGCCTACTTGGTTTGGAAATATGGCTTGGACAAGTCCGTTCTAAAAGGAACCATGGCTCAGGTTGTGACGGATTTGACTGGTTTTCGAACGACCAGTTTTGCTGGAGGGGGCTTGATTGGGGTCGCTCTTTATATTCCAACCGCCTTTCTCTTTTCAAATATCGGCACTTACTTTATTGGTTCTATCTTGATTTTAGTGGGTGCTCTCCTAGTCAGTCCTTGGTCTGTTTACGATATTGCTGAATTTTTCAGTAGAGGCTTTGCCAAATGGCGGGAAGGGTATGAGCGTCGAAAAGAGGAACGCTTTGTCAAACAAGAAGAAAAAGCTCGTCAAAAGGCTGAGGAAGAGGCTAGATTAGAAAAAGAAGAGGCTGAAAAAGCCTTACTCGATATGCCTCCTGTTGATATGGAAACGGGTGAAATTCTGACAGAAGATGTTGTGCTTGATGTTCCACCTGTTCCAGAAGAAGAGTGGGTAGAACCAGAAATCATCCTGCCTCAAGCTGAACTTGAATTCCCTGAGCAGGAAGATGGCTCAGATGACGAAGATGTTCAGGTCGATTTTTCAGCCAAGGAAGCCCTTGAATACAAACTTCCAAGTTTACAACTCTTTGCCCTAGATAAACCAAAAGACCAGTCTAAAGAGAAGAAAATTGTCAGAGAAAATATCAAAATCTTAGAAGAAACCTTTGCCAGCTTTGGTATCAAGGTAACGGTTGAACGGGCTGAAATTGGACCATCAGTGACCAAGTATGAAGTCAAGCCAGCAGTGGGTGTACGGGTCAACCGCATTTCCAATCTAGCAGATGACCTCGCTCTAGCCTTGGCGGCCAAGGATGTCCGAATCGAAGCACCTATCCCAGGGAAATCCTTAGTTGGAATCGAAGTACCCAACTCCGAGATTGCCACTGTATCTTTCCGAGAACTTTGGGAACAATCTCAAACGAAAGCAGAAAATCTCTTGGAAATTCCTTTAGGGAAGGCTGTTAATGGAACTGCAAGAGCTTTTGACCTTTCTAAAATGCCCCACTTGCTAGTTGCAGGTTCAACGGGTTCAGGGAAGTCAGTAGCTGTTAACGGCATTATCGCTAGCATCCTCATGAAGGCGAGACCCAATCAAGTTAAATTTATGATGGTCGATCCCAAGATGGTTGAGTTGTCTGTTTACAATGATATTCCCCACCTCTTGATTCCAGTCGTGACCAATCCACGTAAGGCCAGCAAGGCTTTGCAAAAGGTCGTGGATGAGATGGAAAATCGTTATGAACTCTTTGCCAAGGTGGGAGTTCGGAACATTGCAGGCTTTAATGCTAAGGTAGAAGAGTTCAATGCCCAGTCTGAGTACAAGCAGGTTCCGCTACCGCTCATTGTCGTGATTGTGGATGAGTTGGCTGACCTCATGATGGTTGCCAGCAAGGAAGTGGAAGACGCTATCATTCGTCTCGGACAGAAGGCACGTGCTGCAGGTATCCACATGATTCTTGCAACCCAGCGTCCATCGGTTGATGTCATCTCTGGTCTAATCAAAGCCAATGTCCCATCTCGTGTCGCATTTGCGGTTTCATCAGGGACAGACTCCCGTACGATTTTGGATGAAAATGGAGCAGAAAAACTGCTTGGTCGAGGAGACATGCTCTTTAAACCGATTGATGAAAATCATCCAGTTCGTCTCCAAGGCTCCTTTATCTCGGATGATGATGTCGAACGCATCGTAAACTTCATCAAGGCTCAGGCTGATGCGGACTACGATGAGAGTTTTGATCCAGGTGAGGTTTCTGAAAATGATGGAGAATTTTCAGATGGTGAATCTGGTGGAGATCCGCTTTTTGAAGAAGCCAAGGCTTTGGTAATCGAAACCCAGAAAGCCAGTGCATCCATGATTCAGCGTCGTTTGTCAGTTGGTTTTAACCGTGCGACCCGTCTCATGGAAGAGCTTGAGATGGCAGGTGTCATTGGTCCAGCTGAAGGTACCAAACCAAGAAAAGTATTGCAACAATAAAAAATAGCTTCTTTCCAAGTTTGGAGGGAAGCTATTTTACTGACTATTGATTAGTTTTATTTTCTGAAGTTGGAGTATTGGACTGTTTTTCATTTTCAGTGGTAGTTTTACTTGGAGCAGGAGTAGTAGAGTCCTGAGTTGCTGTTTTCTGCTCTTCTTTTTTCTCTTCCTTGACGCTAGATTTTGGTGTTTCTTCTTGTTGTGTTTTTTCTTGGGTAGTGTTAGTTTCCTTATTGGGACTAGTGTTTTCCTGAGGGGATTCCTTTTGAATTTCTTTGACAATGGTTGTCGTCTGGCTTGTCGTAGGTTCTTTTTTAGTATTTTTGTTATTATCCAAGGCGTTCATAATCGTGATACTTGCGGTAATTAAGCCAAGGATACTACCGATAGTGGCAACAGTTTTTTGAAAGACCGTAAAGCCTTTTTTGATGTGTTCTGTTTTTGGTTTTGAAGTTCTACGATAATTAGACATGCATTCTCTCCTTTGATTAAAACTTATTATACCGCATTTCTTTAAAAAAATCTTAAAAAAAGAGGAATTGCCCTTTCTTGTCGCAAGCTCCGTTTCATGATACAATAGAAGGAGTGATTTTAGAAAGCGTGAGAAAACATGATTTACTTTGATAATTCGGCGACGACCAAGCCCTATCCTGAAGCCCTTGAAACCTATATGCAGGTGGCTTCAAAAATTTTAGGAAATCCATCTAGTCTCCATCGTTTGGGAGACCAGGCAACACGAATTTTAGATGCTTCCCGTCAACAGATTGCAGATTTAATCGGTAAGAAAAGTGATGAAATCTTATTTACATCTGGTGGAACAGAAGGTGATAACTGGGTTATCAAGGGTGTGGCCTTTGAAAAATCCCAGTTTGGCAAGCACATCATCGTATCAGCCATTGAACATCCGGCAGTCAAAGAGTCAGCCCTCTGGTTAAAAAGTCAAGGATTTGAAGTGGATTTTGCTCCAGTTGATAACAAAGGATTTGTGGATGTTGAAGCGTTAGCAGATTTGATAAGACCTGATACGACCCTCGTTTCCGTCATGGCTGTGAACAATGAAATTGGCTCGATTCAACCTATTCAAGCTATTTCAGAACTGTTGGCAGATAAGCCGACTATTTCCTTCCATGTTGATGCGGTTCAAGCACTTGCTAAGATTCCAACTGAAAAGTATCTGACAGAACGAGTGGATTTCGCGACTTTCTCTGGTCACAAGTTCCACGGAGTTCGTGGTGTTGGTTTTGTCTATATCAAGTATGGCAAGAAGATTACGCCTCTTTTAACAGGTGGTGGTCAGGAGCGAGATTATCGTTCGACAACTGAAAATGTGGCAGGAATTGCAGCTACAGCCAAGGCTCTCCGCTTGTCTATGGAAAAGCTAGATATCTTTATTAGCAAGACTGGGCAGATGAAGGCAGTGATTCGTCAAGCACTTCTGGACTATCCAGATATTTTTGTCTTTTCAGATGAGGAAGACTTTGCCCCTCATATCCTAACTTTTGGAATTAAGGGTGTTCGTGGTGAGGTCATTGTTCACGCCTTTGAAGACTATGATATTTTCATCTCAACGACATCTGCTTGTTCGTCCAAGGCAGGAAAACCAGCTGGAACCCTGATTGCCATGGGAGTGGATAAAGATAAGGCCCAGTCAGCTGTGCGTCTTAGCCTAGACCTTGAAAATGATATGAGTCAGGTCGAGCAGTTTTTGACCAAGCTAAAATTAATTTACAATCAAACTAGAAAAGTAAGATAGGAGCATTCATGCAGTATTCAGAAATTATGATTCGCTACGGTGAGCTGTCAACCAAGGGCAAAAACCGTATGCGTTTCATCAATAAACTTCGCAATAATATTTCAGACGTTTTGTCTATCTATCCCCAAGTTAAGGTAAGGGCAGATCGCGACCGTGCCCACGCTTACCTCAATGGAGCAGATTATACAGCAGTAGCAGAATCACTCAAGCAAGTCTTTGGGATTCAAAACTTTTCCCCTGTTTATAAGATTGAAAAATCTGTAGAAGTTCTGAAGTCCGCTGTCCAAGAGATTATGCAGGACATCTACAAGGAAGGCATGACCTTTAAAATCTCTAGCAAGCGTAGCGACCACAACTTTGAACTTGACAGTCGTGAACTCAACCAAACGCTTGGAGGGGCTGTATTCGAAGCCATTCCAAACGTACAAGCTCAGATGAAAAATCCTGACATCAATCTTCAGGTGGAGATTCGTGAGGAAGCGGCTTATCTTTCCTATGAAACCATTCGTGGGGCAGGTGGCTTGCCAGTGGGAACTTCTGGTAAGGGCATGCTCATGTTATCAGGGGGAATTGACTCACCTGTAGCAGGTTATCTTGCTTTGAAACGTGGGGTGGATATCGAGGCAGTTCACTTTGCTAGTCCACCTTACACCAGTCCTGGTGCTCTTAAAAAAGCCCAAGATTTGACCCGTAAATTAACCAAGTTTGGTGGAAATATCCAATTTATCGAAGTTCCTTTTACAGAGATTCAAGAGGAAATCAAGGCCAAGGCGCCAGAAGCCTATCTCATGACCTTGACCCGTCGTTTTATGATGCGGATTACCGATCGTATTCGTGAGGTACGAAATGGTTTGGTTATCATCAATGGGGAAAGTCTTGGTCAAGTAGCTAGCCAGACCTTGGAAAGCATGCAGGCTATTAACGCTGTGACCAACACTCCCATCATTCGTCCTGTGGTTACCATGGACAAGTTGGAAATCATTGACATCGCCCAGGAAATCGATACCTTTGACATTTCAATCCAACCGTTTGAAGACTGTTGTACGATTTTTGCGCCAGATCGTCCAAAGACTAATCCTAAGATTAAGAATGCAGAGCAGTATGAAGCACGTATGGATGTTGAAGGCTTAGTTGAGCGAGCAGTGGCTGGAATTATGATTACTGAGATTACACCTCAAGCTGAAAAAGATGAAGTCGATGACTTGATTGATAATCTGCTCTAATTTAGAAAATCCAAAAGAATAGCGAAATTCAGGAAAGAAAGTTAGTTTTTTATCTAAAAAATAGGTAAAAAACTGACTTTCTTTCTATTTTTATGATATAATGAGATAAAATTTTGAATATAGAGAGTTTTCTGACAATGAATCAATCCTACTTTTATCTAAAAATGAAAGAACACAAACTCAAGGTTCCTTATACAGGTAAGGAGCGCCGTGTGCGTGTTCTTCTACCTAAAGATTATGAGAAAGACACGGACCGCTCCTATCCTGTTGTATACTTTCATGACGGGCAAAATGTTTTTTATAGCAAAGAGTCTTTCATTGGACACTCATGGAAGATTATCCCAGCCATCAAACGAAATCCGGATATCAGTCGCATGATTGTCGTTGCTATTGACAATGATGGTATGGGGCGGATGAATGAGTATGCGGCATGGAAGTTCCAAGAATCTCCTATCCCAGGGCAGCAGTTTGGCGGTAAGGGTGTGGAGTATGCCGAGTTTGTCATGGAGGTGGTCAAGCCTTTTATCGATGAAACTTATCGTACAAAAGCAGACCGCCAGCATACAGCCATGATTGGTTCCTCATTAGGAGGGAATATTACCCAGTTTATCGGTTTGGAATACCAAGACCAAATTGGTTGCTTGGGCGTCTTTTCATCTGCCAACTGGCTCCACCAAGAAGCCTTTAACCGCTATATCGAGCGTCAGCAACTATCGCCTGACCAGCGCATCTTCATCTATGTGGGAACGGAAGAAGCGGATGATACAGACAAGACCTTGATGGCTGGCAATATCAAACAAGCCTATATCGACTCATCGCTTCGCTATTACCATGATTTGATAGCAGGGGGAGTACACTTGGGCAATCTTGTTTTGAAAGTTCAGTCTGGTGCCATCCATAGTGAAATCCCTTGGTCGGAGAATTTACCAGACTGTCTGAGATTTTTTGCAGAAAACTGGTAAAGTAAGAAAGGAGAAAATATGCATATTGAACATCTTAGCCACTGGAGTGGCAATCTTAATCGTGAAATGTACCTTAACCGTTATGGACATGCTGGGATTCCAGTTGTGGTCTTTGCTTCATCAGGTGGGAGTCACAACGAATACTATGATTTTGGCATGATTGATGCCTGTGCCTCTTTTATCGAGGAAGGCCGTGTTCAGTTCTTTACCCTATCCAGTGTAGACAGTGAGAGCTGGTTGGCCACTTGGAAAAACGGTCACGACCAAGCAGAGATGCACCGTGCCTACGAACGTTATGTGATTGAGGAGGCCATTCCTTTTATCAAGCACAAGACAGGTTGGTTTGATGGAATGATGACGACAGGTTGCTCAATGGGCGCCTACCATGCTGTCAATTTCTTCCTTCAGCATCCAGATGTCTTTACCAAGGTGATAGCTCTTAGTGGTGTTTACGATGCACGTTTCTTTGTCGGCGATTACTACAATGACGATGCTATTTACCAAAACTCGCCAGTAGATTATATCTGGAACCAGAACGACGGCTGGTTTATTGATCGTTACCGTCAGGCAGAGATTGTGCTGTGTACGGGTCTCGGTGCCTGGGAACAAGATGGCTTGCCATCCTTCTACAAGCTTAAAGAAGCCTTTGACCAGAAACAAATTCCAGCCTGGTTTGCTGAATGGGGACACGATGTCGCCCACGACTGGGAATGGTGGCGCAAACAAATGCCTTATTTCCTCGGCAATTTCTATTTATAAAAGGAGTTACCTATGAATTACCTTGTTATTTCTCCCTACTATCCACAAAACTTTCAACAGTTTACCATAGAACTAGCCAATAAAGGCATAACTGTCTTGGGAATTGGTCAAGAGCCTTACGAGCAATTGGATGAGCTCTTGCGCAATAGCTTGACCGAATATTTCCGTGTTGATAATCTTGAAAATATAGATGAAGTCAAACGTGCAGTTGCTTTCCTTTTCTATAAACATGGCCCGATTGACCGCATCGAATCCCATAATGAATACTGGCTTGAGTTAGATGCAAGTCTTCGTGAGCAATTCAATGTTTTTGGTGCCAAACCAGAGGATCTCAAAAAGACGAAATATAAGTCTGAAATGAAGAAGCTTTTCAAAAAAGCAGGTGTCCCTGTGGTACCTGGAGCTGTTATCAAGACTGAAGCAGATGTGGATCAAGCTGTGAAAGAAATCGGTCTTCCTATGATTGCCAAACCTGACAATGGAGTGGGAGCGGCCGCCACCTTTAAATTTGAGACAGAAGACGATATCAATCACTTCAAGCAAGAGTGGGACCATTCAACCCTTTATTTCTTTGAAAAATTTGTCACTTCCAGCGAAATCTGTACCTTTGACGGGCTCGTAGACAAGGATGGTAAGATTGTCTTTTCAACGACCTTCGACTACGCCTATACACCGCTGGATCTCATGATTTACAAGATGGACAATTCCTACTATGTGCTCAAGGATATGGATCCCAAATTACGTAAATATGGTGAGGCCATTGTCAAAGAATTTGGTATGAAAGAACGGTTCTTCCATATTGAGTTTTTCCGCGAAGGGGATGATTACATCGCCATTGAGTACAATAACCGCCCTGCAGGTGGTTTCACCATTGATGTTTATAACTTTGCTCATTCCTTGGACCTCTATCGTGGATATGCAGCCATTGTCGCAGGAGAAGAGTTCCCAGTGTCAGACTTTGAACCTCAGTATTGTTTGGCTACTTCTCGCCGTGCAAATGCTCATTATGTCTATTCTGAGGAGGACTTGCTTGCCAAATATAGCCAGCAGTTCAAGGTTAAAAAAATCATGCCTGCAGCCTTTGCGGAACTTCAAGGAGATTACCTTTATATGCTGACAACTCCGAGTCGACAAAAAATGGAGCAGATGATTGCTGATTTCGGACAACGTCAGGCTTAAGAGACTATCGGATTAAGGAAATTCACTCCCTTAATCCTTTTGTTTTGTCTGATAAAAAATAAGAGCATCCTAACAAGATAGCTATCATAAAACTTGTTTGATAACTATTTGAAGCAGGATTAGGTGGTCAGAAATTGAATTTTAACATTTCAATTGAGTCATAGTATTGTGTTTTCGTATCCTTAAATCAGCTAAAAGGATCCATGACGACACCTATACGATATAGTTTTCAAGATACTAAACAAGTCTATTAAAATATTCAGGTGACGCATAGATATAGTTAATTGAAGCTTTGTTTGAAATCTGATAAAATAATGATATTACTAAGTTTTAAAAACTAAAGAAAAGGGAAGATATGATTACAGGCGAATTAAAAAATAAAATCGATCAGCTGTGGGAAATTCTTTGGACAGAAGGAAATGCAAATCCTTTAACAAATATTGAACAGTTGACTTATCTCTTATTTATGAAAGATTTGGATAGTGTCGAGCTTGGACGTGAAAGTGATGCTGAATTTTTAGGGATTCCTTATGAGGGAGTTTTTCCAAAAGATAAACCTGAATACCGTTGGTCAACTTTTAAAAATATAGGAGATGCTCAGGAAGTTTATCGTTTAATGACTCAGGAGATTTTTCCGTTTATTAAAAATCTCAAGGGGGATACAGATGATACAGCCTTTTCACGATATATGCGAGAAGCTATTTTTCAAATAAATAAACCTGCTACGCTTCAAAAGGCAATTTCTATCTTAGATGTTTTTCCAACTAGGGGATTAGATGTAGATTTTGATAATGACAAACAAAGTATTACTGATATCGGAGATATCTATGAATATCTGTTATCAAAATTGTCGACCGCAGGTAAAAATGGACAGTTCCGTACACCTCGTCACATCATCGATATGATGGTTGAGTTGATGCAACCGACCATCAAAGATATCATCTCAGATCCCGCTATGGGTTCTGCTGGCTTCTTAGTATCTGCTAGCCGTTACTTAAAGCGTAAGAAAGATGAATGGGAAACCAATACAGATAATATCAATCATTTTCATAATCAGATGTTTCATGGAAATGATACGGATACGACTATGTTGAGACTTGGGGCGATGAACATGATGCTACATGGAGTAGAAAATCCACAAATCAGTTACCTTGACTCGCTGTCTCAAGATAATGAAGAAGCCGATAAATATACTTTGGTTTTAGCAAATCCTCCTTTTAAAGGCTCACTTGACTACAATTCAACCTCTAATGACCTTCTTGCAACCGTAAAAACCAAAAAAACAGAATTACTCTTTCTTTCTCTTTTCTTGCGAACTTTAAAACCAGGTGGACGAGCAGCAGTTATCGTACCTGATGGTGTCCTTTTTGGTTCGTCGAAAGCTCATAAAGGAATTCGTCAGGAAATTGTAGAGAACCATAAGCTTGATGCTGTAATCTCAATGCCTAGTGGTGTTTTCAAGCCTTATGCTGGAGTTTCAACTGCCATTCTCATCTTTACAAAAACTGGCAATGGTGGTACTGACAAGGTCTGGTTTTACGATATGAAAGCGGATGGTTTAAGTTTGGATGATAAGCGACAACCGATTAGCGACAATGATATTCCAGATATTATCGAACGCTTTCATCATCTTGAAAAAGAAGCAGAACGTCAGAGAACGGATCAATCTTTCTTTGTTCCAGTTGATGAGATAAAGGAAAATGATTATGATTTGTCTATCAATAAATATAAAGAGATTGAGTATGAAAAAGTTGAGTATGAACCAACAGAGGTCATCTTGAAGAAAATCAATGATTTAGAAAAAGAAATTCAAGCTGGCTTGGCTGAATTAGAAAAATTACTCAAGTAGGGAGGTGGCTGTATGCAAAAAGTGAAGTTGGGGGAAGTCTTATCTCTAAAAAAAGGCAAGAAAGCCACTGTACTTGCTGAACAAACAACCCTAAGCCAACGTTATATTCAAATAGATGATTTAAGAAATAATAATAATTTAAAATTCACTGAAAGTTTAAATATGACTGAAGCACTTCCAGATGATATTCTGATAGCATGGGATGGTGCTAATGCAGGAACAGTTGGCTATGGGTTATCGGGAGCTGTTGGTAGTACAATTACGGTCTTAAAAAAGAATGAGCGATACAAAGAAAAAATTATATCAGATTACTTGGGAGTCTTTTTGGAAAGTAAATCGCAGTATTTACGAGATCATTCAACAGGTGCAACAATTCCTCATTTAAACAAGAATATATTACTTGATTTACAATTAGAATTGCTAGGTATCGAAGAACAAGAGAACATTATTTGTATTCTTAATACGATTAAAAGGCTTACTACTAAAAGAAAATTGCAGTTAGATGAACTAAACTTGTTCGTCAAATCCCGATATTCCGAGGAGGTGGTTGCATGAAGAAAGTGAAATTAGGGGAAATTTGTGAAATAGTTACAGGTTCAACTCCAAAGAGTAGTAATCCAAATTATTGGAATGGAGAATACAAATGGATTACTCCTGCAGAAATTAGTGATGATGATTTTATCGTTTTTGACACACAACGGAAAATTACTAAGTTAGGAATTGAAGAAACGGGCTTGAAATCATTTCCTACGGGAACAGTTTTGTTATCATCTCGTGCTCCGATTGGTAAAGTTGCAATTTCAGGATGTGAGATGTATTGTAATCAAGGTTTTAAAAATTTTATCTGCTCAAATAAAATCAATAATGAGTATTTATATTATTTTTTTAAAGCAAGAAAAAATTATTTGAATATTTTGGGGCGAGGAGCAACATTCAAGGAAATATCTAAAAGTATAGTATCTGATATTGAGATTTTTTTGCCAACGTATGATATACAGAGGAAACAAGTTAAAGTTCTAAAAAAAATTGATAAACTTATTTATACTAGAAAAGAACAATTGATTGAGTTTGAATATCTCGTAAAATCCCGATTTAACGAGATGTTTGGGGATGTTATTCTAAATGAAAAAGAATGGAAAGTTAGCAAATGGAACGAGATTCTAACAATAAGAAATGGTAAAAATCAAAAACAGGTTGAAGATGCTGATGGGAAATTTCCTATTTATGGAAGTGGGGGAATTATGGGATATGCTAAAGATTGGATAGTGAAGAAAAATTCAGTTATTATTGGACGTAAAGGAAATATAAATAAACCTATTTTAGTTAGAGAAAATTTTTGGAATGTAGATACAGCATTTGGATTAGAGCCTGTTTTAGAAAAAATAAACTCAGAATATTTATTCTATTTTTGTCAATTATACAATTTTGAGAAGTTAAATAAGGCTGTAACAATACCTAGTTTAACCAAATCAGATTTATTAGATATTTCCATCCCCCTCCCCCCACTAGCCCTCCAAAATGAGTTTGCAGACTTTGTAGCCCAAGTCGACAAATCACAATTGGCAATCCAAAAATTTCTGGAAGAACTTGAAACTTTGAAGAAATCTCTGATGCAGGAGTATTTTGGCTGATATTCTGCCATTGTAATTACGGTAATGATTTGTTATAATACTTCAAAGGAGGAAATCAGATGGTAGTAAAAACAAGAAAACAAGGAAATTCAATCACCATTACGATTCCAAGTGAATTTAATATTCCAAGTGGTGTTAAATACGAAGCGAAATTGTTACCAAGTGGTGAGATTATCTTTACTCCTGAAGAATTGGGGCAGCAGGTTTCTTATGTATCTGATGATGCCTTTGACTTAAATTTAGATAAAATATTTGACGAATACGACGATGTTTTCAAAGCTTTGGTGGAAAAATGACAATCTATCTGACAGAAAAGCAAATTGAAAAAATAAATGCTTTAGCAATTCAACGGTATTCTCCAAATGAGAAAATTCAAACAGTTAGTCCTTCTGCCTTAAATATGATTGTGAACTTACCAGAACAATTTGTCTTTGGGAAGCCTCTTTATCCAACAATTTTTGATAAAGCAACGATACTATTTGTCCAATTGATAAAGAAGCATGTTTTTGCTAATGCTAATAAAAGAACTTCTTTCTTCGTTTTGGTCAAATTTTTACAATTAAATGGCTATCGTTTTTCTGTAACGGTAGAAGAAGCAGTAAAAATGTGTGTAACCATCGCAGTAGAAGCTTTAACTGATGAAAAAATGATAAGCTACTCCAAATGGGTTTCTGAACATTCTGTTAGAGAAAAGGTCAGAAAGTAACCTAGTATGCTGGATTTGAATGGGCACAAGAAAATAAATGAACAGACAATATTAGAATTCTGTAATGCAGAAACTGATATTGTCTCTTTTTATTGATGAATAAGAAAGTGAAAAATTATGGAATCAAAAGTTACAATTATCATGCAAGAAATGTTACCTCTTTTAAATAATGAACAATTACTAGCATTGAGAGAGAGTTTAGAACATCATCTAGTAGACGGAAAAAAGCAGCAGAAGTATTCGAATAATAACCTGTTGCAACTCTTTATCACCGCCAAACAGGTAGAGGGCTGTAGCTCAAAAACAATTCGTTATTACCAGAGGACGATTGAAAACTTGTTTAATGCTATTAAGGAGTCTGTGACACAACTCACAACAGATGATTTAAGGAGTTATTTAGCAAATTACCAGTCTGAAAAGGATTGTAGTAAGGCGAATTTAGACAATATTAGGCGTATATTGTCTTCTTTTTTTGCTTGGCTTGAGCAAGAGGAATATATCATTAAAAATCCCATTCGACGGATAAAGAAAATTAAGACTGAGCAAAATGTGAAGGAAACTTATACTGATGAACATTTGGAAATTATGCGCGATAACTGTGAAAATTTGAGAGATTTGGCAATAATAGACCTACTAGCATCGACAGGTATGCGTGTAGGGGAGCTTGTACAGTTGAATCGTTCAGATATTGATTTTGAAAACAGAGAGTGTGTTGTCTTTGGTAAAGGAAAGAAGGAGAGACCAGTATATTTTGACGCTCGGACGAAAATTCATTTAAGAAACTATCTTAACGACAGAAAAGATAGTCACCCTGCTCTTTTTGTAACGTTAGTTGGAAAAGTCCAGAGGCTTGGAATTGCTGGTGTAGAGATTCGCTTAAGAAAGTTAGGAGACAAACTCGGTATACAAAAGGTTCACCCACATAAGTTCAGAAGAACTTTAGCGACTAAGGCAATTGATAAAGGTATGCCTATCGAACAAGTCCAAAAACTGCTAGGTCATAGCAAGATTGACACAACCCTGGCCTATGCCATGGTCAATCAAAATAATGTCAAGCATTCACACCAAAAATTCATCTCTTAAAAGCAAATCCCGATATTCCGAGGAGGTGGTTGCATGACAATCATTTTTTTACAGAATATATTTGAAAAATCTATAAATGGTGAATGGGGTAATGAAGATAGTGGCAAAGGAGAGGCGACAGCAGTAATTAGAACCTCAAATTTTCTAAATTCTGGAAGACTAAATCTAGATAATATTGTATGTCGTGAAATTGATAAAGATAAAAACAGCGACAAAATTCTACGAACTGGTGATATTATAATTGAAAAATCAGGAGGTAGTCCAAATCAACCGGTTGGACGTGTTGTATATTTCGATGTTACAGATCAAGATTATTTCACAAATAACTTTACTAGTATTTTAAGAGTTAAACCAGGATATAATTCTAAATATATATTTTATTTAATGAAGTATCTTTATGACACAAAGAAGGTGTTAAAATTTCAAAATCAAACAACTGGAATTATTAATTTAAAGTTAGCTGACTATTTAAATAAAACCAAAGTTAATATTGAAACTATAGAAAATCAAAATACAATAGTAGATATATTGGATAGGTTAGAGTATCAAATAATAAATAGAAATAAGCAGCTTAGTGAACTCTCAAACCTTGTAAAATCCCGATTTAACGAGATGTTTGGGGATCCGGTTTTGAATGAAATGGGTTGGGATAAACATGCTTTGAAGGAATTTGGAATATGGAAAAGCGGTGGAACTCCTAAAAGAAATGAAGAAGAATTTTTTAGAGGAAATATTCCTTGGATTACATCAGGAGAACTAGAACATAAATACATTGAAGATTCTTTTGAAAAAATTACAGAAAAGGCAATTGAATGTAGTTCTGCAAAAATAATTGAAAAAGGTAGTTTATTACTGGGTATGTATGATACTGCGGGATTAAAATCATCGATCAATACTAAAGTAATATCTTGCAATCAAGCTATTGCTTTTGCAAAATTAGATGATAAAATAACGAATACTATATATGTTTATTATGTAATTCAAAATTTAAGATCAATGCTATTGAATCAACAAAGAGGCGTACGTCAAAAAAATTTTAACTTATCGATGATCAAAAATATTTCCATCCCCCTCCCCCCTCTAGCCCTCCAAAATGAGTTCGCAGACTTTGTAGCCCAGGTCGACAAATCACAATTTGCTTGTGAGATAGCTATAAAAGTGTGGAGAAATAGCTTGAAATTTAGTATAATATAGCTAAACTATTTGTTTAAAGTGAGAAAAAAATGGGAAATTTTAGCTTTCTTTTAAAAAATGACGAATATGAATCTTTTTCAAAACCTTGCATTGAAGCTGAGAATATGATTGCTACATCAACTGTGGCTACCGCCTTTATGGCGCGTCGTGCTTTAGAGCAGGCTGTCCATTGGATATATAGTCACGATTCATATTTAGAAGCTCCCTATCGTGCTACTCTATCTTCTTTAGTATGGGATGATGATTTTAGGGATATCGTAGATTCTGAACTCCACAAGCAGATAGTTCTGTTGATTCGATGGGGAAACCATGCTGCTCATGGTGGTGAAATTAAGGAACGAGAAGCGATTTTAGCTTTGCATCATTTGTATCAGTTTGTTAATTTTATCGATTATTGTTACAGCAATGAGTTTGTGGAGCGTTATTTTGATGAGAAGTGCTTACCACTTTCAGCAAACATTAAATACCGAGAAACTCCACAATCTATGATAAAGTTACAAGACAGTTTACCAGAACTGCCTGATTTTCATGAACAGATGGCTGCTCAGTCCGTAGAAGTTCAAGAGACTTATACTGAAAAACGTGAGACTGCAGCGCAACGGCAAGATGTGCCTTTCCATATTGATCAATTATCTGAGGCAGAGACAAGAAAGCTCTTTATTGATATCGATCTCCGTCTAGCAGGATGGATATTTGAAGAAAACTGTCGTGTTGAGATAGCTGTTGATGGTCTCAAGCACGGTTCAGGAATTGGTTACTGTGACTATGTACTTTATGGTAAAAATGGGAAAATTTTAGCGATTGTAGAGGCTAAAAAAGCCTCTGTCAATCCAGAAGTAGGGGAAGTACAGGTCAAAGAATATGCTGAAGCTTTGGAGAAACATATCGGCTATCAGCCAATTTGCTTTATTACAAATGGGTTGAAGCACTATATACTTGATGGTCCGAACCGCCGCCAGATTGCAGGCTTTTACTCTCAAGAAGAATTGCAATTAGTGATGGATAGACGTCATCTTCAAAAACCACTTGAGGATATTTCTAGTAAAATTAGAGACGATATTTCCGGGCGTCACTACCAAAAACATGCGATTGCAAGCGTTTGTGAAGCTTTCTCTAATCATCGTAGACAGGCACTTTTGGTTATGGCAACTGGGGCTGGGAAAACTCGTACAGCAGTTTCTCTAGTTGATATCTTATCACGTCATAACTGGGTAAAAAACGTTCTCTTCTTAGCCGATAGAACTTCCTTGGTTAAGCAAGCATATGATTCGTTTAGAAAATTACTCCCAGATCTTTCCGTTTGTAACTTCTTAGAAGATAAAGAAGGAGCTCAATCAAGTCGCATGGTCTTTTCAACTTATCCGACTATGATTGGAGCGATTAGTGGTCAAGAAGAAGTAAATCAACGCCCTTTCACTGTTGGGCATTTTGACCTTATCATAATTGACGAGTCTCACCGTTCTATTTATCAGAAATACAAGTCCATTTTTGATTATTTTGATGCAAGGATTGTAGGCTTAACAGCTACTCCGCGTCAAGATTTAGATAAAAACACCTATGGATTCTTTAATTTGGAGAATGGTGTTCCAACATATGCATATGATTTGGAAGAGGCTGTTAAAGACGGATATTTAGTAGCCTATCATTCTATCGAAACCAAACTGAAACTACCTACGGATGGTCTACATTATGATGATTTATCCGAAGAAGAAAAGGAACATTTTGATAGCAAATTTGAAGACGATAGCTGTGAAAAAGATATTGATGGGAGTGTGTTTAATTCCTTTATTTTCAATAAAAGTACAGTAGAAATTGTTTTAAATGAACTCATGACAAGAGGAATTCAGACAGCCTCGGGTGATGAAATTGGTAAAACTATTATTTTTGCTAAAAATCATGACCATGCGGAATATATCAGAGGTATTTTTAACAACCGCTATCCTGAAAAAGGGAGCGACTATGCTCAGGTGATTGATTATAGTATTAAGCATTATCAGACCTTGATTGATGATTTTAAAATTAAGGAGAAGTATCCTCAAATTGCGATTTCTGTCGATATGTTAGATACAGGTATTGATGTACCAGAGGTTGTGAATTTAGTCTTCTTCAAGAAAGTACGCTCTAAAACTAAGTTTTGGCAGATGATTGGTCGAGGAACCCGTCTGTGTAAAGATTTATTTGGACCTGAACAGGATAAGGAAAACTTCTTGGTATTTGATTATGGGGACAATTTTGATTATTTTCGTGCAGATCCAAGAGATGGAGAGGGTCGTCACATTGTTTCGTTGACTCAGCGTTTATTTAATATCAAAGTGGACTTGATTCGAGAACTTCAGGGACTCCAATACCAAGAAGATCAGTTTGCGAGAGCATACCGTCAGGAGCTTGTCTCAGAACTTCAAGGTCGTATAGAGAGCTTAAATGAGTTGGACTTCAGGGTTCGTATGGTTTTAGACACAGTTTATAGCTATAGGAAATTGGAAAGTTGGCAGAATCTAACTGCTGTTACAAGTGAAACCATTCAAAAAAATCTCTCTCCGCTTTTATTTGATGAAGATAAAGAAGATGAGATGGCGAGGAGATTTGATTTGTGCTTACTTCATATTCAGTTGGGGCAACTGACAGCTAAATCTTCCACTGTTCATATTTCCCAAGTGATGAAGACGGCTAGAGCTCTTTCTGCTATTGGCAATATCCCGCAGGTTTTTGAGCAGGCTGAAATTATCAGGAAAGTACAGGAGCCTGAATTTTGGAAAGAAGTTAACTTGTCTGATTTGGAAAAAATTCGTCTTGCTATTCGAGATTTATTACAGTTTTTGGATAAAACAGACCGTAAACCCTACTATGTTAACTTTGAAGATCGTATACTCTCCACTGTTCACGAGACCACAGCATTTTTACAGGTCAACGATCTTCGATCTTATAATGAAAAAGTTGAGCATTACTTGAAAACTCATCTGGATGAAGAGTCCATTTCTAAGCTATACCATAATGAAAAGTTGACATCTGATGATATGCTTGCACTTGAAAAATTGCTCTGGGAAAAATTAGGTAGCAAATCAGACTACCAACATCATTATGAAAATAAGGCAATTCCGAGATTGGTGCGTGAGATTATTGGCTTAGATAGAGAGTCTGCCAATCGTATTTTTTCTAAATTTTTGTCGGATGAGAACCTTAATGCCAGGCAGATTTCATTTGTAAAATTGATTGTAGACTACATTGTAGAAAATGGTTGCTTAGAGATGAAAGTGTTAACGCAAGAGCCGTTTAAATCTCATGGATCTGTTCAACTACTCTTTCAACACCAACTACCAGTACTTCGTAATATTGTTCAAACCATTGAACTTATCAATAATCGAGCTGGAGAAGTGGCTTAAATTCTAAAGTGATTGCCATGCTGAGACTCATTTAAAATTAAAAAGAGTAGAAATTTATGTTATATATGAGAAGTTTTATTAGGAAGAATGTCATCGTTTTCCTAGAATACAGTATCAGTTGTTAAGTGGCTGATAAATTTCAAAGTAGATACTTGTACCACGATGTTTGTTGATCGAGTTATTAACAAAAGAGCTACTTTGATTTTAAAGAAATAGAAAACAAAAAGCCGAGCAAGAATTCAATTGCAGGAGAAAATGAAGTAATACTCAGTGAAAATCAAAGAGCAAACTAGGAAACTAGCTGCAGGCTGCTTAAAACACTGTTTTGAGGTTGTAGATAAGACTGACGAAGTCAGTAACCATACCTACGGCAAGGCGATGTTGACGGGGATTGAAGAGATTTTCGAAGAGTATAAATCTTCCTAGGATAAAGCAAAACGCATAGTATCAAGGGTTTTCAACACTTGATACTATGCGTTTTCTGATGTTAAAGACTTTCTACCAGGTTTTTTAAAGCATAATTGTTAGTTGTAGTCATTTATTATTCTTCAAAGAAAAATGGTGGGGCGAATTTTTTCAGTTCTTCAAAGCACTTTTGAGCAGCATCTGTATCTTCACAGATGATAAGGCAAACATCATCACCACAAAGGGTTGCGATAATATATTGGAAATCAAGAGCATCAATAATTGTAGCGAACGATTGTGCTAGACCAGGAAGAGTTTTGAGTAGGACTTGGTGCTGAATAGGTCGCAACATGATGAGGGCATCTTCCATATAGTTTTCCAAACGTTTTTCCCATTTTGAGATGGAACCATTATTAAGAACATAATAAGCGTTATCTTCTTCGCGGACTTTTGATAGGTTCATATTTTTGATGTCGCGTGAGAGGGTTGCCTGGGTCACTTGAATGTCGTTCTCAGCAAGAAGGGACTGCAATTCAGCCTGTGTATGAATCTTGTTTTTTGCGACAAGAGCGCGTATAAGTTGGTGTCGGTGTTCTGATTTATTCATAATAATTTAACTCCTTTTTTAGTAAGGTATTGTAAGTGTGGACTGAGTGAGGTCGACAGTCAAGTGGTAGTCGGTATTGTCACGGATTGTGATTTCAAAGTCAGTAGTATAGAGGACTAAACGAAGAGTATCTCCTTCTTTTAGCTTATAAATAGTTGGTTGCAGTTCAAATTGCACATCCATCCATTCATCTGCAGTAATATCCTCTACTAACAGTAGATCAGTTCTATTTTGTAAATTAAGGTAGCCTTTTGTCACGACTCGTTGTGCATCTGGCCTAAATGGTAATTCACAGAGATTTTCCAACATGTGGTAGCGTCCATTATCAATGGTTTTAGCACTTAAAATAGCTGGATAAGGTTGTAGGTATTTCTTTTGACCAAGTTCCAGTAGTTGAGCAGATAAGAACCCCTTGTTTGTGCTGGATTTGATACGAAGATTAAGCTGAGCGCGACCGTTCAGGTGGAGATCTTTAGTCACAGGCAGGTCAATAGTAATCTGATTGGCTTTCCCTTGATAGAGTTCCGTATTGAAGGTCTGGTAGGTCTTACCATAACGCTCAAAATCCTTATCTGGGTACTGGTTTTGAATAGCTTGCTCTTCTTGCCCAAGTGAGAAGGTTTCAAAGTTTTCTTGCCCACCGAAGTTATCAAGTGATAGCCAAGTCTGTGGAGCTGTATTGTCCTGCCAGATAAGAGTAGGAAGTTGGAAATCTGTATCTTGTCCCAGTAATTTTTTAGTCAATAAGGCATTCATGGCTTCACGGAAATCAATGGACTGCCAGTTATTCATATAAACATGGGCACCATTATGGAAAAAGAGGTGCTTGTTTATATGATTAGGAAGGGCATGGAACATCTGGTAAACATGAAGTGGTTTGACATTCCAATCCTGTGAACCGTGGGTAAAGACAACCTCTGCTTTTACATTATGGGCATTGAGCAGATAGTTGCGATCATGCCAAAACTGGTTATAGTCGCCGGTCTTGCGATCTAGTTGTTCCTTTACTTTTTCTAAGTCAGCTTGGTGAGCTTCATTGCCACGGATATAGTCGCCAGCCAAGAGATTACGAGAATAGGTTAACTCAGCAAGGGAGTCAAAGTCCTCACCGGGATAACCGCCTGGACTAGTTACCAGACCGTTTTCACGGTAGTAGTTGTACCATGAAGAAATGCCAGCCTCAGCAATGATTACTTCTAAACCATCGACGCCTGTAGTCGCAAGCCCATTGGACATAGTTCCAAGATAGGAAAGTCCAGTTGTGGCAACTTTTCCGTTTGACCAGTCAGCTTTGACTTGACGTTGGCGCGTGTGGTCAGTAAAGGCACGGCAACGGCTATTAAGCCAATCGATGACATTTTTATAAGCCTCGATTTGCTGGTAGTCTCCATTAGTCATGAAACCAGTAGAGTCTTTGGTACCAATACCTGACACATAGAGATTGGCAAAACCTCGTGGAAGGAAATAGTCATTAAGAGTATAGCTAGAGTTGATGTGGCTTAGCTTTTCCTCAGCTTCCGACACAAGCTCAGCTTGGCCTTGGGGTTGGACGAGATTGAGTTGAGGTTCCTCTAGTTCAATCTTATGAGCAGGCTTTACCTCAAGCTCGCCCTCCATCTTGTAGAGAGCCTTATCGCTTGCCTTGTCATTTGTTCCCTGATGATAAGGGCTGGCTGTCATGATGGCAGGGATTTTTCCATCAAAACGAGGACGAATAATGCTGACCTTGACTAAGTCTGGAAGACCTTTTTGGTCAGTATCGACACGAGACTCAACGTAAACGACTTCACGAATGACATCATGGCTGGAAAAAGTTGCTAAACTTTTGCCGTTAAAGTAGTGATAGTCATTATCCTCAGAGATAAGACCGTCGCTTACCAGTTGATCAATCAGGGTATTCCCTTTTTTGGTGCGAGTATTGAGTAACTGATAGAGATTTTCAATCAAGTCATCGTATACAATAGGAAATCCAGTCTCTTTACGAAAAGCTTCACTGTCTTCGAAGTCAACCAAATAAGAAAAGCCTAAAAGTTGAAAAGTAACAGTATAAAAAATATCTGCTGTCAAGTCTTTATCAGATTTGAAAAAAGTTAATATGTTAGTTTCTTTGTCTATAGCCAAGCAGGAGAGTGGATAGTCGGTGTTCTCATAAGTGAAAAAGAAGCGACGTAAAAAAGTTTCCAGTAATTCCTTGGGATTGGCTGTGTTTTGTAAATCAAAGCCACATTTTTTTAGTTCAGATAAGATATTTTCTTTTGGAAAAGTGATATAACTATATTGATTAAAACGCATAGAACCTCCATATAGAATGATAGTTAAGGTTATTATATCAAAAAAAAAGCAGAAAGGGAATTGTTAACTGCAAAAGGAAATAATCCAATAAAAATGAATAAAGTGCTAAATTCAATATAGAGAACAGTGTAATAATAGACGTAATGGGTATAATATAAAAATTCTAGGAGATTTATATTGTATGTTTTCTATTTTATATATAATATAGTATAAATATAAAAAATAATGACAAAAACACAAATGAATAAAAAGTAAATTAGTACGCTGATGAAATGTTTCTCAAGAGAAGCCTTTTATAGGTGAAAATGGTATAATATAGTGAGAAGGATAGAGGAGAAGTGTAAATTGATCGCACAACTAGATACAAAAACAGTCTATAGTTTTATGGAGAGCGTCATTTCGATTGACAAGTATGTGAGAGCAGCTAAAGAATACGGCTACACTCATCTGGCTATGATGGATATTGATAATCTTTACGGTGCTTTCGACTTTCTAGAGATTACAAAAAAATACGGTATTCATCCTTTACTAGGGCTTGAAATGATTGTATTTGTGGATGAGCAGGAAGTGAATTTGCGCTTTTTAGCTCTATCTAGTGTGGGCTATCAGCAGTTGATGAAGCTTTCAACAGCCAAGATGCAGGGGGAGAAAACTTGGTCAGTCCTGTCCCAGTATTTGGAGGATATTGCGGTCATTGTGCCTTATTTTGAAGAGATTGAGTCGCTAAATCTAGGATATGATTATTATATTGGGGTTTATCCAGAAACACTGACAAGCGAATTTCATCATCCTATCTTACCACTTTATCGAGTCAATGCCTTTGAAAGTAGGGATAGAGAAGTTCTGCAAGTGCTAACAGCGATTAAAGAAAACCTACCGCTCAGAGAAGTCCCTTTGCGCTCACGACAAGATGTCCTTATATCAGCAAGTTCTTTAGAGAAATTATTCCTAGAACGATTTCCGCAAGCCTTAGACAATTTAGAAAAGCTGATTTCAGGCATTTCTTACGACTTGGATACGAGTCTGAAACTGCCTCGTTTTAACCCAGCTAGACCAGCAGTAGAAGAGTTGAGAGAACGCGCTGAGCTTGGGCTTGCTCAGAAGGGATTGACTAGTAAAGAATATCAAGATCGACTAGACCAAGAATTGGCTGTTATTCATGATATGGGCTTTGACGATTATTTCTTGGTTGTCTGGGATTTGCTGCGTTTTGGACGTTCGAATGGCTATTATATGGGAATGGGACGGGGTTCTGCAGTAGGTAGCTTGGTTTCCTATGCCTTGGATATTACAGGGATTGACCCAGTAGAGAAAAATCTGATTTTTGAACGCTTTCTTAATCGTGAACGCTATACCATGCCTGATATTGATATTGATATCCCAGATATTTATCGTCCAGATTTTATCAGATATGTTGGCAATAAATATGGCAGTAAACATGCTGCACAAATCGTTACTTTTTCTACCTTTGGAGCTAAGCAAGCTCTTCGAGATGTCTTGAAACGTTTTGGTGTGCCAGAGTATGAATTATCTGCAATTACCAAGAAAATCAGTTTTCGTGATAATCTCAAATCAGCCTATGAGGGCAATCTCCAGTTTCGTCAGCAAATAAATAGTAAGTTAGAATACCAAAAAGCCTTTGAGATTGCTTGCAAGATAGAGGGCTATCCAAGACAAACCTCTGTCCATGCGGCTGGTGTTGTGATCAGTGACCAAGACTTGACCAACTACATCCCTCTGAAGCACGGTGATGAAATTCCACTGACTCAATATGATGCTCATGGAGTTGAAGCTAGTGGGCTTTTGAAAATGGACTTTCTGGGACTACGAAATTTGACCTTTGTCCAGAAGATGCAAGAGTTGCTTGCTGAAACAGAAGGGATTCATCTGAAAATAGAAGAAATCGATCTGGAAGACAAAGAAACGTTAGCTTTATTTGCCTCTGGAAATACAAAAGGTATCTTTCAATTTGAACAACCTGGCGCCATTCGCTTGCTCAAACGTGTGCAACCAGTCTGTTTTGAAGATGTCGTAGCAACTACTTCTCTAAATCGACCAGGTGCTAGTGACTATATCAATAATTTTGTGGCAAGAAAGCATGGGCAGGAAGAAGTGACTGTTCTGGATCCAGTACTGGAGGATATTTTGGCTCCAACCTATGGTATCATGCTCTATCAGGAGCAGGTTATGCAGGTTGCCCAGCGTTTTGCTGGATTTAGTCTTGGGAAAGCTGATATTTTGCGCCGGGCTATGGGGAAAAAGGATGCCTCTGCCATGCATGAGATGAGGGCTTCCTTTATTCAAGGTTCATTAGAAGCTGGTCATACTGTGGAAAAAGCAGAGCAGGTCTTTGATGTCATGGAGAAGTTTGCAGGTTATGGTTTTAACAGGTCACATGCCTATGCCTACTCAGCCTTGGCCTTCCAGTTGGCTTATTTCAAAACGCATTATCCAGCCATTTTTTATCAGGTCATGTTGAATTCTGCCAACAGTGATTACTTAATAGATGCACTTGAAGCAGGCTTTGAAGTAGCGCCTCTGTCCATCAACACCATTCCCTATCACGATAAAATTGCGAACAAGTCTATCTATCTAGGTTTGAAATCGATTAAAGGAGTCAGCAAGGATTTGGCGCTTTGGATTATTGAAAATAGACCTTATTCTAGCATTGAAGATTTTGTAGCTAAATTACCTGAGAATTATCTGAAACTTCCTCTGCTAGAACCTTTGGTAAAAGTTGGTCTTTTTGATTCATTTGAAAGAAATCGTCAAAAAGTATTCAATAATTTAGTTAATCTATTTGAATTTGTAAAAGAGTTAGGAAGTTTGTTTGGAGATACTATTTATAGTTGGCAGGAATCGGAAGATTGGACGGAACAAGAAAAATTCTATATGGAACAAGAGCTTTTAGGGATAGGTGTCAGCAAACATCCCCTACAAGCTATTGCAAATAAGGCTATTTACCCGATTACTCCAATTGGGAATTTGTCAGAAAATAGCTACGCTATTATTTTGGTTGAAGTTCAGAAAATAAAAGTAATTCGTACCAAAAAGGGCGAAAACATGGCTTTCTTACAGGTAGATGATAGTAAAAAAAAATTGGATGTTACTCTCTTTTCAGACTTATATCGTCAGATTGGGCAGGAAATAAAAGAGGGAGCCTTCTACTATATAAAAGGAAAAATCCAGTCACGTGATGGCCGTCTGCAAATGATTGCACAAGAAATAAGAGAAGCAGTTGCTGAACGCTTTTGGATACAGGTAAAAAATCATGAATCGGATCAAGAAATTTCACGTATTTTAGACCAATATAAAGGCCCAATCCCAGTCATCATCAGGTATGAAGAAGAACAGAAAACAATCGTTTCCCCTCATCATTTTGTAGCTAAATCCAATGAATTAGAAGCGAAATTGAATGAAATCGTTATGAAAACGATTTATCGCTAAAAATACGGAAAATAGAAGAATTTTAAAATCAAATGTGGTATAATCAAGAAGAATGTTAAAAGAAAAAGGAGCATAAACCAATATGAAACGTATTGCTGTTTTGACTAGTGGTGGAGACGCCCCTGGTATGAACGCTGCTATCCGTGCAGTTGTTCGTCAAGCAATTTCAGAAGGAATGGAAGTGTTTGGTATCTATGACGGATATGCTGGTATGGTTGCCGGTGAAATTCATCCCTTAAATGCGGCTTCAGTAGGAAACATCATTTCTCGTGGTGGTACTTTCCTTCACTCAGCTCGTTACCCAGAGTTCGCTCAACTTGAAGGGCAACTTAAAGGGATTGAGCAATTGAAAAAACACGGCATTGAAGGTGTAGTTGTTATCGGTGGTGACGGATCTTACCACGGTGCTATGCGTTTGACTGAGCATGGTTTCCCAGCTATCGGTCTTCCAGGTACAATTGATAACGATATCGTTGGTACTGACTTCACAATCGGTTTTGACACAGCGGTTACGACTGCTATGGACGCTATCGATAAGATTCGTGATACATCATTAAGTCACCGTCGTACTTTTGTCATCGAAGTTATGGGGCGTAACGCTGGTGATATCGCTCTTTGGGCTGGTATCGCAACTGGTGCTGATGAAATTATCATCCCTGAAGAAGACTTCAAAATTGAAGATATCGTAGCAAGTATCAAAGCTGGCTATGAATGTGGTAAAAGACACAATATCATCGTTTTGGCAGAGGGGGTTATGTCAGCAGATGAATTTGCTCAAAAACTAAAAGAAGCTGGAGATACGACCGATCTTCGTGTGACAGAACTTGGACATATTCAACGTGGTGGTTCTCCAACTGCGCGTGACCGTGTATTGGCGTCACGTATGGGTGCCCATGCCGTTAAACTTCTTAAAAAAGGTATCGGTGGTGTTGCGGTAGGTATTCGTAACGAAAAAATGGTTGAAAATCCAATTCTTGGTACTGCAGAAGAAGGAGCATTGTTTAGTTTGGCAGCAGACGGTAAGATTATTGTAAATAATCCACACAAAGCTGATCTTGACCTGTCACAATTGAACAATTGCTTGTCATAATTCATAATTTAGTTAATAAGACCAAAAGGTCATATATATAAAGGAGTCACAAAAAATCATGAACAAACGTGTAAAAATCGTTGCAACTTTGGGTCCTGCGGTAGAAATCCGTGGTGGTAAAAAATTCGGTGATGACGGATACTGGGGTGAAAAACTTGATGTTGAAGCTTCAGCTAAAAACATTGCTAAATTGATTGAAGCTGGTGCTAACACATTCCGTTTCAACTTCTCACACGGTGACCACCAAGAACAAGGTGACCGTATGGCAACTGTTAAACTTGCTGAAAAACTTGCAGGTAAAAAAGTTGGTTTCCTTCTTGATACAAAAGGACCAGAAATCCGTACTGAATTGTTTGAAGGAGATGCAAAAGAGTACTCTTACACAACTGGTGAAAAAATCCGTGTTGCGACTAAACAAGGAATCAAATCAACTCGTGATGTGATTGCATTGAACGTTGCTGGCGCTCTTGATATCTATGATGATGTTGAAGTTGGTCGTCAAGTTTTGGTTGACGATGGTAAACTTGGTCTTCGTGTGGTTGCTAAAGATGATGCAACTCGTGAGTTTGAAGTTGAAGTTGAAAATGATGGCGTAATTGCTAAACAAAAAGGTGTTAACATTCCTAACACTAAAATTCCTTTCCCAGCTCTTGCTGAACGTGATAACGACGATATCCGTTTTGGTCTTGAACAAGGTATCAACTTCATCGCGATTTCATTCGTACGTACTGCAAAAGACGTGAACGAAGTTCGTGCAATCTGTGAAGAAACTGGAAACGGACATGTTCAATTGTTCGCTAAAATCGAAAACCAACAAGGTATCGATAACTTGGATGAAATCATTGAAGCAGCTGATGGTATCATGATCGCTCGTGGTGACATGGGTATCGAAGTACCATTCGAAATGGTTCCAGTTTACCAAAAAATGATTATCAAGAAAGTCAATGCTGCAGGTAAAGTTGTTATCACTGCAACAAACATGCTTGAAACAATGACTGAAAAACCACGTGCAACTCGTTCAGAAGTATCAGACGTATTTAACGCTGTTATCGACGGAACTGACGCTACAATGCTGTCAGGCGAGTCTGCAAACGGTAAATACCCACTCGAGTCAGTAACTACAATGGCTACAATCGACAAGAACGCTCAAACTCTTCTTAATGAATACGGACGTTTGGATTCAGATTCATTTGAGCGTAACTCTAAGACAGAAGTAATGGCTTCTGCTGTTAAAGATGCGACTAACTCAATGGATATCAAATTGGTTGTAACTCTTACTAAGACAGGTCATACTGCTCGTTTGATTTCTAAATACCGTCCAAATGCTGACATCTTGGCATTGACATTTGATGAATTGACAGAACGTGGCTTGATGTTGAACTGGGGTGTTATCCCAATGTTGACAGATGCTCCATCTTCAACTGACGATATGTTTGAAATCGCTGAACGTAAAGCGGTAGAAGCAGGTCTTGTTGAGTCAGGCGATGATATCGTTATCGTTGCTGGTGTGCCAGTAGGAGAAGCTGTTCGCACAAACACAATGCGTATCCGCACAGTACGTTAAGAAAAATATAAAAACCTATCATATCCAGCTTTAGAGCTTGTGTGATAGGCTTTTTTTGTATAGAGGGTAGCAAAGAGGCAAAACTTTCATAATGGATTGATACTCTTCGAAAATCTCTTCAAACCACGTCAGCGTCGCCTTACCGTATATATGTTACTGACTTCGTCAGTTCTATCTACAACCTCAAAGCAGTGCTTTGAGCAACCTGCGGCTAGCTTCCTAGTTTGCTCTTTGATTTTCATTGAGTATGAAATAAGATATGCACAAATTGATTAGGAAATTCAAATGAATTTCTACAAATGTTTTAGCAATCGTAATGTAATTGTTTAGATTCGATCTGATATATTTTCGATTTAATGATATGGTATTTAAAACCTCCAAAGCAGCTTGCTCCATTCTTTTACTTACGTGAGTGCAGATATTATTTATTGTTTTAGCGTCTTTGTGTTCCACTCTAACCACTATAGCTAGTGTACTAAGGAGTGTGTGCCTGAAAATATGGGAACTAAGGGCTGGTTTATCGGTTTTGCTAGTTTAGTATTTGCCTTTTGAAAAGTGATCTTAAATGCCTTTCTCTAAATTGACATATCACTATTGTTTAACAAAATCTAATCTGCTTTAGGGTACTTATTCTTTTTTTGAAATGTAGAATGAACTTTTTCAAAGTTTTTCGAATCTTTTAAAATCTGTTTGTTTTATATCGCCATTCTCCCCCTTTTTTAATTCTCCCTATACAGCCTGATAACTTTCTCGATGGTGCGAATATGGTTGCTTTCGTCTAGGTGGACGTCGGGGTATTCGGGATTGAGTTTTTTGAGGTAGCCTTGGCGGAGTTTCTTGACATAGTTAGCGCCGTCTACTTGGAAGATGCCGATGGCATTATAGTCAATCTGTGGGGGATTCTTGACAAATAGGTAGTCGCCATTTCTTATCTTTGGCTCCATGGACCTGCTGACGACATAAGCGATTGCGTCGTAGTCGTCTGGGATTTCATTCTCATAGAATGGAAACTCCATATCTAAATCGTCGTCCTATATCGAGCGGCTACCTGCATATATAAACCACACCTAACACGAGAGTAAGTAGTCTGTCTGTAGTCGTCCAGTCTGATGATTTTTACGATACTTCGTTTATCTTCGTTTTTCTGCTTATACAGTTGCCTCTCGGCATAGGTCAGGATTTTACCTTGTCTGGGTGATGCCCGTTGGTCGTAGATGGATTGGATATCGCTAGGAGAATCCTTTTGAACTGGAGGAAAGAGGGCATCAATCAAGCTACTGAATACTTTAGCTAAGTCAAATATAGTATTTTTCTTAGTAGACCTAACCCTTTTTTCATAATTTCCAATGGCGTTTTTATTTATACCTATCTTAGTACCCAATTTTTATTGAATCCAACTATTTACTAGTCTATATTGTTTTATTTTTAGCCTGTAACAATCGCAATCTCTTCTTTATCCACGGATGAAATCGTTTTCTATTTTTGTAAGTAAAGCATAACACGAAATCCAAGAAAATGAAAACTTTGTTGTGTTTTCATAAAAAATTTGTTGACAGAGCACGAAACGCCTACTATAATTAAATCAAGCTTAAGGAAATAACAAAAAAAAACAAATCAGAGGGAAAGACGATGAACACATTAAATGAGAAAGTAATCAATATCTGTAAAGCAGTAGTTAAAGAAACTTTAATCCAAGACATTTAGGAGAAAAAGATGAAGAAATCAAGAAAATTAGCCACATTAGGAATCTGTTCTGCCTTGTTTTTAGGCTTGGCTGCTTGTCAACAAGATGCTACAATTTCGAATGAGACGAGTCAAAGGCAAAGTAGTTCAACGAAAGTGCCATGGAAAGCTTCATACACCAACCTAAACAATCAGGTAAGTACAGAAGAGGTCAAATCTCTCTTATCAGCCCATTTGGATCCAAAAAGTGTTGATGCTTTTTTTAATCTCGTTAATGATTACAATACCATTGTCGGGTCAACTGGCTTATCAGGATATTTCACTTCCTTTACTCACACCGAATACGATGTTGAGAAAATTAGCAACCTTTGGAATCAAGAGAAGGGCGATTTTGTTGGGACCAACTGCCGTATCAATAGTTATTGTCTTTTGAAAAATTCAGTTACCATTCCCAAGCTTGAAAAGAATGACCAATTGCTTTTCCTAGATAATGATGCGATTGATAAGGGAAAGGTCTTTGATTCACAAGATAAGGAAGAGTTTGATATTCTATTTTCGAGAGTTCCAACTGAGGCAACTACAGATGTCAAGGTTCACGCTGAAAAGATGGAAACATTCTTCTCACAATTTCAATTCAATGAAAAAGCTCGAATGTTATCTGTAGTCTTGCATGATAATCTGGATGGTGAGCATCTGTTTGTTGGACATGTTGGCGTCTTAGTGCCTGCTGATGATGGCTTCTTATTTGTAGAGAAATTGACTTTCGAAGAGCCCTACCAAGCGATTAAATTTGCCAGCAAGGAAGATTGCTATAAGTATTTGGGCACCAAGTATGCAGATTATACAGGCGAGGGACTGGCTCAGCCTTTTATCATGGATAATGATAAGTGGGTTAATATCTAGAGGTAATCTAACATGGATATAGTATTAGGCATTTTATGTTTATTCTTGATAGGTATATGGGTGAGTACGATAATTAACAGTCGAAAACCAGGAAAAAATGAAAGATTTATAGGTTATATTCAAAGATACGATATTGATGGGGAAGGCTATCAATCAGAAGTATGGGAAGTGACTGAGGAGGAAGATTTATAATTAAAGAACAGAATCTTCTTTACAGTATTGCACCTATTTCCAGACAGTCCATTTGTAGTTTTATCCAGATTGGTATATAATTTAACTTAGAGAAAATAGGAGGACTAATCAGATGGAATTAAAAGATTTTACAGAAAAAGAACAGAAAATGATTAAGAAGGGGCTGACTACGTCTAAGATTAGTGACAAGGAAACTGCTGAGAAAATTCTTGCACTCGTCCCACAAGACTTGATTAAGCGAATCCCATTTTTCGTCAGAAAACATGCTACGACACGTACGATTAAACGCATTTCAATTGAACACCCTGAACTCTACGCTGCAGCTCAAACAAGTGGTGAAATCCCAGAAAAAGAACGAGAAGAACTACGTCAGATTATCACAACTATTTTTGAACAAAAGATGAATAAGCATAGTATTAAGTAGAGAATGAAAATGTATTTGATTTGTGAATTGTTCACTAGTTATATATCATTTTAAAAATCGCAATTTATATTCTACTATACAATACTCAACAAAAAACGAACAGGCTCTTTTCTGTTATTCAGAAGAGAACTTGTTCGTTTTTATCTTATTTTCCTTAAAAAGCTCGATACACATAGGGGTTTTCTGGTTTATCGACTTTGGTAAAGCTTTCGATTTCCAAGGTTGGAAGGTTTTGTTTGAGTTCTTTATGGTAGTGATTGACCAGTTTTCCCTTGGCTGTTATCCAAGTATTATTTTCATATTGACGGGTATTTCCCTTGGTCAGTAAGCCATAGACACCTGAATCCGCGATACAGTGGATAATGCCGAAGCGGAACATAAATTGGCTATTGGCATGACTGGGGTCATTATAGACAAAGCCTGTGAACTGGATTGTCTTACCCTCAAACTCATCTGGATAGTCGTAGATAGCCTCCATAACTTCCATATAGTTTTCATTAGTGATCTGAATACTATCTTGGGACAAGTATTTATCCGCCGCAGTTCGCATTTCCTTTTCATAGGCTGTTTTTGAAAAATAAGAACTGGTATCTGGTTTCAAATATTGGCTCGTCGTACCTTCACTTGTCTGAATGGCCAGATTCGTTCCTTCTGATAAGGGGAAATGATAGCCTTTAGCTGAAACAGTCTGAGAATCCAAGCTAACAGTTGGGAAAGTTAAGCCGATGACAAGTGGAATAGCCAGAAGAGAAATACTTGTCATCTTGGCCAATCGGCTGTTCAGATGACTGTGGATTTTGACTTGCTTCATCCAGATATACAATTGAACAATTGCCAAAATAAAGGAAAGCACCATGGAGATATAGGCCAGATAGGAATAGTGCATGTTGATGTACTGGTTTAATTTGCCCGACAGATGGAGGTAAATAGTCAGTTCAAAATAGCCAGCTAAAACTAAAAATCGAATCATAGGATGACTCCAATCAAGAGAGAATAGACTAAGACGACAAGAGTTACAATCGTTATGAAGTGACTGATAAATCGTGCTTTCAAGTAATTTTTCATCATGAGAATATTTTTGATATCCAGCATTGGGCCAATAACGAGAAAGGCCAGAACTGGTGCCAAGCCGAAACTTGAGAGAAGAGAAGCCCCGATAAAGGCATCCGCCTCACTACAGAGAGAAAGAAGAAAGGCCAAAAGCATCAAGAGGAGGATGGCAAAAATAGGGGTTGCACTGATAGAGGTCAGAATCCGTGTCGGAACATAGACCTGTATAGCAGAGGCAAAGAGACAGCCGAATACCAAATAACGTCCCGTATCAAAAAATTCATCAATTGCTTGCACAAAGACCTGAAAAACCTTTTTTGCAGGGCTTAAGTGAGAAAAATCATGCTCATGACAAGCCAACCGATTTTCTTTTTGAATCGGTTCTTGCCAGAAAAATCCTAGAAAAATCCCAAGTATCACAGCCACAACAATGGAACCCAAAGCTCGTAACAGGGCGATGTGGAAGGAATTGCCAAAGGCAGAATAGGTCGCAAATAGAACAATGGGATTGATAACTGGTGCAGTCACAAGAAAGGGAACAGCCGTGTAACTGGGAACCTTCTTTTCCAGAAAACGATTGATAATGGGGACGATTCCACATTCACAAGAAGGGAAAAGTATCCCAACGAAGGTGCCAAAAAAGATTCTCCCCCAACGATTTCGAGGGAGAAAATGATAAACCTTATCAGGTGTGATATAAACCTCAATCAGCCCTGAGACAATGCTTCCTATCAGAACGAAGGGAAGGGCTTCAATGATAATGGAGAGAAAAATGGCTCCAGTTTGAAGTACACTAGATGGGAGTTGTTGAAAAGCAGTCATCTAGTTTTTCTTTTCTGCTTTGGCTTTTTTCTCTTTGTCATCAGGGAAAGTAACTTGTTTCAAATCAGGGAGTTTCGCAAACTCCTCAAACATCTTATCCAAGTCGTCTCGTTTTGTAAATTTTACAGCCATAGGTGTACCTCGATTCTAAATTCTACCTCTATTATACTATTATTTTTAGGAAAAGGGAGTTTTTTAATTTGTTTTCGATAGTTGATACTCTTCGAAAATCTCTTCAAACCACGTCAGCTTCGCCTTGTCGTATATATTATAGTTATAGGTAACTGACTTCGTCAGTCTTATCCACAACCTCAAAACCGTGTTTTGAGCTGACTTCGTCAGTCTTATCTACAACCTCAAAACAGTATTTTGAGCAGCCTGCGGCTAGCTTCCTAGTTTGCTTTTTTATTTTGGTTGAGTATGAAAAGGATTGGAGCAAGCCTTCTAGCTTGTGGTATAATAGGTTTATGGATAAAAAATATGAAAAAATCTCCCAGGATTTGGGAGTGACGTTAAAGCAAATTGATACTGTTCTAAGTTTGACAGTCGAAGGGGGGACTATTCCCTTTATCGCGCGTTATCGCAAGGACATGACTGGTAGTCTGGATGAGGTGGCGATTAAGGCCATTATTGACTTGGATAAAAGTCTGACAAATCTAAATGACCGCAAGGAAGCTGTCTTGGCTAAAATTCAAGAACAAGGCAAGCTGACCAAGGAGTTGGAAGAAGCTATCTTAGCAGCCGAAAAATTAGCAGATGTAGAAGAACTCTATCTTCCATACAAGGAAAAACGTCGAACCAAGGCAACCATTGCCCGTGAAGCTGGACTCTTCCCACTTGCTCGCTTGATTTTGCAGAATGTAGCGGACTTAGAGAAAGAGGCTGAAAAGTTTGTCTGTGAAGGATTTGCGACTGGTAAGGAGGCCTTGGCTGGTGCAGTTGATATTTTGGTCGAAGCTTTATCGGAAGATGTGACCTTGCGTTCCATGACTTATCAGGAGGTGCTGAGACACTCCAAACTCACTTCCCAAGTCAAGGATGAAAGTCTTGATGAAAAGCAGGTTTTTCAGATTTATTATGATTTTTCTGAGACAGTTGGAAATATGCAGGGTTATCGTACCTTGGCCCTTAATCGTGGGGAGAAGCTAGGTGTCTTGAAGGTCGGTTTTGAACATGCGACGGATCGTATTCTAGCTTTCTTTGCTGCTCGTTTCAAGGTGAAAAATTCCTATATTGATGAAGTCGTTCAGCAATCTGTTAAGAAAAAAGTCTTGCCTGCTATCGAGCGTCGTATTCGGACAGAATTGACTGAAAAAGCAGAAGAAGGAGCTATCCAACTCTTTTCTGACAATCTACGCAATCTCCTCTTGGTTGCTCCGCTGAAAGGGCGCGTGGTTCTTGGGTTTGACCCAGCATTTCGTACAGGTGCCAAGCTAGCTGTCGTAGATGCAACGGGTAAAATGCTGACAACTCAGGTCATTTATCCTGTCAAACCAGCATCAGCTCGTCAAATCGAAGAATCCAAGAAAGATCTGTCAGACTTGATTGGTCAATACGGTGTAGAGATTATTGCCATCGGAAATGGTACTGCTAGTCGTGAAAGTGAAGCCTTTGTGGCAGAAGTCCTTAAGGATTTTCCTGAGGTTAGTTATGTCATCGTAAATGAAAGTGGTGCTTCTGTCTATTCTGCCAGCAAGCTTGCTCGTCAGGAGTTTCCAGACTTGACCGTTGAAAAACGTTCGGCTATTTCTATCGCCCGTCGTTTGCAAGATCCTCTTGCCGAATTGGTCAAAATCGATCCTAAGTCAATCGGTGTCGGTCAATACCAGCATGATGTCAGCCAGAAGAAACTATCTGAGAGTCTGGACTTTGTCGTGGATACAGTGGTAAACCAAGTCGGTGTCAATATCAATACGGCCAGCCCGGCTCTTCTTTCCCATGTAGCTGGACTCAATAAAACCATCTCTGAAAATATCGTCAAATACCGTGAAGAAGAAGGAAAAATCACTTCACGCGCCCAAATCAAGAAAGTTCCTCGTCTGGGAGCCAAGGCCTTTGAACAGGCTGCTGGTTTCCTCCGTATCCCTGAAAGTAGCAATATTCTTGATAATACTGGAGTTCACCCAGAAAATTACGCTGCCGTTAAAGAACTCTTCAAACGCTTGGACATCAAGGACCTAAATGAAGAAGCCCAAAGTAAACTCAAGTCGCTTTCAATCAAGGAAATGGCGCAAGAGCTAGACCTTGGTCCAGAAACCCTTAAAGATATCATTGCTGACCTTCTCAAACCAGGTCGAGATTTCCGTGATTCCTTTGATGCACCTGTGCTTCGCCAAGATGTCCTAGATATCAAAGACTTAGTGGTTGGTCAGAAGCTAGAGGGTGTTGTGCGTAACGTCGTTGACTTTGGTGCCTTCGTTGATATTGGGATTCACGAGGACGGCTTGATTCATATTTCCCACATGAGCCGCAAATTTATCAAACATCCTAGCCAAGTGGTATCCGTTGGTGATTTGGTAACGGTTTGGGTTAAGAAAATCGATACTGAACGTGAAAAAGTCAATCTGTCGCTTCTAGCTCCAAATGAAACTGACTGATTACGTCAAGCAAGTTTCGCTAGAAGACTTCGGCAGACCTTTTATCCATCAAGCTCAGTGGAATTCTCGTCTACGTTCGACAGGTGGGCGATTTTTCCCCAAAGATGGGCATTTGGATTTTAATCCCAAGGTTTATCAGGAACTGGGTCTGGATGTTTTTAGGAAAGTTGTCCGACATGAACTCTGTCATTATCACCTCTATTTTCAAGGAAAGGGCTATCAACACAAGGATCGGGATTTTAAGGAACTGTTGAAAGCAGTGGATGGATTACGCTTTGTGCCAGCCTTACCCAATAGCAACTCTAACCCAATCAAGCTCTATCGTTGCCAATCCTGCCAGCAAAGTTATCATCGCAAGCGAAAGATTGATACCAAACGCTATCGCTGTGGACTTTGTCGAGGTAAATTGCTACTGATAAATCAGCCTGAGGACTGATGAAAGCGGAGTCTACCTGTGATATACTATGTCTAACCTAGCAGAAAGAGGAAATATCATGAACAGTAAATTTTATAAAATGAGACGAAATCGCATGATTTCAGGAGTTTTGGCAGGTTTGTCAGACAAGTGGCACTTTGATGTTACCCTTGTTCGTTTTCTATTTGCTATTTTTACAGTCGCAAACTTTGGACTTGGCGTGATTATCTATATCATCCTAGCTTCTGTCATGCCAACCAAGGAAGAAATCGAAGCAGAAATGTACGGAACAGGCCCACGTAAACGCAAAGAAGCCCAAGCTATTGACGATAATGAAGGCTGGTTTTGGTGAGGTTTAACAAAAGATTTGGAATAAGCAAAAAGCTTTAAATCAATAGTCTAAACTGTTTGATTTAAAGCTTTTTTACTTTTAATAATATTTCGCCAGCTTCATCCACAAACTAAAAGCAGTAATTTAAACTCAGTTTTTTAATCTTTGTTTTGCTGCTGAGACAATACGTTTTTTGAAAAATGGTGGATGCTGATAACAACTGATAGCCAGCAAATAGCATAAGCAGTAGCTGTAAATTCTGTACCGATAAAGTATGTTTTTTCAACTAAGAGCTGACCGATGAATGGAGAGAGGAGATAGAGAATTCCGATGAGTATATGTTCTTTGTGTTTCATTAAGGAGCACCTTCTTTCCTTATAGGTTGAACGACTTGCAAGTGTTAAATTTAATGGTATGTTATCTAGGTAAGCTTACTCAAATGTTAGTTCCCGCTTCCTCCTTTCAAAAGTAAGCCTTTTCACACTTATATTTTACAATTTTAAAAATAGAAAATCAAATCATTTTATAAGTAATTTTGCCTACATTCCCCCAATCTTACAAAAATGTAAGATTAAAGTCTTTTTTGTAAGGTTAGGTTATGGCAAGCGGTCTTTTTTTGATGTAAACTAGACTCATAAAGAACAAAGGAGTAACATCATGAAACAAATCTTACAGAAGAAAACAAGAAAACCAAGTCACAAAGATATCGAGCGTGTTCAGCTGGGATGCGCTATGATGCAAGCAACATTTCATTTGATGGGATATTAAGAAAGGAGATTCTCATGACACTTTTAGATGTAAAACACGTTCAAAAAATTTATAAAACTCGTTTTCAGGGCAACCAAGTAGAGGCCCTCAAGGATATTCACTTTACCGTGGAAAAAGGTGACTACGTTGCCATCATGGGTGAGTCTGGTTCTGGTAAATCAACTCTTCTCAATATTCTAGCTATGCTGGATAAACCAACTCGTGGTCAGGTTTACTTGAATGGAACTGACACCGCAACCATTAAAAATTCACAAGCTTCTAGTTTCCGTCGTGAGAAGTTGGGATTTGTCTTCCAAGACTTTAACTTGCTAGATACTCTATCTGTAAAAGATAATATCTTGCTTCCGCTTGTCTTGTCAAGAAGACCTATTACGGAGATGATGAAGAAATTGGTGGTGACAGCTGAGAATCTAGGCATCAACCAATTGCAAGAGAAGTACCCTTACGAGATTTCTGGTGGTCAGAAACAGCGTGTAGCAGTAGCCCGCGCCATCATCACAGAACCTGAAATTCTCCTTGCGGATGAGCCAACAGGAGCCCTTGACTCCAAGTCCTCTGCAGCCTTACTTGATGTCTTTGATGAAATCAATGAGCGCGGCCAAACCATTCTCATGGTAACCCACTCAACGGCAGCAGCTAGCAGAGCTAAACGTGTACTCTTTATCAAAGACGGCATTCTTTACAACCAAATCTACCGTGGAGAGAAGACAGAGCGTCAGATGTTCCAAGAAATCTCTGATACCTTGACTGTCATGGCAAGCGAGGTGAATTAGTATGTTTCGATTAACCAATAAGTTAGCGGTATCGAACTTGATTAAAAACCGCAAACTCTACTATCCTTTTGCACTGGCTGTTCTTTTGGCAGTCACTGTCACCTATCTCTTTTACTCTCTAACTTTCAATCCCAAGATTGCTGAAATCCGTGGAGGAACAACCATTCAGGCTACACTTGGATTTGGTATGTTTGTCGTTACCCTTGCGTCAGCCATTATCGTCCTCTATGCCAATAGTTTTGTCATGAAGAATCGCTCCAAGGAACTGGGAATTTATGGCATGTTGGGATTGGAGAAGCGCCATCTAATCAGTATGACCTTTAAGGAGTTAGTGGTATTTGGGATTCTAACTGTTGGAGCGGGTATCGGTATTGGAGCCTTGTTTGACAAGTTAATTTTCGCTTTCTTGCTCAAACTGATGAAATTAAAGGTAGAACTAGTCGCTACCTTCCAGATGAAAGTTGTCATTACAGTACTTGTTGTCTTTGGTTTGATTTTCCTAGGCCTCATGTTTCTGAATGCTCTTCGAATCGCCCGTATGAATGCCCTCCAGCTTTCTCGTGAAAAAGCTAGTGGTGAGAAAAAAGGTCGTTTCCTACCTCTCCAAACGATTCTTGGTTCGATTAGTTTAGGGATTGGCTATTATCTTTCCCTTACTGTAAAAGATCCTCTGACAGCCTTAACAACCTTCTTCTTAGCTGTTTTACTGGTTATCTTTGGGACCTATCTCTTGTTCAATGCAGGGATTACCGTTTTCCTCCAAATCTTAAAGAAAAATAAGAAATACTATTACCAACCAAATAATCTTATCTCTGTTTCCAATTTGATTTTTCGTATGAAGAAAAATGCGGTTGGACTAGCCACTATCGCTATCTTGTCAACAATGGTTTTGGTAACCATGTCAGCAGCGACAAGCATTTTCAATGCCTCAGAATCCTTTAAAAAAGTGATGAATCCGCATGATTTTGGAATTACTGGAAAAAATGTTGAAAAAGAAGATTTGGACAAACTCTTGAGCCAGTTTGCAAGTGACAAAGGTTATAGTGTCAAAGAGAAAGAAGTTCTTCGTTACAGTAACTTTGGTATTGCAAATCAAGAAGGAACCAAGTTAACTATTTTTGAAAAAGGACAAAACCGTGTCCAACCAAAAACAGTTTTCATGGTATTTGACCAAAAAGATTATGAAAATATGACTGGTCAAAAACTGTCTCTATCAGGAAATGAGGTCGGTCTCTTTGCCAAAAATGACGGACTGAAAGGACAGAAAGTACTAACTCTAAATGATCATCAATTTTCTGTCAAAGAAGAATTTAATAAAGATTTTATTGTCAACCATGTCCCAAATCAGTTTAATATTTTTACTACTGATTACAATTACCTTGTTGTTCCTAATTTGCAAGCATTTTTAGACCAATTCCCAGATTCGGCTATCTATAATCAGCTTTACGGTGGTATGAATGTAAATATCAGTGAAGAAGAACAACTCAAGGTAGCTGAAGAATATGAAAACTACCTCAATCAGTTTAATGCTCAATTAAACACAGAAGATAGCTATGTGTATGGTAGCAATCTAGCAGATGCTAGTGCTCAAATGAGTGTCCTCTTTGGCGGAGTATTCTTTATCGGTATTTTCCTATCCATTATCTTTATGGTCGGAACCGTTCTGGTCATCTACTACAAACAAATTTCTGAAGGCTATGAAGACCGTGAGCGTTTTATTATCTTGCAGAAAGTCGGTTTAGATCAAAAGCAAATCAAGCAAACCATCAACAAACAGGTTTTAACTGTTTTCTTCCTTCCTTTGCTTTTTGCCTTCATACATCTAGCCTTTGCCTACCATATGCTTAGCTTGATTTTAAAAGTGATTGGTGTAATAGATACGAATATGATGTTGATTGTGACCTTGTCTATCTGCGCTATCTTCCTCATCGCCTATGTGCTGATTTTTATGATTACTTCAAGAAGTTATCGTAAGATTGTGCAAATGTAAAAAAAGATACCTCGACTTCAAAATCGAGGTATTTCTTGTATTTTATACTCAATGAAAATCAAAAAGCAAACTAGGAAGCTAGCCGCAGGTTGCTCAAAGCACTGCTTTGAGGTTGTAGATAGAACTGACGAAGTCAGCTCAAAACACCGTTTTGAGGTTGCAGATAGAACTGACGAAGTCAGTAACATATATACGGCAAGGTGAAGCTGACGTGGTTTGAAGAGATTTTCGAAGAGTATTAAATGCTGAAAAGTTGTCCTAGCAGAAAGGTAACTCCCATGGTTAAAAGACCAATAGCTAGGTTCCGAATCATAGCTGTTTTGGTTGGGGCTTTTCCAAGTTTGGCACTAGTGTAACCAGTGAGAAGAAGGGCCACACCGACGATAAGGACAGTAGCAGGAATGCGGTATTCACTTGGGAAAATAGTTACTGACAGCATTGGTGGTAAGCTACCAAGGAAAAAAGAAATAAAGCTAGAGATAGCAGCATGCCAAGGATTTGTAAACTCTTCATACTCAATCCCATATTTTTCCTCTACCAAAGCCTTGAGCAGATTATTTAAAAATGCTTTGTTGGTCAAGAGCTGGGCAGAGGTTTCACATTCTCCATTTTGGATATAGGCAGCATAGAGGGATTTTTTGGCTAGTTCCATATCTTGGTCTAGCAAGACTTGCTCACGCGCAACGGCTGCTTCCTCTGTATCTTTCTGAGTTGAAACGGATACATATTCTCCACCAGCCATTGAAAAAGCACCAGCCAAGATAGCCGCAAAGCCTGATAAAAAGATAATCCAGATATTGGTCGTGGCACTGGCAACCCCGATAACCACACCAGCAATGGAAATAATTCCATCGTTAGCACCAAGAACACCCGCACGCAGGATATTTAAACGACCTGCAAAATTTGAATCAATTTCGTGATTTGTTTCTGACATATTATTCTCCTTTTTATCCAGTATAAAGGAAAAATATAAGGAAATCAATCTTTTAAAACTGTCTGAAAAAAGTTGCACGATTCTAATGATGTAGAAATTTCAGCATTTTTTCTGATAAATCAAACACCGAGGGTAATGAGTATAGAATTGCATAAAAAATTTAAAATTAAATACGATAATCATTTTGTTCACTTTATAATCGATTACAAGAAAATAATTAGTGTGAAATCAAATAAAATCCAACTATTTTACGAACTTTTTTATATTTTTTTCGTAAAACACTTTACAAGTTCTTGGAAACATGATATAGTAATAAAGCTTAGAAAATGAGATGATGTTTTCTAGCAAATATAAACCCGAGTAAAAAATGCCTACGGACAGGCAGGGTTGAATGCCGAAGCGTGGTTGAAAAACCACATTATTGATAGGGTTAAAAGCCTACTTTTATAAGTTGATGTTAGGACACTTGTCCTAATTCATAAATTTTTAGTGTGGTGAAAGCACACGTCATCTTGTGAAACGATCAATAAAGTACGTAATATTTGCTACTAGAGAGTTAGGAAACATCGGGAACAGACATACTCAACAGAAACAAACATAAAAACGTCAGAAGATTGCAGAGCAGGTGAAAACCTGCTCTTTTTTCATGAGTTAACCTTTAGTTGCCTTTATCTTCTTGAGGCACTAAAAATACGGTAAAGGAGTAAGTCTTGAAGAAGTTAGATCAAAACCAAGCCCCAATTTATGAGGCCTTGGTGAAGTTGCGCAAGAAAAGGATTGTTCCCTTTGATGTTCCAGGTCACAAGCGTGGACGAGGAAATCCAGAACTTGTCGAACTCTTAGGTGAAAAATGTGTTGGCATTGATGTCAATTCTATGAAACCCTTGGATAATCTTGGTCACCCCATTTCGATTATTCGGGATGCAGAGGAATTGGCTGCAGATGCTTTTGGAGCTAGCCATGCTTTTCTAATGATAGGGGGAACAACCTCATCGGTGCAGACTATGATTTTGTCAACCTGCAAGGCGGGAGATAAGATTATTCTTCCGAGAAATGTCCATAAATCTGCCATCAATGCGCTGGTTCTATGTGGCGCTATTCCCATCTATATCGAGATGAGTGTAGATCCTAAGATTGGTATCACTTTAGGTCTTGAAAATGACCGAGTAGCCCAGGCCATAAAGGACCATCCAGATGCCAAGGCCATTTTGATTAACAATCCTACTTACTACGGAATCTGTTCAGATCTAAAGGGTTTGACAGAAATGGCTCATGAAGCTGGCATGCTGGTTTTAGTAGATGAAGCCCACGGAGCGCATTTGCATTTTACAGATAAACTTCCAATTTCTGCCATGGATGCAGGTGCTGATATGGCAGCAGTCTCCATGCATAAATCTGGTGGGAGTTTGACCCAAAGTTCGCTTCTTTTAATCGGGGAGCAGATGAATCCTGAGTACGTTCGTCAGATAATCAATCTTACCCAGTCAACATCCGCCTCTTATTTGTTGATGGCTAGTCTGGATATTTCACGTCGTAATCTAGCCCTTCGTGGTAAAGAGTCTTTTGAGAAAGTCATTGAGCTATCCGAGTATGCTCGTCGTGAAATCAATGCCATTGGCGGTTACTATGCTTACTCAAAAGAGTTAATAGACGGAGTGTCGGTTTGCGATTTTGACGTGACCAAGTTGTCAGTTTACACTCAGGGTATTGGCTTAACAGGTATCGAGGTTTATGACCTCCTACGAGACGAATACGATATTCAAATTGAATTTGGTGATATTGGCAATATCTTGGCCTATATTTCAATTGGTGACCGCATCCAAGACATCGAGCGCTTGGTAGGTGCTTTAGCAGACATCAAGAGACTATACTCACGAGATGGGAAGGACTTGATAGCTGGAGAATATATCCAGCCTGAGTTGGTGTTATCTCCACAAGAAGCCTTCTATTCAGAGAGAAAAAGTTTGTCTTTAGACGAATCTGTTGGACAGGTCTGTGGGGAATTTGTCATGTGCTATCCTCCAGGGATTCCTATCTTGGCTCCTGGAGAACGCATTACACGAGAAATTGTCGATTATATCCAATTTGCCAAGGAACGTGGTTGCTCCCTCCAAGGGACGGAAGATCCTGAGGTCAATCACATCAACGTCATTAAGAGAAAGGAGAACTAGATGGATTTATGGTTTTCTGAAGTTCATACTCCAGATGTGAAATTGTCCCTGAGAACTGCCAAACAACTCTACGCTGGAAAAAGTGAATGGCAGGATATCGAAGTCTTAGATACGCCAGCTTTTGGAAAGATTTTGATTTTAAATGGGCACGTCTTATTTTCAGATGCTGATGATTTTGTCTACAATGAAATGACTGTCCACGTTCCCATGGCTGTCCACCCAAATCCCAAGAAAGTCTTGGTTATTGGAGGTGGCGACGGTGGTGTTGCCCAAGTTTTGACACTCTATCCTGAACTGGAACAAATCGATATCGTGGAACCTGATGAGATGTTGGTTGAAGTCTGTCGTGAGTATTTCCCAGATTTTGCTGCAGGGCTAGATGACCCTCGTGTCACCATTTACTACCAAAATGGGCTACGCTTTTTGCGAAACTGTGAAGATGACTATGATATTATCATCAACGATGCGACAGATCCATTTGGACATACGGAAGGGCTCTTTACCAAGGAATTTTACGGTAACAGTTACAGAGCCTTGAAAGAAGACGGTATCATGATTTACCAGCATGGGAGTCCCTTCTTTGACGAGGATGAGTCGGCTTGCCGAAGCATGCACCGCAAGGTCAATCAAGCCTTTCCAATTAGTCGTGTCTACCAAGCCCACATTCCAACCAGTCCAGCTGGCTATTGGTTGTTTGGATTTGCTTCGAAAAAATATCACCCTGTCAAAGATTTTGACAAGGAAGGCTGGAAAAAACGCCAGCTTTTCACAGAATACTACACTGCAAACTTACACGTGGGAGCCTTTATGTTACCCAAGTATGTTGAGGACATTTTAGAAGAAGAGGAAGGAAAAAAATGAGTCGTTTACTAGTTATTGGATGTGGGGGCGTTGCCCAAGTTGCTATTTCAAAGATTTGCCAAGATAGCGAAACGTTTAAAGAAATTATGATTGCTAGCCGTACTAAGTCAAAATGCGATGACTTGAAATCGAAGCTAGAAGGTAAAACAAGTACAAAGATTGAGACTGCTGCACTTGATGCTGACAAGGTCGAAGAAGTCATTGCCTTGATCGAAAGCTATAAACCAGAAGCTGTTTTGAACGTAGCTTTACCATATCAAGATTTAACCATCATGGATGCTTGTTTGGCGACTGGAGTTCACTATATCGATACGGCCAACTACGAAGCAGAAGACACAGAAGACCCTGAGTGGCGTGCCATCTATGAGAAACGTTGTAAGGAACTTGGTTTTACAGCCTACTTTGACTACTCATGGCAGTGGGCTTATCAGGAGAAATTCAAAGAAGCAGGCTTGACTGCTCTTCTTGGTTCTGGTTTTGACCCAGGTGTGACTAGTGTCTTTTCTGCTTACGCACTTAAACACTATTTTGATGAAATCCACTATATAGACATTTTAGACTGTAATGGTGGTGACCACGGTTATCCATTTGCGACAAACTTCAACCCAGAAATCAATCTACGCGAGGTTTCTGCGCCAGGTTCTTACTGGGAAGATGGAAAATGGGTCGAAGTGGAAGCCATGTCTATCAAGCGCGAGTATGATTTCCCTCAAGTTGGACAAAAAGATATGTATCTCCTTCACCACGAAGAAATCGAATCATTGGCTAAGAACATTCCAGGTGTCAAACGTATTCGTTTCTTTATGACTTTTGGTCAATCTTATCTAACGCATATGAAATGTTTGGAAAATGTAGGGCTCCTTCGTACGGATACTATTAATTTCAATGGTCAAGACATCGTTCCGATTCAATTTTTAAAAGCGCTACTTCCAGATCCTGCAAGCCTTGGTCCACGTACAGTCGGAAAAACCAATATTGGATGTATCTTTACAGGTGTAAAAGATGGCGTTGAAAAGACCATCTACATCTACAATGTCTGCGACCATCAGGAATGTTACGCAGAAGTTGGTTCACAAGCTATTTCTTACACGACAGGCGTTCCAGCCATGATTGGGACAAAATTGGTTATGAACGGTACTTGGAAACAAGCTGGAGTGTATAATCTTGAAGAGTTGGATCCAGATCCATTCATGGAAGCTTTGAATGAGTATGGTTTGCCATGGGTTGTGGTTGAAAATCCACAAATGGTGGACTAATGAAGTTAGAACAAGTACCAACACCAGCTTACGTCATTGACTTGGCCAAGTTAGAAGCAAACTGCCGCATTCTACAATATATACAAGAAGAGACCGGCTGCAAGGTCTTGCTTGCCCAGAAGGCTTATTCTCTCTACAAAACCTATCACTTGATTAGCCAGTATCTATCTGGTACAACTGCCAGTGGTCTTCATGAAGCCAAATTGGCAAGGGAAGAATTTCCTGGTGAAGTCCATGTCTTTGCGCCAGCTTTCAAGGATACAGACTTGGAGGAATTGCTGGAGATAACGGACCATATCGTTTTTAACTCTGAGAGACAATTGCGTAAACATGGGGCCCGTTGTCGGGAGGCTGGTGTAAGCGTGGGTTTACGTCTCAATCCTCAATGTTCAACACAGGGTGACCACGCGCTCTATGACCCTTGTGCACCTGGTTCTCGTTTTGGTGTTACACTAGATAAAATTCCTAGTGATTTGCTGGATTTGGTTGACGGCCTTCATTTTCACACCCTTTGCGAGCAAGGCTCGGATGATTTAGAGACAACTTTGAAAGCAGTAGAAGCGCAGTTTGGTTCGTACTTACATGAGGTCAAATGGCTCAATATGGGTGGTGGTCACCACATCACAAGAGAAGGTTACGATGTGGATTTGCTGATTTCAGAAATCAAGCGTATCCGAGAAACTTACAATCTTGAAGTCTATATCGAGCCCGGGGAAGCTATTGCGCTCAATGCAGGTTATCTAGCAACTGAGGTATTAGATATTGTCGAAAACGGTATGGAAATCTTGGTTTTAGATGCCTCTGCGACCTGCCATATGCCTGACGTACTTGAGATGCCCTATCGTCCACCTTTGAGAAATGGCTTTGAGGCACAGGAAAAAGCCCATACCTACAGACTTTCTTCCAATACTTGTCTGACGGGCGATGTGATTGGTGATTATAGCTTTGAAAATCCAGTCCAAATCGGAGACAGACTTTATTTCGAAGACATGGCCATTTATTCTTTTGTCAAAAATAATACCTTTAATGGTATTGGATTGCCAAGTCTCTATCTCATGGACGAGCAGGGTGACTGCAGCTTAGTCAAATCTTTTGGTTATCAAGACTTTAAAGGGAGATTATCATGATGGACAGTCCAAAAAAATTAGTCTATCGCATGCCAGCAGAGTACGAACCACACCATGGTACCCTCATGATATGGCCGACTCGACCAGGTTCATGGCCCTTTCAAGGAAAGGCTGCCAAAAGAGCTTTCAGCCAGATTATCAAGACCATAGCAGAAGGGGAAACAGTTTATCTTTTGGTGGATCAAGACTACTTAGCTGAAGCCCAATCCTACCTTGGAGATAGCGTTGTTTATTTAGACATTCCCACCAATGATGCCTGGGCGCGTGATACAGGTCCGACTATTCTTGTCAATGATAAAGGCCAGAAATTAGCCGTGGATTGGTCTTTCAATGCTTGGGGTGGAGCTGTTGATGGTCTTTATAAAGATTATGAAGATGATGACCAAGTAGCCAGTCGTTTTGCTGAGACCTTGGAAATGCCTGTTTACGATACTAAGCCTTTCGTCCTTGAAGGCGGAGCCATTCATAGCGATGGTCAAGGAACCATTCTTGTGACTGAAAGTTGCCTTCTCAGTCTTGGTCGCAATCCTCATCTTAGTAAGGAAGAAATCGAAAATACCTTATTAGAGTGCCTTGGCGCTGACAAAGTTATCTGGCTTCCTTATGGTATTTATCAGGACGAAACTAATGAACACGTTGACAACGTTGCAGCCTTTGTTGGTCCTGCAGAACTTGTCTTGGCTTGGACAGACGACGAAAGTGATCCTCAATATGCCATGTCAAAAGCAGATTTCGAGCTCTTAGAACAAGAGACAGATGCAAAAGGTCGTCACTTCACCATTCATAAATTGCCTATCCCTGCAGTTCGACAAGTTGTGACAGAAGAGGATTTGCCAGGCTACATCTATGAAGAAGGAGAAGAAGAGCGATACGCAGGTGAACGACTAGCAGCTTCCTACGTAAACTTTTATATCGCCAACAAGGCAGTCTTGGTTCCCCAGTTTCAAGATCAAAACGATCAAGTGGCCTTAGATATCCTCAGTAAGTGTTTCCCAGACCGTAAAGTTGTCGGAATTCCAGCCAGAGATATTCTCTTAGGTGGTGGCAATATCCACTGTATCACCCAACAAATCCCAGAATAGGAGAAAAAGATGAGAAATGTAAGAGTTGCAGCCATTCAGATGCAATGCGCTAAGGATGTGGCAACAAATATCCAAACCGCAGAGCGTTTAGTACGTCAGGCTACAGAACAAGGTGCACAAATTATTCTCTTGCCCGAGTTGTTTGAACGTCCCTATTTCTGTCAGGAACGTCAGTATGACTACTACCAGTATGCCCAGTCGGTGACAGACAATACAGCTATTCAGCATTTTAAAACCATTGCCAAGGAGCTAAAGGTCGTTTTACCGATCAGTTTCTATGAAAAAGATGGCAATGTCTTGTATAACTCTATTGCCGTTATTGATGCAGATGGGGAAGTGCTGGGCGTTTATCGGAAAACCCACATACCAGATGACCATTATTATCAAGAAAAATTTTATTTCACACCTGGCAACACTGGTTTCAAGGTCTGGGATACTCGCTATGCCAAGATTGGTATCGGTATCTGTTGGGATCAATGGTTCCCCGAAACGGCCCGCTGTCTTGCATTGAATGGTGCTGAATTGCTTTTTTATCCTACAGCCATCGGTTCAGAGCCGATTTTGGATACAGATAGTTGTGGTCATTGGCAACGTACCATGCAAGGACACGCAGCAGCAAATATTGTTCCAGTCATCGCAGCCAATCGTTATGGATTAGAGGAAGTCACTCCAAGTGAGGAAAATGGTGGACAGAGTTCCAGTCTTGACTTCTACGGTTCCTCCTTTATAACGGATGAAACAGGAGCTATTCTAGAGAAAGCTGAAAGACAAGGCGAAGCTGTTCTATTAGCCACTTATGACCTAGACAAGGGAGCAAGCGAACGCCTAAACTGGGGCTTGTTTCGAGATAGAAGACCCGAAATGTATCAACGAATTACGGACTAGTAGGAGAGAAATGAGAGATTCATTCTGCTAGATTAACTTCTTATTTTTAACTATAAGGATACTATGTTGTCTAGTAAGTGGATTTTATATTTTAACCCTCTAAGGCTTTCTCGCGTTTTTATGCGAGGAGCTTTTCTGTTTAAGCTTTATCAATAAAACATGCTATAATAGTTGCAGAAAGGTTGGTATTTATGGCTAGGATATTGGTTATTGAAGACAATAGTGACATTCAAGAGATTTTGCGGACACTTCTTACTGAGGAGCATGAGGTGATTCAAGCCTTTTCAGGAACTGAAGGAATCATGCGTTTTGACCAAGGTGGGATTGACCTCGTTTTGCTAGATATCATGCTTCCTGGGAAAAATGGAGATCAGGTTTTAAAAGCCATCAGGGAACAAAGTCAAACTCCAGTCATTATGCTAACGGCTTTGAGCGATAAGAGGCTAATCAGTCAATACCTCTTAGACGGTGCCAATGATTACATAGTCAAACCTTTTGATTTGGACGAAGTCTTTGCCAGAGTTACTGTTCAATTACGCCAAAGTGTAGAAAAACATCCTATGGAAATAGGAAAAACTGAACATCTGCCACAAAATTTGAAAAATATCCAGTTTGATGCAGAAAGTTTTGAAATCAAAAATAGTCAGGAAACCATTCGCCTTGCCAAGAAAGAATGCTTGATTCTCCAAACTCTCCTTAAACACCCTAAGAAAATTTTTACAAAAGAAGAACTTTATGAATTGGTCTGGGAGGATAGCTATCTACCTGGAGATAATACCCTCAATACGCATTTGAGTAATCTGCGTAAAAAATTTAACCATCTGGATCCAACTCAAGAATATATTGAAACCATTTGGGGAGTTGGTGTAAGATTAAAAGGAGACAAGCAATGACCTACATGATAATTTTTGTCCTACTAGTACTCCTAATTATTTTATCGATTACATTGATTCGCTACCATCTAGCACTTAAAAACTTGAGTCAACAGATTGAAGACAAGATTCTCACAGGTAGTATGAAAAGAGTCGGAGTCAGCATTTTTTCCAAACATTTTTTACACCTCTATCAGCAGATTGAGAATCTATTTCAGGAAGTGGAACAATCTCGATTGGTTATGAAAAGGGAAAAACAGACTCTGGATATGGCCATCAGCAATATTGCCCATGATATTCGGACCCCTCTGACTATCGCTTCAGGCTACACCCAACAATTGATAAAGTCTCCTGAAGACAAAGCAGAAACCTTACAAAAAATAGCCCAGCATCTTGATTTAGTTTCCAAACGTTTGGAGGCTCTCCTAGAATACCGTCGTTTGATGGAAGGAGCTGTCAAACCGAAACTGGAAGAAGTGGATTTTTCAGCTTTTATCACCAAAAAGACTCTGGCTTATTATGATGTTTTTCAGGCGGCAAATATCACGCTTGATTTTAAGGTTGAAGATGATTTAAAAATGAGGACTGATGAAGACTTGCTGGATAGAATTTTACAAAATCTGCTTGGAAATGTCCTCAAACATGGCAAGGAAGAAGCGCGGCTATCTTTGAGAAAGGAAAAGGAACAGCTTGTCTTAGAGATTGCAAACCTTGTCAAACAGCCCATCAGAAGAATAGAAAATCTCAGCAACCGTTTTTATTCTGAAAATCTATCTGATACGGAAGAATCCTCTGGTTTAGGTCTTTATATCACTGAGGAATTATGTCATCTTCTCGGTGCAGAGATGAAACTAGGAACAGATGGGCAATGGTTGTCGGTTTTCATTTACTTTTAAAGAAAAGAAACCTCCTCTGTAGGCTAGAGGAGGTCATTTTTTATAGACTTTTCTTTTTGAAAACTGTCAGTCCACCTATATTAAAGATTACAATAACAGCTAAGGTAACTATAAGTGTATAGAAAATGGATTCACTATTAGCAGTCATAGCATAGGAAAATTGCAAGGACAAATATGGTAAAATTTTGATATTTGGAAAAAAGAGCATTGGCATAGAAAGTAAGATAGAGCTGACAAAATAACCAATAAATACTGCAAGATAAGAATGACTCACATAGAGAATAAAGGAAACAATGGAAAGCCAAGCAAGGAGGCAAAGGAATTGAAGGGAAATGGTTATCAGTAGATTGCCAATAAAGCCATCAGGCATAGTTCCCAATCCATTTAAGATAGTTGCTGGAATAAAGGCAATCACGAGACCGATGATGAGTTGAGAAAGTCCAATGCAAGCCAATACAAAGGCTTTGGCAAGGAAAAACTCGGTACGAGAAACACCCACTGTTAAATTATTTTTATAGAGTTTGCCGATTAAATCAACTCCAAGCACGAGGCAGGCTAGGACGATGCAGAGAAAAACGAGGTTTGAACCTTGACTAGACGCGTTAATAAGTGCTTGTATACCATTCCAACCTTGGATTGGTATATCTGGTTCTTCTGTCTGGATTGCCATTAGTTGACCCGTAGCCCCAAAAATAGCCCCCATTAACATGAGTAAAAAGAGAATGAACTCTGTAATCCAGAATCCTTTGGAACGGAAAAGACGGTAAAAGTCTGCTTGAATGGTATGTATCATGATTTTTCTCCTATTCGACCAATTGAGTGAAGTATTCTTCTAGGTTTTGACGAGCATAGTAAATCTCGTCAATGGCAACATCTGCCAAGGTTAATTCCTTGAGAATCTGTTTGACATCTTGTTCCTGACCAAAGATATGGATTTCATTTTCAGGATTAACAACCTTGAACTGGAGCTGGATTTGTTCTTTCAATACTTGACAAGCTTTCTCTTGATCAGCTGTCTTAAGAACAATGTAATCCTCACTTAGTGTTTCAAATTCAGCCTTGCTGATTTCACGGATAACCTTGCCTTGATCTAAAATACCAAAGCGATTAGCTAGGAGATAGAGTTCTGACAAGATATGGCTAGAGATGAGAATGGTGATCCCTTTCTCTTGATTGAGCCGTTGAATCATCAGACGAAACTCTTTGATACCGATTGGGTCGAGACCGTTGATAGGTTCATCTAAGATTAGGAAGTCTGGTTTGGATAGAAGGGCAATGGCGATACCAAGTCTTTGTTTCATTCCTAGCGAGAAATCACGAAAGACTTTTTTACCTGTATCTGCCAAACCTACATAGTCCAGGGTTTCACGAATGACTTGATCAGCATTTGGAATATGACGAATCATACAGTAATATTTCAGATTTTGGTAGGCTGTTAAATGATTATGAGCTACAGGTGATTCTATCACTGAACCTACTCGAGATAGGGCCTTGGTCCACTCATTTTCCGATTGACTAGAAAAGAGGGAAACAGTTCCTTTATCCGCAAAGAGTAGTTGCGTAATGATTTTGATTAAGGTGGTTTTCCCAGCTCCATTCTTCCCAATAAGTCCATAAATATCTCCCTCTCTTATCGTTAGATGAAGATCCTGAAGGATAGCTTGTTTGTCAAAGTTTTTGGACAATCCATGAATGTCGAGTACTGTTTTCATGATTCTCTCCTTTTGATTTATTTTGATAACTTTAGTATAAAGCATAGAAATCAAAGAAAGCTCAAGCATTTCTAAAGAGTTTCTAAAGTTTTAGGAATTCTTAAATATCAAAACCCAGTTGATATGAACTGGGCTTCTTTACTATAAAATATATTTCTCAATGGCACGCGCAACACCGTCTTCTTCGTTGCTTACTGTAACAGCATCCGCAAGAGATTTGACATGGTCACTAGCATTTCCCATAGCAATACCGAGGCCGGCAAACTGGAGCATTTCAATGTCGTTATTGGCATCGCCCATGGCCATAATCTCTGAGGAATCAATCTTCAAAATATCTGCTAGTCGAGAAAGAGCAGTAGCCTTTGTCGTACCAAGTGGCATAGCTTCATAAATGACAGGCTGCGAACGAACTCCACTAAATCGTTGACAGAGTTCCTCAGCAAAACGTTGCTCAAAATCGTCTGTTTGGCTCTCTGTTCCTAAAAACATACCTTGGAACATACGAAACTTGCCACTAGTCGCTTCCTCAAGAGAAATTTCAGTCAGGTCTGAAAAGACTAGTTTGGCATCATTTTGAATGACTTGATTGGGCTTGCCACCGAGGACAAAATAATGTGTCTCGTCAAAAAGAGTCAACTGAACATCACTTTTTTCAGCTAGGTCATAGAGATATTTGATGTCTGCTGGACTAAGTTCTTGCCAATCAACCAGACTCCAATCACTGGTCTGGTGAGTTGAACAACCGTTGTTAACAATAACATATTCATTCTGGAGGTTAAGTCCCAATTTTTTATAGTAGGGGAGGACACCGAAAAGCGGGCGACCTGTACAGAGAACCAGTTTGACACCTTTTTCAATAGCTTGGTGAATAGCAGTAATATGAGCTTGTGGGATTTCCTTGGCTTCATTGAGGAGGGTTCCGTCCATATCCAAGGCTAGTAGTTTAATCATAAGACTTCCTTCTTTATCTTTTGGTATTATTATAGCATATTTTGGAGAAGAAATTGATAGAAAGCTTGGGGCTAATTGATTTTACAGTTTAGGATGTTTTGATGACAATTCAAGATTTGAAGAGGATATTTGGAAAAGATATGCTATACTAAATTTGTTATACAGTTAAGTAAACCATTCTATTCAATAAGCTAGTCAAGGAAAACAGAGGATTTAATATGAAAAAACGGATTATTCAGATTTTACTAGCATTGTCCCTAATTTTTTACAAATCAACTTGGTTTTGGGGGCTTTTCAATTATCTCGCAAAGCCCTATCTACCAGCAAGTCGTGAATTTTTTCAGATTCTGCTTTTGATGGAGAGTGGAGTTCTTTTGTCAGCAGTTATCTATCTACTAGTTTTTGCAGGAAAGAAAATTTTTCATTTCAAGTGGCAGCTGAGGTATTTTATCTATCTTTTACTGGGCTACATCATTTCGTATATGTCGGACTTCCTCTTGTCTTATTTCATACCCTCGTCTTCAAATCAAATTTCTTTGAATGAAACGATAGAAATGATAGGAAGACAGGAATTACCCTATTTCTTGCTCATAGCTTGCTTCATCGGCCCTATTGCTGAGGAATTGATTTATCGCGGTGTGCTTATGACAACCTTTTTCAAAAACTCGCCTTGGTACGGAGATGTCTTGCTTTCTGCTATTATTTTCGGTTATATTCATATCAATTTTGCTTTAACTCCTCTTGCTTTTTTCATTTATGCTAGCGGAGGGCTTATTTTAGCTCTATTGTATCGCATGACAAAAAGTCTCTACTATCCAATACTAGTTCATATTTTCATCAATATCGCTGCCTTCTGGAATGTGTGGTTACTCCTATTTTCAGGAAGTTAGCTTACTAAAACAATGTCGGAATTTTCCGGCATTTTCTTTTTTTCACAAATAGTCATCGTTTTTCTTTCCGATACTGGAGTGGTGTGTAGCCAGTTATTTTTTTGAATTGATTTTGAAAATAAGATTGGCTTGAGAAAGGCAGATAGTGAAGATAGTGAAGAAGAATAGGATGTTCTTTTTTCCTTTTTGGAAAACTTCTAAAATATGGTATAATGAAAAGATAAAGAAGTTGGGGGTAGAAGATGAACATTCAACAATTACGCTATGTTGTTGCCATTGCCAATAGTGGTACTTTCCGTGAAGCTGCTGAAAAGATGTATGTAAGCCAGCCGAGTCTATCTATTTCTGTTCGTGATTTGGAAAAAGAGTTGGGTTTTAAGATTTTCCGTCGGACCAGCTCAGGGACTTTCTTGACTCGTCGTGGTATGGAATTCTATGAAAAAGCGCAAGAATTGGTTAAAGGATTTGATATTTTTCAAAATCAGTATGCTAATCCTGAAGAAGAAAAAGATGAATTTTCCATTGCTAGCCAGCACTATGACTTCTTGCCACCAACTATTACGGCCTTTTCAGAGCGCTATCCTGATTACAAAAATTTCCGTATTTTTGAGTCTACTACAGTTCAAATACTTGATGAAGTAGCTCAGGGGCACAGTGAGATTGGGATTATCTACCTCAACAATCAAAATAAAAAGGGGATTATGCAACGGGTTGAAAAGCTAGGCCTGGAGGTCATTGAATTGATTCCCTTCTATACCCACATTTATCTCCGTGAGGGGCATTCTTTGGCTCAGAAAGAGGAATTGGTTATGGAGGATTTAGCGGATCTACCAACGGTTCGTTTCACTCAAGAGAAAGATGAGTACCTTTATTATTCAGAGAACTTTGTTGATACTAGTGCGAGCTCACAGATGTTTAATGTGACAGACCGTGCTACCTTGAATGGTATTTTGGAGCGGACGGACGCCTATGCGACAGGTTCTGGATTTTTAGATAGTGACAGTGTCAATGGGATTACAGTTATTCGTCTCAAGGATAACCTAGATAATCGCATGGTCTATGTTAAACGTGAAGAAGTGGAGCTCAGTCAAGCTGGGACTCTCTTCGTAGAAGTCATGCAAGAATATTTTGATCAAAAGAGGAAATCATGAAAAAAAGAGGAATAGTGGTAGTCGTTGTACTGCTTTTGATTGGTCTGGATCAGTTGGTTAAATCCTATATCGTCCAACAGATTCCACTGGGTGAAGTTCGTTCTTGGATTCCCAATTTCGTTAGCTTGACCTACCTGCAAAATCGAGGGGCAGCCTTTTCTATCTTACAAGATCAGCAGTTCTTATTCGCTGTCATTACTCTGGTTGTCGTGGTAGGTGCCATTTGGTATCTACATAAACACATGGAGAACTCACTTTGGATGGTCTTGGGTTTGACCTTGATTATCGCAGGTGGTCTTGGGAACTTTATTGACAGGGTGAGTCAGGGTTTTGTTGTGGATATGTTCCACCTTGACTTTATCAATTTTGCAATTTTCAATGTAGCAGATAGCTATCTGACGGTTGGAGTGATTATTTTATTGATTGCAATGCTAAAAGAGGAAATAAATGGAAATTAAAATTGAAACTGGTGGCCTGCGTTTAGATAAGGCTTTGTCCGATTTGACAGAATTATCACGCAGTCTCGCGAATGAACAAATCAAATCAGGCCAGGTCTTGGTCAATGGCCAAGTCAAGAAAGCTAAATACACTGTCCAAGAGGGCGATGTCGTCACTTACCATGTGCCAGAACCAGAGGTCTTAGAGTATGTAGCTGAGAATCTTCCGCTAGATATCATCTACCAAGATGAGGATGTGGCCGTCGTTAACAAACCTCAGGGGATGGTGGTGCATCCGAGTGCTGGTCATACTAGTGGAACTCTAGTAAATGCCCTTATGTATCATATTAAGGACTTGTCGGGTATCAATGGGGTTCTACGCCCAGGAATTGTTCATCGTATTGATAAGGATACGTCTGGCCTTCTCATGATTGCTAAAAACGATGAGGCGCATCTAGCACTTGCCCAAGAACTCAAGGATAAAAAGTCTCTCCGCAAATATTGGGCTATTGTTCATGGAAATCTGCCTAATGATCGTGGTGTGATTGAAGCTCCGATTGGCCGTAGTGAAAAAGACCGTAAGAAACAGGCTGTGACTGCTAGAGGGAAGCCTGCAGTGACCCGTTTCCACGTCTTGGAACGTTTTGGTGATTACAGCTTGGTAGAGTTGCAGCTAGAGACAGGACGCACTCATCAAATCCGTGTTCACATGGCTTATATTGGCCATCCAGTCGCTGGTGATGAGGTCTATGGTCCTCGCAAGACTTTGAAAGGACATGGACAATTTCTCCATGCCAAGACTCTAGGCTTTACCCATCCGAGAACAGGTGAGACCATGGAATTTACAGCAGATATCCCAGAGATTTTTAAGGAAACATTGGAGAGATTGAGAAAGTAAGAATGAAGTGTAAAAAGAAGTCCAGTATAATTATGGTAACTGCAATCTTAATCATAATATATATATATATATATATATATAATGGGTTAACGCTAGAAAAATATTTTGGCTTTTCCAGTAATAAAATACATTTTGTTAATGTACTGACTGCAGGAAGTGATGCTATTATTTTGGAAAGTAATGGTCATTTTGCCATGATTGATGTAGGAGAAGATTATGATTTTCCTGATGGTAGTAATCCTCAATATCCTTTGAGACCAGGAATCGGTACTTCTTATAAGCATGTAATGACCGATAGAGTATTCCGTCATTTGAAGGAATTGGGTGCCCGAAAACTTGATTTTATTTTGGTAACCCATACCCACAGTGACCATATTGGAAATATGGATGAAATATTAGATAAATACCCTGTTGATCGTATTTATATGAAAAGATATGATGATAGTCGTATAACTGATAAAAATCGTTTGTGGGATAATCTCTACGGATATGATAATGCGATTAAAGCTGCAAATCGTAATGGGGTGAAATTGATTCAAGATATTTCAAATGAAGAATCCCGTTTTACAATGGGAGACATGGATATTCAGCTCTATAATTATGAAAATGAATATGATGAGAATGGAAATCTTAAACCTGTTTGGGACGATAATTCCAATTCCTTGATTAGTGTAGTCAAAGTCAATGGCAAGAAAATTTACCTTGGGGGCGACTTAGATAATGTTCATGGAGCAGAAGACAAGTATGGTCCTCTTATTGGAAAAGTTGATTTGATGAAGTTTAATCATCATAAGGATACCGAAAAATCAAATACAAAAAACTTTATATTAAATCTATCTCCAGAAATCATAGTGCAGACAAGTGATGCTGTTCCAGGTTTTTATGATAGTCCTATTGTAGACAACCCTGAATATATAGCATGGTTAGATAGTTTAGGGATAAAGCGAATAAATGCAGCTAGTACAGAATATGATGCAACTGTTTTTGATATTAGACAAAATGGCATAGCTGATATAAGTAAACAATATAAAAAATACCATCGTTTGTTTCGGGATGGCATCAGAAATCTAATGGCGAGTGGTGGTACCAAGCACCAGATTCTACAGGAAATTATTCTATCGGTTGGAACGAAATTGATGGAAAAAGATATTATTTTAATCAAAAAGGAATTCTAATAGAGCAATAATGAAAAAGAAATTGATTAGTTTAGCACTTGCAGGCGCTTTTTTAGGTTTGTCATGGTATGGGAATGTTCAAGCTCAAGAAAGTTCAGGAAATAAAATTCACTTTATCAATGTTCAAGAAGGTGGCAGTGATGCGATTATTCTTGAAAGCAATGGGCATTTTGCCATGGTGGATACAGGAGAAGATTATGACTTCCCAGACGGTAGTGATTCTCGCTATCCATGGAGAGAAGGAATTGAAACGTCTTATAAGCATGTTCTAACAGACCGTGTTTTTCGTCGTTTGAAGGAATTGGGTGTCCAAAAACTTGATTTTATTTTGGTGACCCATACTCACAGTGACCATATTGGAAATGTTGATGAATTACTGTCTACCTATCCAGTTGACCGAGTCTATCTTAAAAAATATAGTGATAATCGTATTACTAATTCTGAACGTTTATGGGATAATCTGTACGGTTATGATCAGGTTTTACAGACTGCCGCCGAAAAAGGTGTTTCAGTTATTCAAAACATCACACAAGGAGATGCTCATTTTCAGTTTGGGGACATGGATATTCAACTCTATAACTATGAAAATGAAACTGATTCATCAGGTGAATTAAAGAAAATTTGGGATGACAATTCCAATTCCCTGATTAGTGTAGTGAAAGTCAATGGCAAGAAAATTTACCTTGGGGGCGACTTAGATAATGTGCATGGAGCGGAAGACAAGTACGGTTCTCTCATTGGAAAAGTTGATTTGATGAAGTTTAACCATCACCGTGATACCAATAAATCAAACACCAAGGATTTCATTAAACATTTGAGTCCGAGTTTGATTGTTCAAACCTCGGATAGTTTACCTTGGAAAAATGGTGTTGATAGTGAGTATGTCAATTGGCTTAAAGAACGAGGAATTGAGAGAATCAACGCAGCCAGCAAAGACTATGATGCAACAGTTTTTGATATTCGACAAGACGGTTTAGTAAACATTTCAACTTCCTACAATCCGATTCCAAGTTTTCAAGCTGGTTGGCATAAGAGTGCATATGGGAACTGGTGGTATCAAGCGCCTGATTCTACAGGAGAGTATACTGTCGGTTGGAATGAAATCGAAGGTGAATGGTATTACTTTAACCAAACGGGTATCTTGTTACAGAATCAATGGAAAAAATGGAACAATCATTGGTTCTATTTGACAGACTCTGGTGCTTCTGCTAAAAATTGGAAGAAAATTGATGGAATCTGGTATTATTTTAACAAAGAAAATCAGATGGAAATTGGTTGGGTAAATACTGGAGGTCAGAATTATTATTTATCCAAGGATGGTTCGCTGCAAACAGGTTGGCTTCAATATAAGGGCCAATGGTATTACTTTGCCCCATCAGGAGAAATGAAAACGGGTTGGGTAAAAGATAAAGAAACCTGGTACTATATGGATTCTACTGGTATCATGAAGACAGGCGAGATAGAAGTTGCTGGTCATCATTACTATCTAGAAGATTCAGGAGCTATGAAGCAAGGTTGGCTTAAAAAGGCAAATGCTTGGTATTTCTACAAGGAAGATGGTTCACGAGCTGTGGGTTGGATCAAGGACAAGGATAAATGGTACTTCTTGAAAGAAAATGGTCAATTGCTTGTGAACGGTAAGACACCAGAAGGCTATACTGTTGATTCAAGTGGTGCCTGGTTAGTGGATGTTCCAGTCGAAAAATCTGCTACAATTAAAACTACAAGTCATTCAGAAATAAAAGAATCTAATGAAGTAGTGAAAAAGGATCTTGAAAATAAAGAAACGAGTCAACATGAAAGTGTTGCAAGTTCTTCAACTAGTCAAGATTTGACATCATCAACTTCCAAAACCTCTGAAACGAGTGCAAACAAATCGGAATCAGAACAGTAGTAAAAAAGAAGGTTTTAGGGCCTTCTTTTTCCTATCAACTCTTTTCTATTTCCTGTCATTCATGTTATAATGGATAAATATGAAGAATCGGAGTGAGACTATGAAATACAAACGGATTGTCTTTAAGGTGGGGACTTCTTCTCTGACGAATGAGGATGGAAGCTTATCACGTAGTAAAGTAAAAGCTATTACCCAACAGTTGGCTATGCTGCACGAGGCTGGTCATGAATTGATTTTGGTGTCGTCGGGTGCCATTGCTGCTGGTTTTGGAGCCTTAGGATTTAAAAAACGTCCGACTAAGATTGCTGATAAACAGGCTTCAGCAGCGGTAGGACAGGGGCTTTTGTTGGAAGAATACACGACCAATCTTCTCTTGCGCCAAATCGTTTCTGCACAAATCTTGCTGACCCAGGATGACTTTGTGGATAAGCGCCGTTATAAAAATGCCCATCAGGCTTTGTCAATTCTACTTAGCCGTGGTGCGATTCCTATCATCAACGAGAATGATAGTGTCGTCATTGATGAACTCAAGGTTGGGGATAATGACACTCTGAGTGCCCAGGTAGCGGCCATGGTCCAAGCAGACCTTTTGGTTCTCTTGACAGATGTGGACGGTCTCTATACTGGAAATCCTAATTCAGATCCAAGAGCCAAACGCTTGGAGCGAATCGAGACCATCAATCGTGAGATTATTGATATGGCCGGTGGAGCCGGTTCGTCTAATGGTACAGGTGGTATGTTAACCAAAATCAAAGCTGCAACTATTGCGACAGAATCAGGGGTTCCTGTTTATATCTGCTCATCTTTGAAGGTGGATGCCATGATTGAGGCAGCTGAGGATACCAAGGATGGTTCCTACTTTGTTGCTCAAGAGAAGGGGCTGCGTACCCAGAAACAATGGCTGGCCTTCTATGCTCAGAGTCAAGGTTCTATTTGGGTTGATAAAGGAGCTGCAGAAGCTCTCTCTCAACATGGCAAGAGTCTTCTCTTATCTGGTATTGTTGAAGCAGAAGGCGCCTTTTCTTACGGTGATATTGTGACAGTATTTGACAAGGAAAGTGGAAAATCACTTGGAAAAGGACGCGTGCAATTCGGAGCATCTGCTTTGGAGGATATGTTGCGTTCTCAAAAAGCCAAGGGTGTCTTGATTCACCGTGATGACTGGATTTCCATTACGCCTGAAATCCAACTACTCTTTACAGAATTTTAGAGGTAAACTATGGTAAGTACACAAGAACAATTTGAACAGGTACAGGCTGTTAAAAAATCGATCAACACAGCTAGTGAAGAGGTGAAAAACCAAGCCTTGCTAGCTATGGCTGATTACTTAGTGGCTACTACAGAGGAAATTTTAGCGGCTAATGCCCTCGATATGGCAGCGGCCAAAGGTAAAATCTCAGATGTGATGCTGGATCGTCTTTATTTGGATGCAAGTCGTATAGAAGCGATGGCAAGAGGGATTCGTGAAGTGGTTGCCTTACCAGATCCAATCGGTGAAGTTTTAGAAACCAATCAGCTTGAAAATGGTTTGGTTATCACAAAGAAACGTGTGGCTATGGGCGTTATCGGTATTATCTATGAAAGCCGTCCAAATGTGACGTCTGATGCGGCTGCTTTGGCTCTTAAAAGTGGAAATGCGGTTGTTCTTCGTAGTGGGAAGGATGCCTATCAATCTGCCCATGCCATTGTCATAGCCTTGAAGAAGGGCTTGGAAACGACTACTATTCACCCGGATGTGATTCAACTGGTGGAAGATACCAGCCGAGAAAGCAGCTATGCCATGATGAAGGCCAAGGGCTATCTAGACCTTCTCATTCCTCGTGGAGGGGCTGGCTTGATCAATGCCGTGGTTGAGAATGCTATCGTACCTGTTATTGAGACGGGGACTGGGATTGTCCATGTCTATGTGGATAAGGATGCAGATGAAGACAAGGCTCTGTCTATCATCAACAATGCCAAAACCAGTCGTCCTTCTGTCTGCAATGCCATGGAGGTTTTGCTAGTTCATGAAGCCAAGGCAGCAAGCTTCCTTCCTCGCTTGGAGCAAGTGCTGGTTGCAGATCGAAAAGAAGCTGGTCTGGAACCAATTCAATTCCGCTTGGATGAGAAAGCAAGTCAGTTTGTTTCAGGTCAAGCAGCTGAGGCTCAAGACTTTGACACCGAGTTTTTAGACTATGTCCTAGCTGTTAAGGTTGTGAGCAGTTTAGAAGAAGCGGTCGCGCATATTGAAGCCCACAGTACCCATCATTCGGATGCCATTGTGACGGAAAATGCTGAAGCTGCGGCTTACTTTACAGATCAAGTGGACTCTGCAGCGGTTTATGTCAATGCCTCAACTCGTTTCACCGATGGTGGCCAATTTGGACTTGGTTGTGAAATGGGAATTTCTACTCAGAAACTGCACGCGCGTGGTCCAATGGGATTAAAAGAGTTGACCAGCTACAAGTATGTGGTTGCTGGTGATGGGCAGATAAGGGAGTAAGAGATGAAGATTGGATTTATCGGCTTGGGGAATATGGGTGCTAGTTTGGCCAAGGCTGTCTTGCAGGCCAAGACGGGTGATCAGATTCTCCTTGCCAATCGTAGTCAAGCCAAGGTAGATGTTTTCATTGCAGACTTTGGTGGTCAGGCTTCCAGCAACGAAGAAATTTTTGCAGAAGCAGATGTGATTTTTCTAGGTGTTAAGCCAGCTCAGTTCTCAGACTTGCTATCTCAATACCAGACCATCCTTGAAAAAAGAGAAAGTCTTCTTTTGATTTCCATGGCAGCTGGATTGACTTTAGAAAAAATAGCAAGTCTTATCCCAAGTCAACACCGAATTATTCGCATGATGCCAAATACCCCTGCTTCTATTGGTCAAGGAGTGATTAGCTATGCCTTGTCTCCTAATTGCAGGGCTGAGGACAGTGAGCTCTTTTGTCAGCTTTTAGCCAAAGCTGGTCTTTTGGTTGAACTTGGGGAAGGCTTAATCGATGCAGCGACAGGTCTTGCAGGTTGTGGACCAGCCTTTGTCTATCTCTTTATTGAGGCCTTGGCAGATGCGGGCGTTCAGACAGGATTAACACGAGAAATAGCACTGAAAATGGCAGCTCAAACCGTGGTAGGAGCTGGGCAATTGGTCCTAGAAAGCCAAGAGCATCCTGGAGTCTTGAAAGACCAAGTTTGTAGCCCAGGCGGTTCGACTATCGCTGGTGTAGCAAGCTTAGAAGCGCATGCTTTTCGAGGAACGGTCATGGAGGCAGTCACTAAAGCCTACAAACGAACTAAAAAACTTGGTAAATAAGAGGTGGCTTTGTCTGCCTCTTTTATGGTGGTTGATACTCTTCGAAAATCTCTTCAAACTGCGTCAGCTTCCATCTGCAACCTCAAAACAGTGTTTTGAGCAACCTGCGGTTAGCTTCCTAGTTTGCTCTTTGATTTTCATTGAGTATTAAATAGGAAGACAAAAAAGATTGTCACAAACCCCTATTTTTTTGATAGAATAGAAGTAGTAAAAAAGAAATGAGTTAGACATGTCAAAAGGATTTTTAGTCTCTCTTGAGGGACCAGAGGGAGCAGGAAAGACCAGTGTTTTAGAGGCTTTGCTCCCAATTTTAGAGGAAAAAGGAGTAGAGGTGCTGACGACCCGCGAACCTGGCGGAGTCTTGATTGGGGAGAAGATTCGTCAAGTGATTTTGGACCCAAGTCATACTCAGATGGATTCTAAAACAGAGCTTTTGCTCTATATCGCCAGTCGCAGACAGCACTTGGTGGAAAAAGTTCTTCCAGCACTTGAAGATGGTAAGTTGGTCATTATGGACCGCTTCATCGATAGTTCCGTTGCCTATCAGGGATTTGGTCGTGGTTTGGACATTGAAGCCATTGATTGGCTCAATCAGTTTGCGACAGATGGCCTTAAACCTGATTTGACACTCTATTTTGACATCGAGGTGGAAGAAGGACTGGCTCGAATTGCTGCGAATAGTAATCGTGAGGTCAATCGTTTGGACTTGGAAGGGTTGGACTTGCATAAAAAAGTTCGTAAAGGCTATCTTTCTCTTCTGAATAAAGAGGGAAATCGCATTGTCAAGATTGATGCCAGTCTTCCATTGGAGGAGGTTGTGGAAACCACCAAGGCTGTCTTGTTTGACAGAATGGGATTAGCTAAATGAAACAAGATCAACTAAAGGTCTGGCAGCCAGAACAGTTTGACCGCTTTGTCCGTATCTTGGAGCAAGACCAGCTCAATCATGCCTACCTCTTTTCAGGTTTCTTTGGAAGCTTGGAAATGGCGCAATTTTTGGCTAAAAGTCTCTTTTGCACGGATAAGGTAGGCGTTCTACCATGTGAGAAATGCCGAAATTGTAAGCTGATTGAACAGGGAGAATTTCCCGATGTCACCTTGATTAAACCAGTCAATCAGGTCATTAAGACAGAACGCATCCGGGAATTGGTGGGACAGTTTTCTCAAGCAGGGATTGAAAGCCAACAACAGGTCTTTATTATCGAGCAAGCTGAGAAAATGCATCCTAACGCAGCTAATTCTCTGCTTAAGGTCATCGAAGAACCCCAGAGTGAGGTTTACATTTTCTTCTTGACCAGTGATGAAGAAAAGATCTTACCGACCATCCGAAGTCGGACCCAGATTTTCCACTTTAAAAAGCAGGAAGAAAAACTCATCTTGCTCTTAGAACAAATGGGACTGGTTAAGAAAAAAGCGACTCTTTTAGCCCAGTTTAGTCAATCGCGAGCTGAAGCAGAAAAGTTGGCCAATCAGGCAAGTTTTTGGACCTTGGTCGATGAAAGTGAACGCCTGCTGACTTGGTTAGTAGCTAAGAAAAAAGAAAGTTATCTGCAAGTTGCTAAATTGGCTAGTTTGGTAGATGACAAGGAAAAACAAGATCAGGTTTTACGGATTCTTGAAGTCCTCTGTGGGCAAGATATCCTACAAGCAAGAGTAAGAGTGATTCTACAAGATTTGCTAGAAGCTAGAAAAATGTGGCAAGCTAATGTCAGCTTTCAAAATGCCATGGAATATCTGGTTTTGAAAGAAATATGAACTCAAAAATGAACGATAAAGAAAGGAAAGGGCTGGTTTATGGACAAAAAAGAATTATTTGACGCGCTGGATGATTTTTCCCAACAGTTATTGGTAACCTTGGCCGATGTGGAAGCCATCAAGAAAAATCTCAAGAGCCTGGTAGAGGAAAATACAGCTCTTCGTTTGGAAAATAGTAAGTTGCGGGAACGCTTGGGTGAGGTGGAAGCAGACGCTCCCGTCAAGGCCAAGCATGTTCGTGAAAGTGTCCGTCGGATTTATAAAGATGGTTTTCACGTGTGTAATGATTTTTATGGACAACGTCGAGAGCAGGACGAAGAATGTATGTTCTGTGATGAGTTGTTATACAGGGAGTAAGCATGCAGATTCAAAAAAGTTTTAAGGGGCAGTCTCCCTATGGCAAGCTGTACCTAGTAGCAACGCCGATTGGCAATCTAGATGATATGACATTTCGAGCTATTCAGACCTTGAAAGAAGTGGACTGGATTGCAGCTGAGGATACGCGCAATACAGGTCTTTTGCTCAAGCATTTCGACATTCAGACAAAGCAGATCAGTTTTCATGAGCATAATGCTAAGGAAAAAATTCCTGATTTGATTGGTTTCCTGAAAGCAGGGCAAAGTATTGCTCAGGTTTCTGATGCGGGTCTGCCTAGCATCTCAGACCCTGGTCATGATTTAGTTAAGGCAGCCATTGAGGAAGAAATTGCGGTTGTGACTGTTCCAGGTGCCTCTGCAGGAATTTCTGCCTTGATTGCCAGTGGTCTAGCGCCGCAGCCCCATATCTTTTACGGCTTTTTACCGAGAAAATCAGGCCAGCAAAAACAATTTTTCGACTCAAAAAAAGACTATCCTGAAACACAAATTTTCTATGAATCGCCCCATCGTGTGGCAGATACATTGGAAAATATGCTAGAAGTCTACGGTGATCGTTCGGTAGTCTTGGTCAGAGAATTGACCAAAATCTATGAAGAATACCAACGAGGAAAGATCTCTGAATTGTTGGAAAACATAGCTGAAACACCACTCAAGGGCGAATGCCTTCTCATTGTTGAGGGTGCCAGCCAAGATGTGGAGGAGAAGGACGAGGAGGACTTGTTTTCAGAAATCCAATCTCGCATCCAGCAAGGCATGAAGAAAAACCAAGCTATTAAGGAAGTTGCTAAGATTTACCAGTGGAATAAAAGCCAGCTCTACGCTGCCTACCACGACTGGGAAGAAAATCAAGAAAATGACTAAACAGGGAAGTTTGCCTTCTTCCCTTTTTTTGTTATACTAGTAGAAGAAAAAAATAGAAAGATTTGTGGGAGTGAAAAAGTCCGGGGGACTTTTTCAGCCTGAGCCTAGAAATTCGAAAGCGAGTAAGTTCGGTTGGCTTTTTCAATGTGAACCTTGTCTTTACACTCCCAAAGAGGTATTAGTGTCGTGTCTCAATCTTATATCAATGTTATCGGTGCTGGTTTGGCAGGTTCTGAAGCAGCCTACCAAATTGCAGAACGTGGTATTCCAGTTAAACTTTATGAAATGCGTGGTGTCAAGTCAACACCTCAACACAAAACAGACAATTTTGCTGAGTTAGTTTGTTCTAATTCCCTTCGTGGGGATGCCTTGACAAATGCTGTCGGGCTTCTCAAGGAAGAAATGCGTCGCTTGGGTTCAGTCATTTTGGAATCTGCTGAAGCTACACGTGTTCCTGCAGGAGGTGCGCTTGCGGTGGACCGCGATGGTTTCTCCCAAATGGTGACCGAAAAAGTGGCCAACCATCCTTTGATTGAAGTGGTTCGTGATGAAATTACAGAATTGTCGACAGATGTTATTACGGTTGTCGCTACTGGTCCCTTGACTAGTGATGCCCTGGCTGAAAAGATTCATTCTCTTAATGACGGCGATGGTTTCTATTTCTACGATGCGGCAGCGCCTATTATCGATGTCAACACTATCGATATGAGCAAGGTCTATCTCAAGTCTCGTTATGATAAGGGAGAAGCCGCTTATCTCAACGCTCCAATGACCAAGCAAGAGTTTATGGATTTCCATGAAGCCTTGGTCAATGCGGAAGAAGCACCGCTTAATTCTTTTGAAAAAGAAAAGTACTTTGAAGGCTGTATGCCTATCGAAGTCATGGCTAAACGTGGTATTAAAACCATGCTTTATGGACCTATGAAACCAGTCGGTCTTGAGTATCCGGACGACTACACAGGACCTCGTGATGGCGAATTTAAAACACCTTATGCGGTTGTCCAACTTCGTCAGGACAATGCGGCTGGTAGTCTCTACAATATCGTCGGTTTCCAGACCCACCTCAAATGGGGAGAACAAAAGCGTGTCTTCCAAATGATTCCAGGCCTTGAAAATGCGGAGTTTGTTCGTTATGGTGTCATGCACCGCAATTCTTACATGGATTCACCAAATCTCCTTGAACAGACCTACCGTTCTAAGAAACAACCAAATCTCTTCTTTGCTGGTCAGATGACGGGTGTGGAAGGCTATGTAGAGTCCGCAGCATCAGGCTTAGTTGCAGGTATTAACGCGGCTCGACTCTTCAAAGGTGAAAGTGAGGCTATTTTCCCAGAGACAACAGCGATTGGAAGCCTAGCTCATTACATCACTCATGCAGATAGCAAACATTTCCAACCCATGAATGTCAATTTCGGTATTATCAAGGAGTTAGAAGGCGAGCGTATCCGTGATAAGAAGGCTCGTTATGAAAAAATTGCTGAGCGTGCCCTCAGTGATTTAGAGGAATTTTTAACAGTCTAATTTTTTTGAAAGAATTGCTCATGATACTATAAAAATCTTAGAAATTGTGATAAAATAGGTAGGATAAAAAAAGGAGAGTGAAAATGGCGAATCCCAAGTATAAACGTATTTTAATCAAGTTATCAGGTGAAGCCCTTGCCGGTGAACGTGGCGTAGGGATTGATATCCAAACAGTTCAAACAATCGCAAAAGAGATTCAAGAAGTTCATAGCTTAGGTATCGAAATTGCCCTTGTTATCGGTGGAGGAAATCTCTGGCGTGGTGAACCTGCTGCAGAAGCAGGAATGGACCGCGTTCAGGCAGATTACACAGGAATGCTTGGGACTGTTATGAATGCTCTTGTGATGGCAGATTCATTGCAACAAGTTGGGGTTGATACACGTGTGCAAACAGCTATTGCTATGCAACAAGTGGCAGAGCCTTATGTCCGTGGACGTGCCCTTCGTCACCTTGAAAAAGGCCGTATCGTTATCTTTGGTGCCGGAATTGGTTCACCTTACTTCTCAACCGATACAACAGCGGCCCTTCGTGCAGCTGAAATCGAAGCGGATGCTATCCTTATGGCTAAAAATGGTGTCGACGGTGTTTACAATGCCGATCCTAAGAAGGACAAGACGGCCGTTAAGTTTGAAGAATTGACCCATCGTGACGTTATCAATAAAGGTCTTCGTATCATGGACTCAACAGCTTCAACCCTCTCAATGGATAACGACATTGACTTGGTTGTCTTCAACATGAACCAACCAGGCAACATCAAACGTGTCGTATTTGGTGAAAATATCGGAACAACAGTTTCAAATAATATCGAAGAAAAGGAATAAGAAAGATTATGGCTAACGCAATTATTGAAAAAGCTAAAGAGAGAATGACCCAGTCTCACCAATCACTTGCTCGTGAATTTGGTGGTATCCGTGCAGGTCGTGCCAACGCAAGTTTGCTCGACCGTGTACATGTAGAATACTATGGAGTAGAAACTCCTCTTAACCAAATCGCTTCAATTACCATTCCAGAAGCGCGTGTTTTGTTGGTAACACCATTTGACAAGTCTTCATTGAAAGACATCGAACGTGCCTTGAACGCTTCTGATCTTGGTATCACACCAGCTAACGACGGTTCAGTCATTCGTTTGGTTATCCCTGCTCTCACAGAAGAAACTCGTCGTGACCTTGCTAAAGAAGTGAAGAAGGTCGGCGAAAATGCTAAAGTGGCTGTCCGCAATATCCGTCGTGATGCTATGGATGAAGCCAAGAAACAAGAAAAAGCAAAAGAAATCACTGAAGACGAATTGAAGACTCTTGAAAAAGATATTCAAAAAGTAACAGACGATGCTGTCAAACACATCGACGACATGACTGCCAACAAAGAGAAAGAACTTTTGGAAGTCTAAAAATAAACAGAAAAACTCAGTTGGCATTGCTGGCTGAGTTTTATTCGAAAGAAGGAAATATGAATACAAATCTTGCAAGTTTTATCGTTGGACTCATCATCGATGAAAATGACCGTTTCTACTTTGTGCAAAAGGATGGTCAGACCTATGCACTTTCCAAGGAAGAAGGTCAACATACAGTAGGGGATACGGTCAAAGGTTTTGCTTATACGGATATGAAGCAAAAACTACGCTTGACCACTCTAGAAGTGACTGCTACTCAGGATCAATTTGGTTGGGGTCGTGTCACAGAAGTTCGTAAGGACTTGGGTGTCTTTGTAGATACAGGCCTTCCTGACAAGGAAATCGTTGTGTCACTCGATATTCTCCCTGAGCTTAAGGAACTCTGGCCTAAGAAGGGAGACCAACTCTACATCCGTCTTGAAGTGGACAAGAAAGACCGTATCTGGGGTCTCTTGGCCTATCAAGAAGACTTTCAACGTCTGGCTCGTCCTGCCTACAACAACATGCAGAACCAAAACTGGCCAGCCATTGTTTACCGACTCAAGCTGTCAGGAACCTTTGTCTACCTACCAGAAAATAACATGCTTGGCTTTATCCATCCTAGCGAGCGCTACGCAGAGCCACGTTTGGGGCAAGTATTAGATGCGCGCGTTATTGGTTTCCGTGAAGTGGACCGCACGTTGAACCTCTCCCTCAAACCACGTTCTTTTGAAATGTTGGAAAATGATGCCCAGATGATTTTGACTTATTTGGAAAGCAATGGCGGTTTTATGACCTTGAATGATAAGTCATCCCCTGAGGATATCAAGGCAACCTTTGGTATTTCTAAAGGTCAGTTCAAGAAAGCACTTGGTGGCTTGATGAAGGCTGGTAAAATCAAGCAAGACCAGTTTGGGACAGAGTTGATCTTGGGTGACTTATGAGAAAATCATTTTACACTTGGCTCATGACCGAGCGCAATCCTAAAAGTAACAGTCCCAAGGCTATCTTGGCAGACCTCGCTTTTGAAGAATCAGCCTTTCCAAAACACACAGATGATTTTGATGAGGTGAGTCGCTTTCTGGAAGAACATGCCAGTTTCTCTTTCAATCTAGGAGACTTTGACGCTATCTGGCAAGAATACTTAGAACACTAGCATGATTCATTGGGTTTGGGCTAGTAATTTCTCCACCCCTTTGCTATAATAAAAAGAAATAAAAGGATTAGAGAGGTTCTTTATTTGAAGGAACATTCAATAGACATTCAACTGAGTCATCCAGATGACCTGTTTCATCTTTTTGGTTCCAATGAACGCCATCTTCGTTTGATGGAAGAAGAGCTGGATGTGGTGATTCATGCTCGTACGGAGATTGTGCAGGTTTTGGGAGAAGAGACTGCCTGTGAGGAAGCCCGTCAGGTTATTCAAGCTCTCATGGTCTTGGTAAATCGTGGGATGACCGTTGGTACGCCAGATGTGGTGACTGCGATTAGCATGGTCAAAAACGATGAAATTGATAAATTTGTCGCCCTTTACGAAGAAGAAATCATCAAAGACAATACTGGGAAGCCTATCCGTGTCAAAACCTTGGGTCAAAAACTTTATGTGGATAGTGTTAAACAGCACGATGTGACCTTTGGAATTGGGCCAGCAGGGACAGGGAAGACCTTTCTTGCAGTGACCTTGGCAGTGACAGCTCTTAAACGTGGGCAGGTCAAGCGAATTATCCTAACTCGTCCAGCAGTAGAAGCTGGAGAGAGTCTTGGATTTCTTCCGGGAGACCTTAAGGAGAAGGTAGATCCTTACCTTAGACCTGTTTATGATGCTTTGTATCAGATTCTGGGAAAAGATCAAACGACTCGTCTCATGGAACGTGAAATTATCGAGATTGCACCTCTTGCCTACATGCGTGGACGAACCTTGGATGATGCCTTTGTCATTCTCGATGAGGCGCAAAATACGACTATCATGCAGATGAAGATGTTTTTGACGCGTTTAGGCTTTCATTCTAAGATGATTGTCAATGGAGATATCAGTCAGATTGACCTGCCACGCAATGTCAAGTCAGGTTTGATTGATGCCCAAGAGAAACTAAAGAACATCCATCAGATTGACTTTGTTCATTTTTCAGCTAAGGATGTGGTTCGCCACCCAGTTGTCGCTCAGATTATCCGAGCTTATGAACCAGTACCGGTTAAAAAAGAAGAGAGTGAAGGATTAGAGTCTCAACCTCTGTCTGAAGGATAGTTCTTTTGTACTTAAAGTTATCTCAATGCTAAGTATAAATTTGCTTTTTAAATGTTTCATTAAATATCCTTATATTAGTTAGAAACTTTTCAAGTGGTGGAATCCTATGGAATCAATCTTTTTAAAACTAGCCCAGTATCCGATAGTGGAGACAGAGCGTTTATTGCTTAGACCTGTAACTTTGGATGATGCGGAAGCTATGTTTGAGTATGCCTCGGATAAGGATAATACAGGTTACACTTTTCTAACCAATCAAAATTTAGAAGAAACTAAAAATAATATTGCTCAGTTTTATTTAGCCAATCCATTAGGGAGTTGGGGAATAGAACTGAAATGCAATGGCAAATTTATTGGAACCATTGACTTGCACAAGATTGATTCTGTTCTTAAGAAGGCAGCTATTGGTTACATTATCAATAAAAAATATTGGAATCAAGGATTGACGACAGAAGCCAATCGTGCCGTAATTGAGCTAGCTTTTGAGAAAATCGGAATGAACAAGTTGACCGCCCTTCACGATAAGGACAATCCTGCATCTGGAAAGATCATGGAGAAATCAGGCATGCGTTTTTTATATGCAGAACCATATGCTTGTATGGACCAGCATGAAGAAGGCAGAATCGTGACAAGAGTTCATTATGTTTTGACCAAGGAAGACTATTTTGCAAATAAATAAGCAGTTGAGAAGAAATTTTCAACTGTTTTTTCTTCCTCCTACGAATAATCTAAGAGAGGAGAAAATATGGAAGCAATTATCGAGAAAATAAAAGAGTATAAAATCATTGTCATCTGTACTGGTCTGGGCCTGCTTGTTGGCGGATTTTTCCTACTAAAGCCAGCTCCACACACACCTGTCAAAGAAACGAATTTGCAGGCAGAAGTTGCAGCTGTTTCCAAGGATTCATCGACCGAAAAGGAAGTGAAGGAAGAACCGGTTGAACAAGATCTAATCACAGTAGATGTCAAAGGTGCTGTCAAATCGCCAGGAATTTATGACTTGCCCGTAGGTAGTCGGGTCAATGATGCCGTTCAAAAGGCGGGTGGCTTGACAGAGCAAGCAGACAGCAAGTCGCTTAATCTAGCTCAGAAAGTTAGTGACGAGGCTCTGGTTTACGTTCCCACTAAGGGAGAAGAATCAGCTAGTCAGCAGGCAGGTTCTGGGACGGCTTCTTCAACAAGCAAGGAAAAGAAGGTCAATCTCAACAAGGCCAGTCTGGAAGAGCTTAAACAGGTCAAGGGACTGGGAGGAAAACGAGCTCAGGACATTATCGACCATCGTGAGTCAAATGGGAAATTCAAGTCAGTAGACGAGCTCAAAAAGGTCTCTGGCATTGGTGCCAAGACTATAGAAAAGTTAAAAGACTATGTTGCAGTGGATTAAAAATTTCCCCCTTCCCCTAATCTATCTGAGTTTTCTATTGCTCTGGCTTTACTACGCTATTTTCTCAGCATCCTATCTTGCTTTGTTGGGGTTCGTTTTTCTGCTAGTCTGTCTTTTTTTCCAATTTTCGTGGAAATCAGCTAGTAAAGTTCTACTGCTTTGCGGAATCTTTGGATTCTGGTTTCTGTTTCAAAATTGGCAACAGAGTCAAGCGAGTCAAAACTTAGCGGATTCTGTTGAGAGGGTGCGGATTTTGCCTGACACTATTAAGGTCAATGGTGACAGTCTATCCTTTCGTGGCAAGGCTGACAGCCGTACCTTCCAAGTTTACTATAAGCTTCAGTCCGAGAATGAAAAAGAACAATTTCAAGTCTTAACAGATCTTCATGAGATAGAACTTGAAGGAAAACTTTCAGAACCAGAAGGGCAGAGAAATTTTGGTGGTTTTGACTATCAAGCCTATCTGAAGACTCAGGGAATTTACCAGACTCTCAATATCAAAAAAATCCAGTCACTTCAAAAGGTTGGCAGTTGGGATATAGGTGAAAACCTGTCTAGTTTACGTCGAAAGGCTGTAGTTTGGATTAAGACGCACTTTCCAGACCCTATGCGCAACTACATGACGGGGCTCTTGCTGGGACATCTGGACACAGATTTTGAGGAGATGAATGAGCTTTATTCCAGTCTAGGAATTATCCACCTCTTTGCCTTGTCCGGTATGCAGGTAGGATTTTTCATGGATGGATTTAAGAAGCTTCTTTTGCGATTGGGCTTGACCCAAGAAAAGTTGAAATGGCTGACTTATCCCTTTTCCCTTATTTATGCAGGGCTGACAGGATTTTCAGCATCGGTCATTCGAAGTCTCTTGCAGAAGCTACTGGCTCAACATGGGGTTAAAGGCTTGGATAATTTTGCCTTGACGGTGCTTGTCCTCTTTATCGTCATGCCCAACTTTTTCTTGACAGCAGGAGGTGTCTTGTCCTGCGCCTATGCTTTTATCTTGACCATGACCAGCAAAGAAGGAGAGGGGCTCAAGGCTGTTGCTAGAGAAAGTCTAGTCATTTCCTTGGGAATATTACCCATTCTATCCTTTTATTTTGCAGAATTTCAGCCTTGGTCTATTCTTTTGACCTTTGTCTTTTCCTTTCTATTTGACTTGGTTTTCTTACCGCTCTTGTCTATCTTATTTGCCCTTTCCTTCCTCTATTCAGTCATTCAGCTGAATTTTATTTTTGAATGGTTGGAGGGGATGATTCGCTTGGTATCGCAGCTGGCAAGTAGGCCTATGGTCTTTGGACAACCCAATGTATGGCTTTTAATTTTATTGTTAATTTCCTTGGCTTTAGTCTATGATTTGAGGAAAAACATTAAAAGGCTAGCAGTATTGAGTTTATTGATTACAGGTCTCTTTTTCCTTACCAAGCATCCACTGGAAAATGAAATTACCATGCTGGATGTGGGGCAAGGCGAAAGTATTTTCCTACGGGATATAACTGGGAAAACCATTCTCATAGATGTGGGTGGTAAGGCAGAGTCTAGCAAGAAAATTGAGGATTGGCAAGAAAAGGTGACGACCAGCAATGCCCAGAGAACCTTGATACCCTATCTCAAAAGTCGAGGAGTAGCCAAGATTGACCAGCTGATTTTGACCAATACGGACAAGGAACATGTTAGTGATTTGTTGGAGGTGACCAAGGCTTTCCATATAGGTGAAATTTTAGTATCAAAAGGCAGTCTGAAGCAGAAGGAATTTGTGGCAGAACTACAGACTACTCAAACCAAGGTGCGTAGTGTGACAGTAGGAGAGAACTTGCCAATTTTCGGAAGCCAGTTAGAAGTCCTATCTCCAAGAAAAATGGGAGATGGAGGTCATGAAGACTCCCTAGTTCTGTATGGAAAACTCTTGGATAAGCACTTTCTCTTCACTGGAAATTTGGAGGAGAAAGGAGAGAAGGAATTGTTGAAGAAGTATCTTGACCTAGAAGTGGATGTTTTGAAAGCTGGTCAACATGGTTCTAAAAATTCATCAAGTTCAGTCTTTCTAGAACAGCTCAAACCAGAGATCACTCTCATCTCAGTTGGAAAGAACAATCGAACGAAACTACCCCATCAGGAAACCTTGACACGACTGGAAGGTATCAATAGCAAAGTATATCGAACTGACCAACAAGGAGCTATACGCTTTAAAGGTTGGAAAAGTTGGAAAATCGAAAGCGTTCGATAGGAAGGACAAATATTATATATTAGTAAAATAAACTAAAAATCTGTTGCATAATAATGATAAAAACGATATAATGAAAACGTCTTCATTTTTAATGATATAAAACCATTAAAAATTAGCAAAAATCGTTTAATTAGTTAGTTTATAATCCATTGGTCTTTTTCAGTCCAGTATATATGCTGTGAGCGTTCTTAAAACTTATCGGTATGATTGGAATACCTACTATAAGTCTAGTATGAATTACCACAGATATAGCTATACTAACGATCCATCATGGTTTCGTTATTATAGCTATTCTGAGTATCCAGTTGGTAGTGGTTGGAATTACGATCGTTATGAGGTACTAAACTACTACAGCGGAGGCTATTAATTCTTAAAGAGTGATAAAAAGGAGGGCTAGATATGTTGCAGCTTACTCATGTGACCTTAAAAACGCGACAAGTCATCTTACAAGATGTTGATTTTACATTTGAAAAGGGTAGGATTTATGGTATTCTTGCTATCAATGGCTCTGGAAAGACGACACTGTTCCGCGCCATTAGCAATTTAATTCCTATAAGTAGTGGAAATATTGTAGCCCCTCCTTCTTTATTTTATTATGAAAGCATTGAATGGCTGGATGAAAATTTAAGTGGGATGGACTATCTTCGCCTTATCAAAAACATCTGGAAGTCAGACCTAAACTTGAGGGATGAAATTGATTACTGGGAAATGTCGGACTATGTCAGACTTCCCATTCGCAAGTATTCCTTAGGCATGAAGCAACGCTTGGTGATTGCCATGTATTTCCTCAGTCAGGCCAAATGCTGGCTCATGGATGAGATTACAAATGGCTTAGATGAGTATTATCGTCAGAAGTTTTTTGATAGGCTAGCACAAATCGATAGACAAGAACAGCTGGTTCTTTTAAGTTCCCACTATAAGGAAGAGTTGCTTGATGTCTGCGATAGAGTAGTAACCATTCATCAGGGGCAAATAGAAGAGGTTTAGTTTATGAAAGATGTTAGTCTATTTTTATTAAAAAAAGTTTTCAAAAGTCGCTTAAACTGGATTATCTTAGCTTTATTTGTATCTGGACTCGGTGTTACCTTTTATTTTAATAGTCAGACTGCAAACTCCGTCAGCTTGGAGAGCGAGTTGGAAACCCGTCTTGTAAAAGATGAGAGAGTCATCAATGAATATGAAGAGGAACTCTCCCAAATTTCTGATACCAACTCGGAGGAATACCAGATTGCTAAAATTAATTTAGAATCGCAAAAAAATCTTTTGACGCAAAAGAAAGAAATTCTGGCTTTGTTAAAAGAAGGACGCTGGAAAGAAGCCTACTATTTGCAGTGGCAAGATGTAGAGAAGAGTTATGAAATTTTATCAAAGGAACCGACTGCTAGTTCTGACTTAAAAATGGCGGTTGACCGCGAACGAAAGACTTACCAAGCCCTATATCCCTTGAACATAAAAGCGCACAATTTAGATTATCCGACCCACGGGATTGATCAGATTGTCTGGATTTTAGAGGCTATTATCCCAACCTTGTTTGTGATTGCTATTATTTTTATGCTAACGCAACTATTTGCAGAAAGATATCAAAATCATCTGGACATAGCTCAGTTATATCCTTTTTCAAAAGTGGCATTTGCCATGTCCTCTCTTGGAGTTGGAGTGGGTTATGTAACTGTGCTGTTTATCGGAATCAGTGGATTTTCTTTTCTAGTGGGAAGTCTGATAAGTGGTTTTGGACAGTTAGATTATCCCTACCCGATTTATAACTTAACGAATCAAGAGGTAACTATTGGAAAGATACAGGATGTGTTATTTCCTGGCTTGTTCTTAGCTTTCTTAGCCTTTATCGTCATTGTGGAAGTTGTGTATTTGATTGCTTACTTTTTCAAGCAAAAAATGCCTGTACTCTTTCTTTCACTCATTGGGATTGTTGGCTTATTGTTTGGCATCCAAACAATTCAGCCTCTTCAAAGGATTGCACATCTGATTCCCTTTACTTACTTGCGTTCAGTGGAGATTTTATCTGGAAGATTACCTAAGCAAATTGATAATGTCAATCTAAATTGGGACATGGGGCTAGTTTTACTTCCTTGCCTGATTATCCTTTTGTTAGTGGGGATTCTATTTATCGAAAGATGGGGAAGTTCACATAAAAAAGAATTTTTTAATAGACTTTAGCTTTCCTATACGGAAGATGAAGATAAGGAAAAACTAATATAGGGAGGGAATCAATTTGGTTCTCTCTCTTTGATGTGGAAACCAATCTAAAATATAAACACAAACTTTTCAAAAAAATAACTTTTTATCTTGACAAGGGATAGAAAACTTGGTATCATATAAAAGTTGAGAAAAGCAGAAGTGAGAGCTTCTCGCCTTGTGACATCAAGTTGCCTGGCCCTACGGATGAAAAGTTTCTAAGAAACGCTATCATAACGTGCGGGCTTGTATATTTACGAGTCCGCTATTGTTTTTCTCTAATAAAACAAAAGAGGTGAAAACCATAGCAAAGCAAGACTTATTCATCAATGATGAGATTCGTGTACGTGAAGTTCGCTTGATTGGTCTTGAAGGTGAACAGCTAGGCATCAAGCCACTCAGTGAAGCACAAGCTTTGGCTGATAACGCTAATGTTGATCTAGTATTGATTCAACCCCAAGCCAAACCGCCTGTTGCAAAAATTATGGACTACGGTAAGTTCAAATTTGAGTACCAGAAGAAGCAAAAAGAACAACGTAAAAAACAAAGTGTTGTTACTGTCAAAGAAGTTCGTCTAAGTCCAACGATTGACAAGGGTGACTTTGATACAAAACTTCGCAATGCACGCAAATTCCTTGAAAAAGGAAATAAAGTTAAGGTATCTATTCGCTTTAAGGGTCGTATGATTACCCATAAAGAGATTGGTGCAAAAGTTTTAGCCGAGTTTGCTGAAGCAACTCAAGATATTGCAATCATCGAACAACGTGCTAAAATGGATGGACGTCAAATGTTCATGCAATTGGCGCCAGCGACTGACAAAAAATAATTGTCAGAAAGTTAAATAAAGGAGAAAAAATCATGCCAAAACAAAAAACACACCGCGCATCAGCTAAACGTTTCAAACGTACAGGTTCTGGTGGACTTAAACGTTTCCGTGCTTACACTTCTCACCGTTTCCACGGAAAAACTAAGAAACAACGTCGTCATCTTCGTAAAGCATCTATGGTGCATTCAGGAGATTACAAACGTATCAAAGCAATGCTTACTCGCTTGAAATAATAGCTTGACTGTAAGTAAACAATTCTAGGAAATATTTGGAGGAAATAAAACATGGCACGTGTTAAAGGTGGCGTTGTATCACGCAAACGTCGTAAACGTATTCTTAAATTAGCAAAAGGTTACTATGGAGCTAAACACATCTTGTTCCGTACTGCAAAAGAACAAGTAATGAACTCTTACTACTATGCATACCGTGACCGTCGTCAGAAAAAACGTGACTTCCGCAAATTGTGGATCACTCGTATCAATGCGGCAGCTCGTATGAACGGACTTTCATACTCACAATTGATGCATGGTTTGAAATTGGCTGAGATCGAAGTTAACCGTAAAATGCTTGCTGACTTGGCTGTTAACGATGCAGCAGCTTTCACAGCTCTTGCAGATGCAGCTAAAGCAAAACTTGCTAAATAATAATTGATGAGACTGGAACAGGATTGTCCCAGTCTTTTTGAAAATAAAGGAGAAAAATATGGCTTCAAAAATGCTACACACTTGCTTGCGAGTAGAAAATCTTGAAAAATCAATCGCATTCTATCAAGATGCTTTTGGTTTTAAAGAATTGCGCCGCAGAGATTTTCCAGATCATGCCTTCACGATTGTCTATCTAGGACTTGAAGGTGACGACTATGAGTTGGAGTTGACTTATAACTACGATCACGGCCCTTATGTGGTAGGAGATGGGTTTGCTCATATCGCCCTCAGTACACCTGATCTTGAAGCTCTTCATCAAGAGCACAGTGCAAAAGGCTATGAAGTGACTGCACCAAATGGTCTACCAGGAACTGCACCTAACTATTACTTTGTCAAAGACCCTGATGGTTATAAGGTCGAAGTTATTCGTGAAAAATAATCTCGTCAAGTCAAGTAGAATCTTCATTTTCTACTTGACTTTTTTTAGCTGAAAGAGTATACTAATAAAAATTTAACCTTTAAGGGGAGTCCAGAGAGACTCACAAGGTGTCAGATAAAAGAATAGTACAATTTTCTAGAGGAGACTTTTTGAGTGTGCTCTCTTCTGTTGTACGATTTTAACTGAGGCCTTGCACTAGCAAGGTCTTTTCTTTGTCTGGTCCCCTTAAAATTTAAGGAGGAAAAGTCATGAATCCCACATGTAAGAAACGTTTGGGTGCTATTCGCTTGGAAACCATGAAGGTGGTTGCACAGGAGGAAATTGCGCCAGCAATCTTTGAATTAGTCCTAGAAGGAGAAATGGTTGAAGCCATGCGAGCAGGCCAATTTCTTCATCTGCGTGTTCCCGATGATGCTCATCTCTTGCGCCGCCCTATTTCAATTTCATCTATTGACAAGGTAAACAAGCAGTGTCATCTCATTTATCGGATTGAAGGAGCTGGGACCGCTATTTTCTCAGCATTAAGTCAGGGAGATACTCTTGATGTGATGGGTCCTCAGGGGAATGGTTTTGATTTGTCTGACCTAGATGAGCAGAGCCAGGTTCTCCTTGTTGGAGGGGGGATTGGTGTTCCTCCCTTGCTTGAAGTGGCCAAGGAATTGTATGGACGTGGAGTGAAAGTAGTGACAGTTCTCGGTTTTGCCAACAAGGATGCTGTTATTCTCGAAAAGGAATTAGCCCAATATGGTCAGGTTTTTGTAACGACAGATGATGGTTCTTATGGCACTAAAGGAAATGTTTCAGTTGTCATTAATGATTTAGATACTCATTTTGACGCCGTCTATTCGTGTGGGGCGCCTGGAATGATGAAGTTTATCAATCAAACCTTTTATGACCATCCAAGAGCCTATCTATCTCTGGAATCTCGTATGGCTTGTGGGATGGGGGCTTGCTATGCCTGCGTCCTAAAAGTCCCAGATAGTGAAACCGTCAGCCAACGTGTCTGTGAAGATGGCCCTGTTTTCCGTACTGGAACAGTTGTATTGTAAGGAGAAAATCATGACTAGAAATCGTTTACAAGTTTCTCTACCAGGCTTGGATTTGAAAAATCCTATTATACCAGCATCAGGCTGTTTTGGTTTTGGCCAAGAGTATGCCAAGTACTATGATTTAGACCTTTTGGGCTCCATTATGATTAAGGCAACGACCCTTGAACCTCGTTTTGGCAATCCTACTCCAAGGGTGGCAGAAACGCCTGCTGGTATGCTCAATGCAATCGGTTTGCAAAATCCTGGTTTGGAAGTTGTTTTGGCTGAAAAGTTACCTTGGCTAGAAAGAGAGTATCCAAATCTTCCTATTATCGCCAATGTAGCTGGTTTTTCAAAACAAGAGTATGCGGCTGTTTCTCATGGTATTTCCAAGGCAGCTAATGTGAAAGCTATTGAGCTCAATATTTCTTGCCCTAACGTAGATCACTGTAATCACGGACTTTTGATTGGTCAAGATCCAGATCTGGCATATGATGTGGTGAAAGCAGCTGTGGAGGCGTCAGATGTGCCAGTTTATGTCAAACTAACCCCTAGTGTGACGGATATTGTCACCGTCGCAAAGGCAGCAGAAGATGCAGGGGCAAGTGGCTTAACCATGATTAATACTCTTGTTGGTATGCGCTTTGACCTCAAAACAAGAAAACCAATCTTGGCCAATGGAACAGGTGGCATGTCTGGTCCAGCAGTCTTTCCAGTAGCCCTCAAACTCATCCGTCAGGTAGCTCAAACAACAGACCTACCCATCATTGGAATGGGGGGAGTAGATTCGGCTGAAGCTGCCCTAGAAATGTATCTAGCTGGAGCCTCTGCCATCGGAGTTGGAACAGCTAACTTTACCAATCCATATGCCTGTCCTGATATTATTGAAAATCTGCCAAAAGTCATGGACAAATACGCTATTAGCAGTCTAGAAGATCTACGCAAGGAAGTAAAAGAATCTCTGAAGTAAACTGCAATCAATCTGTTCTTGATTTTTTATTAGTTTGTAATATGAATTTCAGAGAATTTTGGTACAATAAAATAAATAAGAACAGAGGAAGAAGGTTAATGAAGAAAGTAAGATTTATTTTTTTAGCTCTGCTATTTTTCTTAGCTAGTCCAGAGGGTGTAATGGCCAGTGATGGTACTTGGCAAGGAAAACAATACCTGAAAGCGGATGGTAGTCAAGCAACTAATGAGTGGGTTTTTGATGCTCATTATCAATCTTGGTTTTATTTAAAATCAGATGCCAACTATGCTGAAAATGAATGGCTGAAACAAGGTGATGATTATTTTTACCTAAAATCTGGTGGCTATATGGCCAAGTCAGAATGGGTAGAAGACAAGGGAGCCTTCTATTATCTTGACCAAAATGGAAAGATGAAAAGAAATGCTTGGCTAGGAGCTTCCTATGTCGGTGCAACAGGTGCCAAGGTAATAGAAGACTGGGTATTTGATTCTCAATATGACTCTTGGTTTTATATCAAAGCAGATGGACAACACGCAGAGAAAGAATGGCTTAAAATTAAAGGGAAGGACTATTATTTTAAATCTGGTGGTTATTTACTGACAAGTCAGTGGATTGGCCAGGCTTATGTGAATGCCAGTGGCGCCAAAGTACAGCAAGGTTGGCTTTTTGACAAACAATACCAATCTTGGTTTTACATCAAAGAAACTGGAAATCATGCTGAGAAAGAATGGATTTTCGAAAATGGTCACTATTATTATCTAAAATCCGGTGGCTATATGGCAGTCAATGAATGGATTTGGGATAAAGAGTCATGGTTTTACCTCAAATCTGATGGCAAAATGGCTGATAAAGAATGGTTATACGATGCTAAAAGTCAAGCCTGGTACTACTTCAAATCCGGCGGCTATATGGCAAAAAACGAGACTATTGATGGTCATCAGCTTGGAAGCGATGGTAAATGGCTTGGAGAAAAAGCTACAAATGAAAATGCTGCTTATTATCAAGTAGTGCCTGTCACAGCCAATATTTATAATGCAGATGGTGAAAAGCTATCCTATATATCACAAGGCAGTGTCGTCTGGCTAGACAAGGACAGAAAGAGTGATGATAAGCGCCTGGCTATTACTGTCTCTGGTTTGTCAGGCTATATGAAAACAGAAGATTTACAAGCACTAGATGCTAGTAAGGATTTTATCCCTTATTATGAGAGTGATGGACATCGTTTTTATCACTATGTGGCTCAGAATGCTAGTATCCCAGTAGCTTCTCATCTTTCTGATATGGAAGTAGGCAAGAAATATTATTCGGCAGATGGGTTGCATTTTGATGGTTTTAAGCTTGAAAATCCCTTCCTTTTCAAAGATTTGACAGAGGCTACAAACTACAGTGCTGAAGATTTGGATAAGGTATTTAGTCTGTTAAATATTGACAATAGTCTCTTGGAAAATAAGGGAGCTACCTTTAAGGAAGCCGAAGAACATTACCATATCAATGCCCTCTATCTTCTTGCTCATAGTGCTTTAGAAAGTGATTGGGGACGAAGTAAGATTGCCAAAGATAAGAATAATTTCTTTGGAATTACAGCCTATGATACGACCCCTTACCTTTCTGCCAAGACATTTGATGATGTGGATAAGGGAATTTTAGGTGCAACCAAGTGGATTAAGGAAAATTATATCGATAGGGGCAGAACTTTCCTTGGAAACAAGGCATCGGGTATGAATGTGGAATATGCCTCAGACCCTTATTGGGGCGAGAAAATTGCTAGTGTGATGATGAAAATCAATGAGAAACTAGGTGGCAAAGATTAGTCCTATAATTGGATATGATTTGAGTATAATACTCAATGAAAATCAAAGAGCAAACTAGGAAATTAGCCGCAGGTTGCTCAAAACAGTGTTTTGAGGTTGTAGATAAGACTGACGAAGTCAGTCACATATATACGGCAAGGCGACGTTGACGTGGTTTGAAGAGATTTTCGAAGAGTATAAGCTAAAAATCCTGATTTCAAGTCGAATCAGGATTTTTTCATAGATGCGATTTTTTCGGGGTCTGGTGTGACACGGAGGGTCTTTTGTCCTGTGTAAGTGACAAAGCCGGGTTTTCCACCAGTTGGTTTGTTGAGTTTCTTGACTTCAATCATATCCACCTGAACCAGATTTGACAGGCGCCCTTGAGAGAAGTAGGCGGCTAGTTCTGCCGCGTCTGTCTTGACTTCATCGGATGGGTCAAGATTTCCTGAGATGACAACATGGCTTCCAGGGATGTCCTTGGCATGGAACCAAAGTTCCTCCTTGCGGGCCATTTTAAAGGTAAGCTCCTCATTTTGTAGGTTGTTGCGTCCGACATAGATGATGGTCTTGCCATCGCTGGCCAGATACTGTTCTGGTTTTTTGCGTTTCTGGATTTTCTCCCGTTGTCTTCTGCGGATAAAACCAGTTTGAATCAATTCTTCACGGATTTCAGCGATTTCTTCCAGCCCAGCTTGGTTGAGGACGGTTTCTACACTTTCCAGATAGAGAATGGTTGCCTTGGTTTCCTCAATCAGGTCAGTCAAGTATTTGACAGCTTCTTTGAGTTTCTGGTAGCGTTTGAAATAGCGTTGGGCATTCTGGTTGGGAGTCAGAGCCTTATCCAGCACAATCGTGATAGGTTGGTTGGTGTAGTAGTTGTCCAGGATAACCTGGTCTTGGTCGTTAGGCACTTGATGGAGGAAGGTTGTCAGCAATTCCCCTTTTTGGCGAAATTCTTCAGCGTTGTCTGTCGCTAGTAACTCTTTTTCTTGTTTTTTAAGCTTATGACGATTTTTTTGAAGTTCATTTTCAACACGGCGAATGAGTTCACTGGCTTGCTGTTTGACACGGTCGCGCTCAGCCTTATCCTTGTAGTAGGTGTCCAACAAATCAGAAAGACTGGTAAATGGTTCTCCCATCTGATTTGCAAAAGGAACTGGGCTGAAGGAAGTCTCAGTCAAGCATGGTTTGGTTTCCTGATTGAAAAAGTTTCGGAAAGCGGAAAGTTTTTCACTAACCAGTATCCTTTCCAATTCATTTGCCGTATCGCGTCCCAGACCTTGAAAGAGGATTTGAAGGTTTTTAGCTGTCGTTTCCTGTGTTTGTAGGATTTCAAAGAGCTTTTCATCCTTGATCGTAAAAGGATTGAGAGATTCCGTGCTTGGCGGAGCGATATAGGTAGACCCAGGCAGCAAGGTGCGGTAGCTATTTTGTGAAAAACCGACGTGTTTAATGACTTCGAGGATTTTGTGGCTGCTTTTATCAACCAGTAGAATATTACTGTGTTTCCCCATAATTTCGATAATCAAGGTAGCCTGTATATGGTCTCCAATCTCGTTTTTATTGGAAACTGTCATTTCCACAATACGGTCATTTTCCACTTGCTCGATCGACTCAATCAGGGCACCCTGCAAATATTTTCTCAAAACCATGATAAAGGTAGAAGGCTGGGCTGGGTTTTCAAAAGTTGTTTGGGTCAGCTGAATGCGTCCAAAAACTGGATGGGCAGAAAGGAGCAGGCGATGACTTTGGCGATTGCTACGGATTTGCAAGACTAATTCTTGTTCAAAAGGCTGATTGATTTTCTGAATGCGACCATTCACTAACTCTCTTCGCAATTCCTCAACCATGTGGTGTAAAAAAAATCCGTCAAATGACATCGTTCTCTCCTTGTGATAGTATTCCATAGTATTATATCAAAAAGGTAGAATAAAATCATGGAAATGTGGTATAATAAAGCCAAGTAAAGAGAAACGAGAAGCACATGTATATTGAAATGGTAGATGAAACTGGTCAAGTTTCAAAAGAAATGTTGCAACAAACCCAAGAAATTTTGGAATTTGCAGCCCAAAAATTAGGAAAAGAAGACAAGGAAATGGCAGTCACTTTTGTGACCAACGAGCGTAGCCATGAACTCAATCTGGAGTACCGTGACACAGACCGTCCGACAGATGTTATCAGCCTTGAATATAAGCCAGAGTTGGAAATTGCCTTTGACGAAGAGGATTTACTTGAAAATCCAGAATTGGCAGAGATGATGTCTGAGTTTGATGCCTATATTGGGGAACTATTCATCTCTATCGATAAGGCTCATGAGCAGGCCGAGGAATATGGCCATAGCTTTGAGCGTGAGATGGGCTTCTTGGCAGTACACGGCTTTTTACATATCAACGGCTATGATCACTACACTCCGGAAGAAGAAGCGGAGATGTTCGGTTTACAAGAAGAAATTTTGACAGCCTATGGACTCACAAGACAATAAAAGAAAATGGAAAAATCGTGACCTGATATCCAGTTTAGAATTTGCTCTCACAGGAATTTTTACTGCCATCAAGGAAGAACGAAATATGCGAAAACATGCCGTGACGGCTTTAGTAGTCATCCTTGCAGGTTTTGTTTTTCAGGTGTCACGAATCGAATGGCTCTTTCTCCTATTGAGCATTTTCTTGGTAGTAGCTTTTGAAATTATCAATTCTGCTATTGAAAATGTGGTGGATTTGGCCAGCCACTATCACTTTTCCATGCTGGCTAAAAATGCCAAGGATATGGCGGCTGGCGCGGTATTAGTGGTCTCTCTTTTCGCAGCCTTAACAGGCGCATTGATTTTTCTCCCACGAATCTGGGACTTAATATTTTAAACAGTAAGAGGAAATTATGACTTTTAAATCAGGCTTTGTAGCCATTTTAGGACGTCCCAATGTTGGGAAGTCAACCTTTTTAAATCACGTTATGGGGCAAAAGATTGCCATCATGAGTGACAAGGCGCAGACAACGCGCAATAAAATCATGGGAATTTACACGACTGATAAGGAGCAAATTGTCTTTATCGACACACCAGGGATTCACAAACCTAAAACAGCTCTCGGAGATTTCATGGTTGAGTCTGCCTACAGTACCCTTCGCGAAGTGGACACCGTTCTTTTCATGGTGCCTGCTGATGAAGCGCGTGGTAAGGGAGATGACATGATTATTGAGCGTCTCAAGGCTGCCAAGGTTCCTGTGATTTTGGTTGTGAACAAGATTGATAAGGTCCATCCAGACCAGCTTTTGTCTCAGATTGATGATTTTCGTAATCAGATGGACTTTAAGGAAATCGTTCCAATCTCAGCTCTTCAAGGGAATAACGTCTCTCGTCTAGTGGATATTTTGAGTGAAAATCTGGACGAAGGATTCCAGTATTTCCCGTCTGATCAAATCACAGACCATCCAGAGCGTTTCTTAGTTTCAGAAATGGTTCGCGAGAAAGTCTTGCACCTAACTCGTGAAGAGATTCCTCATTCTGTCGCAGTAGTTGTGGATTCTATGAAACGAGACGAAGAGACAGACAAGGTTCACATCCGTGCAACAATTATGGTCGAGCGTGATAGTCAAAAAGGGATTATCATCGGTAAAGGTGGTGCTATGCTTAAGAAAATTGGTAGCATGGCCCGTCGTGATATCGAACTTATGCTAGGAGATAAGGTCTTCCTAGAAACATGGGTCAAGGTCAAGAAAAATTGGCGTGATAAAAAGCTAGATTTGGCTGACTTTGGCTATAATGAAAAAGAATACTAAGTAGAGGTGGGCTCATGCCTGCTTCTTGTTTTTACAGAAGGAGGACGTATGCCTGAATTACCTGAGGTTGAAACCGTTCGTCGTGGCTTAGAAAAATTGATTTTGGGTAAGAAGATTTCGAGTGTAGAAATTCGCTATACCAAGATGATTAAGACGGATTTGGACGAGTTTCGAAAGGAAGTGCCTGGTCAGATTGTTGAGTCAATGGGACGTCGTGGCAAATATTTGCTGTTTTACCTGACAGACAAGGTCTTGATTTCCCATTTGCGGATGGAGGGCAAGTATTTTTACTATCCAGATCAGGTTCCTGAACGCAAGCATGCCCATATTTTCTTTCAGTTTGAGGACGGTGGCACGCTTGTTTATGAGGATGTACGCAAGTTTGGTACTATGGAACTCTTGGCTCCTGACCTTTTGGAAGCCTACTTTTTTTCTAAAAAACTAGGACCAGAACCAAGCGAACAAGACTTTGATTTGCAGGTCTTTCAAGTAGCTCTAGCTAACTCTAAAAAGCCTATCAAACCCCATCTTTTAGACCAGACTTTGGTAGCTGGACTTGGCAATATCTATGTGGATGAGGTTCTCTGGCGAGCTCAGATTCATCCAGCTAGACCTTCCCAGACTTTGACAGCAGAAGAAGCGACTGCCATTCATGACCAGACCATTGCTGTTTTGGGCCAGGCTGTTGAAAAAGGTGGTTCCACCATTCGGACCTATACCAATGCCTTTGGGGAAGATGGAACCATGCAGGATTTTCATCAGGTCTATGATAAGGCTGGTCAAGAATGTTCACGTTGTGCCACCATCATTGAGAAAATCCAACTAGGCGGACGAGGCACCCACTTTTGTCCAAACTGTCAAAGGAGGGACTGATGGGAAAAATCATCGGAATCACTGGGGGAATTGCCTCTGGTAAGTCAACTGTGACAAATTTTATAAGAAAGCAAGGATTTCAAGTAGTGGATGCCGACGCAGTCGTCCACCAACTACAGAAACCTGGTGGTCGTCTGTTTGAAGCTCTAGTCCAGCACTTTGGTCAAAAAATTATCTTAGAAAATGGAGAACTCAATCGCCCTCTCCTAGCTAGTCTCATCTTTTCAAATCCTGAAGAACGAGAATGGTCTAAGCAAATTCAAGGGGAGATTATCCGTGAGGAACTGGCTACTTTGAGAGACCAGTTGGCTCAGACAGAAGAGATTTTCTTCATGGATATTCCCCTACTTTTTGAGCAGGACTACGTCTCTTGGTTTGATGAGACTTGGTTGGTCTATGTGGACCGAGATGTCCAAGTAGAACGTCTAATGAAAAGGGACCACTTGTCCAAAGATGAAGCTGAGTCTCGTCTGGCAGCCCAGTGGCCTTTAGAAAAAAAGAAAGATTTGGCCAGCCATATTCTTGATAATAATGGCAATCAGAACCTGCTTCTTAATCAAGTGCATATCCTTCTTGAGGGAGGTAGGCAAGATGACAGAGATTAACTGGAAGGATAATCTGCGCATTGCCTGGTTTGGTAATTTTCTGACAGGAGCCAGTATTTCTTTGGTTGTACCTTTTATGCCCATCTTTGTGGAAAATCTAGGTGTAGGGAGTGAGCAAGTCGCTTTTTATGCAGGCTTAGCTATTTCTGTCTCTGCTATTTCCGCAGCGCTCTTTTCTCCTATCTGGGGCATCCTTGCTGACAAATACGGTCGAAAGCCCATGATGATTCGAGCTGGGCTTGCCATGACCATTACTATGGGAGGCTTAGCCTTTGTACCAAATATCTATTGGTTAATCTTTCTTCGTTTACTGAATGGTGTATTTGCGGGTTTTGTTCCCAATGCAACAGCCCTGATAGCCAGTCAGGTTCCCAAGGAGAAATCAGGCTCTGCCTTAGGTACTTTGTCTACAGGCGTAGTTGCAGGTACTCTAACGGGTCCCTTTATCGGTGGCTTTATTGCAGAATTATTTGGCATTCGTACTGTCTTTTTACTGGTTGGTAGCTTTCTATTTTTAGCTGCTGTTTTGACTATTTGCTTTATCAAGGAAGATTTTCAACCAGTAGCCAAGGAAAAGGTCATCCCAACCAAGGAATTATTTACATCAGTTAAATATCCCTATCTTTTGGTCAACCTCTTTCTGACCAGTTTTGTCATCCAATTTTCAGCTCAATCGATTGGCCCTATTTTGGCTCTTTATGTACGCGACTTAGGGCAGACAGAGAATCTTCTTTTTGTCTCTGGTTTGATTGTATCCAGTATGGGCTTTTCCAGTATGATGAGTGCAGGAGTCATGGGCAAGCTAGGTGATAAAGTGGGTAATCATCGCCTCTTAGTTGTAGCCCAGTTTTATTCAGTCATCATCTATCTCCTCTGTGCTAATGCCTCTAGCCCCCTTCAACTAGGACTCTATCGTTTCCTCTTTGGCTTGGGAACCGGTGCCTTGATTCCTGGAGTTAATGCCCTTCTCAGTAAGATGACACCCAAAGCCGGTATTTCGAGGGTCTTTGCCTTTAATCAGGTATTCTTTTATCTGGGAGGTGTCGTTGGGCCTATGGCAGGTTCTGCAGTAGCAGGTCAATTTGGCTACCATGCTGTCTTTTATGCGACAAGCCTTTGTGTTGCCTTTAGTTGTCTCTTTAACCTGATTCAATTTCGAACATTATTAAAAGTAAAGGAAATCTAGTGCGAGTAAAAATTAATCTCAAATGCTCCTCTTGTGGCAGTATCAATTACCTAACCAGTAAAAATTCAAAAACCCATCCAGACAAGATTGAGGTTTTAAAGTATTGTCCCAAGGAAAGAAAAGTAACCCTACATCTTGAATCTAAGTAGATTTTATGGTAAAATAATAGGGATTTTAAGGAGTTTGATATGTATAACCTATTATTAACCATTTTATTAGTATTATCTGTTGTGATTGTGATTGCGATTTTCATGCAACCAACTAAAAACCAATCCAGCAATGTGTTTGATGCCAGCTCAGGTGATTTGTTTGAACGCAGTAAAGCACGCGGTTTCGAAGCTGTAATGCAGCGTTTGACAGGGATTTTAGTCTTTTTCTGGCTAGCCATTGCCTTAGCATTGACGGTATTATCAAGTAGATAAGAAAATAATGGGCAGGACTAGGTCTTTGCCTCTTTTTATTTTTAAAGGATGTTTGAGAAGGTTTTACAGTAAAAGAAAATTAAAAATCTAGAAAGAAAATATGAAAGATAGAATAAAAGAATATTTGCAAGATAAGGGAAAGGTAACTGTCAATGACTTGGCTCAGGCTTTGGGAAAAGACGGTTCCAAGGATTTTCGTGAGTTGATTAAAACCTTGTCCTTAATGGAAAGAAAGCACCAGATTCGCTTTGAAGAAGATGGCAGTCTGACCTTGGAAGCCAAGAAAAAACATGAGATTACCCTCAAGGGGATTTTTCATGCCCATAAAAATGGCTTTGGCTTTGTTAGTCTGGAAGGTGAGGAGGACGACCTTTTTGTAGGAAAAAACGATGTCAACTATGCTATTGATGGTGATACCGTTGAGGTCGTCATCAAGAAAGTCGCTGACCGCAATAAGGGAACAGCAGCAGAAGCCAAAATTATCGATATCTTAGAACACAGCCTGACAACAGTTGTCGGCCAAATCGTTCTAGATCAGGAAAAGCCCAAGTATGCTGGCTACATCCGTTCGAAAAATCAGAAAATCAGTCAACCGATTTATGTTAAGAAACCAGCTCTAAAACTAGAAGGAACAGAAGTTCTCAAGGTCTTTATCGATAAATACCCAAGCAAGAAACATGATTTCTTTGTCGCGAGTGTCCTCGATGTGGTGGGGCATTCGACGGATGTCGGAATTGATGTCCTTGAGGTTTTGGAATCAATGGACATTGTCTCAGAATTTCCAGAAGCCGTTGTCAAGGAAGCAGAAAGTGTGCCGGATGCTCCGTCTCAAAAGGATATGGAAGGCCGTCTGGATCTAAGAGATGAGATTACCTTTACCATTGACGGTGCGGATGCCAAGGACTTGGACGATGCGGTGCATATCAAAGCATTGAAAAATGGCAATCTGGAACTTGGAGTTCACATCGCAGATGTTTCCTACTATGTGACCGAGGGGTCTGCCCTTGATAAGGAAGCCCTTAATCGTGCGACTTCTGTTTATGTGACAGACCGTGTGGTTCCAATGCTTCCAGAACGACTGTCAAATGGCATCTGCTCCCTCAATCCTCAAGTTGACCGTCTGACCCAGTCTGCCATTATGGAGATTGATAAACATGGTCGTGTGGTTAATTACACTATTACCCAAACTGTTATCAAGACAAGTTTCCGTATGACCTATAGTGATGTCAATGATATCCTAGCAGGTGACGAGGAGAAGAGACAAGAATATCAGAAAATTGTTCCTAGTATCGAACTTATGGCTAAGCTCCATGAAACTCTAGAAAACATGCGTGTGAAACGTGGTGCCCTCAATTTTGATACCAATGAGGCGAAGATTTTAGTAGATAAACAAGGAAAGCCTGTTGATATCGTTCTTCGTCAGCGTGGTGTTGCCGAGCGCATGATTGAATCATTTATGCTGATGGCAAATGAAACAGTTGCTGAGCATTTTAGCAAGCTGGATTTGCCTTTTATCTATCGGATTCACGAGGAGCCTAAGGCTGAAAAGGTTCAAAAGTTTATTGATTATGCTTCGAGTTTTGGCTTGCGCATTTATGGAACTGCCAGTGAGATTAGCCAGGAGGCTCTCCAAGACATCATGCGTGCTGTTGAGGGAGAACCTTATGCAGATGTATTGTCCATGATGCTTCTTCGCTCTATGCAGCAGGCTCGCTATTCTGAGCACAATCACGGCCACTATGGATTAGCGGCTGACTATTACACTCACTTTACTAGTCCGATTCGTCGTTATCCAGACCTTCTTGTTCACCGTATGATTCGGGATTACGACCGTTCTAAGGAAATAGCAGAGCATTTTGAGCAAGTGATTCCAGAGATTGCGACCCAGTCTTCCAACCGGGAGCGTCGTGCTATCGAGGCCGAGCGTGAAGTAGAAGCCATGAAAAAGGCTGAATACATGGAAGAATACGTGGGCGAAGAGTATGATGCTGTTGTATCAAGTATTGTCAAATTTGGTCTCTTTGTTGAATTGCCGAATACAGTTGAAGGATTGATTTACATCACAAATCTACCTGAATTTTATCATTTCAATGAGCGGGATTTGACTCTTCGTGGAGAAAAATCAGGTATCACTTTCCGAGTTGGTCAGCAGATTCGTATTCGGGTTGAAAGAGCGGATAAGATGACCGGTGAAATCGACTTCTCTTATATTCCAAGTGAGTTTGATGTGATTGAGAAGGGCTTGAAACAGTCTAGTCATAGTGACAGAGGGCGTGGTTCAAGTCGTCGTTCAGATAAGAAGGAAGATAAGAGAAAATCAGGACGCTCAAATGATAAGCGCAAGCATTCACAAAAAGACAAGAAGAAAAAAGGAAAGAAACCTTTTTACAAGGAAGTAGCTAAGAAAGGAGCCAAGCATGGCAAAGGGCGAGGGAAAGGTCGTCGCGCAAAATAAAAAGGCGCGCCACGACTATACAATCGTAGATACGCTAGAGGCAGGAATGGTCCTGACTGGAACTGAAATCAAGAGTGTGCGAGCTGCTCGAATCAATCTCAAGGATGGCTTTGCCCAAGTGAAAAATGGAGAAGTTTGGTTGAGCAATGTTCATATCGCTCCTTACGAAGAGGGTAATATCTGGAATCAAGAACCAGAACGCCGTCGCAAACTCTTACTCCATAAGAAGCAAATCCAAAAATTAGAACAAGAGACTAAAGGAACAGGAATGACGCTGGTTCCTCTTAAAGTCTATATTAAAGATGGTTATGCCAAGCTCCTTTTAGGTTTAGCTAAAGGGAAGCATGACTATGATAAACGGGAGTCTATTAAACGTCGTGAGCAAAACCGCGACATTGCGCGCGTGATGAAAGCTGTTAATCAGCGATAAAAAGAGGAAATGAAGATGGAAAAACTAGTTGCTTATAAACGTATGCCTTTGTGGACTAAAGAAACCATGCCAGAGGCTGTTCAGCAGAAACACAATACCAAGGTTGGGACTTGGGGCAAGATTACTGTTTTAAAAGGAACTCTCAAGTTTATTGAATTGACAGAGGATGGTGAGGTTCTAGCTGAACATCTCTTTGAAGCAGGGGCTGACAATCCAATGGCACAACCACAAGCTTGGCACCGAGTGGAGGCTGTAACAGACGATGTAGAATGGTATTTGGAATTTTATTGTAAACCTGCGGATTATTTCCCTAAGAAATACAATACCAATCCTGTTCATTCAGAGGTCCTAGAGGCTATGCAGACAGTAAAACCAGGGAAAGCCTTAGATTTGGGCTGTGGTCAAGGCCGCAATGCACTCTTTCTAGCCCAGCAAGGTTTTGATGTGACAGCTGTGGATCAAAATGAACTGGCTCTTGAAATCTTGCAAAGCATTGTGGAACAGGAAGACCTAGATATGCCTGTTGGTCTTTACGATATCAATTCAGCTAGCATTGGGCAAGCGTATGATTTTATCGTATCAACTGTTGTTTTGATGTTTTTACAAGCAGACTGCATTCCTGCAATTATCAAAAATATGCAGGAGCATACCACGGTCGGTGGTTATAATCTTATCGTTTGTGCTATGGATACGGAAGATTACCCTTGCTCTGTGAACTTCCCATTTACCTTTAAAGAAGGGGAATTGGCAGACTATTACAAGGACTGGGAATTGGTTAAGTACAATGAAAATCCAGGCCATTTGCACCGTCGTGACGAAAATGGCAATCGTATTCAACTACGCTTTGCGACCATGCTAGCTAAAAAAATTAAATAAACATGAATGAAGATTAGGAATTTTCCTGATCTTTTTTCTTTTTTTCGAATAATATAGAAAAGGAGGGAAATCATGTTTGTTGCGAGAGATACTAGGGGAGAATTGGTAAATGTGTTAGAGGATAAGCTTGAGAAGCAAGCCTACACTTGCCCAGCTTGTGGAGGTCAGCTCCGTTTGCGTCAAGGACCAAGTGTCCGGACCCATTTTGCCCACAAAACCTTAAAAGACTGTGATTTTTCCTCTGAAAATGAAAGTCCAGAACATCTGGCAAATAAAGAATCCCTTTATCACTGGTTGAAAACAGAGGCTGAGGTACAATTAGAATACCCTCTTCCAGAGCTTAAACAGATTGCGGATGTATTTGTAAATGGCAATCTAGCTTTAGAGGTTCAGTGTAGTCCCTTGCCTCAAAAAGTTCTTAAAGAGCGTAGTGAGGGTTATCGTAGTGAGGGTTACCAAGTACTGTGGTTGCTGGGTCAAAAACTTTGGCTCAAGGAGCGTTTGACCCGTCTGCAAGAAGGTTTTCTTTATTTCAGTCAAAATATGGGCTTTTATGTTTGGGAAGTAGACAAGGAAAAACAAGTTTTAAGACTCAAATACCTGATTCACCAAGACCTCCGTGGTAAACTCTATTATCAGATTAAGGAATTTCCCTATGGTCAAGCTAGTCTACTGGAGATATTACGTTTTCCCTATAAGAAACAAAAAATATCTTATTTTACAGTTTCTCAGGATAAGGACATCTGTCGCTATATCCGGCAACAACTCTATTATCAAAATCCTATTTGGATGAAAGAACAAGCAGAAGCCTACCAGAAGGGGGAAAATCTCCTGACTTACGGGCTAAAAGAATGGTATCCACAAATTCGACCATTAGTAGGTAATTTTTGCCAAATTGAGAAAGATTTGACTCGCTATTATCAGTATTTTCAAACCTATTATCAAGAAAATCCTCAAAATGATTGGCAAAAGCTCTATCCACCAGCCTTTTATCAGCAATATTTCTTAAAAAATATGGTAGAATAGAAAGGATGGAGGAATCTAATGGTATTACAAAGACATGAAATAAATGAAAAAGATACATGGGATCTATCAACGATCTACCCAACTGACCAGGCTTGGGAAGAAGCCTTAAAAGATTTAACAGAACAATTGGAGACAGTAGCCCAGTATGAAGGCCATCTCTTGAATAGTGCGGATAGCCTACTCGAAATTACTGAATTTTCTCTTGAAATGGAACGCCAAATGGAGAAGCTTTACGTTTATGCTCATATGAAGAATGACCAAGACACACGTGAAGCCAAGTACCAAGAGTACTATGCCAAGGCCATGACTCTCTACAGTCAGCTAGACCAAGCCTTTTCATTCTATGAGCCTGAATTTATGGATATTAGCGAAAAGCAGTATGCTGACTTTTTAGAGGCTCAACCAAAGCTGCAGGTTTATCAACACTATTTTGACAAGCTCTTGCAAAGCAAGGATCACGTTCTATCACAACGCGAAGAAGAATTATTGGCTGGAGCTGGAGAAATCTTTGGTTCGGCAAGTGAAACCTTCGCTATCTTGGATAATGCGGATATTGTTTTTCCTTATGTTCTTGACGATGATGGTAAGGAAGTTCAGCTCTCTCATGGTATTTACACACGTTTGATGGAGTCTAAAAATCGTGAGGTTCGCCGTGGTGCCTATCAAGCCCTTTATGCGACTTATGAGCAATTCCAACACACTTATGCCAAAACCTTGCAAACCAATGTTAAGGTTCAAAACTATCGTGCCAAAGTTCGCAACTACAAGAGTGCTCGTCATGCAGCTCTAGCGGCGAATTTTGTTGCAGAGAGTGTTTATGACAATTTGGTAGCAGCAGTTCGCAAGCATTTGCCACTCTTGCATCGTTACCTTGAGCTTCGTTCAAAGATTTTGGGGATTTCAGACCTCAAGATGTACGATGTCTATACACCACTTTCATCTGTTGAATACAGTTTTACCTACCAAGAAGCCTTGAAAAAGGCAGAAGATGCTTTGTCAGTCTTGGGTGAGGATTACTTGAGCCGTGTTAAACGTGCCTTCAGCGAGCGTTGGATTGATGTTTACGAAAATCAAGGCAAGCGTTCAGGGGCTTACTCTGGTGGTTCTTACGATACCAATGCCTTTATGCTCCTTAACTGGCAGGACAATCTTGACAGTCTCTTTACTCTTGTTCATGAGACAGGCCACAGCATGCATTCTAGCTATACTCGCGAGACTCAGCCTTATGTTTATGGAGATTACTCTATCTTCTTGGCTGAGATTGCATCAACTACCAATGAAAATATCTTGACGGAGAAATTATTGGAAGAAGTGGAAGACGACGCAACGCGCTTTGCTATTCTCAATAACTTCCTAGATGGTTTCCGTGGAACAGTTTTCCGCCAAACTCAATTTGCCGAGTTTGAACACGCCATTCACCAAGCAGACCAAAATGGGGAAGTTTTGACAAGCGATTTCCTAAATAAACTCTACGCAGACTTGAACCAAGAGTATTATGGTTTGAGTAAGGAAGACAATCCTGAAATCCAATACGAGTGGGCACGCATTCCACACTTCTACTATAACTACTATGTGTATCAATATTCAACTGGATTTGCAGCAGCCTCAGCCCTGGCTGAAAAGATTGTCCATGGTAGTCAAGAAGACCGTGACCGCTATATCGATTATCTCAAGGCAGGTAAATCTGACTACCCACTCAATGTCATGAGAAAAGCTGGTGTTGATATGGAGAAGGAAGACTACCTCAACGATGCCTTTGCAGTCTTTGAACGCCGTTTAAATGAGTTTGAAGCCCTTGTTGAAAAATTGGGATTGGCATAAGATGGTTGAATCGTATAGTAAAAATGCCAACCATAACATGCGTCGCCCTGTCGTCAAGGAAGAAATTGTGGACTTGATGCGTCAGCGTCAAAAGCAAGTCACAGGATCTTTGAAAGGATTGGAAGATTTTGCCCGTAAGGAAAATATTCCCATTATCCCCCATGAAACGGTTGCTTATTTCCGTTTTCTTATGGAAACCATGCAACCTAAAAACATTCTGGAAATTGGGACGGCTATCGGTTTTTCTGCCCTCTTGATGGCAGAACATGCGCCAAAGGCCAAGATTACAACTATTGATCGCAATCCAGAAATGATTGGTTTTGCCAAGGAAAATTTTGCCCAGTTTGATAGTCGCAAGCAAATCACGCTTTTAGAAGGAGATGCGGTAGACGTCTTATCTACACTGACAGAATCCTATGATTTCGTCTTTATGGATTCTGCCAAGTCTAAATACATCGTCTTTCTGCCAGAAATCCTCAAACATTTGGAAGTTGGAGGTGTGGTTGTCTTGGATGATATTTTCCAAGGTGGTGATGTTGCCAAGGACATTATGGAAGTTCGTCGTGGCCAGCGAACCATTTATCGAGGACTTCAAAGACTATTTGATGCAACCTTAGACAATCCAGGACTCACCGCAACACTAGTACCTCTGGGTGACGGCATTCTCATGCTTCGTAAAAATGTAGCAGATGTTCAATTGCCTGACAGCGAATAATTTTCAGAAAAATTTAAGAAAATATAGTAAAATAGATAGAGTAACACTTATCTCAAAGGAGTAGACATGAAGAAAAAACTATTGGCAGGTGCCATTACACTATTATCAGTAGCAACTTTAGCAGCTTGTTCGAAAGGTTCAGAAGGGGCAGACCTTATCAGCATGAAAGGGGATGTCATCACAGAACATCAATTTTATGAGCAAGTGAAAAGCAACCCTTCAGCCCAACAAGTCTTGTTAAATATGACCATCCAAAAAGTTTTTGAAAAACAATATGGCTCAGAGCTTGATGATAAAGAGGTTGATGATACTATTGCCGAAGAAGAAAAACAATATGGAGAAAACTACCAACGTGTCTTGTCACAAGCAGGCATGACTCTTGAAACACGTAAAGCTCAAATTCGTACAAGTAAATTGGTTGAGTTGGCAGTTAAGAAGGCAGCAGAAGCTGAATTGACAGATGATGCTTACAAGAAGGCCTTTGACGAATACACTCCAGATGTAACGGCGCAAATCATCCGTCTTGATAATGAAGATAAGGCCAAAGAAGTTCTCGAAAAAGCCAAGGCAGAAGGTGCTGATTTTGCTCAATTAGCCAAAGATAACTCAACTGATGAGAAAACTAAAGCAAATGGTGGAGAAATTACCTTTGATTCTGCTTCAACGGAAGTACCTGAGCAAGTCAAGAAAGCCGCTTTCGCTTTAGATGTAAATGGCATTTCTGATGTGATTACAGCAACTGGCACACAAGCCTACAGTAGCCAATATTACATTGTAAAACTCATTAAGAAAACAGAAAAATCATCTAATATTGATGACTACAAAGAAAAATTAAAAACTGTTATCTTGACTCAAAAACAAAATGATTCAACATTTGTTCAAAGCATTATCGGAAAAGAATTGCAAGCAGCCAATATCAAGGTTAAGGACCAAGCCTTCCAAAATATTTTTACCCAATATATCGGTGGCGGAGATTCAAGCTCAAGCAGTAGTGCATCAAAAGAATAGTCCAAATCAATAAGTCAGGGAAAAAACTCGACTTCAGGAAAAAATGAAGTAAATCTTCCCACAATAAAACGCATAGTACAAGGTTTTCAATACCTGATATTATGCGTTTTTTGATTTTAAAGACTTTTTGACTAGCCTCATTTTTTAACTTAATACTCAGTGAAAAGCAAAGATTAAACTAGGAAGCTAGCTGTAGGCTTCTCAAAGAACAGCTTTGAGGTTGCAGACAAAACTTATGAGGTCACCAACATATATAATGTAAAGCTGACGTGGTTTGAATAGATTTTAGAAGAGTATTAGTTGGAAGTTTTAATGGATAATGCAAGATTCCATAGAATGGGTAAGCTAGAGTTCTTATGTGAAGAGTTTGGACATAAAATTTTACCTCTTCCTCCCTACTCATCTTATACTCAATGAAAATCAAAGAGCAAACTAGGAAACTAGCCGCAGGTTGTACTTGAGTACGGCAAGGCGACGTTGACGCGGTTTGAAGAGATTTTCGAAGAGTATTAGTATAGAAAAGTGAATCTGAACTAGTACATCACTGCTTCTAAAAAATTCTTATAAATTGATTTAAATTCTCAAATCACATTATTCAGTTCTTATTTCATTTTGCTCTACAATCCTGTTGAGAAGACACGTGTTCATATCAAAAAGGTATTGGCAAGTTGCAATACCTTTTTACGAGGCTCTTTTGTCTTATTTTTGTTTCAACTGACTATATCTCCTATTGTTCTAGTTCAGAAGACTAGGCTATAATTATGATTGATAGGAAGTATCATTCCACGTATCGAGAGTGAATGTTTCAAAATCATGGGTTTCTAGAATGGTTAGGCTGGCATTTGCTAGACCGCCCTCTTTACGAAGAAGTGGTTCTTTATAACCTAGAAGAGTACGAAGACTAGCAGTAAGATTAGCACCGTGACCGACAATTAGAATACGCTCAGCTGGACTATCTTTTAATGATTTGATAAATTGGATAGTTCGTTGTGTTGTGCTATAGAGGGATTCGGCTCCGAACATTTGAGTGTCAAATTGAGCAAGATTTGAACGAAAAGCCTGGATTTGTTGCGGGTAAATAGCTTCCAAGGTTGCAATCTTTAAACCTTCTAACTTCCCCAGTTGCCATTCACGGAGATTCGGAACACTTTCTAAAGGACAGGGTGTCTTGAGTTGACTTTGGATAATCTCAGCAGATTTGACCGCTCGAGGTAAATCACTTGCATAAATCTGATTAAAAGGAATTTCCTTGAGATATTGGCCAAGTCGTTTTAGGGTTTCAATGGATTCAGGAAGAAGGGGAGAATCTCCACTAGCACCTTGAAAACGACCTTCTTGGTTCCAGACAGTACGACCGTGGCGGACAAAGTAGAGTTTCATTACTTGCTGTCCTCCAAAATATCGGCAAAGTCTGCCTTTACAAAGCTAGCCAAGTCTTGTGGCGAGACGATAATGCTGTGACCGACCTCTCCTGCAGAAACAATCATTTGATTCAAGTCGAGAGCGATTTTATCGATAAAAATGGGGTAATTATGTTTTTGACGAATACCAACAGGATTATTGGCTCCATGAATATAACCAGTTGTTTTTTCCAAGTCTTTTTGTGGAATCATGCTCACTTTTTTATTGCCAGAAATTTTAGCTAGTTTCTTTTCAGACAAGTGTTGGGTGATAGGGACAATTCCGATAATCGGTCCTGTCTTGTCTCCCAGAAGCGCCAAGGTTTTGAAAATCTGATCTCGTCCATAACCTTGAGGCAGCTCTCCTTCCAGGGCATTGATTTGAATTCCCTGATGTGGGATACCTGCTTTAGACAGGATTTGTTCCACCAATGTTTTTTTGATTTTAACTTTTTTTGCCATTATTTATATTTATCCTCCAATTGACTCATCCAAATACCAAGCCAGATTCCCAGTGCAAAGAAGAAGGCGATGATGACATAACCGACAAGTGAAAGTCCTGTGTATTGGATACTTTCAGCGTTTCCTGCATTTGGAATCAATATTAAAAGGGTACTTGATAGGACGATACCGATGATGAAATGATAGACGCGTGAGTGGTAGTTGTTTAAGGCATAATCCATCAATTTTGAAAAAGCGATGAGAGTTGCACCTGCACCAATTCCAATCGGGAAGAAGGTTCCCAAGAGGTCAAAGGTTTTAAAACCAGTCAACATGGGAGCATAGAGACCCAAAATCAAAAGTAGATTTGATGGACTGAGGCCAGGCACCAATACGCCAAGAGCCAGCAGTGCACCTGCTAGGACCAAATTAAGAAAGCTAGCACTTAAGGTTCCAACGACAAAATTTAAGGCATAGAGTCCTAGTCCAGAAATGATAAAGGTTGTCCAGAACCAAGCCAAATCAATCTTGTCTCTGTCAGATTCTCGAGTTGATTCTTTGAGGAGGCTAGGAACCGTACCAATGATGGCACCCGCAAAGCTCCATAAGACAAAGACCTGATAATTTTCAAGCAGGTATTCAATCGGGTAAGAAAATAGGCCAATTCCCAGAAGCATACCGATGGCAACTGGAATAAAGTACAAAACATTTTCTTTAAAGTCTTTAAAAGGGTGGGCAAGAAAGCCAATCATCCGTTCATAAATTCCTAAGATTGCTGCTAGAACCCCTCCGGAAATTCCCGGTAAGATAAATCCAAGAGCAATCACAATCCCTTTAATAATGCGCGCTAACCATGAGAGCATATAGTTCCTCCAACTATTTCTATTTCAAAAAATCCTTACTATATTGTATCACAATCAAACACAAAAAGAAAAAGCAAATGATAAACAAATGCTTTTAAGGTTTTAAAAAGATTTTTCTAAAGGTTTCTTCTTTGTTTTTTAAGGGAGAGATGACGTTGATATCCAAATCGTGGTCAAAGCCGGCAATTTTTCCTTTAGATGTGTATTGGTGAATGTCATAATCTAAGTCAGTTTTAGGACTGCTCTCCAAAAATCCTGAGTTAGAGCCGTAGGACGGAATCCAAACAGAGGTAAACTTGCCTGTATCAATACTATGTTCTTCCATGAAATAGACCCCAACGTAGATTCCGATGTTTTTAGCACCTAGTGATGCTAGTTTTGCTCGAAAGGCTTCAACACCCTCGTTCATATTGGACATGGTTTTGTCTTCTACGTCTAGCCAGTAGTAACTAGGGCTGTAAGGAGAGGCTGCATTGTAGAAAACCTCAGCGGCTTTTTCCATTTCTTGGACACTTTTTCCAGCTACATAAGCGTAGACAGCAACTGGGACATTCCGCTTTTGAAGTTCAGTGATATGACTTTTATAGGCCTTGTCTATTCCATTGATAAAGGAAGCATCATTTTCTTTTGTCGTTTGAGCGCCACTATGGACGCGAACAATAGCGCCTGAAATATTTTGTGAGAGGGCGTCATAGTTGATTTCCTCAGGACGCTGCCAGCCAGAGAGGTCAATAATCGGTTTGTCTAAGTGTTTCAAAGCCTGTGCTTCAATCTGCGCTATGTTGGATTTTGTTTTAAACGATTGGTTGTCATTAAGTGGGCGATTGATGATTAAAATGAAAATTATGATCCCAAAAAAACTAAATAAAATAAGTGGATGAATTTGTTTTCTCATATCTTATAATTCTACCCTAAAAATCAAAAAAAATCAAAAAAATGGGTTAAAGAAGAGACTTTGGAGCATTTTTTCATTCAAGGGCGCGGAATGATTTGAAATATGGTATAATAAAAGGGAATTTCTACAGAAAAGAGAAGATTATGTCAAATTTTGCCATTATTTTAGCAGCGGGTAAAGGGACTCGCATGAAATCTGATTTGCCAAAAGTTTTGCACAAGGTTGCGGGTATTTCTATGTTGGAACATGTTTTCCGTAGTGTGGGAGCTATCCAACCTGAAAAGACAGTAACAGTTGTCGGACACAAGGCAGAATTGGTTGAGGAGGTCTTGGCTGGACAGACAGAATTTGTGACTCAATCTGAACAGTTGGGGACTGGTCATGCGGTTATGATGACAGAGCCTATCTTGGAAGGTTTGTCCGGTCACACCTTGGTCATTGCAGGAGATACTCCTTTAATCACTGGTGAAAGCTTGAAAAACTTGATTGATTTCCACATCAATCATAAAAATGTGGCCACTATCTTGACTGCTGAAACAGATAATCCTTTTGGCTATGGGCGAATTGTACGTAATGACAATGCTGAGGTTCTTCGCATTGTTGAGCAGAAGGATGCTACAGATTTTGAAAAGCAAATCAAGGAAATTAACACTGGAACTTACGTTTTTGACAACGAACGTTTGTTTGAGGCTTTGAAAAATATCAATACCAACAATGCTCAAGGTGAATACTATATAACTGATGTCATCGGCATTTTCCGTGAAGCTGGTGAAAAAGTTGGAGCCTATACTTTGAAAGATTTTGATGAAAGTCTTGGGGTAAATGATCGTGTGGCTCTTGCGACTGCTGAGTCGGTTATGCGTCGTCGCATCAATCATCAACACATGATCAATGGTGTTAGCTTTGTCAATCCAGAAGCAACTTATATCGATATTGATGTTGAGATTGCTCCCGAAGTTCAAATCGAAGCCAATGTTACCTTGAAGGGGCAAACGAAAATTGGTGCTGAGACTGTTTTGACAAACGGTACTTATGTAGTGGACAGCACTATCGGAGCAGGAGCGATCATTACCAATTCTATGATTGAGGAAAGTAGTGTTGCAGACGACGTGACAGTCGGTCCTTATGCCCACATTCGTCCAGGTTCAAGTATCGCTAACCAAGCACATATTGGAAACTTTGTTGAGGTGAAAGGTTCTTCTATCGGTGAGAATACCAAGGCTGGTCATTTGACTTATATCGGAAACTGTGAAGTGGGTAGCAAGGTTAATTTCGGTGCAGGAACCATTACAGTCAACTATGATGGCAAAAACAAATACAAGACAATCATTGGCAACAATGTCTTTGTTGGTTCGAATTCAACCATTATTGCGCCAGTTGAGTTAGGTGACAATTCTCTTGTTGGTGCTGGTTCAACTATTACTAAAGACGTGCCGGCGGATGCTATTGCTATTGGTCGCGGTCGTCAGGTCAATAAAGACGAATATGCAACACGTCTTCCTCATCATCCTAATAATCAGTAGGAGCCTATCATGGAATTTGAAGAAAAAACGCTTAGCAGAAAAGAAATCTATCAAGGACCAATATTTAAACTGGTCCAAGAGCAGGTTGAATTACCAGAAGGCAAGGGAACTGCCCAACGGGATTTGATTTTCCACAATGGAGCTGTTTGTGTTTTAGCAGTAACGGATGAGCAAAAACTTATCTTGGTCAAGCAGTACCGCAAAGCTATTGAGGCTGTCTCTTACGAAATTCCAGCTGGAAAATTGGAAGTAGGAGAAAATACAGACCCTATTGCAGCAGCTCTGCGTGAATTAGAGGAAGAAACAGCTTATACAGGAAAATTAGAACTCTTGTACGACTTTTACTCAGCCATTGGCTTTTGTAATGAAAAGTTAAAACTATACCTAGCGAGCGACTTGACAAAGGTGAAAAATCCGCGTCCACAGGATGAAGATGAGACCTTGGAAGTCCTTGAAGTGAGCTTAGAAGAAGCCAAGGAATTGATCCAATCAGGTCATATTTGTGATGCCAAGACAATTATGGCTGTTCAGTATTGGGAATTGCACAAAAAATAGAGGAGGTCAGCATGGGTAAACCTTTATTAACGGATGAAATGATTGAAAGAGCTAATAGAGGCGAAAAAATTTCAGGTCCTCCTTTGCTAGATGATAATGAGGAGACTAAGATTTTACCAACCTCTTCTTCCCGTTTTGGTTATGCCAATCCTAAGGATCATGGTTTTAGCCAGGAAACCTTGAAGATTCAGGTCGAACCGTCTATTCATAAAAGCCGTCGCATTGAAAATACCAAGAGAAATGTCTTCAATTCTAAGTTGAATAAGATTTTATTCGCAGTCATCTTTCTCTTGATTTTGCTTGTCTTAGCAATGAAACTTTTGTAATAGAAAAGGAATTGAAATGAAAATAGGAATTATTGCGGCAATGCCAGAAGAACTGGCTTATTTGGTCCAGCATTTAGAAAATGCCCAAGAGCAAGTTGTCTTAGGAAATACCTATCATACAGGCACCATTGCCTCGCATGAAGTCGTTCTTGTAGAAAGTGGAATTGGTAAGGTCATGTCTGCTATGAGTGTGGCGATTTTGGCTGATCATTTCCAAGTGGATGCTTTGATTAACACGGGATCTGCTGGAGCAGTAGCAGAGGGTATCGCTGTTGGGGATGTTGTAATTGCTGACAAGTTAGCCTATCATGACGTGGATGTTACAGCTTTTGGCTATGCTTATGGGCAAATGGCGCAACAACCGCTTTATTTTGAATCAGATAAAACTTTTGTTGCCAAAATCCAAGAGAGTTTATCTCAATTGGATCAAAACTGGCATCTTGGTTTGATTGCTACAGGAGATAGTTTTGTCGCAGGAAATGATAAGATAGAAGCGATTAAGTCTCATTTTCCAGATGTTTTGGCTGTTGAGATGGAGGGGGCAGCTATTGCTCAGGCAGCGCATGCTCTTAATCTTCCAGTTTTAGTCATTCGAGCTATGAGTGACAATGCCAACCATGAAGCAAACATCTCTTTTGATGAGTTTATTATCGAAGCTGGACGTCGCTCTGCCCAAGTCTTATTAGCCTTTTTGAAGGCCTTAAATTAAGCGAAAATTTGACAGTTTTTCTAGCTTATGATAAGATTTAAGTAAAGAAAAGCTAGAAAACGTTTCAGAGGATATTATGAGTATTGAAATGACCGTCAGTGAGATTGCAGAGGTCTTAGGATTATCTCGCCAAGCAATCAATAACCGTGTCAAAGAATTACCAGAAGAAGACACAGATAAAAATGACAAAGGGGTAACAGTCGTTACCAGAAGTGGCTTGATTAAGCTAGAAGAAATCTATAAAAAAACGATTTTTGAAGATGAGCCTGTCAGTGAAGATGTCAAGCAACGTGAACTGATGGAGATTCTGGTTGATGAGAAGAATGCAGAAATTCTTCGTCTCTATGAACAATTAAAAGCCAAGGATCGTCAGTTAGCAGAAAAAGATGAGCAGATGCGCATCAAAGACCGTCAGATTGCTGAGAAAGATAAACAACTGGATCAGCAGCAACAATTGACCCTTCAAGCAATGAAGGATCAAGAAAATCTTAAGCTAGAGCTGGACCAAGCAAAAGAAGAAGTCCAATCCACTAAGAAAGGCTTTTTTGCTCGTTTATTTGGAGGATAATCAAGGAGCTGTTTAGGTTATGTGCTAACCTGATGGCTTCTTTTGTTTGTGAATAGTATAGTTGATTAGAACAGAGATAGTATAGGAGAGGTAGAAAATGGAACGATTAGAAGATTACATTGCTTTTGACTTAGAATTTAATCAGCACGAAGGACAAACACACTTGATTCAAGTATCGGCAGTGCGTTTTAGAGATAGTCAGGAAATCGATGCCTATGATTCCTATGTCAATACCAGTGTTCCCTTAAAAAGTTTTATCAATGGTTTGACTGGGATTACAGCCGAGACTCTAAAAGATGCTCCCCCAGTGGAGGAAGTCATAAAAGAATTCCAAGAGTTTGTGGGTTCTTTGCCGATGATAGGCTACAATGCTGTTAAAAGTGATTTGCCTATTCTAGCAGAGCATGGTTTAGACTACAGCCAGCAGTACAAGGTGGATTTGTATGATGAAGCTTTTGAACGTCGTAGTTCAGATTTACATGGTATTGCCAATCTCAAGTTGCAAACTGTTGCCTCATTTCTTGGATTTCAAGGACAGTCCCATAATAGTTTAGAGGATGCTCGGATGACGGCGCGTGTTTACGAGTCCTTCTTAGAGTCAGATCAAGCTAGAGAATTGTTAGAGACAGAAAGTAGCTTATCAAACAATCCTTTTGGAGGCTTGGACTTATCTCAATTATTTGACTAGGAGTGCCTATGAAACCTGAAAAACCTAAAAAATTGGGTTTTAAACAGATTTACCTCAATCTTGATAAAATCCTCTTTCTCTTTTTCTTAATTTTTATGATAGTGGAGTATTTGTGGGTCCCATTCAATTCATGGTTGGCTAGCTTCTTATTAGATCAGACAGGTTATCTTTTTATTTCCTATAACAATGTCTTAGCCATCCTCACTCATTCTCCATTGATTAGTCTAGCTTTTTTGGCCTTGATCATCATTAACCTGCTGGTCGCTTATTTTCAAATAGGACTCCTCTTTATTGGTGCTCGTCATCTCCTCTATCATGAAAAGCGAAGGCTAATTGAGTATATCCGCAAGGTTTTCCATGAAAGTTTTGGATTTATGAAAAAGCTAACTTGCGCCAAAGCCTTGTTTATCTTTTTCTATATAGCTATGCTTTTTCCTTTTATACGGAAAATGCTGAAGATTTATTATCTCAATAAAATCGTCATTCCAGAGTTTATCCAAGATTATTTAGAAGATAAATATTGGATGTGGTGGCTGAGCATCCTACTTCTATCTCTTATCTTTCTCTATGTCTCTGTCAGATTGATGTTTGCCCTTCCGAAGATTGTATATGATCAGCTGACTGTTCGAGAAGCAGTGATGTTTAGTTTGGAGAAAACCAAGAAGAGAGTTGCTTTTTATGCTTGGAATTTATTTTATATCTTGCTCAAGGCAAATTTATTATTTTATCTTCCTTTGATTCCTTTGTTATTGGCTCAAACTTTGGTAGATGACATCACTCAGAGAGAGTCTCTGATTCTTGGTATTTTGAATTTTGTTGTGATTAAAAATCTTTATTATATGGCTCTGACTTACTTTTTGGTTAAATTTGTTTCATTTTTGACAGGAAAGGAGCTGGATATGCTTCCTAGGAGAGAAAAAGATCACATCATGCGATGGGGAGTCATGATTTGTGCCAGTCTTTTCTTTGCCTTAGAAGGTTATATTTATCTGGAGACTCCCATGGTTCATTTACCTCAGCTTATTTCTCACCGAGGGGTTTCCAATGCAAATGGGATTCAAAATACAGTAGAGTCCTTGGAAACTACAGCACAACTCAAACCAGACTTGGTAGAGACGGACGTGCAGGAGACAAAAGATGGGCAGTTTGTCATGATGCATGATGCTAACTTGAAAAATCTAGCAGGTATCAATAAAAGTCCTCAAGACTTAAACTTGGAGGAGCTTAAAGGGATTGATATTTTTGAAAATGGCTACCAGACTAAAATTTCAAGCTTTGAAGATTATCTCAGTCGAGCCAACGAACTTGGTCAAAAATTACTAATTGAAATCAAAACCAGTAAAAAAGATAGTCCAGACATGATGGACCGCTTTTTAGCCCGTTATGCTGCAAAGCTCAAGATTTATGGACATCAAATCCAATCTTTAGACTACCATGTTGTCGAAAAAGTAAGACAGTATGATGCCGAACTGCCAGTTTATTTCATCATGCCCTACAATTCTGTCTTTCCTAAAACAAAGGCGACAGGATATACTATGGAGTACTCGACCTTGGATGAATATTTTGTAAGCAAACTATGGACAACGGACCAGAAACTTTATATCTGGACTGTCAATGATTCAGAAGCTATCAGCAAATCTCTTCACTTAGGAGTAGATGGAGTGATTACAGATGATTTGGAAAAGGTTCAGTGGGAAATAGAAGTAGCCCAAGAAGATCCAGAATATACGGATTTGCTCTTGAAAAAAGCTTTGGAATTCTTTGAATTTTAGTAATAAAAAAGAGGAACGGTTGTTCCTCCCATGATAGGTAAGTATTCTTGTGAATGCTTGCTTTTTTGTGGTTGCAATTCGTTTACGAGAATTGTTTGTATTGTTCTTGTTTCAATTGATTTTATGGTGCTTTGAAGTTGGAATGCTACACTATAACTTCTAAAATAGTACTAGAAATTGGAAAGTTTCCTTTATTCTATATATCCATTAGAAAGAATTGATTAAAAATTAGGAGACTTTTAATTTCTTTTCCGAATAAATAGATAGAAGCATCAAATCTAGCAAATTAGATTAAAAAATGTGCTATAATGAAAGGAGAGGAAATATGACTGTACGTCATCCGGGCATCAGCCCGACCAACGATTTGGTTGCTAAGAAAATTTTCAGCAACCCAGAAATCACTTGTCAATTTATTCGCGATATGCTGGACTTGCCAGCAAAAAATGTAACTATTTTAGAGGGAAGCAATATTCATGTACTACCTTCTTTGCCTTATTCAGCCCAAGATTTCTATACTAGCATAGATGTCTTGGCGGAGTTGGACAATGGAACCCAAGTTATCATCGAAATTCAGGTACATCATCAGAATTTTTTCATCAATCGCCTGTGGGCTTACCTATGCAGTCAGGTCAATCAAAATCTTGAAAAAATCCGTCAACGTGAAGGAGATACTCACCAGAGTTACAAACATATCGCTCCTGTCTACGCCATTGCAATTGTGGATAGCAACTACTTCTCGGACGATTTAGCCTTTCACAGTTTTAGTATGCGAGAGGATACGACAGGTGAAGCCTTAACCATCACAAATAATGGACAAGAAAACCACCTAGTCAAGATGGCATTCTTGGAATTAAAAAAATACAGAGAAACCAGCAAAGACGAGGTTCGCAAGCCGTGGTTGGAGTTTTTTGGCAACAAACCCTTTACTCAGCAACCTGAGCGAGCCATCAGTCAAGCAGATCAACTGCTGGACTACAAGAGCTGGTCCGAGGAGGACAGGAAAATGTTTAGTCAACTACGTATGCGAGAAGAACAAGCCTTGTTAGCGCAGGACTATGCTTTGGAAACTGCTAGGGCAGAAGGTATTGAAAAAGGTTTAGAGCGTGGACTTGAACGTGGGAAAGCTGAAGGTAGTTTGTCTATGCTATTAAATCTCGTTCGCCAAGGTCTTCTAACACCTGAGGTTGCAAGTGAGCAATTAGGCATGACCGTCGCTGAGTTTGAAGCATTGTTGGCAAGACATGAGTGAGAAATCTGTAAATATTATACGATATGAAAACAATTAAAAAGAATAGCTAAATTTCTTGATGGAAAAGAGATTAGCTATCTTTTTTGTTAGGAAAGTTTGAACTTTTCACTTTCTTTTCCGAATAAATAGATAGAAGCATCAAATCTAGTAAATTAGATTAAAAAATGTGCTATAATGAAAGGAGAAAAAATATGACTGTACGTCATCCGGGCATCAGCCCAACTAACGATTTGGTTGCTAAGAAAATCTTTAGTAATCCAGAAATCACTTGTCAATTTATTCGCGATATGCTGGATTTACCAGCCAAAAGTGTGACCATTTTGGAGGGAAGCAATATTCATGTCTTGCCCTCCTTGCCTTACTCAGCGCAGGATTTCTATACCAGTATAGATGTCTTGGCAGAGTTGGACAATGGAACCCAAGTTATCATTGAGATTCAGGTACATCATCAGAATTTTTTCATCAATCGCCTGTGGGCTTACCTGTGCAGTCAGGTCAATCAAAATCTTGAAAAAATTCGCCAGCGTGAAGGTGATACCCACCAAAGCTACAAACACATCGCACCAGTTTACGCAATCGCAATTGTAGATAGCAACTACTTCTCGGACGATTTGGCTTTTCACAGCTTTAGTATGCGAGAAGATACGACAGGTGAAGTCTTAACCATCACAAATAATGGACAAGAAAACCATCTGGTTAAGATGGCATTCTTGGAATTAAAAAAATACAGAGAAACCAGCAAAGACGAGGTTCGCAAGCCGTGGTTGGAGTTTTTCGGCAACAAACCCTTTACCCAGCAACCTGAGCGTGCCATCAGCCAAGCAGACCAACTGCTAGACTACAAGAGCTGGTTCGAGGAGGACAGGAAGATGTTTAGTCAACTACGTATGCGTGAAGAACAAGCATTGTTAGCGCAGGACTATGCCTTGGAACAAGCTGAGGAAAAAGGGTTGGAACGTGGTCGTGCAGAGGGTATTGAACAAGGTTTAGAGCGTGGACTTGAACGTGGCCGTGCAGAGGGGATTGAACAAGGCATCGAAAAAGGTTTAGCACAAGGACTTGAACGTGGACGAGCTGAAGGCATCGAACAGGGATTAAAAGTAGGTTTAGTAAATCTAGTACGTCAAGGTCTTCTAACACCTGAGGTTGCCAGCCGGCAGTTAGGCATGACCGTGGCTGAGTTTGAAGCGCTATTGAAGAACCATCATAAATAAGACCTAAAAAAATACAGAGAAACCAGCAAAGACGAGGTTCGCAAGCCATGGTTGGAGTTTTTCGGGAATAAACCCTTTACCCAGCACCCCGAGCGAGCCATCAGCCAAGCAGACCAACTGCTGGACTATCAGAGCTGGTCCGAGGAGGACAGGAAGATGTTTAGCCAACTACGTATGCGAGAAGAACAGGCCTTGTTAGCACAGGACTATGCTTTGGAACAAGCAGAGGAAAAGGGCTTAGAACTTGGACTTGAACGTGGGAAAGTCGAAGGAAGTTTGTCCATGCTACTAAATCTAGTTCGTCAAGGTCTTCTGACTTCTGAGGTTGCCAGTCAGCAATTGGAAATGACTGTCACTGAGTTTGAGACATTGTTGTAAAATCAGCACTAACATTCAGGAAAATCATCTGGTCAAGATAGGGTTCTTGGAACTAAAAAGACAGGCAAGCGTTTTTGCTTTAGTCTCTTTATCATTTATCTCTCCTTTGGCTTCTATTTATTTGCAGGAATTTTGGAGAGACTTTGGGTATGATTTTGCTATCGGCCTTTCTCTTTGCTTCTTTCCTATATTTATCTGTGCTTTTACGAGTCAGGCTATGGCTGATTTTTGTCATGGTTAGTCTACCTCTGCTACTTGACAAAGCTGGGAGAGCCTACATCAAGTGATTTGGGATAGGAGTTATATCAAATAATATCTCAGGATTTCTGATTTTTCGGAGAGCCTGTTTTTTTATTTGCTGAGTCTAGGATAGGTCTTTCTGGCGATGGATAGCAAGACGAACAGTTTCGTTTGAATGTCATATAAATTTAAAATTTCTGAAAATAATGGAAAATATACTAAATTTACAAATAAGGCGCCTCTAAATCCTTTAAAATAAGCAACGTGCATATATATATATATATAATTATCGATTTTCTAAAACAAAGTGAGGTTGAAGGAAGGGAACTAAGTTGATATAATTAAGTGTCAGTAAACAATGGGCTTTTTGTCATTTGTTCAAGATGAGAAAAGGTCATGTTTTCCTGTTTTTATTGCGAGTTGATGCCTGTATGAACATGGCTAGAGGAGCAAAGACAGGGTAGAAAGAAAGGAAAAACTATGAAACAGTTTAAAATGAATGAGCGCCAACGCTTTTCTATACGCAAGTTTTCAATCGGAGCAGCCTCAGTCTTGCTAGGGTCAGTCTTTTTTGTGGCTAATCCAGCGACAGAAGTGCAGGCGGCAGAATCAAGTACAGAAGTGGTCGCTCAGGATAGGGATGTCAAGCCTGACAATTCATCTGCCCTAAGCCCATCAGAGACAAGCAGTCAAAATCCAAGCGTAGGACAAGCAGGAACTGAAGCAGAGACTCAAGGAAGAGAGAAAAAAGAGCCAGGAACTTCATCTAAAGATGGTGAAGCAAAAGCTAAGGTTGAGGAAACGAGTACTGAAGGCAACTCTAAATTAGAATCAAATAAAGAGATAGCAGAAAAACAAGATCAACCGAAAACAAATATTGAACTTAGTAGACAACTAAATACTCAGAACTTAGAATCGCTATTAAGTGAAATTGCTGCCGTAAAAACAGAAAACTACACAAAAGAATCAGTAGCAGCCTTAAAAGCAAAAGCCGAAGAAGCGAGACAAGTCCTTGCAACGGCGCAAAATCAAACAGAAGTAGATGCAGCCTTTAGAACATTAGTAAGTTATAAAAATACTGGCTTAAAACGTGTTAAGAAGGATATAGAACCTAAGGCTCCTAAACTTGATACAACAAACGGCAAAGCAACAGTCGGTCTAAAGGCAGAAAATACAGAACCAAACGGTACCAATATCGCAGGGCATAATCATAGCTTAAATGGAACTACTTTTACAGAAGGTAGTGGGTTTAGAGCAGCGTCTACTAGGTGGAGAGCAGAAGCGGATGGAAAAAGAGTATATAATCAAGGAGAGCAACTTAGTCCTTATGATACTTATGTGAATATTAAATTGTATTTTGAGAAATCACAGACTGGAGATAAACCACGTATACAAATTGTGACGACACCAGCAGGGGGAGTGAGATTAGAATCTTCTAATCCTTATAGAGGTGATAGAAAAAAATTTGCTAATGACGGATATTACAGTTATTATTTGCAGGGTAGCATTCCAAAAGAAATGATTGGTAAATACAATCTCTTGATTAATATTAATGAATATCAAGTAGGTGCTAGAACGACTGTAGAATTACCAATCGAAGTTAAACCAACACCGCCTACTTTAGATATACCAGAAGAGAGCGGTAGGTATACAAAAATTGTTGCAAAAACTCTTGAGGGGAATCATTCGCAAGTTAAATTAAGAGTTAACGGAGTAGAAACTGACTGGATAGTGGCGACGAACGGAGAAGCACGATATGAAAACTCTAATGGTTTTAATCCGGGAGATAGAATTGAAGCTAAGGCACGAGCGTATTCAGATAGTCTAACGACAGATGCATATGGGAATTCAGTTAATCCAGAATTTAGCGAAAGTGATTGGAGTACAGTAAAGACTGTTCCTGACTTACCAATCCCTACAGTGGATAAGACTGGTGCTACGAAAGAAGTTAACGACGCCTTCACTACTAAATCAGGTCAAATAGATAGCGATAATGGTTTAACTAATGAAGAAAAATCTGAAGTAAAAGGTTTAGCAGAGACAGCTAAAAATAGTGCCATCACCAAAATAAATGATGCTCAAACTGAAACGGATTTGAATAAGGCTAAAACAGAAGGAATCAGCAATATTCAAAATGTAGCTCTAACAGGAACAACGAAGAAAGCAGAAGCGACACAAGCGATCAATGCGGCAGCAGAGGCTAAGAAAACAGAAATTTCGAAGAAAACAGAGTTAACAGACGAAGAAAAATCTACAGCTACCACAGCAGTAACGGAAAAAGCGAATGCAGCAATTTCAGATATTAGCAAAGCTACAACAAATACTGGCGTAGAAAGTGCTAAAACTGCAGGCTTAGGCGCAATTTCATCAGTTCCAGTCACAGGTACGAAGAAAGCAGAAGCGACACAAGCGATCAATGCGGCAGCAGAGGCTAAGAAAACAGAAATTTCGAAGAAAACAGAGTTAACAGACGAAGAAAAATCTACAGCTACCACAGCAGTAACGGAAAAAGCGAATGCAGCAATTTCAGATATTAGCAAAGCTACAACAAATACTGGCGTAGAAAGTGCTAAAACTGCAGGCTTAGGCGCAATTTCATCAGTTCCAGTCACAGGTACGAAGAAAGCAGAAGCGACACAAGCGATCAATGCGGCAGCAGAGGCTAAGAAAACAGAAATTTCGAAGAAAACAGAGTTAACAGACGAAGAAAAATCTACAGCTACCACAGCAGTAACGGAAAAAGCGAATGCAGCAATTTCAGATATTAGCAAAGCTACAACAAATACTGGCGTAGAAAGTGCTAAAACTGCAGGCTTAGGCGCAATTTCATCAGTTCCAGTCACAGGTACGAAGAAAGCAGAAGCGACACAAGCGATCAATGCGGCAGCAGAGGCTAAGAAAACAGAAATTTCGAAGAAAACAGAGTTAACAGACGAAGAAAAATCTACAGCTACCACAGCAGTAACGGAAAAAGCGAATGCAGCAATTTCAGATATTAGCAAAGCTACAACAAATACTGGCGTAGAAAGTGCTAAAACTGCAGGCTTAGGCGCAATTTCATCAGTTCCAGTCACAGGTACGAAGAAAGCAGAAGCGACACAAGCGATCAATGCGGCAGCAGAGGCTAAGAAAACAGAAATTTCGAAGAAAACAGAGTTAACAGACGAAGAAAAATCTACAGCTACCACAGCAGTAACGGAAAAAGCGAATGCAGCAATTTCAGATATTAGCAAAGCTACAACAAATACTGGCGTAGAAAGTGCTAAAACTGCAGGCTTAGGCGCAATTTCATCAGTTCCAGTCACAGGTACGAAGAAAGCAGAAGCGACACAAGCGATCAATGCGGCAGCAGAGGCTAAGAAAACAGAAATTTCGAAGAAAACAGAGTTAACAGACGAAGAAAAATCTACAGCTACCACAGCAGTAACGGAAAAAGCGAATGCAGCAATTTCAGATATTAGCAAAGCTACAACAAATACTGGCGTAGAAAGTGCTAAAACTGCAGGCTTAGGCGCAATTTCATCAGTTCCAGTCACAGGTACGAAGAAAGCAGAAGCGACACAAGCGATCAATGCGGCAGCAGAGGCTAAGAAAACAGAAATTTCGAAGAAAACAGAGTTAACAGACGAAGAAAAATCTACAGCTACCACAGCAGTAACGGAAAAAGCGAATGCAGCAATTTCAGATATTAGCAAAGCTACAACAAATACTGGCGTAGAAAGTGCTAAAACTGCAGGCTTAGGCGCAATTTCATCAGTTCCAGTCACAGGTACGAAGAAAGCAGAAGCGACACAAGCGATCAATGCGGCAGCAGAGGCTAAGAAAACAGAAATTTCGAAGAAAACAGAGTTAACAGACGAAGAAAAATCTACAGCTACCACAGCAGTAACGGAAAAAGCGAATGCAGCAATTTCAGATATTAGCAAAGCTACAACAAATACTGGCGTAGAAAGTGCTAAAACTGCAGGCTTAGGCGCAATTTCATCAGTTCCAGTCACAGGTACGAAGAAAGCAGAAGCGACACAAGCGATCAATGCGGCAGCAGAGGCTAAGAAAACAGAAATTTCGAAGAAAACAGAGTTAACAGACGAAGAAAAATCTACAGCTACCACAGCAGTAACGGAAAAAGCGAATGCAGCAATTTCAGATATTAGCAAAGCTACAACAAATACTGGCGTAGAAAGTGCTAAAACTGCAGGCTTAGGCGCAATTTCATCAGTTCCAGTCACAGGTACGAAGAAAGCAGAAGCGACACAAGCGATCAATGCGGCAGCAGAGGCTAAGAAAACAGAAATTTCGAAGAAAACAGAGTTAACAGACGAAGAAAAATCTACAGCTACCACAGCAGTAACGGAAAAAGCGAATGCAGCAATTTCAGATATTAGCAAAGCTACAACAAATACTGGCGTAGAAAGTGCTAAAACTGCAGGCTTAGGCGCAATTTCATCAGTTCCAGTCACAGGTACGAAGAAAGCAGAAGCGACACAAGCGATCAATGCGGCAGCAGAGGCTAAGAAAACAGAAATTTCGAAGAAAACAGAGTTAACAGACGAAGAAAAATCTACAGCTACCACAGCAGTAACGGAAAAAGCGAATGCAGCAATTTCAGATATTAGCAAAGCTACAACAAATACTGGCGTAGAAAGTGCTAAAACTGCAGGCTTAGGCGCAATTTCATCAGTTCCAGTCACAGGTACGAAGAAAGCAGAAGCGACACAAGCGATCAATGCGGCAGCAGAGGCTAAGAAAACAGAAATTTCGAAGAAAACAGAGTTAACAGACGAAGAAAAATCTACAGCTACCACAGCAGTAACGGAAAAAGCGAATGCAGCAATTTCAGATATTAGCAAAGCTACAACAAATACTGGCGTAGAAAGTGCTAAAACTGCAGGCTTAGGCGCAATTTCATCAGTTCCAGTCACAGGTACGAAGAAAGCAGAAGCGACACAAGCGATCAATGCGGCAGCAGAGGCTAAGAAAACAGAAATTTCGAAGAAAACAGAGTTAACAGACGAAGAAAAATCTACAGCTACCACAGCAGTAACGGAAAAAGCGAATGCAGCAATTTCAGATATTAGCAAAGCTACAACAAATACTGGCGTAGAAAGTGCTAAAACTGCAGGCTTAGGCGCAATTTCATCAGTTCCAGTCACAGGTACGAAGAAAGCAGAAGCGACACAAGCGATCAATGCGGCAGCAGAGGCTAAGAAAACAGAAATTTCGAAGAAAACAGAGTTAACAGACGAAGAAAAATCTACAGCTACCACAGCAGTAACGGAAAAAGCGAATGCAGCAATTTCAGATATTAGCAAAGCTACAACAAATACTGGCGTAGAAAGTGCTAAAACTGCAGGCTTAGGCGCAATTTCATCAGTTCCAGTCACAGGTACGAAGAAAGCAGAAGCGACACAAGCGATCAATGCGGCAGCAGAGGCTAAGAAAACAGAAATTTCGAAGAAAACAGAGTTAACAGACGAAGAAAAATCTACAGCTACCACAGCAGTAACGGAAAAAGCGAATGCAGCAATTTCAGATATTAGCAAAGCTACAACAAATACTGGCGTAGAAAGTGCTAAAACTGCAGGCTTAGGCGCAATTTCATCAGTTCCAGTCACAGGTACGAAGAAAGCAGAAGCGACACAAGCGATCAATGCGGCAGCAGAGGCTAAGAAAACAGAAATTTCGAATCGTTTTGATTTGACAACTGAGGACAAGTCAAGAGCATTGCAACAGGTGGATCAAGAAGCTAAGGATGCTAAGATTGCGGTGGACAAGGGCGTAACAAATAAGGATGTAGAACAGGCAAAAGTGGCAGGAATCGATGCTATCAAGAACATCAATCCACAACCATCTCCACGTCCGCTTCCTACGCCTCAACCTCAACCTTCTACTCCTACTCAGCCAGACCAAGGAGGCACAGAGACTCCAACAGCTCCATCTGAGCCAGCTCCTCAACCATCTCAACCAACTGCTCCGAGTCAACCTGCAAGTCCTGCTCCAGCTCCAAGTTCAGCTCCGACTCAAGCTCCTAGAGCGGCAGCAAGTTCTTCAGCTAGCTCAACGAGCACGCAAGCTCCAGCTCAAGAGCAAGTTGATAAGTCTGAACTTCGTGCCTTGACTCAAGAGTTAGATCAACGCTTGAAAGCTTTGGCAACAGTATCTGATTCGAAAATCGATGCAGCCAAGGCTGTCCTCCTAGATGCTCAAAAAGCTCTGGAAGATAGTGCCTTGACAGAGCAAGGTCTGCGTACTGCAGTAGAGTCTGTGAAGGCTGCCTTGGACTCTCTCAAAGATGTGAAAGCAAATGCTAGCGACAGCAAGCCTGCACAGGACAAGAAGGATACTAAGCAAGGAACGGAAGATAGTAAGGATTCAGATAAGATGACTGAAACAAACTCAGTTCCAGCAGGAGTGACTGTAGTCGGTCTACTCGCCCTTCTAGGCGTGATTGCCTTCTGGTTGGTTCGCCGTAAGAAAGAGTCAGAAATCCAGCAATTAAGCACGGAATTGACCAAGGTTCTCGGACAGCTAGATGCAGAAAAAGTAGATAAAAAAGTCCTTGCCAAAGCCCAAAACCTTCTCCAAGAAACCCTTGATTTCGTGAAAGAAGAAAATGGCTCAGCAGAGACAGAAGCTAAACTAGTAGAGGAGCTTAAAGCAATCCTTGCCAAACTCAAGTAAAACATAATTTATGAAATGTCAGACCTAAAAGACATTTTCGTTCACAAAAGCAGCGACGAGTAACCCTTGTCGTTGCTTTTTGGCTATTTTGGGGACAAGATCCGCCTTGACTAGCAAAAGAAAAGATTGGTCAATAGTAGCCGATACGATTTTGCGTAGCAGAAAGCATACAAATTAAATTGAATATAGTAAAATAGGATTAGAAATCTTAAGAAAGTTGGTTCTTTATTGGAAACGCTAGTATTTTCAATCTCCGTTTTTTTAGCAGGGGTCTTGTCCTTCTTTTCTCCTTGCATTTTTCCACTTCTGCCAGTTTATGCTGGGATTTTATTGGATGATCAGGAAAGTGCAAAAAGTTTTTCCTTGTTTGGGAGAAAGGTTCTTTGGTCCGGTTTGATTCGAACGCTTTGCTTTATCGCAGGTATTTCTCTCATTTTCTTTATTCTAGGATTTGGTGCTGGTTACTTTGGTCATATTCTCTATGCAAATTGGTTTCGATATGTCATGGGAGCTATTATTATCATTTTGGGTCTTCACCAGATGGAAATTTTTCATTTTAAGAAATTAGAGGTTCAAAAAAGCTTTACTTTTAAGAAATCAGAAGCCAATCGTTATTGGTCAGCCTTTTTACTCGGTATTACCTTTAGCTTTGGTTGGACGCCTTGTATTGGTCCAGTTTTAAGTTCTGTTTTAGCGCTTGCGGCTTCTGGAGGCAATGGAGCTTGGCAAGGTGCTATCTATACTCTTATTTACACTCTGGGGATGGCTCTTCCTTTCTTGGTCTTGGCTCTAGCTTCAGGTCTAGTCATGCCTTATTTTAGTAAAATCAAACGTCATATGATGCTAATGAAGAAAATTGGTGGTTTCCTCATTATTTTAATGGGAATTTTGTTACTATTAGGACAAGTAAATGTTCTAGCTGGAATTTTTGAATAAAGGAGAAAATGATGAAAAAAGTAATGTTTGCTGGCTTAAGTCTCTTGTCATTAGTTGTATTGATAGCCTGTGGTGAGGAAGAAACTAAAAAAACTCAAGCCCCACAACAGCCAAAACAAGAAACGCCTGTACAGCAAATTGCTGTTGGGAAAGATGCTCCAGACTTCACCTTGCAATCCATGGATGGTAAAGAAGTCAAGTTATCTGATTTTAAGGGTAAAAAGGTTTACTTGAAGTTTTGGGCTTCCTGGTGTGGTCCATGTAAGAAAAGTATGCCTGAGTTGATGGAATTAGCTGCAAAACCAGATCGCGATTTTGAAATTCTTACTGTCATTGCACCAGGAATTCAAGGTGAAAAAACTGTTAATCAATTCCCACAATGGTTCCAAGAACAAGGATATAAAGATATCCCAGTTCTTTATGATACTAAAGCAACAACCTTCCAAGCTTATCAAATTCGAAGCATTCCTACAGAATACCTAATTGATAGTCAAGGAAAGATTGGAAAGATTCAATTTGGTGCTATCAGTAATGCGGATGCAGAAGCAGCATTTAAAGAAATGAACTAGAATCGATAAAAATCTGATTACAAGATGTAGTCAGATTTTTTTAGAAAATTATTTTATAAATAGTCACAAATCCCCTATATTTATGGTAAAATAGAATCATCATTTTATTTGGAGAAGAAATATGAATATATTTAGAACAAAGAATGTAAGTTTGGATAAAACGGAGATGCACAGGCATTTGAAGTTATGGGATTTGATTTTGCTGGGTATCGGAGCCATGGTAGGGACAGGCATCTTTACAATTACAGGTACTGCAGCTGCCACACTTGCTGGTCCAGCCCTAGTGATTTCAATCGTCATTTCTGCCTTGTGTGTGGGATTATCAGCCCTCTTTTTTGCAGAATTTGCTTCACGAGTACCTGCTACAGGTGGTGCCTACAGTTATCTCTATGCTATTTTAGGAGAATTCCCAGCCTGGTTGGCTGGTTGGTTAACCATGATGGAGTTCATGACAGCCATATCAGGCGTAGCTTCGGGTTGGGCAGCTTATTTTAAAGGCTTGCTCTCTCAATACGGGATAGCCCTTCCTCAGCCTTTAAATGGTACCTTTAATCCTCAAGCAGGGACATTTGTTGATTTATTGCCTATTCTTGTCTTGGTCTTGGTGACCTCGCTTGTTTTACTCAATGCTAAAGCAGCCTTACGCTTTAATTCTATTCTAGTTATTTTGAAATTCTCGGCTTTAGCTCTCTTTGTTTTAGTAGGAATTTGGCATATCAAACTTGATAATTGGAGTAATTTTGCTCCTTATGGTTTTGGACAAATCTATGGTGCTAGTACTGGTATTATGGCTGGTGCCTCCTTAATGTTCTTCGGTTTTTTGGGATTTGAATCCATCTCTATGGCTGTAGATGAGGTCAAGACTCCTCAAAAAAATATTCCTAGAGGGATTGTCTTATCGCTTTCTATCGTAACCATTCTCTATGCCTTGGTGACGCTTGTTTTGACTGGTGTGGTTCACTATAGTCATTTAAATGTCAATGATGCCGTTGCCTTTGCCCTTCGTAGCGTTGGGATCAGTTGGGCAGCCAACTATGTGTCATTAGTGGCTATCTTGACCTTGATTACAGTTTGTATCTCGATGACCTATGCCCTATCGCGTATGATTTACAGTTTAGCGCGCGATGGCTTAATGCCTGCCGCCTTTAAAGAACTAACGAAGACTAGCAAGGTACCAAAGAATGCTACTATTTTAACAGGTCTAGCTTCAGCAGTAGCAGCAGGAATGTTCCCTCTTGCTAGTATCGCAGCCTTCTTAAATATTTGTACCTTAGCCTACTTGATTATGCTAGCTTACGGCCTGATTCGCTTACGGAAAGAAAAAGGCATGCCCAAAGCAGGCGAATTTAAAACACCATTGGTACCCTTATTACCGATTTTATCAATCATCATTTGTCTATCCTTCATGTTACAGTATAATATGGAAACCTGGCTTGCTTTCCTAGTTGCATTGTTGATAGGAAGTATTATTTACTTCACTTATGGTTATAAGCATTCTACCATAGAAGAATAATACTCTTCGAAAATCTCTTCAAACCACGTCAGCTTCGCCTTGCCGTATGTATGGTTACTGACTTCGTCAGTTTCATCTACAACCTCAAAAACATGTTTTGAGCTGACTTCGTCAGTTCTATCTGCAACCTCAAAGTCGTGCTTTGAGCAGTCTGCGGCTAGCTTCCTAATTTGCTCTTTGATTTTCATTGAGTATATAAAGTGAGAATCTGTTGAGTTGTTGAAACTCAGCAGATTTTTATATGTGAAAGAAATTTCAAATTTTTTCTAAAAATATCTTGACAGATTAAGTTTTTAGGAGTAGAATGTTTACTAGTTAATTAAACAGTTAAGGAGTTGTTCATGAAGAAACAAAATTTATTTTTAGTCTTGTTAAGTGTCTTTCTTTTATTGCTAGGAGCCTGTAGTCAAAAGGAAAGCCAGACAGGAAAGGGGATGAAAATTGTGACCAGTTTTTATCCTATCTACGCTATGGTTAAGGAAGTATCTGGTGACTTGAATGATGTTCGGATGATTCAGTCAAGTAGTGGGATTCACTCCTTTGAACCTTCAGCAAATGATATTGCAGCCATCTATGATGCAGATGTATTTGTTTACCATTCTCATACGCTCGAATCTTGGGCAGGAAGTTTAGATCCTAATCTAAAAAAATCCAAAGTGAAGGTTTTAGAGGCTTCTGAGGGAATGACCTTGGAACGTGTCCCTGGACTAGAGGATGTGGAAGCAGGGGATGGAGTTGATGAAAAAACGCTCTATGACCCTCACACTTGGCTAGATCCTGAAAAAGCTGGTGAAGAAGCGCAAATTATCGCTGATAAACTTTCAGAGGTGGATAGTGAACATAAAGAAACTTATCAAAAAAATGCGCAAGCCTTTATCAAAAAAGCTCAGGAATTGACTAAGAAATTCCAGCCTAAATTTGAAAAAGCGACTCAGAAAACATTTGTAACACAACATACAGCCTTTTCTTATCTTGCTAAGCGATTTGGACTCAATCAACTTGGTATTGCAGGCATCTCTCCTGAACAAGAACCAAGTCCAAGACAACTAACTGAAATTCAGGAATTTGTTAAAACCTATAAGGTTAAAACAATTTTTATGGAAAGTAATGCTTCTTCAAAAGTAGCTGAAACTCTTGTCAAATCAACAGGTGTGGGTCTTAAAACTCTGAATCCTTTAGAGGCAGACCCACAAAATGACAAGACTTACCTAGAAAATCTTGAAGAAAATATAAGTGTTTTAGCAGAAGAATTAAAGTGAGGAAAGAATGAAAATCAATAAAAAATATGTAGCAGGTTCGGTGGCAGTCCTTGCCCTAAGTGTTTGTTCCTATGAACTTGGTCGTTACCAAGCTGGTCAGGCTAAGAAAGAGTCTAATCGAGTTGCTTATATAGACGGTGATCAGGCTGGTCAAAAGGCAGAAAATTTGACACCAGATGAAGTCAGTAAGAGAGAGGGAATCAACGCCGAACAAATTGTCATCAAGATTACGGATCAAGGTTATGTGACCTCTCATGGAGACCATTATCATTACTATAATGGCAAGGTTCCTTATGATGCTATTATCAGTGAAGAACTGCTGATGAAAGATCCTAATTATCAGTTGAAGGATTCAGATATTGTCAATGAAATCAAGGGTGGCTATGTCATTAAGGTAGACGGGAAATACTATGTTTACCTCAAGGATGCCGCCCATGCGGACAATATTCGGACAAAAGAAGAGATTAAGCGTCAGAAGCAGGAACATAGTCATAATCATAATTCAAGTACAGATAATGCTGTTGCTGCAGCCAGAGCCCAAGGACGCTATACAACGGATGATGGTTATATCTTTAATGCCTCTGATATTATAGAAGATACGGGTGATGCCTATATCGTTCCTCATGGCAATCACTTCCACTATATTCCGAAGAGTGATTTGTCTGCCAGTGAATTAGCTGCTGCCCAAGCCTTCTTATCTGGAAAAGGCGGTCAATTAAGTACGGTTGAATATCGTTCTAGCAGGAGAGAAACAAGATCTAGTGTGAGAACGAGTCAATCTGAGACACCTCAAAATCCTGCAACAGATTCTGAAAGTCAAAGTGAGGATTTAGCTAGTCTCCTTCAAGAATTGTACGCTTTGCCACTTAGCCAACGTCATGTGGAGTCTGATGGATTGGTATTTGACCCAGCACAAATTATAAAACGTACTGCAAATGGGGTCGCAGTTCCTCATGGGGATCATTTCCATTTCATTCCGTATTCACAAATGTCTGCTTTGGAAGAAAAATTGGCTCGAAATCTACCAATTGGAGGTCAGCCAGTTCAAAAGCATTCTGATAATACGAAACCAAGCAGTACAGATAAACTAAGTTCAACCATTAAACCAAACTTTAATCTCAATACGCAAGCATCGAATCGAGGAACTGGAGGCGCCTATACAACGGATGATGGGTATGTCTTTAGTCCGACAGATGTGATTGAAGATACAGGAGACGCTTTTATTGTACCGCATGGCAATCATTTCCACTATATACCAAAAGGCGCTTTGTCTGCAGGGGAATTGGCTGCAGCCCAAGCCTATTGGAATGGGAAGCAGGGGTCTCGTCCTTCTTCAAGTTTTAGTCATAATGCAAATCCAGCTCAACCAAGCTTGTCAGAGAACCACAATCTAACTGTCACTCCAACTTATCATCAGAATCAAGGGGAAGATATTTCAAGCCTTTTACGTGAATTGTATGCCAAACCTTTGTCAGAACGACATGTGGAATCGGATGGCTTGGTATTCGACCCAGCACAAATAACAGATCGTACAGCAAATGGTGTTGCTGTGCCTCACGGAAATCATTATCACTTTATCCCTTATTCACAAATGTCTGATTTAGAGCAGAAGATTGCAAGAATGATTCTGTTAAAAGGGCAAAATGGTGCAGTCGTGCCAGGAATGCATTATTTGAAACCAGCACCAAAACCGCAAGTTCAACCATCAACTGAGAAAAAACAAACTAATTTTGCAGTAGAACAGGTTGTTAGAAAAGTTGGAAAAGGATATGTTGTGGAAATTGCTGGTGTCAGTCACTATGTTTTTGCTAAAGACTTGGCTAAGGATAAGATTGATGCTATTGAAAATCTCTTGTCTAAGAAAACTCAAGAGACACATGCTCTAGTTGCGAAGAAAGAAAACGTCTCTTCTCGTGACAAAGAATTTTATGATAAAGCTTATAATCTGTTAACCCAGGCTCATAAAGCCTTGTCTGAAAATAAGGGGCGTGCTGTTGATTTTCAAGCCTTAGACAAATTAGCAGAACGCTTGAATAATGAATCTTCTAATAATAAAGTAAAATTGGTAGATGATTTATTGGCATTTCTAGCACCGATTACCCACCCAGAACGCCTTGGCAAACCAAATGCTCAAATTGCCTATACAAACGATGAAATTAAATTAGCGAAATTAGCAGGTAAATATACAACCTCAGATGGCTACATTTTTGACGAACATGATATTGAAAGTGATGCAGGAAATGCCTACGTCACTCCACACTTGAACCATAGCCACTGGATTAAAAAAGACAGCTTATCTGAAGCTGAAAGGGCAGCAGCTCAGGCTTATGCTAAAGAAAAAGGCTTACAAGCTCCAAATTCTACTGAAGCAAAACCAGAGGCAACAGGGACAGAAGCTATCTATAACCGCGTAACAGCTGAGAACAAGGTACCATTAGAAAAAATACCAAATCATTTACAGTATACTGTAGCTGTACAGAATGGTTACTTTATAATTCCTCACTTTGATCACTATCATAATCTTAAGCTTGCATGGTTTGACGAAGGACTCTATAAGGCACCTGAGGGTTATACCTTAGAAGATTTATTTGCGACTGTAAAATACTACGTTGAACATCCGGACCAACGTCCTCATTCAGATAATGGTTGGGGTAATGCTAGCGACCATGTTCGTAAAAATAAGGCAGACCAAGACGGTAAACCTGATGAAAATAAGGAACATGATGAAGTAAGTGAGCCAACTCGCTCTGAATCTGATGAAAAAGAGAATCACGCTGGTTTAAATCCTTCAGCAGATAATCTTTATAAACCGAGCACTGATGAAGACGAGACAGAGGAAGAAGCTGAAGATACTACAGAAGAGCCAGAAGTCCATCAAGTAGAGACTGCAAAAGTAGAAGCTAAACTCAAAGAAGTAGAAGCTTTACTTGATAAAGTAACGGATGCTAGTCTGAAAGCTACTGCGACTGAAACCCTGGCTAGTTTACGAGGTAACTTGAGCCTGCAAACCATGGATAATAATGACATCATGACAGAGGCAGAAAAATTACTTGCTTTGTTAAAAGGTAGTGAGTCAATTGAGACGAAGCCAGAAGCATAAGTTTATCCTATTAAATCGATATAATGTAAGAGTCAGTAGTAATACTGGCTTTTATTTTTTTAAATGATATAAAAATCTTGACAGATAAACTTAAAAAAGGTAAACTATTTACTGGTTAATTAAATGGTTAAATAACCAGTTTAGAAAAAATGTTTAACCGAGAAAAAGAAGTTAAGAAAAAGCTTCATCATTTATTGAAATGAGGGATTTATGAAATTCAGTAAAAAGTATATAGCAGCTGGATCAGCTGTTATCGTATCCTTGAGTCTATGTGCATATGCACTAAACCAGCATCGTTCGCAGGAAAATAAGGACAATAATCGTGTCTCTTATGTGGATGGCAGTCAGTCAAGTCAGAAAACTGAAAACTTGACACCAGACCAGGTTAGCCAAAAAGAAGGAATTCAGGCTGAGCAAATTGTCATTAAGATTACAGATCAGGGCTATGTAACGTCACACGGTGATCACTATCATTACTATAATGGGAAAGTTCCTTATGATGCCCTCTTTAGTGAAGAACTTTTGATGAAGGACCCAAACTATCAACTTAAAGACGCTGATATTGTCAATGAGGTCAAGGGTGGTTATATCATCAAGATCGATGGAAAATATTATGTCTACCTGAAAGATGCAGCTCATGCTGATAATATTCGAACCAAAGATGAAATCAATCGTCAAAAACAAGAACATGTCAAAGATAATGAGAAGGTCAGCTCAGATGTCGCTGTAGCAAGGTCTCAGGGACGTTATACGACAGATGATGGTTATGTCTTTAATCCAGCTGATATTATCGAAGATACGGGTGATGCTTATATCGTTCCTCACGGAGGTCACTATCACTACATTCCAAAAAGTGATTTGTCTGCTAGTGAATTAGCAGCAGCAAAAGCTTATTTAGCTGGGAAAAATACGCAACCGAGCCAGTTAAGCTATTCTTCAACAGCTAGTGACAATAACACGCAATCTGTAGCACAAGGCTCAACTAGCAAGCCAGCAAATAAAGCTGAAAATCTCCAGAGTCTATTGAAAGAACTCTATGATTTACCTAGCGACCAACGTTACAGTGAATCAGATGGCTTGGTCTTTGACCCTGCTAAGATTATCAGTCGTACACCAAATGGAGTTGCGATTCCACATGGCGACCATTATCACTTTATTCCTTACAGCAAACTCTCTCCTTTAGAAGAAAAGATTGCTAGAATGGTGCCTATCGGTGGAACTGGTTCTACGGTCTCTACAAATGAAAAACCTCATGAAGCAGCGTCTAGTCTAGGAAGTCTTTCAAGTAGTCCATCTACTTTGAATCATGCCTCATTACTTACAAATAAGCCTATCTCTTCAACATCTGATGGTTATATCTTTAATCCTAAAGATATTGTCGAGGAAACAGCAACAGCTTATATTGTAAGACATGGTGATCATTTCCATTACATTCCAAAATCGACCGTAATTGGGCAACCGACTCTTCCAAACAATGGTCTAGTAGCACCTTCGCCGTCTCTTGCAGCCAATCCTAGTGTTTCACATGAGGAACATGAAGAAGGTGGACACGGCTTTGATGCCAATCGTATTATTGCTGAAGATGAGCAAGGCTTTATTATGAGTCATGGTAACCACAATCATTATTTCTTCAAGAAGGACTTGTCAGCAGAGCAAATTAAGGCAGCGCAAGACCACTTGAAAGGGGCAAATACAGCTACACCAAATCCAGCTCATGATGACGATCACGATGGCGATGAGCATGACCACCATCATGGTGAAGATCACGATCACGGTTTTGATGCCGATCGTGTCATTAGTGAGGATGATCAAGGATTTGTCATGAGTCACGGAGACCACAATCATTACTTCTTCAAGAAGGACTTGACACCAGAACAAATTAAGGAAGCTCAGGATCATTTGAAAACACATCATGATGCAGAGCCTGTTCAACCACTTGCAAAATCTGTTGAATCATTCTCTAAAGATGCTAGTGATGAAGAAAAAATAGCTTATATTTCTAAGACCTATGGGGTTCCACTTGAAGCTATTAGAATTTCAAAAGGTTTCTTTGTATTTAATAATCCTGACCAAGCCTACGATCCAACTCATATCCATCCCTATGCTGTTCGTAAGGAACACGTTCGACTTCCACTCCAAACTGGAAATCCTGAACTTGATTTCCTAAATGAACTTTATACGACTGCCTTACGTGATCGCGTATCACCTTATCGTTTGCAGGTTGAAAACGGCAGTTTTGTGATCCCTCATGGAGACCACAATCACTACATCAAGGTTCAAACTAAGGGCTATGAAGTAGCCTTGAAAAACAAGATTCCAGCCCTGAAATCCAACTATCAGCCTGGGGCCTTTGATGAGAAAACAGTTTTAGCAAAAGTAGATCAACTTCTTGCTGAAAGTCGAAACGTCTATAAAGACGATCCAATCAAACAAAGACAGATTGAGTTAGCCTTAGGACAGTTTACTGAAAATATGAAGAAACTAGCAACTAACTCTACAGCAGGTTATCTTGCGACACTTGATCTCTTTGATAAGCAATATATCCATATTGATGAAAGTGTCAAACCTGTTGAAACAAGTGCTTTAGATAAGAAATATCAATCCTTGATTGATAAAATCAATACGCTAGATACAGACACTTATGGACTTCCTAAGAAAGACCTTCTCGTTCGACTCCAGGAAGCTAAGTTGGCTAAAGATGAGGCTGGTTTAGCAGCGGTTGAATCACAACTTCAAGCTCTTCAAGACTTTAATGATCGTACTGGCGATACAACAGTGGAATATATCAAGTACTTCTATGAGAATGTAAATGATGGTCGTTTAAGTGATGAGCTTCGTAATAAAGTAGCTAATTTGACTTTTACTTTATATCAATCCCAATCCTTCCGTAAGGCTGTGGACTTGAATAAACTGTTCCCAAGCATTTATCAAACAAAACAAGAAGTAGAAGAGGCTTTGAAAAATCAGCCAGCTTCTACAAAAGTAAATGAAACAGTTCTAGATAAAGAAACAGTTGATAACCAATCTGCTAAGCAAGCGATTTATGAATTTTTGAAAGATCTTTATCCTGATCTTAAAAAAGAAGAGCATGTCAATCATGTTAGCAAGGAAGAAGTAGAAAGCCTCTTGAGCAAGGCAAATCAACTCTTGGAGCAAATCCAAGAAGAAGGAATCAGACAATTCTTGGCAGAAGAAGTAGAAAATCTCAAAGCTGCCACAAACAAGGCTGATGCAGACTTGGATGAAGTAAATAGCCAGGTAAAAGATGTCTTGACTCGTATCGCTAGCGCCCTTCAACAAGAGAAGGAAAATGCTGAACAAGATCCTCAGACACTTGTACTCTATCAAAAACTCTACGATATTCTCATATCGCTTCACTCTTATTTAGAAAGTAATAATGGTTCTGATGATGACTTTGATAAAGTGGATGCATTACTAGATCAACTTTCTGCTAAGAGTAAAGACAAAGCAGCTTTACTTGAATTGACAAAAGCTATTCTAGTTTTGAATCACCAAATCCAGTCAAAAGCTAGCGCAAGTGAAGAAACAAGTCCAGCAAGAAATGCCGAGGCAAATGGTGATAATACCAGTGCTGAGAACCAACCAAACGCAACTGCAGAATCTAACAGTGAAACTGCTAGCGACGAAAACAAACCAACCAATACAAGAGATTCTAAACCTGTTGAATCAACTTCAAAAAATGAAACAACAGAATCTTCTACAGCTACTGGAAATCAAGAAAAACCAGCAGAATAAAAAGAAAGGCGAAGTAGCTGAGCTACCTCGTCTTTTTAGTCTTTATAAGCTACGATGCCAATAATTGTATCAACTGCACGTTCCATAGTCTGAAGGCTGACGTATTCAAAACGACCGTGCATGTTCTCGCCACCAGCAAAGATATTGGGAGTTGGGATTCCCATAAAGGAAATCTTAGAGCCGTCTGTCCCTCCACGGATTGGTTCGATAATAGGAGTGATACCCAGATCTTCCATAACGGCTTTAGCAATGGTAATTGGAGTCATATCTTTTTCAATGACTTCTTTCATATTGTAGTACTGATCTGTCAAGTTTAGGGTAACACGGTCGCTACCAAATTCTTGATTCATCTTATCAGCGATAGACTGCATAGCTGCTTTACGCGATTCAAAGGCATCTTTTTCAAAATCGCGAATGATGTAGCTAGCACTTGCCTCCTCAACACTACCTGTTACATCCATAAGATGGTAGAACCCTTGGTAACCATCCGTTAACTCAGGTCGGTCATTCTCTGGAAGTTGATTGTGAAAATCAATTGCTAGCTGAAGGGCGTTGACCATTTGCCCTTTGGCAGTACCAGGGTGGACATTACGGCCTTGGAAATGCAATTCAGCACCAGCTGCTGAGAAGGTCTCGTACTGAAGCTCACCTAATGGGCCACCATCAACAGTGTAGGCAAAATCCACATCAAAATCTTCTGCATCAAATTTATTGGCACCAACACCGATTTCTTCATCTGGACCAAAACCAACACGAATTTCACAGTGTTTGATTTCAGGATGAGCAGTTAGATATTCAATGGCAGTCATAATCTCAGCAATTCCTGACTTGTCATCAGCCCCCAGCAAGGTTGTTCCATCGGTTGTGATAAGCGTTTGTCCTGGATATTTCTCAAGACTCTTAAAGTCAGATGGATCGAGTTTGAAACCAGAATTTCCAAGTTCAATCACACCACCATCGTAGTTTTCAATTACCTGTGGATTGACTCCTTCGGCATTAAAGTCAGCAGTATCCATGTGAGATATAAAGCCAATTTTACGTGTTAAAGATGGATCATTGGCTGGTAAGGTCCCAATTGCAAAACCATTTGGTAGATAATAAACATTTTGTAATCCAACACGTTTCATTTCAGGAATAAGAACATTGGTTGCGAAGTCAACCTGACTCTGCGTACTTGGAGTAGTAGTAGAGTGTTCATCAGAGCGCGTGTTGACCTTAACGTAAGTCAAGAAGCGGTCCAAGAGATTTGGATAAGTCATAAAAAACTCCTTTTGAATTCATTTTTTCCATTGTATCATAGAAAGAAGAGAAAAACAAAAGACAGAAGTTCGGGAAATTCGCTATGTTGGCGTTTACTTATTAATGGATAAATGATAAAATAAACTTGATAAAAACATCACAAGGAAGCAGTTATGAAAAAAGCAATTTTAATGATGACATTCGGTTCGCCAGAAGAGATTACCTTTGAAGGTGTAGCTGATTTTTTCACAAATATTCGTCGTGGAGTGAGACCTCAAGACCACGAGATTCAAACTCTCTATGATAATTATGTACGAATTGGAGGCACGCCTCTGCAAAGAATTACTCGTGAAGAAGTTGCCTTGGTAGAAGCTAGGCTAGGAAATGAATATAGTGTCTATTTTGCTAATAAGTTTTCTAGACCTTTTATCCCAGATGTGATTGGTCAGATGGAAGCAGACGGAATCGAGCAATGTATTTGTTTGATTTTGGAGCCTCATTATTCTTTTTACTCTGTCATGGGCTATGAAAAATTTTTAGAAAGCAAGCAAATTCAATTTTTAGTTATTAAGGACTGGTATCAAGAAGAAGCGCTCTTAAACTATTGGGCAGATGAAATTGGTAAAATTTTAAAAGAAGAAGTAAAGCAGGATAGCTTTAAAGTCATCTTTTCAGCTCACAGTGTGCCCATTTTTGCCTTGGATTTTGGTGACCCATATATTGACCAAATTTTCGAAAATAGCAAGTTAGTTGCTGAAAAACTAGGCTTGAGTTCAGAGCAATATACTAACACTTGGCAAAGTGAGAGTGATATCGGGATTCCATGGATTAAACCAGATGTTTTGGAGTATCTCAGAGAACAGACAGAACATCCAGACCATTATATTTTTGTTCCTATCAGCTTCATTAGTGAGCATATTGAAGTCTTGTTTGACAACGATGTGGAATGTTATGACTTGTGTCAAGAATTGGGTGTGAACTACCATCGACCACCAATGCCAAATACGGATTCTCGTTTGATTGATGCCTTGATTAGTACAGTCAGAGCCAATGAAGATCAAGAGTTTAAGGAATTTCTCCCAGAAGAAGAAACCTTTGATGAGTTAGTTCCTTCAGACGAGACGAAAAACATTTTGGCTGAATCTGAAGATTTACAAATGCCAGAATTTGTGAAAAAATTGATTGAGAAAAAAGGTCGGGAGAATGTCAAGATGCCTTATCTTATTAAGAAGATGTTAGAAAAAGCAGGCAAGTTACCCAAAGAGTAAAGAAAAAAGGATTTAGCTTTGTGCTAGATCCTTTTAAACGATTATTTTTTCTCAAGAAGAGCTTTGATTTCTTGAAGGACTTCCAATTCGGTTGGTTTTTTTTCGTCAGTTTTTTCTTCCTTTATACCAGTCAGTTTCTGTGCTTTTTCAATACCCTTGATAATAAAGAAGAGGGCGGTACCGACAAAGATAAAATTGATAATAGCACTTAAAAAGTTACCATAGCCGACTCCATGCCAAGAAAGTTGAGCGATACGTTCGACTTTAGCAGCTTTCAAAGCGGGATTTAAAATAAGAGGAGTGATAATGTCGTTTACAAGTGAAGTTACGATAGCACCAAAAGCAGAGGCAATGATCACACCGACAGCAAGGTCAACAACATTACCACGAAGCAAAAATGCTTTAAGATCTTTTAACATTTTCATAATATCCTTTCAAAAATTTTTACTATTTATTATATATTAATTAAGAAAAGCTTGCAAGATAGATGCTCAGAAGTTCTATTTGTTAAAAACATAGACCTTGCTTAAAATGTAATTAAGAATAATTATCAATAATTGTGCAATTATCGTTTCGATTGCATTTACTTTATCAAGATTTTCATTTACGAATTGCCCTATGATATGAGGGAATTGAGTCACAAACAGAAAAGTAAAGAGCAAGTCTAACAGAAAAGTAGAAAGGCGGGCAAGAAAAAATTTCACTAAACGGATAAGTCGCTTCTTCCTTGCTTGCTTAAATACAAGCCTATCATTTGTGATAAAGGCAAATAGAATACCAATAATATTTGCTAGGGCAGTAGCAAGGAGTTCCTGATGACTTAGTTGATAAATGACTAGTCGTGAGAGAATCGAAACTAGAGTTGTTGTAAGGCCAAAAAAGAGATAGGCTAAGATTTCATTGTTAAAAAATTTTTGAATACGAATTTTCATGCTTTAAGTATAGCATAAAGCAGGCTATTGTGCTATACTAGTAAGGTTGAATAAAGCAACCCTTGGTGCTTAGCTTCTTTCACCAAGCATATTACACGCGGATAACCCGCTAAAGGAGAAAAGATGAAAAAATTAACTATTCGTGATGTTGCAGACATTGCAATCGTTGCTGCTATCTATGTCGTTTTAACTGTCACACCACCTCTAAATGCCATTAGCTATGGTGCTTATCAGTTCCGTATTTCAGAAATGATGAACTTTATGGCTTTTTACAATCCTAAGTACATCATCGGAGTTACTATCGGTTGTATGATTGCTAATTTCTTTAGCTTCGGACTACTAGATGTCTTTGTTGGTGGTGGATCAACCTTGGTATTCCTCAGTTTAGGTGTTTGGCTTTTTGCAAAATACAGCAAGGATTACCTCTTTAACGGATTGATTCGAAAAGATCATTTCTTCTTTTCAATCCTCTTTTCAATTTCCATGTTTACTATCGCTGCAGAGTTAAATATTGTAGCAGAATTACCATTCTTCCTTACTTGGTTTACAACAGGGATCGGTGAATTTGCTTCATTGATTATTGGAGCGATTATTATTGGTAAAATTGGTCGTCGAATCGATTTGAGCAAATAGAACAGGACAAGCTAGGTAGCCTTTATCTGGCTTTTTCTTATAGAAAATTTCTAAGGAAACTTGACAAGTTTTTCTGATTATAGTATACTTCTTGAGTAAGCTGATTTAGCTCAGTTGGCAGAGCGCATCCATGGTAAGGATGAGGTCGCCGGTTCAATCCCGGCAATTAGCATGATAGAAACAAAATGACCTTGGGAGACTAAGGTTTTTCTTATTGACCTGTATAAATGAAGTTAAAGCGTTTTGGCTGTTGACAAAAGTCATTCTCTTTAGTAGAATAGTAGATGCGATGAGTCGATAGGTAGTCTTCGGACTACTATTGAGCATAAGGAGGTCATAACGCAGGAGCGGACCTTGATGAGTTGTGTGAACCTGCTCATCACATGAAGATGCCTCTTAGTCCCTAGTCTAGCGACTGGGGACTTTTATTTTTCAAAAAATGATGAAAAAGCTTTGCAATTCATGGAAAAAGTAGTATAATACTTCTATTATAGAAATTTTTAGAAAATTCCGAAAGAGGTTATTTATGGGATATACAGTTGCTGTAGTCGGCGCGACAGGTGCTGTCGGTGCTCAGATGATAAAAATGTTGGAAGAATCAACACTTCCAATCGATAAAATTCATTTACTTGCTTCTGCACGTTCAGCAGGCAAGACTTTAAAATTTAAAGACCAAGATATTACGATTGAAGAAACGACTGAAACAGCTTTTGAAGGAGTTGACATTGCTCTCTTTTCAGCAGGTGGTTCTACATCAGCTAAGTATGCACCATACGCAGTTAAAGCTGGAGCGGTAGTAGTAGATAATACATCTTACTTCCGTCAAAATCCAGACGTTCCTTTGGTTGTTCCAGAGGTCAATGCTCACGCACTTGATGCCCACAACGGGATTATTGCTTGCCCTAACTGTTCAACAATCCAAATGATGGTAGCTCTTGAGCCAGTTCGCCAAAAATGGGGCTTGGATCGTATCATCGTTTCAACTTACCAAGCCGTCTCAGGTGCTGGTATGGGAGCGATTCTTGAAACACAACGTGAACTTCGTGAAGTCTTGAATGATGGTGTAAACCCACGTGATTTGCATGCCGAAATCTTGCCTTCAGGTGGTGACAAGAAACATTATCCTATCGCTTTTAATGCTCTTCCACAAATCGATGTCTTCACTGACAATGATTACACTTACGAAGAGATGAAGATGACCAAGGAAACTAAGAAAATTATGGAAGATGATAGCATTGCAGTATCTGCAACATGTGTGCGTATTCCAGTCTTGTCAGCTCACTCTGAGTCAGTTTATATCGAAACAAAAGAAGTGGCTCCAATTGAAGAAGTCAAAGCAGCTATCGCAGCCTTCCCGGGTGCTGTTCTCGAAGATGATGTAGCTCATCAAATCTATCCGCAAGCCATCAATGCAGTTGGTTCACGCGATACCTTTGTTGGTCGTATCCGTAAAGACTTGGATGCAGAAAAAGGAATTCACATGTGGGTTGTTTCAGATAACCTTCTCAAAGGTGCTGCTTGGAACTCAGTTCAGATTGCTGAAACTTTGCACGAACGTGGCTTGGTTCGTCCAACTGCCGAATTGAAATTTGAATTAAAATAGTCATATCGTTTAGGAGTTCAGATGAACTCCTTCTTTGAAATAGAGAGGTGTTTTCATGTCTTATCAAGATTTAAAAGAGTGTAAAATCATCACAGCCTTTATTACCCCCTTTCACGAGGATGGTTCCATTAACTTTGATGCCATTCCAGCCTTGATTGAGCATTTATTGGCCCATCATACAGACGGCATTCTTCTAGCTGGAACGACTGCTGAGAGTCCAACCTTGACCCATGATGAGGAGTTGCAACTCTTTGCAGCTGTACAAAAGATTGTCAATGGACGCGTTCCTTTGATTGCGGGTGTAGGTACCAATGATACGCGTGACTCTATCGAATTTGTCAAAGAAGTAGCGGAATTCGGCGGTTTTGCTGCTGGTCTTGCTATTGTTCCTTACTACAACAAACCTTCTCAAGAAGGAATGTATCAGCATTTTAAAGCCATTGCAGATGCTTCTGACCTACCAATTATTATCTATAATATTCCAGGTCGTGTGGTTGTCGAATTGACTCCAGAAACCATGCTTCGTTTGGCTGACCATCCAAATATCATCGGTGTCAAAGAATGTACTAGTTTAGCAAATATGGCTTACTTGATTGAGCACAAACCAGAAGAGTTCTTGGTCTATACTGGTGAGGATGGAGATGCTTTCCATGCTATGAACCTTGGTGCTGACGGGGTTATTTCTGTTGCCTCTCATACAAATGGGGATGAAATGCACGAGATGTTTACTGCCATTGCAGAAAGTGATATGAAGAAAGCTGCAGCTATTCAGCGCAAGTTCATTCCTAAGGTCAATGCCCTCTTCTCGTATCCAAGTCCTGCTCCAGTTAAGGCAGTTCTTAACTATATGGGATTTGAAGCTGGACCAACTCGTCTACCTCTTGTTCCAGCACCAGAAGAAGATGCTAAACGCATTATCAAGGTTGTCGTAGATGGCGACTACGAAGCGACTAAGGCAACTGTAACAGGTGTCTTAAGACCAGATTACTAATAAGACAATAAAATCCATGACCGCAAGAACGATCATGGATTTTTCTTATTTTCCTAAGCAGAATTGGCTAAAGAGTTGGGTGATGAGTTCATCAGGAGCAGCATCCCCAGTGATTTCTCCGAGGATTTCCCAAGTACGAGTTAAGTCAACTTGAAGTAAATCAACAGGCATCCCCAGTTCAAGACCTTGGTTAACAGCTTGTAGGCTTTCAACTGCTTTTTCAATCAGGGAAATGTGACGGGCGTTAGACAAGTAAGTTGCGTCTTGCTCAACCAAACCAGCATTTTCAAAGAAGAGGTTGTTGATTCTCTCTTCAATCTTATCGATATTTTGGTTTTTAAGGACTGAAATACGAATAACGTCTTCAGGTAGTTCTGAAGTTTCAATCGCTTCAGGCAGGTCTGTTTTATTAAGTAGAATAATGCGATTAGTATCCTGACTGATTTCTAGGAGTTGGCGGTCTTGGGAGGTTAGTGGTTCACTGGCATTTAGCACCAGTAGAACCAAGTCAGCTTCCTTAAGGGCTTTTTTTGAACGCTCAACTCCGATTTGTTCCACGATGTCATCCGTTTCACGAATACCAGCTGTGTCAATCAATTTTAGAGGAACACCGTTAATGTTGACGTATTCTTCGATGACATCACGTGTAGTACCAGCAATGTCTGTAACGATAGCCTTGTCCTCACGCAAGAGATTGTTGAGGAGGCTGGATTTTCCAACGTTGGGGCGTCCGATGATAGCCGTTGAAATTCCTTCTCGAAGAATTTTACCTCGACGGGCTGTTCTAAGGAGATTGGTTAGCAATTGCTCAAACTCCATTGTCTTTTCTCGGACCACAGCAGTAGTCGCTTCTTCAACATCGTCATACTCAGGATAGTCGATATTAACCTCAACTTGGGCAAGTGTGTTAAGGATTTCTTGACGGGTATTGTTAATGAGGTTAGAAAGGGAGCCGTCTAATTGCTTAACTGCAATGTTCATGGCCTTGTCAGTCTTGGCACGGATGATATCCATCACTGCCTCGGCCTGTGTCAAATCCACGCGACCGTTTAAAAAGGCACGTTTGGTAAATTCACCAGGTTCTGCCAATCGAGCTCCTTCACGGATAGCTAGTTGGAGAATTTCATTGGTCACCGCAATCCCACCGTGGGTGTTAATCTCGATAATATCCTCACGAGTGAAGGTCTTTGGAGACTTCATGGCCCCGACCATAACTTCATCCATGATTTTACCAGTCAGAGGATCGACGATATGTCCATAGTTGAGAGTGTGGCTGGTAACCTTGGTCAAGTCTTTTCCTTTGAATATTTTTTGCGCAATAGCAAAACTTTCTGTTCCGCTCAGGCGGACAATACCAATAGCTCCTTCACCTAATGGAGTAGAGATAGCAGCGATGGTATCAAATTCACGTGTAATCATAATGTTTCCTTTAATAAATAGCTCTTTTCTTGGAAATTTTTCCAAGTCTCTTTTCAAATTGTAACAAATTTGAACTATTTCTTCAATGGATGCTACTTGGGGATTGAAAAAGCCTAAGCAATTCTGCTTAAGCTAGCTTATTTGGTGCGCATTTCCCCTTGTGGGAAGTAAGTTCCTTCTGGCATGTCGTTGATGATGACATGGACAGCAGATTGAGGGGCTCCAGTGTTACGGACAATAGCTTCTGTTACTTCCTTAGCAAGAGCTTTCTTTTGCTCGAGCGTGCGTCCTTCAAATAAATCGATGCGTACAAATGGCATAATAGCTTCCTCCACTAGTTTTTGATTTCTTCTATTTTACCACATTTTGCCGTTTAAAGCTTAAGAAAATTATGATATACTAGAATGTAGCAAAAATTTAGAAATGGACGTGAAGCAAGAAACATGGCACAGTTGTATTATCGTTATGGGACCATGAACTCTGGAAAGACAATCGAGATTCTCAAGGTGGCCTATAACTATGAGGAGCAGGGGAAAAGTGTTGTGATTATGACCTCGGCTCTGGATACTCGTGACGGTGTTGGCTATGTGTCGAGTCGTATTGGCATGAAACGCCCTGCCATTGCAATTGAGGAGTCAACAGATATTTTTGGATTTATCCGAGATTTACCTGAGAAACCATACTGTGTTTTGGTCGATGAAGCCCAGTTTCTCAAACGTCATCATGTTTATGACCTAGCTCGTGTTGTAGACGAGTTAGACATACCCGTCATGGCCTTTGGTTTGAAAAATGACTTTCGCAATGAACTATTCGAAGGTTCCAAATATCTCTTGCTCTTAGCAGATAAGATTGACGAAATCAAGACCATCTGTCAGTATTGTAAGAAAAAGGCGACTATGGTTTTGCGAACACAGGATGGACTGCCCGTTTATGATGGAGAACAGATCCAGATCGGTGGTAATGAAACCTATATCTCGGTTTGCCGTAAACATTATTTTGCGCCTGAAATCAATAAGGAGAATGAAGAAAAATGAACATCTATGATCAACTACAAGCTGTAGAAGACCGTTATGAAGAATTAGGAGAATTGCTGAGTGACCCGGATGTGGTCTCTGACACCAAACGTTTTATGGAGCTTTCAAAAGAAGAAGCTTCAACTCGTGATACCGTAACAGCCTACCGTGAGTACAAACAAGTCCTTCAAAACATCGTTGACGCTGAAGAAATGATTAAGGAATCAGGTGGAGATGCTGACTTGGAAGAAATGGCCAAGCAAGAACTCAAAGATGCCAAGGCTGAAAAAGAAGAATACGAAGAAAAACTGAAAATCTTGCTCCTTCCTAAAGATCCAAACGATGATAAGAATATCATTCTTGAAATCCGTGGTGCCGCTGGTGGAGATGAAGCAGCTCTTTTCGCTGGTGACCTTCTGACCATGTATCAAAAGTATGCGGAAGCCCAAGGCTGGCGCTTTGAAGTCATGGAGGCTTCTATGAACGGTGTTGGCGGTTTCAAAGAAGTGGTTGCCATGGTTTCAGGTCAGTCTGTATACTCTAAGCTTAAGTACGAATCAGGTGCCCATCGTGTGCAACGTGTTCCTGTGACAGAAAGCCAAGGCCGTGTTCATACTTCGACAGCGACAGTTCTTGTTATGCCAGAAGTTGAAGAAGTTGAATACGACATTGATCCCAAAGACCTTCGTGTCGACATCTATCACGCCTCTGGTGCTGGTGGACAGAACGTCAATAAGGTTGCGACTGCCGTTCGTATCGTTCACTTGCCAACCAATATCAAGGTTGAGATGCAGGAAGAACGTACCCAGCAGAAGAACCGTGAGAAGGCCATGAAAATCATTCGTGCGCGTGTTGCTGACCACTTTGCTCAGATTGCACAAGATGAACAAGACGCTGAGCGTAAGTCGACAATCGGTACTGGTGACCGTTCAGAACGGATTCGTACTTATAACTTCCCACAAAACCGTGTCACGGACCACCGTATCGGCTTGACCCTCCAAAAACTAGATACCATTTTGTCTGGTAAGTTGGATGAAGTTGTGGATGCCTTGGTGCTCTATGACCAAACGCAAAAATTAGAAGAATTAAACAAATAATGAAATTAGCTCAATTATTTTCAGATTTTGAAGAAGAGTTGATAAGAAAAGGAGAGGAAGCAGAAAGCCTCTCTTTTGTCTATCGTAGTCTGAAAGACCTCACGTTTACAGACTTTGTTTTTGCCCTCCAGCAGGAAGTGACGGAAGAGGAAGAATTATTTGTAAAAGAAATTTTCCAACAGTTAGCAGCTCATAAACCAGCACAGTATATCATCGGACAGGCAGATTTTTATGGAATGCAGTTAAAAGTGGATGAGCGGGTTTTGATTCCTCGTCCAGAGACAGAGGAGTTGGTGGAGCTTATCTTAGCTGAAAATCCTGAGACAAATCTTTCAGTTCTGGATATTGGAACAGGTAGTGGAGCTATTGCTCTCGCTCTAGCAAAAAACAGACCAGCTTGGTCAGTGATAGCAGCAGATATTTCCCAAGATGCTTTAGATGTAGCTAACGAAAATGCTAAAAAGCAAAATCTTCAAATATTTTTAAAAAAATCTGACTGTTTTACAGAAATTTCTGAAAAATATGATATAATTGTTTCCAATCCACCCTATATCTCTCGTGAAGATGAGTCAGAGGTAGGCTTGAATGTTTTGCATTCGGAGCCTCATCTAGCTCTCTTTGCAGACGAGGATGGCCTAGCTATTTACCGTAGAATTGCGGAAGATGCAAAAGACTATCTCAAAGATGGTGGTAAGATTTACCTTGAAATTGGATACAAGCAAGGTCAAAGTGTTCCTGAACTTTTTAGGAAGCATCTTCCTGAAAAACGTGTAAGAACGCTTAAGGATCAATTTGGTCAAGATAGGATGGTTGTGGTTGATGATGGACAGGATTAGGCAAGAGTTGGAAAAGGGTGGAGCTGTTGTTCTGCCTACAGAGACTGTTTATGGTCTTTTTGCTAAGGCCTTAGATGAAAAGGCAGTTAACCATGTTTACCAACTCAAACGTCGTCCTAGAGACAAGGCACTCAATCTCAATATCGATTCTCTCGAGGACATCTTGCACTTTTCAAAGAATCAGCCAACTTATCTACAAAAACTTGTAGAGACCTTTTTGCCAGGTCCTTTGACCATTATTCTCGAAGCTAATGACCGAGTTCCCTATTGGGTCAATTCTGGCCTCGCGACTGTTGGATTTCGGATGCCCAGTCACCCTATCACACTGGATTTAATTCGAATGACAGGACCCCTGATTGGACCGTCTGCCAATATTTCAGGTCAGGAAAGTGGAGTGACCTTTGATCAAATTTTGAAGGATTTTGACCAAGAGGTTCTGGGGCTGGAAGACGATGCTTTTCTAACTGGACAGGATTCAACTATTTTGGATTTGTCTGGAGACAAGGTGAAAATCTTACGCCAAGGGGCCATTAAGCGAGAAGATATTCTTGCTCGGTTGCCAGAGATTTCTTTTGAGGAGGCATGAAATGCTAAGAAATTTAAGAGAAACAGATGTGAAAGCTATTTGTGACATCAACCAAGAGGCTTTGGGCTATTCTTTTAGTCCAGAGGACACAGCTAGTCAACTAGCTAGACTGTCTCAGGATTCCCATCATTTCCTACTTGGCTATGAGGATGCAGTTAGTCAGGTCTTACTTGGATATGTCCACGCTGAGGTCTATGAATCACTTTATTCTAAAGCAGGATTTAATATTCTAGCTTTGGCAGTTTCACCTCAAGCGCAAGGTCAAGGTATTGGTAAAAGCTTATTACAAGGGTTGGATCAAGAAGCAAAAAGACGTGGTTATGGGTTTATCCGCTTAAACTCTGCCGATCATCGTCTGGGTGCTCATGCATTTTATGAAAAAGTTGGTTATACTTGTGATAAAATGCAGAAACGGTTTATTCGCATCTTTTAGTTTGATTTTCTAATAAGAAAATTAAACTAATGGACTAGTCACACAATAAAAGGAGAAGACCTATGATTTTTGACAAAGATGATTTTAAAGCATATGATGCTGATCTCTGGAATGCCATTGCCAAAGAAGAAGAACGACAACAAAACAACATTGAGTTGATTGCTTCGGAAAACGTAGTTTCCAAGGCTATTATGGCAGCTCAAGGGTCTATCTTGACGAATAAATACGCCGAAGGTTACCCAGGACGCCGTTACTATGGTGGAACTGATGTGGTAGATGTGGTAGAAAGTCTAGCTATTGAACGTGCAAAAGAAATTTTCGGCGCTAAATTCGCTAATGTCCAACCTCACTCAGGAAGCCAAGCCAACTGTGCGGCTTACATGGCCTTGATTGAGCCAGGTGATACCGTTATGGGAATGGATTTGGCAGCAGGTGGACACTTGACCCACGGAGCTCCAGTTAGTTTCTCAGGTCAAACCTACAACTTTGTTTCTTACAGTGTTGACCCTGAAACGGAACTCTTGGATTTTGATGCTATCTTGAAACAAGCCCAAGAAGTAAAACCAAAATTGATCGTAGCAGGTGCTTCAGCCTATTCTCAAATTATCGACTTTTCAAAATTCCGTGAAATCGCAGATGCTGTTGGAGCTAAGCTCATGGTAGATATGGCTCATATCGCTGGTTTGGTTGCTGCTGGTCTTCACCCAAGCCCAGTACCATACGCTCATATCACCACAACAACGACCCACAAAACCCTTCGTGGACCACGTGGTGGTTTGATTTTGACTAATGATGAAGACCTAGCTAAGAAGATCAATTCAGCTATTTTCCCTGGTATTCAGGGCGGTCCTTTGGAGCATGTTGTGGCCGCTAAGGCTGTTTCCTTTAAAGAGATATTAGATCCGGCTTTCAAGGAATACGCTGCCAATGTCATCAAAAACAGCAAGGCTATGGTAGAAGTCTTCTTGCAAGATCCTGATTTCCGTATCATTTCTGGTGGGACTGAAAACCATCTCTTCCTAGTGGATGTGACTAAGGTTGTAGAAAACGGAAAAGTTGCTCAAAACTTGCTGGATGAAGTCAATATTACCCTAAATAAAAATTCAATTCCTTACGAAACCTTGTCACCATTCAAGACAAGTGGGATTCGTATCGGATCTGCAGCCATTACTGCGCGTGGATTTGGTGAAGAAGAAAGTCGCAAAGTGGCTGAATTGATCATTAAAACCCTTAAAAATGCAGAAAATGAGGCTGTCTTAGAAGAAGTGAGAAGTGCAGTCAAAGAATTGACAGATGCCTTCCCATTATACGAGGACTAAAACTTTTATGGACATTTATATTAAGAAAGCCATTATTCACCAGTTCAGTCCGGATGATACCGAGCTGTTCCTAGCGGATAAGCTTCTCAATATTACTCCAAAAATCGAAGAATACCTGCGTAGAAAAATTGAACGTGTGTATTCAGATGAAGCCAAGACTGGGATTTTCGAGGAAGAAAATCCCTTCTTCAATCATATCACAGACGATTTGTTGGAGACATCAGTGACGCTGGCTAATCTCTGGAAAGAGGAGTTCAGCATTTCAGAAAATCTCAAGACCAATGACTTGATTTTTGTGCAATTTTCTAAAGAAGGCGTGGAACATTTCGCTTTCTTGAGAATTGCCCTGCGTGAGACCCTGACCCACCTCGGTGGAGAAGTTGACAATCCAATCAAGCTGACTCAGAATAACCTGCCTGGATTTGGAACGGGTGCTGACGAGGCCTTGGTGGTCAATCTTCAGAGTCGTAAGTATCACTTGATTGAAAAACGAATTAAGTACAACGGGACTTTTTTGAACTATTTTTCAGATAATCTTCTTGCTGTCGCTCCTAAGATTTCTCCTAAGAGATCCATCAAGGAGCTGGAAAAAACGGCCCAGAGAATTGCTGAGACTTTTAACACAGATGATTTTCAATTTCAATCCAAGGTCAAATCAGCGATTTTCAACAATCTGGAAGAAAGCAATGAATTATCACCTGAAAAATTGGCCAATGACCTGTTTGACAACAATCTGACAGCTCGTCTAAGCTTTATTGACCAAGTCAAAGAAGCGGTACCAGAGCCAGTTCAGTTTGATGAAATTGATGCCAGTCGCCAGCTTAAAAAGTTTGAAAACCAAAAACTTTCCTTGTCAAATGGAATTGAGCTCATCGTTCCCAATAACGTCTATCAAGACGCCGAGTCTGTTGAGTTTATCCAAAATGATAATGGAACCTACTCTATCTTAATCAAAAATATCGAGGATATCCAAAGTAAATAATGTTTAAACGAATTCGAAGAGTGCTTGTACTAGCAGTCTTCCTTTTTGCTGGCTATAAAGCTTACCGCGTTCATCAAGATGTCAAGCAAGTCATGACCTATCAACCCATGGTGCGCGAAATCTTGAGTGAAAAAGACACCCCAGCAAACGAAGAGCTCGTGCTCGCTATGATTTATACCGAAACAAAAGGAAAAGAAGGCGACGTCATGCAGTCTAGTGAGTCTGCCAGTGGTTCCACCAACACCATCAATGATAACGCCTCTAGCATTCGGCAAGGCGTTCAAACTCTGACAGATAATCTCTATCTAGCCCAGAAGAAGGGTGTTGATGTCTGGACAGCTGTTCAAGCCTATAATTTTGGACCTGCCTATATCGATTTTATCGCCCAAAATGGCAAGGAAAACACCTTGGCTCTGGCCGAACAGTACTCTCGTGAGACTGTTGCTCCCTTGCTTGGCAATACCACTGGGAAGACTTATAGTTATATTCATCCCATTTCTATTTTTCACGGTGCTGAACTTTATGTAAATGGAGGAAACTATTATTATTCTAGACAGGTTCATCTCAACCTTTACATCATCAAATGTTTCACTCTCTTTTCGACATCTGGCTAGTCCAGGTGTTTTTGATATAAGTTTTCTTTAAGATAGATATATTACTCTAGAAAGGTAAAGGAGGAAATTCCCTATGAGAAACAAACTCTTTCTGACTAGTGCTGCGGTCTTGTGGGCAGTAACAGCTATGAATAGCGCCCATGCAGCAACAGATGTTCAAAAAGTCATTGACGAAACCTATGTTCAACCTGAATATGTCCTAGGTTCTTCTCTATCTGAAGACCAAAAAAATCAAACCCTAAAAAAACTAGGCTACAATGCCTCCACAGACACCAAAGAACTCAAGACCATGACACCTGATGTCTATTCTAAAATCATGAATGTGGCCAATGACTCTAGTTTACAGTTGTATTCATCAGCCAAGATTCAAAAACTAGGTGACAAGTCGCCACTTGAGGTCAAGATTGAAACACCAGAAAACATCACTAAGGTGACCCAGGATATGTACCGAAACGCAGCCGTAACCTTGGGTGTGGAACATGCCAAAATTACTGTAGCAGCACCTATTCCAGTTACAGGTGAGAGCGCCCTAGCAGGGATTTACTATTCGCTAGAGGCTAATGGAGCCAAGGTGCCACAAGCCAACAAAGATTTGGCTCAAGAAGAGTTGAAGGCTTTGTCAGATATTAATGCTGAAAACAAGGACAAAACAGGCTATGATGCTAATAAATTAAACGTTGCCCTAGCTGATATCAAGTCAGGACTCGCCAAAGCTAAAGAAAACAAAGGAAATCTGACAGAGGAAGATGTCCGTAAAATCGTTGAAGATACCTTGAAAAATTACAAACTTGATCAGGTGATAACAGGAAACCAGATCAATATCATCATCAATTTTGCTTTAAATCTCTCAAAGAGTGATATCCTCAGCAATGCAGATTTCACTAAAACCCTAAATGACCTTAAACAAAGTATTGTTTCACAAGCTGGCGACAGTTTTAAAAATATCAACCTTAACTTTGATGCTGATAAGGCGCTAGAGGACGGCGGTAATTTCCTAAGCGCCCTCTGGCAAGCCATTGTCAACTTCTTCAAGAGTTTTGGTTCTTAAGAAATTTCATGGTATAATAGATGGTAACCGTAACGTTGCCGTCTTTTTTGTCGGCCAATAGAAAGAGAAGAGAATGTTAAAGAAAAATGATATTGTAGAAGTTAAAATTGTTGACTTGACCCACGAAGGTGCAGGAGTTGCCAAGGTGGATGGTTTGGTCTTTTTTGTAGAGAATGCTTTACCGAGTGAAAAAATCCTCATGCGTGTCCTTAAGGTTAATAAAAAGATTGGTTTTGGGAAGGTTGAAGAATACCTTATCCAGTCACCACACCGTAACCAAGACGTAGATTTGGCTTACCTGCGTTCAGGAATCGCGGATTTAGGACATCTTGCCTATCCAGAACAGCTCAAGTTTAAAACCAAGCAAGTCAAGGATAGTCTATACAAGATTGCTGGGATTGCTGATGTAGAGGTTGCTGAGACGCTTGGTATGGAAAATCCAATCAAGTACCGCAACAAGGCACAGGTCCCTGTTCGTCGAGTAAATGGTGTCTTGGAAACTGGGTTTTTCCGTAAGAATTCCCACGATCTCATGCCACTGGAAGATTTCTTTATCCAGGATCCTGTAATTGACGAGCTAGTAGTAGCCCTACGCGACTTGCTCCGCCGTTATGATTTGAAACCTTATGATGAAAAGGAGCAGTCTGGCTTGATTCGTAATCTTGTGGTGCGTCGCGGACACTATTCAGGTCAAATTATGGTTATTTTGGTAACAACTCGTCCCAAAGTTTTTCGTGTTGACCAATTGATTGAACAACTGATTAAGCAGTTCCCAGAGATTGTGTCTGTTATGCAAAATATCAACGACCAGAATACCAATGCGATTTTTGGTAAGGAATGGCGCACACTTTATGGACAAGACTATATTACGGATCAGATGTTGGGAAATGACTACCAGATCGCTGGACCAGCATTTTACCAAGTCAATACTGAAATGGCTGAAAAACTCTATCAAACAGCCATTGACTTTGCTGAATTAAAAGAAGATGATGTGGTCATTGATGCCTATTCTGGTATCGGGACGATTGGCCTCTCCGTTGCGAAACATGTCAAAGAAGTTTATGGTGTTGAAGTCATTCCAGAAGCGGTTGAAAATAGCAAGAAAAATGCTAGCTTGAACGGCATTACTAACGCCTACTATGTCTGCGACACAGCTGAAAATGCTATGAAAAATTGGCTCAAGGAAGGAATTCAACCAAGCCTTATCCTAGTGGATCCACCAAGAAAAGGACTCACCGAGAGTTTTATCAAAGCTAGTACCCAAACAGGAGCTGATCGCATCGCCTATATCTCCTGCAATGTCGCAACCATGGCGCGTGATATCAAACTCTACCAAGAATTGGGATATGAGTTGAAGAAAGTACAGCCGGTTGACCTATTTCCCCAGACGCATCATGTCGAATGTGTAAGCTTGTTGGAGAAACGTAGTTAATCCTCAAAAGGTTCCCCAAACCTTTTGAGTTCCGCAGACACATCACGTGGAGTGTGTAGCTTTGCTTGTAAAAGCGTAAAAACCTTTGAACGAAAGGGATAATAGACTTTCTGCGAAACAAAAATACAATACAATAAAACTATGAATGATGAAGCAAGTCAGCAATTAAGCGATAGCCGTTTCAAGAGCCTTGTAGGTGTTCAGCGCACGACTTTTGAAGAGATGTTAGCTGTGTTAAAAACAGCTTATCAACGTAAACGCGCAAAAGTGGACGAAAACCCAAATTAAGCCTAGACGATCTCCTCATGGTAACTATTCAATACATGCGAGAATAGCGTACTTATGAACAAATTGCGGCTGATTTTGGCATTCACGAAAGCAACTTAATTCGTCGGAGTCAATGGGTTGAAGCAACTCTTATTCAAAATGGTTTTAGGATTTCAAATTCTGCCTTAATTCTGTAAAAACAGTAAAATTCGAAGGATTGTAAGGTAAGAGTTTTTTTCTTTCTGAAAAAATGGTATAATAGCAATCAAAACTAGAAAATAAAACGGAATTTGGAACAGATTTGTCTGTATCCTAGTAGAGTGGTGATACTATGAAGATTAGTAAGAGGCACTTATTAAATTATTCCATCTTGATTCCCTACTTGCTTTTATCTATTTTGGGCTTGATTGTGGTCTATTCGACCACCAGTGCTATTTTAATTGAAGAAGGCAAGAGCGCCTTGCAATTGGTTCGAAACCAAGGAATCTTTTGGATTGTTAGTTTGATACTGATTGCCTTAATTTATAAATTGAGACTAGATTTTTTGAGAAATGAGCGACTAATTATTTTAGTTATATTGATAGAAATGGTTTTATTGTTCTTAGCTCGTTTTATTGGTATTTCCGTAAACGGGGCATACGGTTGGATTTCGGTTGCAGGAGTAACTATTCAGCCAGCTGAGTACTTGAAAATCATTATTATTTGGTATTTGGCTCACCGATTCTCCAAACAGCAAGAAGAAATAGCTATTTATGATTTTCAAGTTTTGACTCAAAATCAATGGCTTCCCCGTGCTTTTAATGATTGGCGATTCGTTCTCCTAGTTCTGATTGGAAGTTTGGGAATTTTCCCTGATTTAGGAAATGCGACTATTTTAGTCTTGGTTTCCTTGATTATGTATACAGTTAGTGGAATCGCTTATCGCTGGTTTTCAACCATTCTGGCGCTCGTATCTGCCGCTTCTGTCTTTATCTTGACCACTATCAGCCTAATCGGTGTTGAGACTTTTTCAAAAATCCCAGTATTTGGCTATGTAGCCAAGCGCTTTAGTGCCTTTTTTAATCCTTTTGCCGATCGTGCGGATGCGGGTCACCAGTTATCTAATTCTTATTTTGCCATGGTCAATGGCGGTTGGTTTGGTCTAGGTCTTGGAAACTCGATTGAAAAACGAGGTTATTTACCAGAAGCTCATACAGACTTTGTCTTTTCTATCGTGATTGAAGAATTTGGCTTTGTTGGTGCCAGTCTTATTTTAGCTCTCTTGTTTTTCATGATTCTGCGGATTATCTTGGTCGGTATCCGAGCGGAGAATCCTTTCAATGCCATGGTTGCACTCGGTGTCGGAGGGATGATGTTGGTTCAGGTATTTGTCAATATCGGAGGGATTTCGGGCTTGATTCCATCTACAGGAGTAACCTTTCCCTTCTTATCCCAGGGTGGAAATAGTCTTCTAGTCTTGTCAGTGGCAGTGGCCTTTGTCTTAAATATTGATGCCAGTGAAAAACGCGCTAAGTTGTACCGAGAATTGGAAAATCAACCAATGAACCTTCTGTGAAGTAGAATAAAGAAAGGATAGTCTATGTCTCTTCAAAAATTAGAAAATTATAGTAATAAAAGTGTTGTGCAAGAAGAAGTATTGATTCTAACAGAATTGCTGGAAGATATTACTAAAAATATGCTTGCCCCAGAGACCTTTGAAAAAATCATGCAGTTGAAAGAATTATCAACGCAGGAAGATTATCAAGGTCTAAACCGTCTAGTGACTAGCTTATCAAATGATGAAATGGTCTATATTTCACGCTATTTCTCTATCTTGCCTCTTTTGATTAATATTTCAGAGGATGTGGATTTAGCTTATGAAATCAATCATCAAAATAATATTGATCAGGACTATTTAGGTAAATTATCTACAACGATCAAAATGGTTGCTGAAAAAGAAAAAGCCGTTGAAATTCTTGAACACTTGAATGTTGTCCCTGTTTTGACAGCCCATCCAACACAAGTGCAACGAAAAAGTATGTTGGATTTAACAAATCACATTCATAGTCTTTTGCGTAAATACCGTGATGTTAAGTTGGGGTTGATCAATAAAGAAAAATGGCACAATGATTTGCGCCGTTATATCGAAATTATCATGCAGACAGACATGATTCGTGAGAAAAAATTAAAAGTGACTAACGAAATCACGAATGCTATGGAATACTACAACAGCTCCTTTTTGAAAGCTGTACCTCACTTGACGACGGAGTATAAGCGCTTAGCGCAAGCGCATGGGTTGAATTTAAAACAGGCTAAGCCAATTACCATGGGTATGTGGATTGGTGGAGACCGTGATGGTAATCCCTTTGTTACAGCAGATACCTTGAAACAGTCTGCACTCACTCAGTGTGAAGTCATCATGAACTATTATGATGAAAAGATTTACCAACTTTATCGTGAATTTTCTCTTTCAACTAGTATTGTCAACGTCAGCAAGCAAGTCAGAGAAATGGCTCGTCAGTCTAAGGATAACTCGATTTACCGTGAAAAAGAGCTTTACCGTCGTGCCTTGTTTGATATTCAATCAAAAATCCAAGCAACAAAAACTTATTTGATTGAGGATAAGGAAGTTGGGACTCGTTATGAAACCGCCAATGATTTCTACAAGGATTTGATTGCCATTCGAGATTCTCTACTAGAAAATAAGGGAGAGTCCTTGATTTCAGGTGATTTTGTGGAATTACTGCAGGCAGTAGAGATATTTGGTTTTTACCTAGCATCAATTGATATGCGACAAGACTCTAGCGTCTATGAAGCCTGTGTGGCAGAACTCTTGAAATCCGCAGGAATTCATTCTCGCTATAGCGAGTTGAGCGAAGAAGAAAAGTGTGACCTTCTCTTGAAAGAGTTAGAAGAAGATCCCCGAATTCTTTCTGCGACTCACGCAGAGAAATCAGAACTATTAGCAAAAGAACTAGCTATTTTTAAGACGGCTCGTGTTTTGAAAGATAAGTTGGGAGATGATGTCATCCGTCAGACCATCATTTCACATGCAACCAGCCTTTCTGATATGCTAGAATTAGCTATTTTATTAAAAGAAGTAGGACTGGTGGATACGGAAAGGGCGCGTGTTCAGATTGTTCCCCTTTTTGAAACAATTGAAGACTTGGATCATTCAGAGGAAACAATGAGAAAATATCTTTCTCTTAGCCTTGCCAAAAAATGGATTGCTTCACGTAATAACTACCAAGAAATCATGCTTGGTTACTCTGATAGTAATAAAGATGGTGGTTACTTATCATCATGTTGGACTCTCTACAAGGCTCAACAACAATTGACTGCTATTGGAGATGAATTTGGCGTTAAGGTCACTTTCTTTCATGGCCGTGGTGGTACTGTCGGTCGTGGTGGTGGGCCAACCTATGAAGCCATCACATCTCAACCGCTCAAGTCTATCAAGGATCGCATTCGTTTGACGGAGCAAGGAGAAGTAATTGGGAATAAATACGGTAACAAAGACGCTGCTTACTATAATCTTGAAATGCTAGTATCGGCAGCTATTAACCGTATGATTACTCAGAAGAAGAGCGATACCAACACCTCAAATCGTTATGAAGCCATTATGGATCAAGTAGTGGACCGTAGTTACGATATCTACCGTGATTTGGTCTTTGGTAATGAGCATTTCTATGACTATTTCTTCGAGTCAAGTCCAATCAAGGCTATTTCAAGTTTTAATATTGGTTCTCGTCCAGCCGCTCGTAAGACGATTACTGAAATCGGTGGTTTGCGTGCCATCCCTTGGGTATTCTCATGGTCACAGAGTCGTGTTATGTTCCCTGGATGGTATGGGGTTGGTTCAAGCTTCAAGGAATTTATCGATAAAAATCCAGAGAATATTGCTATCTTACGAGACATGTACCAAAATTGGCCTTTCTTCCAATCGCTTCTTTCAAATGTTGATATGGTTTTGTCAAAATCAAATATGAATATTGCTTTTGAATATGCTAAACTTTGTGAAGATGAGCAAGTTAAGGCCATCTATGAGACTATTTTAAATGAATGGCAAGTTACTAAGAACGTTATCTTGGCTATTGAAGGACATGACGAACTCTTAGCTGACAATCCATATCTAAAAGCTAGTCTGGATTACCGTATGCCTTACTTTAATATTCTCAACTATATTCAGTTAGAGTTGATTAAACGCCAACGTCGTGGAGAATTGTCCAGTGATCAAGAACGATTGATTCATATCACCATCAACGGAATTGCGACAGGATTGCGTAATTCAGGCTAATCATTTTCAAAAGTGAAGATGAAAAAAATTCTCATAGACTATTGACAAGTAGTTTAAAAATGATATAATTTAACCATTCAGAAAAGTAATCGTACAAACTTTCAAGAGAGTCTGTGGTAGCTGAAAACAGATAAGTGGTGATGATGAAAATTGGGCTGAATGTTATTTAGAATTTGAAATCATAAAAATTCGGTGAGCACACCTTACAGTGCATCTCGTTATTGCGAGACAGAGCGATAGGGAGATTCCCTATAATTGAGGTGGTACCGCGCATCGACGTCCTCACACAAGTTTTTTGTGTGAGGACTTTTTGATGGAGGTTAGTATGGAAAGAAAACGATGGCGTCGCTTGTTTATACTCAATGAAAATCAAAAAGCAAACTAGGAAGCTAGCCGCAAGCTGCTCAAAACACTGTTTTGAGGTTGTGGATAGAACTGACAGAGTCAGTATCATATACCTACGGTAAGGCGACGCTGACGTGGTTTGAAGAGATTTTCGAAGAGTATTAGATAAGTGAAGTATTTTAAAGGAATAAAAAAGGAGAAATAGAATGAAAAATAAACGTTTAATTGGAATTATTGCTGCATTAGCAGTCTTAGTAGCAGGAAGCTTGATTTACTCTTCAATGAATAAACCAGAAGCTAAGAATGAAAAGAAAGTTGCCAAAGTTGGTGTTCTTCAGTTTGTGAGCCATCCATCTCTTGATTTGATTTATAAAGGGATCCAAGATGGACTGGCAGAAGAAGGTTATAAAGATGACCAAGTTAAAATCGACTTTATGAACTCAGAAGGAGACCAAAGTAAGGTTGCGACAATGAGTAAACAATTGGTTGCAAACGGCAATGACTTGGTTGTTGGTATCGCAACACCAGCTGCTCAAGGCTTGGCTAGTGCCACAAAAGACCTACCGGTCATCATGGCTGCTATTACAGACCCAATTGGTGCTAACTTGGTCAAAGATTTGAAAAAACCAGGTGGCAACGTTACAGGGGTCTCTGACCACAATCCAGCTCAACAACAAGTTGAACTCATCAAAGCTTTGACACCGAATGTGAAAACAATCGGAGCTCTTTACTCAAGTAGTGAAGACAATTCAAAAACACAGGTCGAAGAATTTAAGGCTTATGCTGAAAAAGCAGGTCTGACAGTGGAAACATTTGCAGTTCCTTCAACAAATGAAATTGCCTCAACTGTCACTGTTATGACTAGCAAGGTAGATGCTATTTGGGTTCCAATTGATAACACCATTGCATCAGGATTTCCAACGGTTGTCTCTAGCAATCAAAGTTCTAAGAAACCAATTTATCCAAGCGCGACAGCTATGGTAGAAGTAGGTGGCTTGGCATCCGTTGTAGTTGACCAACATGATCTCGGTGTGGCAACTGGTAAAATGATTGCACAAGTCTTGAAAGGTGCAAAACCAGCGGATACTCCAGTCAATGTATTTTCAACTGGTAAGTCAGTAATTAACAAAAAATTGGCACAAGAACTAGGTATTACGATTCCTGAGTCTGTTCTCAAAGAAGCAGGACAAGTCATCGAATAAATAAGGTAGGGAGGAGGAGACTCTTCCCATTTTTTAAAAAGATGAATATAGAAAGGATTAAATAAAATATGATTGTTTCCATTATTTCTCAAGGATTTGTCTGGGCTATTCTAGGTCTGGGAATCTTTATGACATTTAGGATTTTAAACTTTCCAGATATGACGACAGAAGGTTCTTTCCCTCTTGGCGGAGCTGTTGCTGTCACTCTGATAACCAAAGGCGTGAACCCTTTTTTAGCGACACTACTTGCTGTAGGAGCAGGTTGTTTGGCTGGAATGGTAGCAGGACTTCTTTATACAAAAGGGAAGATTCCAACCTTGCTCTCAGGGATTTTGGTGATGACTTCTTGTCACTCAATCATGCTCTTGATTATGGGACGTGCGAATTTAGGCCTGCTTGGAACCAAGCAAATCCAGGATGCCTTGCCTTTTGATTCAGATTTGAACCAACTCTTGACAGGTCTTATCTTTGTCAGTCTTGTTATTGCTCTCATGCTCTTTTTCTTGGATACCAAACTCGGACAAGCCTATATTGCTACAGGTGACAATCCTGATATGGCTAGAAGTTTCGGGATTCATACTGGACGCATGGAGCTTATGGGCTTGGTCTTATCAAATGGTGTGATTGCCCTTGCAGGAGCTCTCATTGCCCAGCAAGAAGGGTATGCCGATGTATCTAGAGGAATCGGGGTTATCGTTGTGGGGCTTGCAAGTTTGATTATTGGAGAAGTTATCTTCAAGAGTTTGAGCTTGGCAGAACGTCTGGTTACCATCGTTGTAGGTTCTATCGCTTATCAATTCTTAGTGTGGGCAGTTATTGCGCTTGGCTTTAATACAAGTTACCTTCGTTTGTACAGCGCCGTGATTTTAGCAGTCTGCCTCATGATTCCAACATTTAAGCAAACAATCTTGAAAGGAGCCAAGTTAAGCAAATGACAGCAATTGTAGAATTAAAAAATGCAACCAAAGTCGTTAAAAATGGCTTTGATGAAGAAAAGATTATTTTAAATGATGTTTCCTTAGAAATTTTTGAACAGGACTTTATCACGATTTTAGGTGGAAATGGTGCTGGGAAATCAACCCTCTTTAACACTATTGCAGGAACTTTATCACTAACCAGTGGAACTATCCGTATTTTAGGTGAGGATGTTACCAAGTTTTCACCAGAGAAGCGGGCTAAGTATCTGTCTCGTGTTTTCCAAGATCCAAAGATGGGGACAGCTCCTCGTATGACAGTGGCAGAGAATCTCTTGATTGCCAAATTTCGTGGTGAAAAGCGTGGATTGTTACCAAGGCGTCTGGCTAGCTATAAGGATGAGTTTCAGGCAACTATTGAAAAAGTGGGAAACGGTCTTGAGAAACACTTGAATACACCGATTGAGTTCTTATCAGGTGGGCAAAGACAGGCTTTGAGTCTCTTGATGGCAACCTTGAAGCGTCCTGAATTACTCTTGTTAGACGAGCATACTGCAGCCCTTGATCCAAAGACCAGTGTGGCCTTGATGGAATTGACGGATGAATTTGTCAAGAAAGACCAGCTGACAGCGCTTATGATTACCCACCATATGGAAGATGCTCTCAAATATGGCAATCGTTTAATTGTCATGAAAGAAGGACGAATTATCCAAGATTTGAACCAAGAAGATAAATCAAAAATGAAAATCTCTGATTATTATCAACTCTTTGAATAAAGTAGGGAAAATGAGTGAAATGGTTTACTTTTTTTCTGAAATAAAGTATACTATATAAAGTAAACTATGATAACATGGAGGTATTGTGTATGGTTGACAAACAAGTCATTGAAGAAATCAAAAACAATGCCAACATTGTGGAAGTCATAGGAGATGTGATTTCTTTACAAAAGGCAGGACGGAACTATCTAGGGCTCTGTCCTTTTCATGGTGAAAAAACACCTTCTTTCAACGTTGTGGAGGACAAGCAGTTTTACCACTGTTTTGGTTGTGGTCGCTCTGGTGATGTCTTTAAGTTCATCGAGGAGTACCAAGGGGTTCCTTTTATGGAAGCTGTCCAAATCTTAGGTCAGCGTGTTGGGATTGAGGTTGAAAAACCGCTTTATAGTGAACAAAAGCCAGCCTCACCCCACCAAGCTCTTTATGATATGCACGAAGATGCAGCCAAATTTTACCATGCTATTCTCATGACAACGACCATGGGGGAAGAGGCCAGAAATTACCTCTATCAGCGTGGTTTGACAGATGAAGTGCTCAAGCATTTTCGGATTGGTTTAGCACCTCCAGAACGAAACTATCTCTATCAACGTTTGTCTGGTCAGTATCGTGATGAGGATTTCCTAGATTCAGGACTGTTTTATCTCTCGGATGCCAATCAATTTGTAGACACCTTTCACAATCGGATTATGTTTCCCCTGACAAATGACCAGGGAAAGGTTATTGCCTTCTCAGGTCGTATCTGGCAGAAAACGGATTCACAAACTTCTAAGTATAAAAATAGCCGATCGACTGCAATTTTTAACAAAAGTTACGAATTATATCATATGGATAGGGCAAAAAAATCTTCTGGAAAAGCCAGTGAGATTTACCTCATGGAAGGATTCATGGATGTCATCGCAGCCTATCGGGCTGGAATCGAAAACGCTGTGGCATCTATGGGAACGGCCTTGAGTCGTGAGCATGTTGAGCATCTGAAAAGGTTAACCAAGAAGTTGGTTCTTGTTTACGATGGCGATAAGGCTGGGCAAGCTGCGACATTGAAAGCACTGGATGAAATTGGTGATATGCCTGTGCAAATTGTCAGCATGCCTGATAACTTGGATCCAGATGAGTATCTACAAAAAAATGGCTCAGAAGACTTGGCCTATCTATTAACGAAAACTCGTATTAGTCCGATTGAGTTCTACATTCACCAGTACAAGCCTGAAAATAGTGAAAATCTGCAGGCCCAGATTGAGTTTATTGAAAAAATAGCTCCCTTGATTGTTCAAGAAAAGTCTATCACTGCTCAAAATAGCTATATTCATATTTTAGCTGACAGTCTGGCGTCCTTTGATTATGCCCAGATTGAGCAGATTGTTAATGAGAGCCGTCAGGCACAAAGGCAGAATCGCATGGAAGAAATTTCCAGACCGACGCAAATTACAATGCCTGTCACCAAGCAGTTATCGGCTATTATGAGGGCAGAAGCCCATCTACTTTATAGAATGATGGAATCCCCTCTTGTTTTGAATGATTACCGATTGCAGGAAGACTTTTCATTTGATACACCTGAATTTCAGGTCTTATATGACTTGCTTGGCCAGTATGGAAATCTTCCTCCAGAAGTTTTAGCAGAACAGACAGAGGGAGTTGAAAGAGCTTGGTACCAAGTTTTAGCTCAGGATTTACCTGCTGAGATGTCACCGCAGGAACTTAGTGAAGTAGAAATGACTCGAAACAAGGCTCTCTTGAATCAGGACAATATGAGAATCAAAAAGAAGGTGCAGGAAGCTAGCCATGTAGGAGATACAGACACAGCCTTAGAAGAATTGGAACGTTTAATTTCCCAAAAGAGAAGAATGGAGTAATAATGGCAACAAAACAAAAAGAAGTAACAACATTTGACGTACAAGTAGCAGAATTTATCCGTAATCATAAGCAAAAAGGGACAGCAACAGATGATGAAATCAATGCTAGTCTTGTCGTTCCTTTTACCTTGGACGCTGATGGGATTGAAGATCTCTTGCAACGAATCCAGGATGCAGGAATTTCTATCACAGATAACGAAGGAAATCCAAGTGCGCGTGTTCTTAGCAATGAAGAAGAACCAGAACTCAGCGATGAGGACTTGATTGGGTCAACTTCGGCTAAGGTCAACGACCCTGTCCGTATGTACTTGAAAGAAATCGGGGTCGTTCCTCTCTTGACCAATGAAGAGGAAAAAGAATTAGCACTAGCAGTTGAAGCTGGCGATATCGAAGCCAAACAACGTCTTGCGGAAGCCAACCTTCGTTTGGTTGTTTCTATAGCCAAACGCTATGTCGGTCGTGGTATGCAGTTCCTTGACTTGATTCAAGAAGGAAATATGGGCTTGATGAAGGCAGTTGACAAGTTTGACTATTCTAAAGGATTCAAGTTCTCAACTTACGCAACTTGGTGGATTCGTCAGGCAATCACTCGTGCTATTGCGGATCAAGCTCGTACCATCCGTATCCCAGTCCACATGGTTGAAACGATCAATAAATTGGTTCGTGAACAGCGGAATCTCCTTCAAGAATTGGGACAAGATCCAACACCTGAGCAAATCGCTGAACGTATGGATATGACTCCTGACAAGGTTCGTGAAATCTTGAAGATTGCCCAAGAACCAGTATCTCTTGAAACACCAATCGGTGAAGAGGATGATAGCCATCTTGGGGACTTTATCGAAGATGAAGTGATTGAAAATCCAGTGGATTATACAACTCGTATCGTCTTGCGTGAGCAATTGGATGAGGTCTTGGATACTCTTACAGACCGTGAAGAAAATGTTCTGCGTCTACGTTTTGGGCTTGATGATGGGAAAATGCGCACCCTTGAAGATGTGGGTAAAGTCTTTAACGTGACTCGCGAGCGTATCCGTCAGATTGAAGCTAAAGCTTTGAGAAAACTACGCCAACCAAGTCGCAGCAAACCGCTTCGTGATTTTATTGAAGACTAAGAGTGAGGATAAATATGGCTTATACAGAAGAGCAAATTGAAAACATCAAAACACGGATTTTAACAGCCTTGGAAGAAGTTATTGACCCTGAGTTGGGAATCGATATTGTCAATCTTGGTTTGATTTATGAGATTCGTTTTGACGGCGACACAGGGCAAACAGAGATTGATATGACGTTGACAACTATGGGTTGTCCCCTAGCAGACCTTTTGACGGACCAGATTTATGATGCCATGACCGAGGTTCCAGAAGTAACGGATACTGAGGTCAAATTGGTTTGGTATCCAGCCTGGACCGTTGAAAAAATGAGTCGCTATGCACGCATTGCCCTAGGCATTAAGTAAACATATAAAACATGTGAGAGATTATTGGAAAAGCGAGGAAATTTCCTCTTCTTTTCCTTTACTCTCTCCTTTCTTTTGCTGATTTTATTCAAAGAAAATGATATAATAGTAGCTATGGAAAAAAAGAAATTACGCATCAATATGTTGAGTTCAAGTGAGAAAGTAGCAGGACAAGGAGTTTCAGGTGCCTACCGTGAATTAGTTCGTCTTCTTCATCGTGATGCCAAGGACCAATTGATTGTTACAGAAAATCTTCCAGTAGAGGCAGATGTGACTCACTTTCATACCATTGATTTCCCCTATTATTTATCAACATTCCAAAAGAAACGCTCGGGAAGGAAAATTGGCTATGTGCATTTCTTACCTGACACACTTGAGGGGAGTTTGAAAATTCCATTTTTCTTAAAGGGAATTGTGAAACGCTATGTATTTTCTTTTTACAACCGAATGGAGCACTTGGTGGTGGTCAATCCTATGTTCATTGAGGATTTGGTGGCGGCTGGTATTCCACGTGAAAAAGTGACTTATATCCCTAACTTTGTCAACAAGGAAAAATGGCATCCACTTCCACAAGAAGAGATAGTGAGACTGCGAACAGAGCTAGGTCTTAGTGATAATCAGTTTATCGTAGTAGGTGCTGGTCAAGTTCAGAAACGTAAAGGGATTGATGATTTTATCCGTCTGGCTGAGGAATTGCCGCAAATTACCTTTATCTGGGCTGGTGGTTTCTCTTTTGGTGGTATGACAGATGGTTATGAACGTTACAAGAAAATGATGGAGAATCCCCCTAAAAATTTGATTTTTCCAGGAATTGTCTCACCAGAGCGAATGCGCGAGTTGTATGCCCTAGCAAATCTTTTCTTGTTACCTAGTTATAATGAGCTCTTTCCGATGACGATTTTAGAGGCTGCCAGTTGTGAAGCTCCTATAATGTTGCGTGATTTAGATCTTTATAAGGTAATTTTGGAGGGAAATTATCGGGCGACAGCAGATAGAGAAGAGATGAAAGAGGCTATTCTGGAATATCAAGCAAATCCTGCTACCTTAAAAGATTTGAAAGAAAAGGCTAAGAATATTTCTAGAGAGTATTCTGAAGAGCATCTGTTGCAAATCTGGTTGGACTTTTATGAGAAACAAGCCGCTTTAGGGAGAAAATAAAAAGTGAGGTAATCTATGCGAATTGGTTTATTTACAGATACCTATTTTCCTCAGGTTTCAGGTGTTGCGACCAGTATTCGAACCTTGAAAACAGAACTTGAAAAGCAGGGGCATGCTGTTTTTATCTTTACGACGACAGATAAGGATGTCAATCGCTACGAAGATTGGCAAATTATCCGCATTCCAAGTGTTCCCTTCTTTGCTTTTAAAGATCGCCGCTTTGCCTATCGAGGATTCAGTAAGGCGCTTGAAATTGCTAAACAATATCAGCTGGATATTATTCATACCCAGACAGAATTTTCTTTAGGCTTGTTGGGGATTTGGATTGCGCGTGAATTGAAGATTCCAGTCATCCATACCTATCACACCCAGTATGAAGACTATGTCCATTATATTGCCAAGGGGATGTTGATTCGTCCTAGTATGGTCAAGTATCTGGTTAGAGGTTTTTTGCATGATGTGGATGGAGTCATTTGCCCGAGTGAGATTGTCCGAGACTTGCTATCGGACTATAAGGTCAAGGTGGAAAAGAGAGTTATTCCAACTGGGATTGAATTAGCCAAGTTTGAACGTCCAGAAATCAAGCAAGAAAATCTGAAAGAACTGCGTAGTAAATTAGGGATTCAAGATGATGAAAAGATGTTGCTTAGTCTTTCCAGAATTTCCTATGAAAAAAATATTCAAGCAGTATTAGCAGCCTTTGCAGAAGTTCTGAGAGAGGAAGACAAGGTGAAACTGGTAGTTGCTGGGGATGGGCCTTATCTGGATGACCTCAAAGAGCAAGCCCAGAAACTAGAGATTCAAGACTTCGTTATCTTTACAGGTATGATTGCTCCTAGTGAGACGGCTCTTTATTATAAGGCGGCAGATTTCTTCATCTCGGCATCGACAAGTGAAACCCAAGGCTTGACCTACTTGGAAAGCTTAGCTAGTGGGACGCCTGTCATTGCTCATGGAAATCCTTATCTGGACAATCTCATCAATGACAAGATGTTTGGAACCTTGTACTATGGAGAACATGATTTGGCTGGTGCTATTTTAGAGGCCTTGATTGCAACACCAGACATGAATGAGCATACCTTATCAGAAAAATTGTACGAGATTTCGGCTGAGAACTTTGGGAAACGGGTGCATGAGTTTTATCTTGATGCTATTATTTCAAATAATTTCCAGAAAGATTTAGCAAAAGATGATACGGTCAGTCAGCGTATTTTTAAAACAGTTTTGTATCTTCCGCAAAAGGTAGTCGCTGTACCGGTAAAAGGCTCTAGACGCATGCTGAAGGCTTCAAAAACACAGTTAATCAGCATCAGAGATTATTGGAAAGACCATGAAGAATAGAAAGAGGAATAGCTATGAAAAAACAATTGATGAGAAGTGGTAGTGATCAAAAGATTGCGGGTGTTTGTGCCGGAGTGGCTCATTATCTAGATATGGATCCAACTATCGTTCGAGTCATTTGGGGTGTCCTTGCTTGCTGTTACGGAGCGGGAATTGTAGCTTATATCATTTTATGGATTATCGCACCTGTAGCAAGTGACTATTGAAAACTAGCTCAATTCATGCTAAGATAATAGAAAATAGAATGTAACGAAGGAGAAAAAAATGGCATTTGGAGATAATGGAAATCGTAAAAAAACTATGTTTGAGAAAATAACCTTGTTTATCGTGATTATCATGCTAGTAGCAAGTTTATTGGGAATTTTTGCAACTGCAATTGGTGCCCTCAGTAATCTATAAAATAGATTCAAGAAAATTTAGTGACTGGGGTTTCCCAGCCCTTTTTTAAAGTGAGAAGAAAAAATGAGTATGTTTTTAGATACAGCTAAGATCAAGGTCAAGGCTGGAAATGGTGGTGATGGCATGGTTGCCTTTCGCCGTGAAAAATATGTCCCTAATGGCGGTCCTTGGGGTGGTGATGGTGGACGTGGAGGTAATGTGGTTTTCGTTGTAGACGAAGGACTACGTACCCTCATGGATTTCCGCTACAATCGTCATTTCAAGGCTGATTCTGGTGAGAAAGGAATGACCAAAGGGATGCATGGTCGTGGCGCTGAGGACCTTAGAGTTCGAGTGCCACAAGGTACGACTGTGCGTGATGCAGAGACTGGCAAGGTCTTGACAGATTTGATTGAACATGGTCAAGAATTTATCGTTGCCCACGGTGGTCGTGGTGGACGTGGAAATATCCGCTTTGCGACACCAAAAAATCCTGCACCGGAAATCTCTGAAAATGGAGAACCAGGTCAGGAACGTGAGTTACAATTGGAACTAAAAATTTTGGCAGATGTCGGTTTAGTAGGATTTCCATCTGTAGGGAAATCAACACTGCTCAGTGTTATTACCTCAGCTAAACCTAAAACCGGCGCCTACCACTTTACGACCATTGTACCAAATCTTGGTATGGTTCGTACCCAATCAGGTGAATCCTTTGCAGTAGCCGATCTGCCAGGTTTGATTGAAGGGGCTAGTCAAGGTGTTGGTTTGGGAACCCAGTTCCTCCGCCACATTGAGCGTACACGTGTCATCCTCCATATCATTGATATGTCAGCTAGCGAAGGCCGTGATCCTTATGAGGACTACCTAGCGATCAATAAGGAGTTAGAGTCTTATAACCTCCGCCTCATGGAGCGTCCACAGATTATCGTAGCCAATAAAATGGACATGCCTGAGAGTCAAGAAAATCTTGAAGAATTCAAGAAGAAATTGGCTGAAAACTACGATGAATTTGAAGAGTTACCAGCTATCTTCCCAATTTCTGGATTGACCAAGCAAGGTTTGGCAACGCTTTTGGATGCTACAGCTGAATTGTTAGACAAGACACCAGAATTCTTGCTCTATGACGAGTCTGATATGGAAGAAGAAGCCTACTATGGATTTGACGAAGAAGAAAAAGCCTTTGAAATTAGCCGTGATGACGATGCGACATGGGTACTTTCTGGTGAAAAACTCATGAAACTCTTTAATATGACAAACTTTGATCGTGACGAATCAGTCATGAAATTTGCCCGCCAACTTCGTGGTATGGGGGTTGATGAAGCTCTTCGTGCGCGTGGTGCTAAGGATGGAGACTTGGTCCGCATTGGTAAATTTGAGTTTGAATTTGTAGACTAGGAGACTGGTATGGGAGATAAACCGATATCTTTCCGAGATGCAGATGGTAATTTTGTTTCCGCCGCAGACGTTTGGAATGAAAAGAAATTGGAAGAACTATTTAATCGTCTCAATCCAAATCGTGCCTTCAGGTTGGCACGAACTAAAAAGGAAAATCCATCTCAGTAAAGAAGCTAAAAAATCCCGTGCCTCATCAGACACGGGATTTTGTGGTACGACGGGCATGTATAGCAAACTGAATCTGGAATAGCACAGCATATCTTCTAAAATATCGTTATAAATTGATTTGAATTTCAAAATTAAATTGTTTGATTCTTATTTCCAGCGTCAGACTTAAAACGCTCTATCCCCAGACCGTTTTAATCCGCTACCTCACGATAGTCAGGCTTGGGAATCGCTTTTGGGTTCACCGGTAGCGGATACCCACCGAGGACTTACACCTCAGATATACGACATGCGCGTCGTACTTCAAACTGGACTGAGATTTTCATCTTAGTCCTTTTATCAAAGAAGGAGCAATTATTTATGAATACACGTGTCTTTAAGGACATCTCAAAGGTACAACATAGGGTATGGCTGGGATTTACAACTAAACAGATTGTTTTTGTATTTCCAGCCATCGCCCTAACCATTTTGGTATTGGGCTTGAACCTATTTTACTGGCAATTTGGGGATTGGTTTGTCTATGGTTTTGTTTTTAGCTTTACCATTCCACTCATGTTATTTGGTGTCTATCGCCCTAATGATTTACTATTTGAAATCTACCTCAAGTACCGATTTCATTATGAACTAACAGTACCAGATCGTACATTTACTGGAAGAAAAGGAGATCAACGTGAAAAAATTAAAACACTCAATGAAACCAAAGACCTCTTCTAATGACAAAAAGTAAAAGACTAAAACACAGAAGCAGGAGATTAGACCTTCTACCGTAAATACGTTATCCTGTCAGGGACTTTTTCAAAATGGACTCATGCAGGTCAGTCCAAGTTTTTTCTCACAAACCTATCTCTTAGGAGATGTCAATTATCAAACAGTTGGCTTAGACGATAAGGGAGCAATTGTTGAGAAAAATTCCGTAAGAGTATTCTCTAGCCCTTACAGGAAGATGGGTTTGATGCTTATCGTGATGAATTAAATCACATGATGAATGCCAACTTAGAGGCTGGTGAGAACAACTTTTCAGCCGTCAAGTTTCTTTCATTTGGCAAGAGCGACCAAACACCAAAACTAGCTTTTCGTTCTCTGCCACAAATTGGGGAATATTTCAAGAGTGGCTTTTTAGAGATTGATGTATCTCTTGGTCTGCTCGGTGGAGAGGAGCGAGTGAATGTCCTTGCGGAGATGTTACGAGGTGAAAATTATTTATCGTTCTCTTACAAGGATTTGTCCCTCTCAGGTCAATCCACCAAACACTTTATTGCCCCAACCTACCTTTTCTTTAACCACAAGCATCATATTGAATTGGACGATCGATTATTACAGATTGTCTATGTTCGTGACTATGGTATGGAGCTAGGGGATAAATTTATTCGAGACTTAATGCAGTCAGATTTAGAAGTGATGATTAGCCTACATGCTAAAGGCTCTACTAAGTCTGAAACAATGACCAAGCTACGAACTAAGAAGACCTTGATGGAATCGCAAAAGATTGGGGAACAACAAAAGATGGCACGGACAGGCATCTATTTGGAGAAGGTCGGCCATGTTCTTGAGAACAACATCGATGAAGCTTAGGCTCTTCTTCAAACCATGACCCAAACAGGAGATAAACTGTTTGACACCGTATTTCTAATTGGCGTGCTGGCGGATACTGAAGACCGACTCAAGCAGTCCCTTGATATTATCAAGCAAGTGGCTGGGTCTAATGATATGATTATCGATAACTTGACCTACATGCAAGAAGCTGCTTTTAATAGTCTCTTGCCATTTGGTAAGAACTATCTTGAAGGTGTCTCTCAGTCTCTATCGACTTCAAATATTGCCGTGAATGCACCTTGGACTTCCGTAGATATTCAGGACAAGGGTGGGAAATTTTATGGCATTAATCAGATTTCAAGTAATATTATCAGTATTGACCGTGGCAAGTTAAGTACCCCGTCAGGTTTGATTTTAGGGACTTCTGGAGCTGGAAAAGGGATGGCGACAAAACATGAAATCATCTTTACTAAGCTAAAGGAATCAGATAGTGATACTGAAATTATTATTGTTGACCCAGAAAATGAGTACAGTATTATCGGTCAAGCCTTTGGTGGGGAGAGTATTGATATTGCCCCAGATTCTACCACCTTCTTAAATGTCTTAGATCTATTTGATGAGAATATGGATGAGGATCCGGTTAAGGTCAAGTCTGAATTTCTCTTGTCTTGGATTGGAAAGCTCTTGAACCGTAAAATGGATGGTCGTGAAAAGTCCTTGATTGACCGTGTGACAATACTCACTTATAAGTATTTTGACAGACCGTCCTTGGTCGAATGGGTCTTTGTCTTAGCTCAACAACCTGAACAGGAAGCTAAGGACTTGGCACTGGATATGGAACTCTATGTGGAAGGGTCGCTGGACATATTTTCACATCGGACCAATATTAAAACAGACAGTCATTTCCTGATTTACAATGTCAAAAAGCTAGGCGATGAATTAAAACAAATTGCCCTTATGGTTATCTTTGACCAGATTTGGAATCGTGTGGTGAAAAATCAAAAACTAGGGAAGAAGACCTGGATTTACTTTGATGAAATGCAGCTACTCTTATTGGACAAGCATGCCTCTGATTTCTTCTTCAAACTTTGGAGTCGTGTCCGTAAGTATGGTGCGATACCGACAGGCATTACTCAAAATGTGGAGACACTTCCATTGGATGCCAACGGCAGACGCATTATTGCCAATAGCGAGTTCATGATTCTATTAAAACAGGCTAAGAGGGATCGAGAAGAATTGGTGCATATGCTTGGGCTTTCTAAAGAGCTGGAGAAGTACTTAATCAATCCTGAAAAAGGGGCAGGACTTATCAAGGCCGGTTCCACCGTTGTTCCTTTCAAGAATAAAATTCCACAACATACAAAGCCTTTTGACATCATGAGTACGGATCCTGAAAAAATGAGGACATGAGATGAAAAAGGGTAAAAAGCTAGTCAAACAGGATAGGAAAAACTTTCGAAGCAACTTAAAATCAGCCCGAATGTATTATCGGAAAGAAGTTAGAGCCTTAAGACAGACTGTTCCTAATAATGGAAGATTTCGAAAATCAGCCAAAAATTCTCTGTTTCAGGGAAAGAAAACAGAGTTAAAAGTAAATCTACTCAGTAGCCAAAAGGAAGCAGAAGAGAAGTTTCTAAAGGAAATTACCTATGTTTCTCCTAGACTGTTGAAGGTAAAGGAAATCAAGAACTATCGACTTCCTCAAGCTCAAGAGCGTTTGCGGACGATAAGAAAACATTTGTCAGACGTGAAACTAAGTGAAAAGCACAAGGCAGTTAATCCCAAGTTTACTTTCCAAAAAGAAAAGTCTTCCTTGAAGCCTCGTTTTCAGTTTCACTAAGAAAAATCATTTGATCGACTAAGTACAGAAAAAGAAGTAAGTTCTGTCAAACGTGAGGTCAAACAACTCAAGAAAGTCCGAAAGTCTAAGAAAAACTCTACCAAAGTCAAAGTTGGATTAGGCTTAGCTGCATCTGAATCGCTTGACCTGGTAGCACAGGATGATGATTTAGATGGTCTAAGAACCTTAAAGTATACTAGCTTGAAAGCCAGATGCTATGGCAGGTTCACCTATCAAGCAGGTAAAGTGGCGGTGAAAAGTGGACAGACTGGTGTGCGGTTTACCAAAACAAAATTTTCTTATGGAAAGGAACGATTCCAGAATTTCAAAAAGGGAAGAGGATTCATACGCCAGAAACCTCTTAAATCAAGAAGACGTTACCAGACTTTTTAAAGCATGCTAGAAAGCACAATCTAGCAGGAATTAAGGGGATTGTCCAATCCATTAAAGGAAGTCTGACCTTCTTTTCTGCAATTGTGGGAAATCCTTTGACTTGGATTGGCTCAGGCATTCTTTTGATACTCCTTTTGATGATGAGCTTTTTCATGAGTATTTCAGGAAGCAGTGTCATTCAACAAGATGAGGTAGAATTGAGTAAGAACTATACCCACATGACGTGGGAAGATACGGAATATACGAGAACCAACGAAAAGGGGATTACCTATTACACCAAGATTGATGAGGTCATGGTTTACATGAATCATCAATACCAATACTACAAGCTTGACGATTTCATGGAAACAGGTGGTGCGACCTACAAATAATTTCTCAGTCAAGTGTGGACGAAGTTAAATGGTGGTGATTCTATTAAATCCATGTCTGACTTGTATAAAGAACATGCTTACAAGTTGTCTGAGGAGGACCAGGAAGAACTAAAGAAGTTGACCGAAGAAGGCAATTATCTAGCCCTTCAAGAATTGGACAATCCCTTTCAGGGACAGACTGATGAGAATAGCTTAAACATGACCTACCGATATGGTTATGAGATCATTGATGAGAAACCAACGCTTCATTATCATATCATCTTAGAAGCAAAAGAAGGGCAAGTCATTGTGGCTACGATAGATGGCAATGTATCTCTTAATGGAGAGAACGTTATTTTGACCTCTGATAAGGGAGTGAATAAGACTAAACTAACCTTGTTTGGCATTCATTCAGGCAGAGTGAGTGAAAATCAACAAGTCTTGGCAGGAGATATTATTGGTCAGACCAAAGACGGAACGGGTCTAAAAGTCACTTATCAAAAGGTTAATGATGACATGGATAAGTTGGTCTATGTCAATACAGCTTTCTACTTTCCAAAAGTAATCCAGGTTCAGACAACCATTCTTCTAACTATCGGTCAGTTTGGTGGCGATGAGTTCGAGAGAGCCAAGGCGATTTATGACTATCTCAAAAGCAAAGGTGCGACAAATCAAGCTATCGTAGCCATTTTAGGAAATTGGTCGGTAGAATCCTCTATTAATCCCAAGCGTGCGGAGGGCGCCTATCTATCTCCCACTATTGGTACGACAGACAGTTCGTGGGATGATGAGGGCTGGCTCTCGCTTAATGGTCCAACTATATACAATGGACTTTACCCAAATATTCTCAAACGTGGTTTAGGCTTAGGCCAATGGACAGATACCGCGGATGGGTCACGCAGACATACTTTATTGTTGGAATATGCCAAAGGAAAACATCAAAAATAGTATGACTTAGGGATTACAACTGAATTTCATGTTGAATGGGGATAGTCCTTATTACACCAACTGGTTAAAGGACTTCTTCAAAAATCCAGGAAGTCCAGCTAGTCTTGCCCAACTCTTTCTCATTTACTGGAGAGGAAATAGTGGTGATAAACTACTTGAACGTCAGACACGGGCCAGTGAGTGGTATTACCAAATTGAAAAAGGCTTTAGTCAACCCAACGGTGGGACAGCACAAAGTGATCCAAAAGCACTTGAAGCTGTTCGAGGAGAACTATTTGAGAACTCTATTACAGGAGGTGGTGACGGTATGGGATATGCTTACGGCCAATGTACTTGGGGAGTTGCAGCCCGTATCAACCAACTGGGTCTAAAACTCAAAGGTAAGAATGGAGAGAAGATTCCAATTATCAGTACCATGGGCAATGGCCAAGATTGGGTGCGTACAGCCACAAGTCTCGGTGGAGAGACAGGGACAAGTCCACAAGCAGGAGCTATTCTTTCCTTTGCGGGAGGAGGACATGGTACACCAACAGAATATGGACATGTGGCTTTTGTGGAGAAAGTCTACCCAGACGGTTCATTTCTTATCTCAGAAACCAACTACAATGATAATCCAAACTATACCTTACGTAAATTATCTGGAGTGGATAGTAGTTTGGGTTTTGCTTATACGACGAAATAAAAAAGGATATGCTAACAATAATCGGATTTGTTAGCATATTATTTTCGTTTATCGTTGATTATTTTATAACAATGTGCTAACATTGTTATAAAGTGTTAGCATATTGTTTTGGAGGTGGTGATATGGATTTGTTAGAGAAACCCGTTTATAATTATATTAAAAATAATCATGGAGTAATAACTTTTCGTGATATGGAAGAGCTTAACTTTTCTTATCAGCAACTGAATAAATTAGTCTCAAAAGGGAAAGTGGAATCAATTGAAAGAGGTATCTATCATCTGCCAGATACCTATATCGATGACTATTTTAGTTTACAGTACCGTTTTCCAAAAGGAATTTATTCCTTAGAAACAGCACTTTGGTTATATGGTCTGTCCCTTACCATTCCATTTGAGCCTGTGATGACTTTTCCTTTCGGGACAAATACGAGGCCAATGAAAGAAGCTGGTGTCAAGCCAATTGTCGCTAGAAAGTATCATGAAATCGGTATGATTAAACTGGAGCGACAGGCTGGACAGTTTATCTCAGTATATGATATGGAACGAACATTAGTGGAGTGTTTGAGAACAGCTTACCATGTCGATATTCAAGTTATTGCTCCAGCTTTTCAAGCTTACTTCAAAAAAGAAGCTGTAGATTACAGTAAGTTGTATCACTATGCACAACTATTTAAAGTTACTGAAAAACTACAATCATATGTGGAGGTCTTGTCTTGAAATTCTCAAATGCTAATAGTTTCAAAGCCAAAGTCAAGAATATTGCAAGAGAAAAAGGGATACCTGCTCAACAAGTTCAGCAAAATTTTCTGATTGAACAAGTCTTAAAACTCATCTCAGAGAGCAAGTATAAAGATTCTTTCATTGTGAAAGGTGGATTTCTTATCGGACAGATGATTGGCTTAGATAAACGGACAACAATGGATTTAGATGTTACCCTGAAAGGTCAACCTCTTAACGAAGAAAATATTCAATCAATCTTCAAAGAAATAATTAATCGACCTTCTGAAGGTTTCCAATTTGAAATTGATAAGTTAGAGCCAATTCGACAAGATGACGAATATGGTGGTTTTTCCCTTAAACTAAATGCGACATTTGACACCTTACGTGAAGTTGTCTTTATTGATATAACGACAGGTGACCATATTACGCCACGAGAAATTACATACCAATTACAATCCATTTTCTCAGAGGATAAGCTAGAAGTTTGGACTTATAATTTAGAAACAGTTCTTGCTGAAAAATTAGAAACCATTATAAGTCGAGGAGCTGCTTCAACTAGACCTCGTGATCGCTATGATCTCTATACATTGTACCATCTTCGAAAAGATGAGATTGATGTACACATATTGAATACTGCTTTGCACAATACTGCTAAAAAAAGAGAAAGTTTAGATATTTTGATACATTGGGAAGAGCAATTAGAGGTACTCCGTCGCTCTGACTATCAGAAACAGCTTTGGTCTCGTTATCAAAAATCATTCAGATATGCTAGTGAAACTAGTTTCGAGGAATCTGTGGACGTAGTAGCAATTATTTTAAATCATTTGGAGGTTTAGTTTTGTATGCTGACAGGAACTTTACAGATGATGGGGTATGAATTTTTCTTTACGTTCGATGAAGAAATATTATCCTTGATTCCCAAAGAAGGGGAAAAAGATGAGATTAGGTATTCTTGGTTCTATACTAAATTAGGAACAGGAACCTTTTCTTGGCTAGGGAAGCCTAAATTCGTAGAAGAAGACTTTCTTTATGGACGGACAAATGAAACAAATCGAGTTATTACATTTCTAACAAATAGACACACGCAACTTCAGGAAAATAACGGTATCATTACAGTGCCGATTTTGGCCTATTTTTTTAGTTATTCTGACAGACCTAGGATTAGTCGAATATCATTTAGCGGACTAGAGCTAAACTATATTCATCCAATTAATCGTACTTTTGAAATTTCGTATAAACCTGAAGAACACGATGGAAAAATAAATATTAGTACCTATGGTTTTGACTCAACAACGACAGATGAACAGAAGTTTAATGTTTTTGGAAAAGAGGTTCAAGTTTATTTCGGTGTCACTAGAACAACAAGTTTATCGATCGAAAAGCCACCTCTAGCGTTATCATCGTCAATGGTTTTTCAATTTGAAGAAACTCAAGATTATTCTTTTGTACGAGAGTTATATCGTATCGCAAAGGAGTTTATCCAATTTCTTTGTAATCGAAGAAATGTTAGTTTTACTGACATTCGATTGTCAAATAATCAAGGAAAGGTTGGGGAATTCAATGTGATTGAAGATAGTATTGAGATTGAGATGAAGCCATTGAAAGACGGAAGATATATTCAACAAAAATATATTGCTGGTTATGAGGGAAAGATATTAGATGACATAGCTGAAAATAATCTATATCTCAGACATCTGGGTAAGAGTTTTAGGGATAGTCGGATAATTGATGCTGCTAGTTTTGTATTAAGAACCGCTGCATTTGAATGGGAGTTTAGTAGACTATTTTCAGAAGATGAATGGAAAAGCGAGCAACGAAAAAAACTAGAAGAAGAAGCTAGTAAAGAATTAGAGCGTTTGATTGAAAATTCAACAGGTAAGCTGAAAAAAATTTACAAAGATTTGAAAAAATCAGTTGTATCCTATTTATCTCTTTCTCAAAAGATTGGTCAAATATATGAAGAATACGGTGCATCTGTATTGGATTTATTTGGACAATCCATATATAAATTAAACAATATTTCTTATAATCACTCTGAAATTGCAGAGCGAATAGGCAAACAAAGAAATAATTTTGCTCATGGAAATTTAGATAAGGAATTTATAAATGAGTCTTTGCTAGATGTGGTGTTCCTTGAACAAATTGTTCTAGCTATGCAACTCCAATATTTTGGAATAGATGAAGTAGAAACTAAAAAAATCATAAATGAAGTATTTCGCCATAATTTAATCATATAGAGTTGTTAAAAAAGTATATTCCGAAAGTCTAGAAATACTAATTTTGTAGATTTGTGTTCACGTCATGGCTTCATTTTAGTTTTGTAATAGAGTATAACGATAGAAGTTGTCAATTCAATAAATGAGTAAGTTTATTTACGAAAAACGAAATTAGTGGTATTATTGTTGTATCGAATTGGGGCGTGCTAGTCACGTCTGGGAGGGTCTGATGCGTCAGTCCTCCTTTTTTATTTTTAAGTATTCCTTGGAGGTTATCGGTTATGCTACCGATAGCTTTTTTTCTTTTCCCTAAATTTATTGTGATAACAAAATCAAGCCTTCTTTTTTATGATGAGGAAAGAGTAACAGTTTGTTGCTAGAGAATAAAAGAAAAGAAGGACTATTTATGACAAAAACATGTAATCATCACCTTCTTGTCAATCAGGAAAAAGGCGAGAAACACGTCTTTCGCAAGAGTAAAAAATATCGTACTCTATGTTCCGTTTCCCTTGGAACCATGGTGACGGCTGTTGTTGCTTGGAGAGGAACGGTTGCACATGCTGATGAAGTTGCAATATCAGTTGATACAACCATTCAACGAACGAAGAATCCAGCCACGAATTTACCAAAAGTACAGCCAACCCCTGTTTCTGAACAAACTGAAAGTATAGCTTCAACTGGACAATCTAACGGTGCGATTGCTGTCACTGTATCACATGATACGCTAACACAAGCAGTTGAAGAGGCAAAGGCTGAAGGTATTTCTACTATTGAAGATAGTCTAATGGACTTGGGAAATACAACTTCTGCGGTAGAAACCAACCAACAAATTTCAAAAGCATAAGCAGATACCCAAAAACAGGTTGAGGTTATCTATGAAGTCACTGATATCTACAAAGCTGATAAAGTAGCTTATGAGGATGGAAAAGCTCGCATTGAACAGGAAAATAAGGAGCTGTCACAGGCCTACGAAGGAGCCGACCAAACTGGTAAAGATACAAATGCTTGGGTTGATACCAAAGTTAATGAGCTAAAATCTCAGTATGCAGATGCTGATGTGACAGTAAAAGAACAAGTAGTTTTATCAAGAAATGGGACATCTGTACTAGACTATACAAACTATGGCAAGGCTGTTGAAACCATTCAATCAACTAACGAACAAGCTGTAGCGGATTATTTAACAAAGAAAACCAATGCAGATGATATTGTTGCGAAAAATAAGGAAATTCAAAAAGAAAATGAAGCTGGATTTGCTAAGGCAAAAGCAGATAACGAAGCCATTGAAAGGAGTAATCAGAAAGGTCAAGCGGCAGTTGATGCTGAAAACCGTGCAAGTCAAGCCGCAGTAGATCAAGCTAATCAGGAGAAACAACAATTCGTTTCAGATCGTGCAGCTGAGATTGAAGACAAATCTAGAAAAAGAAGTCGCAGCCAGAAAAGAGAATGAAGCGATTGAAACCTATAATGCCAAAGAATTGGAACGCTATCAACGTGACTTGGCCGAAATTTCAAAAGGTGAAGAAGGTTATATTTCTGAAGCCCTTGCTCAAGCCCTCAATATCAATAACGGTGAGCCCCAAGCACAACATGGAGCCATTACCCGAAATCCTAATCAAATCATTTCAACTGGTGATGCTATGCTGGGTGGTTACTCAAGAATTTTGGATTCAACAGGATTTTTTGTCTATGGTAACTTCAAAACAGGTGAGACCCTTAGTTTTAACTATCAAAATCTTCAAAATGCACGATTTGATGGGAAAAAGATTAGTCGTGTGACTTACGATATTACCAACCTTGTATCACAAGCTGGAACCGATGTCGTGAAGCTGGTTGTTCCAACTGATCCAACCGAGGGCTTCATTGCCTATCGAAATGACGGAAATGCTGACTTGCGAACAGACAAGATGGGGTTTCGTGTAGTTGCCAAGTATTTCTTGGAAGACGGTTCGCAAGTTACCTTCTCCAAAGAAAAACCAGGTGTCTTCACACATTCTTCCCTCAATCATAATGACATTGGTCTAGAATATGTCAAAGATTCATCTGGGAAATTTATGCCGATTAATGCCTCAACCGTTCAAGTGACTAATGAAGGTCTGGCTCGTTCTTTGGGTTACAACCGTGCAAGTGATTTGAATTTACCTGAGGAATGGGATACTACATCAAGTCGTTATGCTTATAAAGGGGCTATTGTCTCAACGGTCAAATCAGGTAATACCTATACAGTAACCTTTGGCCAAGGCGGATATGCCACAGAATGTTGGATTATCGTACTGGTTTGTCTTAAATACCCTACCAGTTGCATGTACAGTAACACCTTATAGTCTCAAACCTCATGTAACGGTGGAACTTGAACCTGTTCCAGAGCCTATTACGGTAACACCTGATGTCTATATACCAAAAACCTTTACACCAGAAAAGCCTGTGACCTTCACGCCAAAGCCTTTGGAAGAGGTAGTGCAGCCTAGTCTAACTTTGACCAAGGTAACCTTACCTGTTAAACCTATTCCAAAAGAACTTCCAACGCCACTAGAAGTACCGACAGTCCATTATCATGCATACCGTTTGACGACAACTCCAGAGATTATGAAAGAAGTGGTCAATAGTGACCAAGCTAATCTTCATGAGAAAACTGTCGCAAAAGATTCAACGGTGATGTATCCCTTAACAGTTGATGTCTTATCGCCCAATTGTGCTCAAACGACTAATCTCATTTTTGAAGACTATTTGCCTGCCGGTTATTTGTTTGATAAGGAAACAACACAAAAAGAGAAAGGAAACTATGTCCTTAGCTTTGATGAGACTAAGAATTTTGTGACCTTGACCGCAAAGGAAAACTTGTTGCAGGAGGTAAATAAGTTTATCAATTGACCGCTCCAAAACTCTATGGTTCTGTTCAAAATGATGGGGTAATCTATTCCAATAGTTAGAACAAGGGTACGACCAATGCTTATACAGTCACTTCAAATGTTGTGACGGTTCGTACACCAGTTGATGGAGACACAACTACTCATATTACACCTGACAAGAACAATAAAAATGCGGATGGTGTTCTCATAAATGATACAGTAGTAGCCCTTGGTATGACCAACCACTACCGATTGACGTGGGATTTGGACCAGTATGAGGGAGATCGTTCTGCTAAATAGACAATTGCACGAGTCTTCTTCTTTGTGGACGATTACCCAGAAGAAGCCCTACCCCTAAATCCTGATAGTATTCAAGTTTTGGATAAGGATGGCAATCGTGTATCTGGTATCTCTGTCAGCACCTACGCTAGTTTGTCAGAAGCTCCAAAAGTCGTTCAAGATGCCATGGTTAAACGTCAGTTTACACCTAAAGGAGCCATTCAAGTTCTTAGTAGCGATAATCCAAAAGCCTTTTATGAGACCTATGTGAAGACTGGTCAAACCTTAGTTGTAACCCTTCTAATGACGGTTAAAAATGAGCTGAACAAAACGGGTGGTCAGTATGAAAATACAGCCTATCAGATTGATTTTGGCTTGGCCTATGTCACGGAAACAGTGGTCAATAATGTTCCAAAATTAGATCCACAAAAAGATGTGGTGATTGACTTGTCTCATAAAGATGACAGCCTTGATGGGAAAGAAGTGGCCTTGCATCAAACCTTTAACTATCGCTTAGTTGGAGCGATGATTCCAATCAATCGTGCGACAGATTTATTTGAATATGATTTTGAAGATAACTATGATGAAAAGCATGATGAGTATAATGGTGTTTATCGCAGCTATCTGATGACGGATGTCACCTTCAAAGATGGTTCTATCTTAAAAGAGGGGACAGAAGTTACAAAATATACCTTGCAACAAGTGGATACAGTAAAGGGCTCAGTATCAATTTCTTTTGATCAATCCTTCTTAGAGACTATCTCTGATGAATCACTATTTCAGGTAGATGTTTACCTTCAGATGAAACGGATTGCGGCTGGTCAGGTGTAAAATTCCTATCTCCATACAGTGAATGGCTATGTCATTAGCTCAAATACAGTTGTAACACATACACCTCAATCTGAAGAACCAAGCCCAAATCAACCCACACCACCTCAACCACCAATTGAGACTATTGAACCACCTGTTCCAGCAAGCGTTTTACCAAATACAGGGGAACAGGAATCCCTTTTGGGCTTGATTGGAGCTGGTATTCTACTTGGTACGGATTATGGACTGAAGAAAAAGGAGGAGAAGTAGATGAATCCAAAAATCATTTATGAAAAGGATTCAGACCATGATGGTTTGACAGATGCTCAGGAATTAGCTCTGGGAACTAATCCGCATGCGATTGACTCAGATGGAGCTGGTCAAGCTGATTTAGAGGAGCTGCAATCTGGACATTCACCACTAGTTCCACAAAAGGAGTTGTGTGATAGCTTGGAACTTTGACACTATGAAAGAGTCTTTATCCGAAATGGAGAGGGTCGATTACCAAGAGTTTATCAAAGCCTTTCTCTCTTTGGAATTAAGTATTTCTGATAGAACAATCCTTAATCAAGTTTATCAAGATTATATGGATGAGGATGACCTGTCCTTGATAAGTGATGAGCTATGAGTTAAAGTGGATGGTTATCAGGATGAAGTAAGAGCTGATATGACTGATATTCTGGAAAAGCTGTACCGAACAGGTGAAGGCTCTAGTTTTATTATGGATTTAATGTCCTCAAATAGTCTTTCAAACACCTTGTAACAATATGAGGTTTTGGATAGTGACGATTACTCACTACTTAGCCTTGAAACCTTACAGGCCATGATTCAACAGGACTTGGCCATTTCCAGTCGGGATTATTTTGGAGATTTGGTTCAACTTGCCTTGCAAAGAGACTTACTAGACCAGAAAAGTCATTTCTTACAACATTATGTGGTAACTGTAATGGGAGGAATTTCACAAAAAAGAGACCAACGAGCATTGGTCCTAGATTAACGCAAAGAGTCTGGGACAATAGTCTCTTATGTCCCAAAAAAGCAACGGATTTGCCGTTGCTTTTTTGCATGGTTGCGATAGTCTTGGTAAAATAGAATTGCTTAATAAACCATTTAGAAAGGCTATCCCATGCATATTCACTATAACACAAATCAAACAACTTTACCACTAGAAATCAGTTCTTTCTTGCCACAAGACCATCTCGTCTTTACTATTGAAAGAGTGGTAAATACCTTGGAGGATTGTCATTTCCACGCCTTCTATCATGCCTTTGGTCGCCCGTCTTATCACCCTAAAATGCTTGTATCTGCTCTTCTATTTGCCTATTCACAAGGGATTTTCTCTGGACGAAAAATTGAAAAAATGATGGTTGAAAATCTGGCTATGCAGTACCTAACAGGACAGTTAGTTGTCAGCTACCGCACCATCAATCGTTTTCGAGTCGCTGAAGGGATGGAAGAACTCATTCGTAATCTTTTCATCGACCTCAATCTTCGTTTAAAAATGGAAGAATTAGTGACTTTAGATTGTCTGTTTATTGACGGGACTAAGATTGAAGCTAATGCCAACAAGTATAGTTTTGTGTGGAAGAAAGCGACAGAGAAATTCTCCGCCAAACTTCAAGAACAGATACAGATCTATTTTCAAGAAGAAATCACACCCCTTATCCATCAGGCTATTAAGCTGGATGAAGAAGAACCAATTTCTTCAGAGCAGTTGCTTGCATTCGCTCAAGTTCTTGAAGAAGAATTGGAAAAACTGAACCAGGACATTGAGGAGACACCCGTTAAAGGAAAGGATGAACGTAAAACCCAGCGTCGTAAACTCAAGAAAGTCTTGCGTAAAGTCAAGGAGGATTTTTCAGTACGTGCTGAAAAATATGAGAACTATCAGGAGACATTTGAAGGGCGTAACAGTTTTTCCAAAACCGATCCAGATGCCACTTTTATGAGAATGAAAGAAGACCATATGAAAAATGGCCAACTCAAGGCTGCTTATAATCTTCAAATCGCTACTGAAAACCAATTTGTTCTTCACTATGATGTCTTTTCAAATCCGACAGATACCAAGACTCTTCTCCCCTTCCTTGAAACCTATCCGCATGACTTGAAGACAGTTGTCGCAGATGCTGGATATGGAAGTGAAGAGAACCTCCTTCGTTTAGATGAAAAGCAGGTAAACCATCTGATTAAATATGCCGTGTTTGATAAGGAACAAAAGAGAAGGTATAAACAGTCAGCTAAAAACTTATCGAATTGGCACTATAATGACAAGGAGGATAGCTACACACATCCTGATGGCTGGTGCTATCGTTTTCACCATATCAAACATCAGAAAACACAGACGGACTTTCAACAGGAAATCAAGGTTTACTATGCTGATGAACCTAAATCAGCCCCTCAAAAGGGACTGTATATGAACGAACGCTATCAAAACTTGAAAGCTAAAGAATGTCAGGCGCTTTTATCTCCTGAAGGTAGACAGATTTTCGCTCAACGTAAGATTGATGTGGAACCTGTCTTTGGGCAGATAAAGGCTTGTTTGGGTTACAAGAGATGTAATCTGAGGGGCAAGCGTCAAGTGAGAATTGACATGGGATTGGTACTTATGGCTAATAACCTCTTAAAATACAATAAGAGAACGACTCAAAATTAAAAAGCTAGAGTTCCACAATTGAAAATCTCTAGCTTTTTGTGGTTGAGAACTATTTTGTCACAGACTCTTTTAAAATGGGAGGGAAAAATGAATCAAGAAGTCTTACTACAAATGATGAGAGCAACCATTCCTTGTGATAGAGTCTTGCTTGAGGTATTTTTATATTACCAAGCAGAGCATTTTGATGAGGATTGGGATAGTTTTATTCGTCAGTTTTTAACCAATAGGCAAGAAATTAATAAATCTGTTCAGATACTTCACTTTGGAACAGATGTTTCAGCTTTTGTCCAGGCTAGTCCTTATGATACTGCTCATGATCTATTGACCTATATACAAGTATTCGACCAAACTGGTCTCCAAAAACTCGACAAACTATCGCCGTCTGAAAAATACTTGGTGATTGAAGTGGCCTTGTTCAATCTGGCCACTCGTTTTCAACTATTAGACTCAAATGGTCACTACCAAACTATATCGCCGGATTCACTCTTACAAAAGAGTAGGGGAGCTAATTTGGTCAATGTTTATCGTGTGGCTAATAATTTAGCGGATCGGATCAGCCGAGATATTGAACAGTTTCTCTTGACTTACGAGCCTGAGCTTGAAACAAGAGTTGATGAAACTGTTCAAGAAAATGAAGAAACTGTTGATGATCACAAAACAAGTGTTCATCAAGCAATATCTTTTCGAGAAGAGGGCTCTCTGGTTATTGCTAGTTTGGATGTGGATTTGTCTCAACTGGATATCCGAACTAGAAAAACAAGTCATCTGCTAGCTTATGAAGAGTTATCTTTACGACGTAAATTTGAGATACTAACATATTTTGACAAAATTCGAAATGAACGTTCCAAGTACTCAAGTTTTAGACGAGGTAATTTTGATACTGAGATAGAAATGACACCAATCTTTGATGGCGAGGAGTTTCTCGCCTATCTAGAGGATGATGGTAGTCCCTATGAGTTGAAACGAATGTTGACTAGAGTAGAAGAAAAGGAATTAGAAAAAATTGGACAAGCCATTAGGGCAGAAAATCAAGAAAAATTGACTCAAGTGGGGATTGAGCTATCTCGGTTTGACCCAGACCAAGTCGGTATTTTATTGGATGCGGTAGGTCGTTTTCGTTTGAAAAATGCGGATCTTGCTTTACTAGGTGGCTATCCCAAAGCCTCGGTAACTCAACTAGCCCTTGCGACAGAACTACTCCAAATGGGGCTAAGTCATGAAATGGCTGAATTATTCTTTGGTAGCCAGCTTTCCATTGAAGAGTTGCGACAAGTTGCCTACGCCTTTTTACACCAAGAACTCAGCAGAGAATACGCGGAGCAATTTGAAAAAGATAAAGGCAATCAACCAGATTTAACTCTTAGAGATTGGAAAAGCAAGCTAGAGAAAGCTGAGACGAAAGTAGTGATTGATGAAGAATTTGCGGAAAATCCACTGGTTCAGAGAGTATTGGACACTTATCCTCTTGGGTCATTGGTTTCCTATAAGGGGCCGGACTTTGAAGTCATATCAGTCAGCGATGCTCAATTGAACGGTTTGATTCGGATTGAGTTAGTCAATGATTTTTCGGATATCATTGAACAAAATCCAGTTCTTTATGTGAGGATCTGGGAAGAAGTCAGCCAAGCATTTCATCAGACAAAGGCAGAACCACAAATAGAGTTAGACGAAGCAGAGCAAGAATTAAATCTTTTTTCATTTCTGGAAGAGGAATCAGCTACTGAACATCCTATTCAGACTGTCGGTCTCTTGGAACCAAGTGGTGTAGATGAGTCTAACAATGATGTTGTTGACCAACCAAACAACCAAGGTCTTGTTGAGAAGAGAGAGGAATCAATTCCAGATAGTCCTGTAACGGATTTTTATTTTCCAGAAGATATGACGGACTTTTATCCTAAGACTGCTAGAGATAAGGTTGAGACAAACATCGTGGCAATTCGGTTGGTAAAAAATTTGGAAGTAGAGCACCGCAATGCTTTACCAAGTGAACAAGAACTCCTTGCAAAATATGTAGGCTGGGGTGGGCTTGCTAATGATTTCTTTAATGGCTATAATCCAAAATTTTCTAAGGAACGAGAAGAACTGAAAAGCCTAGTCACAGATAAAGAATATTCAGATATGAAACAGTCCTCCCTGACAGCTTACTATACAGACCCAGCCCTTATCCGTTAAATGTGGGATAAATTGGAAAGAGATGGTTTTACAGGTGGCAAAATCCTAGATCCTTCCATGGGAACAGGGAATTTTTTTGCAGCAATGCCCAAATACTTAAGAGAAAAGTGTGAGTTGTATGGTGTGGAATTAGATACCATTACAGGAGCTATTGCCAAACACCTACATCCGAATAGTCGTATTGAAATTAAGGGTTTTGAAACAGTGGCTTTTAACAACAATAGTTTTGATTGGGTGATTTCAAACGTGCCGTTTGCCAATATACGAATTGCGGATAATAGGTACGATAAGCCTTATATGATTCATGATTACTTTGTCAAAAAATCTCTTGATTTGGTCCATGATGGTGGGCAAGTGGCGATTATCTCTTCCACAGGAACCATGGATAAGCGAACAGAAAACATCTTCCAAGATATTCGTGAGACAACTGAATTTCTTGGAGGGGTTCGCCTGCCTGATTCTGCCTTTAAGGCCATTGCAGGAACCACTGTCACAACGGATATGTTATTTTTCCAGAAACACTTAGACAAGGCATATGTGACAGACGACTTAGCCTTTTCAGATTCCGTTCGTTATGAAAAGGATAGTCGTATCTGGCTCAATCCTTACTTTGATGGAGAATACAATAGCCAAGTGCTAGGAACCTACGAGGTCAGAAATTTTAACGGCGGAACACTTTCTGTTAAGGGGACTAGTCATGACTTGATTGCAAGTGTCCAAACTGCTCTAAATCACGTTAAGGCCCCAAGAGAGATTGATAGAAATGAGGTCATCATTAATCCAAATGTGTTGATCAAACAAGTCATTGATACCTCCATTCCAGCTGAAATGAGGGAGAATCTGGGTCAGTAATCTTTTTGATAGTGATGATAAGTATTCGCTTCTTGCTAGTTTAGAAGATGAAAGTCTGTATCCAAGTGGAAAGTCTGTTATCTATACTAAATCCCTTGCCTTTGAGAAGGCTCTGGTGTGTTCCGAAAAAGAGGTTAAAAAGGTACATACTGCCCTTGATGCCTTAAATTCCAGCTTGGCTGACGGACGTGGTGTTGATTTCGATTCTATCTATCAGGTTGAATCAAAGATGACCTTGATTGAGGAATTAGGTGACCTCATTATGCTTGATCTTGAGAAGTATTTGGATGGGGAATTGACCTATGTTTCTCGCCAAGACTTTCTGTCAGGTGATGTGGTTACCAAGTTAGAAGTGGAGGATCTATTTGTAAAACAAGGCAATCAGGACTTTAACTGGTCACATTATGCAGGGCTACTAGAGACGGTCAAACCATCACGTATTATTTTGGCAGACATTGATTATCGAATCGGTTCACGCTGGATTCCCTTGTCTGTTTACGGAAAATTTGCCCAAGAAACCTTTATGGGGAAAGCCTATGAACTGTCAGACCAAGAAGTAGCGACAGTCCTTGAAGTTAGTCCCATCGACGGGATCATCACTTACCAATCTAAATTTGCCTACACCTATTCCAACGTAACGGATAGGAGTTTAGGTGTCCCTGCTTCACGCTATGATAGTGGTCGAAAAATCTTTGAAAATCTCTTGAATTCCAATCAATCAACCATCACAAAACAAGTTGTCGAAGGGGATAAGAAAAAGAATGTGACGGATGTGAAGAAAACAACAGTCCTGCGAGCTAAGGAAACACACCTACAAGAACTCTTTAAAGGTTTTGTAGCAAAGTATCCAGAAGTCCAACAGATGATTGAAGACACCTATAACAGTCTCTATAATCGTACAGTATCAAAGACCTATGATGGTAGTCATTTAACCATTGATGGACTTGCCCAGAATATTTCCTTACGTCCTCACCAAAAGAATGCCATTAAACGAATTGTGGAAGAGAAACGTGCTCTAATAGCCCATGAGGTAGGGTCTGGAAAGACCTTGACCATGCTTGGGGCAGGATTCAAACTGAAAGAACTCGGAATGGTGCATAAACCTCTTTATGTAGTTCCTTCTAGTTTGACTGCTCAGTTTAGTTAAGAAATTATGAAGTTCTTTCCAGCCAAGAAAGTCTATGTGACCACCAAGAAGGACTTTGCCAAAGCCAAACGCAAGCAGTTTGTGTCTCGGATTATTACAGGGGACTATGATGCCATTGTCATTGGGGATTCCCAGTTTGAAAAAATACCGATGAGTTGTGAAAAACAGGTCACCTATATCAATGACAAACTTGAGCAACTCAGAGAAATTAAACTAGGAAGTGATAGCGATTATACGGTGAAAGAAGCGGAACGTTCGATTAAGGAATTGGAACACAAACTAGAAGAACTCCAAAAACTAGAGAGATACCTTTATCGAATTTGAAAACCTTGGAATTGATTTTCTCTTTGTGGATGAGGTTCATCACTTCAAGAATATCCGTCCAATCACTGGACTTGGGAATGTCGCGGGAATCACCAATACCACTTCAAAAAAGAACGTAGACATGGAGATGAAGGTGAGACAGGTTCAGGCAGAGCATAGCGATAGAAATGTTGTTTTTGCGACAGGAACACCAGTTTCTAACTCCATTAGTGAACTTTACACTATGATGAATTACATTCAACCTGATGTCTTGGAACGATACCAGGTATCCAATTTTGATTCCTGGGTTGGTGCTTTTGGGAATATCGAAAACTCTATGGAACTAGCCCCGACAGGTGATAAATACCAACCTAAGAAACGGTTTAAGAAGTTTGTGAACTTGCCTGAACTCATGCGAATCTACAAGGAAACTGCCGATATTCAGACTTCAGATATGCTTGATTTACCTGTACCTGAAGCTAAAATTATTGCGGTGGAAAGCGAGTTAATGCAAGCTCAGAAATACTATTTATAAGAACTGGTAGAGCGTTCAGACGCTATCAAGTCAGGCAGTGTTGATCCAAGTAGAGATAACATGCTTAAAATCACAGGTGAAGCCAGAAAACTAGCTATTGATATGCGATTGATTGACCCTGCTTATTCATTATCGGATAATCAGAAAATCCTTCAAGTAGTCGATAATGTCGAGCGGATTTACAGTGAAGGAGCTGAAGACAAAGCCACTCAGATGATTTTCTCTGATATTGGAACTCCTAAAAGTAAGGAAGAAGGCTTTGATGTTTACAATGAGTTGAAAGCTTTGCTGGTTGATCGAGGGATTCCAAAAGAAGAAATTGCCTTTGTGCATGATGCTAATACTGATGAGAAGAAAAATTCTCTCTCACGAAAGGTCAATAGTGGTGAAGTGCGGATTCTCATGGCTTCGACTGAAAAAGGTGGAACGGGCCTAAACGTGCAATCACGCATGAAAGCTGTTCACCACTTAGATGTTCCATGGCGTCCCTCTGATATTGTCCAGCGAAATGGTAGATTGATTCGTCAGGGAAACATGCACCAGGAGGTAGATATTTATCACTATATTACAAAAGGGAGTTTCGACAATTATCTTTGGCAGACGCAGGAGAATAAGCTCAAGTATATCACCCAGATTATGACATCAAAAGATCCTGTGAGATCAGCAGAAGACATTGATGAACAAACCATGACTGCCTCAGACTTTAAGGCCTTGGCAACTGGAAACCCTTACCTCAAACTCAAAATGGAGTTGGAAAATGAACTAACGGTATTAGAAAATCAAAAGCGAGCCTTTAATCGCTCCAAAGACGAGTATCGCCATACCATTTCCTATAGCGAGAAGCACCTCCCTATCATGGAAAAACGGTTGAGTCAATATGATAAAGATATTGCCCAATCTTTGGCAACAAAGTCGCAAGATTTTGTCATGCGATTTGACAATCAGAAAATGGATAATCGCACAGAAGCAGGGGACTATCTGCGTAAACTCATTACCTATAATCGCTCAGAGACCAAGGAAGTCAGGACACTTGCCAGCTTTAGAGGATTTGATTTAAAAATGACTACACGAGATCCTAGTGAGCCCTTGCCAGAGACTGTCTCTTTAATGATTGTAGGTGATAACCAATATACTGTCGCTCTTGATTTGAAATCAGACGTGGGAACCATTCAACGGATTAGTAATGCCATCGACCATATTATGGATGAGCAAGAAAAGACGGAAGAGCTGGTAAAGGATTTAAAAGATAAGCTTCAAGTAGCCAAAGTAGAAGTTGAGAAAGTCTTTCCCAAGGAAGAAGACTATCAGCTTGTAAAGGCTAAATATGATGTTTTGGCTCCCTTGGTTGAAAAAGAAGCAGAGATTGAGGAGATAGATGCAGCTTTGGCCAAGTTTAGTGAAGATACATCACCCAAAATGAATCAACAAATAGCACTTGAGATATAAGAAAAAAGGCTGACAAATATTTTTGAACGCGGTAAAATGAAGTCAAGAAATCACAAAAGGAGAACAGACCATGACCAAAACAGTAGAAGAAATACGTTATCAACTTGAAGAATGGTTGGCACAAGGATTTACAAGCCCAGAAGATAGAGCCAACTACCAAGCTTTAAAGGAACAGTATGAAGATGAAACTCTTGATGATAGCTTTTCAAAGCGTGAAATCACTGAACAGCTGGAACTCATCATCACAAGTCGTGAGAATGATTTTCCAAGCTTAGATGAGGTGACGAAGGCAGAATACCTTGATTTGGTTGCCCAACTAGATGAACTTGACCAGGAACAAGCTAACTATTACCGTAAGTACTTGTCTTAGAAAGAGGTATAAGATGTTGGAACAAATTCTACAAAGCCTTCTGATTATCGCAGTAATTGGACTGATACTGCTTGTCCTTTATGAGCTTGTGAAAGTTTCAGATGCTTTGTTTCTTATCGGAATCATCAGTGGATTAGTCTTTATTGAAATCTATGGAATTTACCTCTTTTTCACAGAGAGATACCTCTATATTGAAGATTTAGCCACTAATGGTATTTGGAGTTTTACAGGATTTTTTATTGTTTTTAATATTCTGCTGGCACTTGGTATTGTGACAAAAGTTGTGAGAAGTAGAATGGCATGAAAATAGGGCTACCTGATTTTAGGTAGTCCTATTTCTATAGGTAATTTTTGAAACAAACTCATATTAGTATTTGTGTGCTTTCTATATATCAGGTATAATCATTATTAATTAGAAAAAAAGAAGAGGTGTTTTGCTTGTTTGAAAAATTAATTCTATATTCCCCAATAATTATTTTTGTATTGTCCTATATTCTGAGGTTTTTTGGGAGACTTAGGGTTACAATCTTTATAGATGAATTAATTTCAGGTGATAAAATCAAATATTTTTCCCATATATTATTTTTCTCAATCGTGAGTTATATTTATTGGTTATGTTATCAATATCAAATTTCATTATTTAAACTTGAAAGTGATGATTTAGATCTAGCATCCTTATTTTCTGTAGTCTTAGCTATATGGGCGTGTTACGGAGTTTATGTTGGATTTTTACAATTTATGGTTGGTTATGACAATAAAGAAAAAGGGACTTACTTAGGCTATCAAAAAATGGATTTTTTAACAGACAGCAATGTTTGGTATCATTTAACAAATAGTTGGGAGTTCGTTGGTTCTTTGCTGCTATCAATTATTATTCCTCTTATAGTTGAATTTAATGCATCTACAGGTATTCATTATCAATATATTTGGCAGGCTATAATTGGGTTCCTATTGATTTTGTTTATCTTTCTTTTGAAATTTAGCTTAGAAGTGGCTAAAACAACTATATTTATCAACAAAAATACTGATGGAAGATTGAAAAAAGTTATTCAATCAGATATAAAAAATAGGTATAACAAATATTTTAATAAATTACTCAATCAAAAGTTTTCCGATGGAGCTAGAAAGAGTTATTTTAAGCAAGTTAGAGTGGATCTATCTAAGATTGACAATGCTAAAGATAAAATTAAATTTTTAAAATTTATTTATTTTAATATTTCTAGTGAAGAAATTATTGGAATTTCAAAGGAATTTGAGGTGGGAGATATTGTCAATTATAAGTGTTTTATAAAAGAGAAATATGATTTAATATCTCATATTAATTTTGAAAGCGAAGTATTGATTTCTTTTGCTATTTCTTTATTCAAACTAGATTCCCAGATATTTGATAAATTGATTAAAAAGAATATACGTTGGATAGAGAGTGATTATAGTTTCGAATCTCCAGGGATTTTTAGAAAAAAACTATTTTAGGTATAGAGCACAATAAGAAAGTTAGAAGACGAGGAATTAATTGGTTTGAATATAGTAAAATAAACAACATACATATCTGTATATTTAAAGTTTTGGCGGATATGGCTAAAAACAAACAAACCATTTTTCAATTGGTAAATCTAATTCAGGATAGATTTACCCAAAATATTACCAGAGGCACTTACTGGGAAACGGATAGGACAGATAAATTATTTATTTTTGAAAAGTCAATTTCTGATTCCAATCTTCGGATTTCTAAAGATGACTTTAGAAGAATCGAGAAGATAGATGTATTTTACTCTTCAACCTATCCTGAAATTGACTCTCATTCTGATACTGATAGTGTATATATCTCATTGCATTCAAACATAATAAAAATTGATTTCTATTTCAACGATGGCGGACAGCATTATGTTAAACGTAATCAGATAAAAGACTATTATGATGAATATGAAGGGGAGGTCTGGAATATTCTTTTTGATAAATACAAAAATTCTAATGATATTTCAAATGTATTTCTCCCCAATTTAAGAGAACCTGAAGTTGTAGTAGATTTTTTTAGAGGCAGCAATGAAATAATTGTTCGAGATTATGATAATAAAATCACTTATTCTAGAATATGCTTCAAGTATCTCACTGATAATTATAGTTGTATTGATAGTAAGATTTCAAATTTTTCCAATTTATTAGAAATCGTAAAAACGATGTCTGTTAACTATCGTGGGGCATTTGCATTATACCAACTGCTTTATCCAGAAACTAGAGACTGGGATTCAAGTGATGGAGAATATATTGAAATTTTAGTGGAAATTTTTAAGTCTAGTAAAGAAAAAAAGGAAAAACTTTATAACGACATGATTTCAATAATTGATACCGTCGAATATGGTGAGCATGTTGGTGTAGAGATTCTTAAAAAGGTGTTTGATACTAGGGATGTTAAACTTATTGATGATGAGTTTTTGAAAGAATTTAAAGGTATCCCTAAATTAAAACTCATTGTAGTTCAAAGTATATTGTCTACTCATATATATGGTTTTAGAAGTATAAAGCTGCAAGACAGGTGGGAAAAACGAGATTTAGTTGAACAATATATAAGAGGTCTTTCCATAACTCCTAATATATTTCCTAGCTACACCGATGATTATAAGACTTTGAATTCTACCATGAGTGAATTATTGATGAAAAATATAGAATTACTGCCCTCCTATGAATTTAGTCAGTTACCTTTAAGTTCACTTTTGTTACTTGAACAACTTTTACGTTGGAAATGGGGAAGTGAGGAAAAGCATGATGAACAAGAATTTATGGTTAATCTTATCAAAGAAGAAGCTGAGTATAAATCAAAGGGTTATACATATAGCTTCTATGGTTCTCTCTTGAAATTTTTTACCTTAAAATTGACAGAAGGCCAAGGGAATAAATATTTAAAACTTGTTAATGATAAAGATTTTAAAAAAGAATTTAAGTTTTCGTTACTTAATCATCTTAAGAGAAATCAATTGACACTAGATATGTATTTAGATGGTATTGATGAAGAACTTAAAAATTACGATAGCGTAATGATTGGTATTTGTGAAAAAGAATTAATTAAAAGAGAGGTAGAAAAAATAATTTTTGAAAATTATTTATATCTTGAATAGTTGACATTATAAAATAGAAGCTTCTTAATAACAGTTATTGGATTACCAATTGGTAGTCCTTTTTCTTGTGATAAAATTTCCAAGCTAATCTTGATATGATGTGGTTATCACTAATAAAGGAGTAAGTCATGTTGAATAAAGTAAAGGCTCGATTTCTAATTGGAGTAGGAGGTTTAATCGCAGTAAGTTTTATGGTTATGATTGGCTATACGATTGGCTCACAATCTGTTTCAAAGCAAACTGAGAACCAAATCCGAGCAGAAGCAAATAAACTTGTGTCAAAAGAAAAGCAGGAAGAAAGAGCGATATTATTATTAGATGAACTTGTCAAAGAATTTCTCACTCAATATTATACAAAGTTCAGTTGGGTGAAAATAACGCTCGTATCAAGCCCTACATGAAGGATTCGGCATTTTCAGAAGAGGAAGCAAATCAGAATAAAGCGATCAATCGAGTTTATAAAGATTATATGCTTGACTACCGATTTGAATCAGCTAGTATTTATGTCAATAAAGAACGTAATGTTGCACTTGCGGAAGTTACCTATCAAGAGACCTATGTGTCTGACTTGAGTAAGCAACAACAGTGAACCACTCAGACAGAAACCAAGACGGTTATGTTATCCTACTCCAAAGTTTCTGACAAGCTTCTTCTTAATCAGTTGAGCATTTGGAATGGGAAACTAGAGGACATGAAAGAAGGCGCAAATGTTGCTAATTCCAGCATACCAACGATCCAAGGAACAACTAGCAGGAGACATTCTTCTGCTTTTTTTGATAGGAAGATTAGATGACACGAATTAAAGCAGTTAAACAAAAGTCTATTTTAGATGTGGCGGTAAGTCTGGGTTATTCCTTCAGACGTTTATCAGGACAAATTTATGAACACCCAGAACATGATTCCTTTCGGATTTTTGCCGATACCAATACTTTCAAGTGGTTTTCAAGAGATATACAAGGAGATGTGATTGACTTTGTTCAGTTAGTGGCAGATGTTACTTTCAAAGAGGCTGTGTCTTATCTTGAAACTGGAAATTTTGAACAAGCTAAAGTGATAGAAGAGTTCTCTAAACCGTTTCAGTATTATTTGCTTGAAGAACCCTTTCGACAAGCACGGACCTACTTGAATGATGTCCGTGGTCTAATTGATAAGAAGATTAATGCCTTTGGTATAAAGGGATTACTTGCACAAGCTACTCATCAATCGGAGCCTGTATTGGTTTTTAAAAGTTATGACCATAATGGAAGCTTACAGGCAGCAAGACTTCAAGGCATTGTCAAAGATGAAGAAAGACACAAACGGGGTTATTTGAAGAAAATCATGAAAAGCTCTCATGGCCACGTAGGTATTAGTCTTGATATTGGCAATCCCAAGCGACTCATTTTTTGCGAATCGGTTATTGATATGATGAATTATTATCAGCTTCATCAAAAGCAATTACCGGATGTTCGCCTTGTTTCAATGGAGGGGTTAAAACTTTCCGTAATTGCTTATCAGATCTTGCGGCTAGCGGCAGAGGAACAAGGGAAATTGGCATTTCTAGATACAGTAAAACCTAGCAGACTTAGCCATTATCTTCAAGCAATCCAAGAGACGACAACCTTTTTCCAAACCCATTCAAACGTGTTAACATTGGCTGTTGATAACGATGAAGCAGGAAGAGAATTTTGTCAGAAACTGTCAGATAAAGGATTTCCTATTTCTCAGGATTTACCACCATTACAGGGACTTAAAACAAAGTCAGATTGGAATGATATTGTGAAACAACAGAAGGAAAAATCTTTAAGTGATTTTATCCAAACAGCTCAAGCACAAGTCATTAAGAATCATCCTCCACCTAAACGAGAGCACACTTTGGAATTGTGATAACAAAATCAAGTCCGCTATCATAATCTAGAAAGAGACAAGTAGGACACCCTATGAGTGTGATTGAACGTCTGGCTGAAAAAGTAGCTAGACAAGAAGAAAAGGTCTCACGTGAGACTGAGAAATTGGAAAACTATCGTGACCAACTACAAACAGCTATGTATAGTACCTTTATCAAACGGCAACAATCTAGTCAGTTGTCATTTTATGAAGCACTAGAGCAAACCTTTGGTAAAGAAACCCCACTACAACCCAATTATAGAAATGAGGATACAGAATGAGTAAAACATGGAATTTTGATCAGCCACTAGATGATGTGAAATCAACATCGTCCCATGAAGAACGAGCAAAAATTGCAGCACTTTTCCATAAACAGGATGATAAACCAATTGAAGAAGTAGATTATGTAGCTGCTTTTGAACATAAACAAAAAGAGTCAGAATCTAAAGATGCCCAAACGCCTGAATCAAAAGTTAAACAAACTCAGCCGAAGAAAGTAAATATCACAAGTGACTATAAACAACACTTGGCAGATACCATTGAACAAAACAACAAGGATATTTCCGCCTGTCAGAAGCAAATTGAAGAACTTCATCAATTGATTGATGAAAAGAAAATCCAAAATAAAAAGTTGCAGGCTATTTCAGTAGCCATTGATGATTTATAAGTCAGGTAGTCCTATGCAGGCTACCTTTTTACAATTTAAGGAGAAGATAATGAATTTTTTTCAAAAGAAAACACAGAATCAGGATCAATTTAAACGACTGATTCATCGACTATCAGAGATGTCAGATACTGAGCTAACCAAAGTAGAACAACTCTTAGATGTGGTCTTTGATCCAAGTTTCAAGTCTAGTGAGAGAGTAGAAATATCTCGGAACATTTTAACCACTAAGGAACAAAGTCTTGATAGGTCAACCCAGGAAGCTAAAAATAAACTGAATACTGAGCAGTTGGAGAAGCGAATAGAGCAGTTTAAGCAATCGAAGAAGCCTAAAAACGGATAACGCACCATATTTGGTGCATTATTCGTTTTTTATGGTATAATGAAAGCAAATATGAGGAGGTCTTTATCTATGATTGGAGACAATATCAAATCACTACGCCAAATACACGATTTAACACAGCCAGAATTTGCGAAAATGGTTGGGATTTCACGCAATAGCCTAAGTCGTTATGAAAATGGATCTAGTACAGTTTCAACAGAACTCATCGACCGTATTTGTCAAAAATTTAATGTTTCTTATGTCGATATTGTAGGGGAGGACAAGATGTTAACACCTGTTGAAGATTATCATCTGACTTTAAAAGTAGAAGTGATAAAAGAACGTGGAGCAGCCATTTTATCAAAGCTTTATAGATACCAGGATAGTCAAGATATTGCTTTTGATGATGAAACCAATCCTTGGATTTTGATGAGTGATGATTTGGCTGAATTGATCAATACGAAAATTTACCTTGTCGATACTTTCAATGAGATCGAGCGTTATAATGGCTATTTAGACGGTATCGAGCGGATGCTAGACATGGTACATTATTGGATGGTGACTTAATGAGATTGGAAGAATTTAGTGAGGTTGAATTTCAGAAGGCTTTGCAGCGAACTATTCGGGCCCTAACTCGTGGCAAGACGATTCCGTATCAACCGAAAGCCATTTTACTTGGTGGGCAAAGCGGAGCAGGTAAGACGACTACTCATCGTATTAAGCAAAAGAAATTTCAAGGCAATATCATTATCATCGATGGTTACAGCTATCGTTCTCAGCATCCCAATTACTTAGCCTTGCAAGAAAAGTATGGTAAAGACAGCGTGGACTATACCAAGGGATTTGCAGGAAAAATGGTAGAGCATCTGGTTGACGAACTCAGCACTCAAGGCTACCATTTGTTAATTGAAGGGACTTTGCGTACCACTCAAGTTCCTCGTCAGACTGCTCAATTATTAACTTCTAAAAGTTACCAAGTTTCTTTAGCTGTAATTGGCATCAAACCAGATCTTTCTTATCTCAGCACCTTGATTCGTTATGAAGAACTTTATGCCATAGATCCCAATCAGGCTAGAGCAACCCCTAAAGAATATCATGATGGTATTGTAGGGCATTTGGTTGATAACCTACGAGAGTTAGAAGGTGAACAACTCTTTGACCGTATCCAAATTTACCAAAGAGATAGGACTTGTATCTACGATTCTGAATCGGACAAAGGTACCGCAGCAGAAGCTCTTCAAAACTGCCTCTTTGGGAAATGGAGTAAGGTTGAGAAGGAGATGCTGAAGGTGGGGAAAGAACAACTGAGGGAGTTGATTGAAAATGGGGTGAATAATGAAAGTAGATAGAAGAAATGCAGTATCTAGTTGGAGTGGTTATAATCATCAAGGAAAAGTAGGGATTTTTTTAGCTATTCGAGAACTTAAAAAGTTAACTGATGCTAGAGAGGATTATTCAAAATATAAATTAATATTCGAAAAAAATGGTGGAGAAGATGTTGATATTTGTTACTCGACAGCTGTCGTATCAAGGCATCAGGTAAAAGCAAAGAAAGACGGAAAATATCCAAACGATTATGCAAATGTTAGAACTATAAATTCTGAAAATTGCCGCACAGGATACCAAATTTTGGGGACAACAAATCAAGATAGATATTTACACGTGATCTGTGAAGTTAATGGTTGGGACATGGATAAGAGCACTTTTAAAAAGAGTTACAGTGGTGCTAAGTATGTCCCTAATAAGAGTAAAGTTCAATTATATACTTATCCGGATGGTGAAAAATATTGCAATTTAGTTGGTGGTAGAATCTCTCCAATTGATGATTTTTGTATTGCAGATATTAAAGAAATATTGAAACATTCAAATATTACTTTAAGTAATGATGAGGATCACATAGAGGAGACATTATTAGAAATTAATGAATTGGTTTCCAGACGAATTAGTAAGGCACATAATGCAGGAAAAGGCGTTTATCCTGTTATATATTTTCAAGAGCTAAATAAAATAATAACTTCAACAGAAAAGCGTCAAAGGCGGTCTATTAGAAGAGCGAAAAATCTCTTTGCACTTTATTGGAATGAAAATTTGGATAATGATGCTGATAATACAGTTATAAATGAAATTCTAAACTTAGCCGAAGACGATTTTGAAAATCTATTAATTGACTTACATCCAGATGGGAAAATTTTAGATCTAAAAAAAATTAACAATCTGGATAATTTAGTTGATAGATATAGCATTAAATATATTTTTTATAATTTTTTAAAATGGTGTAAAGAAGAAAAATTCATATTAGATAATTTGCATTATCAAACTAATCAGGAGTCATTTAGATTAAGTTTGATCAATGCACCAAAAGCGGCTGCTGGGGAAGTAAAAGATAGTATTATGCAAAATATAGGACTTAGACTTATAAGAACTATTTTTGATACAGATTATTTAATCAATATGAATATTGATGGTAGAAAATTTTTTGAAGAGCACCCTATTCATGAAGAAGGGAAGGAAAAATTGGAGTCTGGTTTTGTAGGAGAGGTGAAGGACAATATATTTTCATCCAATTTGGAATATATCGATTATGAAAATACTGTTCGAAAATTGAAGGAGGATCAAGACAGTGATGAATAATTTCATAAAGCAAGTTATAGAAAACCATGGTTATAGATCATACGGTAAGGTAATTGAATTTTGGGAAAATAGCAATGAATTTTTTTTGATTCAAGAATATGATAAAGAAATGCTTCGATCAAATATCGAAAAGGATGTAAATTTTTTTACCTGTGAGCAAACGAATAACTTAGTTTATGAATTTGAAAAAATTCAAAACCAAAAAATCAAAAAAATACTTCTTTATTTATAACCGTGAGAGTTGATAATCTTGAAGAAGATTATAATAGATTTAAAAATATAACAATGAAAATAGAAGAGGACGAATATTATTTCAGAAAATATGTTATTTTCTATACTGAAGATGGGCTCAGTAAAATAGAGCCTAGTACTCAATCTTTGCTGAATTATATTCAATCTGAGAGTTCTGAAAATGAAAGTTTATTTGACAAATTTGAAAATAATATGTTTTTTGATGATGCTTATTTTATCGCTATGCAATTAATTGTCAAGTTACCATTTATTTCTCTTCCTCATTCAGATAATCGCTTCGAAGTGATTGAAGATAGAATTAAAACTCGCATTGAACGCGAAGGTTTAATAGATAAGGAAAATCAGGTAGATCAAATCTTAGATTTATTTGATGAAAATAAAATTAGTGAACAACTTGGAGATGAAACGAATAGTATATTGGCTAGTTTATATCAAATTTTAGGAGACTGAGTTTGTGAAGATTAAAAAGATTTTAATTTATAATTTCAAGAATTTTAGGCATAAAACAGTTATTGACTTTAGTGAAGATATCACGTTTTTAGTAGGACCAAATGGATTTGGAAAAACAACAATTTTTGATGCAATTGAGCTGGGACTGACAGGTAACCTTTCCCGTATTAATAAAGTAACTGGTGAAAATATTGCATATAATAAACCTTTCTTTCAAAATGAACTAGGTTATCCAGTAGTTATAAAGTTATGGTTAGAGAAAGAGCAAGGTAATCAACTTGTAATTGTAAGAAGCTTAGTGAATGATTCTCCTAACAGTAAAAAAGTTTTTGCCCCTCTTAAGTCAACAAGTCAGTTTAAACTATCAAGACAAGACGAGGTGGATGATACTAATTTTACTGAAATAGATAATATTAGACTATCTGATCTTACCCAAAGTTCGATTGATGAATTTTTGGGTGTTAAAGGAAAATATGAGATAGAAAAGATTTTTAATTTATTTAATTATATTCAACAAGAGGAGACGACATTTTTTCTAAAACAAACTGAACAAGAGAGGAGTGATAGTCTATCATTTTTGGTAAAAACTGATGAAATTGAAGAAAAAATAGAGAAAATTGATAAAATAATTCGAGCAATTAATAGTAAATTAGATAATCTGCAAGTAACACAGAGAACATTAATTCAGCGTAAGCTAGCGGATGTTCTGTATGAGAGGCTATTTACTCATCATGAATTTGACTTTGACAAACAAGCTCCATTTTCAAGTGAGAATCTTGAACAATTGACAACTTTTCAAGCTACTGTTCAGAGCATTATTAATTTTAAGCGGAATTTTTCAGTTTCAGAATATAAAAAGCGTAATGAACGTGACCATAAAAAACAAGAAATAACTAATAGTCAGGATGTTTTATATTACTCAATTTTGTTTCCAATTATTAATGGATTTGAGAATAAATGGCTGTGGGAGAAGTATATATTAAATAATCCGATATTATTTGAATATACGCTTCTAGAAAATTATGTTCAATCATTTGAGTCTATTACTCGTGAAAATGAGAGAAGAGAACAATTGAATCAATATTTGAGGAATCTGTCAAGTGACACCAATCAGATGACAGCACAGTCTTTTGGCTATGTTCAGGGGGATAGTTTAGCAAGTGATTTTGAATCACTAAAACAACAGTTTGAAAGATATCAGGATTTAAGAAGTCAAGCAAATCAAGTTGATAAAAATTTAAATGATTTAACGCAACTTAGGAAGAATTTAGGTAATCGATTTAATGAATTACGTCAACATCACCATGTTGTTGAGAATAAGTGTCCGTTTTGTGATTCCCAGTTTCAATCATTTGAAGATTTAAAGAAATCTTACGATAATTATAATGCGTACCTAACTAGTATTTCATCTCAGAGTAGTCAACAATTGCAAGCAATTCAATTATCAATAGACTCCTCAATTCAGCAAGTTAAACAAAAAATCACCGCTGAAATAAACAACCTTACTACCGACATAGATGAGAGGCTATTAGCTAAATTACAAGAATTACATGATAAATATGAACGTTATTCTCAAAATATTAATGGATTTAAAACTTTTATTCAGCTGTATACAGCCATATTACCTTATCCGTTGGGGAGTTTGGAATTTGAAGTTTATAATAGGCAGTATCAGTTTAACTTACAAGAATTCCGATCTAATTTAGTAGTTGATGATGACATTTACCGTTTAGTAGTAGATGTTAATAATCAAGAAATTACAAACAGATTTGAAGAATTGAAAAGAGAATTTCCTGAATTACAATTAGAGACATACCAGTTGAATCAAATACCGAATCAAAAAATAAGTAAATCTATGCTTGATACAAGGTTATCTGAATTGAAACAATATATTAACTCTCAAATTGATGATAGGTATGCAATCAATGAGAATCTGATAATGGATACTGAGAATATCTTTCCTATGTATTTTCAAAATGACGTTAAACTGTTAGAGAGTACTAGTATTGAAGCTCTGGAGCAGAAAAAACTTTACCTCAATAAGCAACATAATTTAGTTCAAAATCAGCGGTTCCAAGATTTATCTCATCAGATAGATATATTAGAAAAAACTGAAGTAAGATTGAAAGAATTAAACATGGTATATAAAGAAGAGGTGAGGCAGTTTAAAATAAGTATTGTAAAACAGCTGCGTATTCCATTTTTTATCTATTCTGCAAAAATGTTGCAAAACTATCAACAGGGAATGGGAATTTTTTTAACTTATAGAAAAACGAGTGAGGACGACGCTACTAAGAAGATGATTATTAGGTTTAAATCGGATTCTAGTAATGACCATGATGCAATGAATCAATTAAGTACAGGTCAACTGGCAGTTGTCTCGCTTGCATTTACTCTTTCTTTGAATACGATGTTCAAGCTATCTGATAATTTGAATTTCTTAATGATAGATGACCCTATTCAGGATATGGATGCGATGAATGTACTATCATTTATCGAGATTTTACGTCATGGTATTATTGAAAAATATCAAATTATTTTATCAACCTATTGTGATCAGAATGCGCTATTTATGGGATATAAATTTGCTAATTCAAATCCTCAACCTGATATCCAGTATAAAAATGTGCGTGAATTACAAGGACAATAATAATTTACTTCGAGAGCTGTTAGGCTCTCTTTTTTCTCACCATTACTTTGATAATGTGATATCTTTTCCAAATCATCCCTGATATCCTTATATCATTCCAAGAAAATCAATTTTTGATTTTCTACTAGGTGTTTGGGGGCTGAGCCACCAAGTTATCTTATCGTTAGCTGATCAAAACTGGTAGGTTTTGATTAGCTGGCGATATGATTTTAGGGATATTGTGGACACAATATCTGAGCTCGCGAAGACCTGAAAGGAAGATATTATGCAGCGCCGTGTCTAATACGAGTGCGGGGATGTACCGATAATAAAGAACTAGGAGAATTCAGGATGGGAAACTTAGTTAGAGAGATACGCAAGGAAATCAATTTTTCAGTAAAAGAGTATCAAGAAATACAAAATTTGATGATACAGGATGGATATGAGCAATTCTCCCCTTTTGCTAGGGGTAAATTATTAGAACCAAACTGTCAATCATCCCCGCAACTTGAAGATTGGATAAAATATTTACAGCACCAAAAAGTAGAACAGATTTATCGAGATCTACATGAGCTACTTGTTCTAGCAAAGTCGTCACAAACCGTTATAATAGAACATCTTGAAATCATTTTGACCTGTGTTAAAAACTTGATGAAGGAAATTGAGATAAGTATTCTATTAAGCCATTCATTCAAAGACAAGTACATGAGGTAAGTTATTATGGAAAATCGTTATCGAACCAATTTGAAAAAAGTGTATTTGAGTGACCAAGAATTAATTATCCTCAACAAAAATATTGCTTATAGCCCATGTCCAAACTTTTCTCATTATGCCAGAAAAACCTTACTCGATTCTGGTATGAATTTTATCACAATCGATACAAGAGGATTTCAAGACCTGATTTTTGAAATTCGTAGGATTGGAAATAATATAAACCAGATTGCACGTGCGGTAAATCAAAGCCACCTATTAAGTCTACAACAAGTAAAAGAATTGTAGCTCGGTATAGCTGAGTTAGAAAAACAGTGACAACAAGATTTTGACATAAAGTGTCAACGATTGAGAGAATTTTATGGTCATCACTAAGCACTATGCTGTTCATGGGAAAAAATACCACCGTCAATTAATTAAATATATTCTTAATCCTAAGAAAATAAGGAATTTATCGTTGATTTCAGATTTTGGGATGAATAATTATCTTGATTTTCCTGACTATGTGGAACTGGTAAAGATGTATCAAAATAATTTCCTTTCAAATGACCAACTCTACGATTCACGGTTTGATAGACAAGAGAAAAAGCAACAGAAAACACATGCTCATCATATTATTAAATCTTTCTCAACTGAAGATACATTAAGCCCAAAGGAAATCAATCGTATTGACTATGAAACGATAAAAGAGTTGACAGGTGCTCACTATAAATTCATTGTTGCCACTCATGTTGATCAGGATCATTGTCATAATTACATTATTATCAACTCAATCGCCTGCTAATCTCAAAAAAAGTTGAAGTGAGACTACGCTCTTGAAAGAAATTTACAAATGATTTCGGATAGAATTTCTAAAGTAGCTGGTGCAAAAATTATTCCCATTAAATGCTATTCTCATAGGGATTACGAGGTCTATCGCTGTTCTAATCACAAATACGAATTGAAGCAGAGGTTATCTTTTCTCATGGAACATTCAATTGACTTCAATGATTTTATGAAAAAAGCTGAGCAACTAGATGTTAAAGTAGATTTCTCAAGGAAACATAGCCGATTTTTTATGACAGATAGGAATATGAAACAAGTCATCCGAGGAGATAAGCTGAATAAGAGAGAACCCTATTCAAAAGAATATTTTCAACATTACTTTGCTAAGAGAAAGATTGAACAGATTTTAGAATTTTTGTTGCCAAGATCCAACTCATTTGATGATTTAGTTGAGAAAGCTCAGTTACTGGGAATGGAATTGAAGAGCAAGATAAAAATGATAGATTTTGTTCTTACTGATGGAAAAAGCTGCATTTCCATACCAAATAAGTTATTAAGAAAGAAAAATCTTTATGATACTGCGTATTTTGAAACCTACTTCAAGGAACTTGATGTGGTTGAAGTGCTTCAAAATAGTGACGTAAAAACGGAATTTGAAAAATTTGAAATGCAACAGTATTCAGACGTATTGACTGTAGAAGAAATAACCGAAGCTTATGAAAACGTATAAAACTAAGAGAGATGCTGTACATGAGTTTGAAGTTGAGATTGCTGAAGAGCAGGTTGAAAAGGTGGTTTCAGATGGACTTTTCATTAAGGTTTTGATGGGGATTGGACAAGAAGGACTAATCTTCATTCCAAATCATCAACTAAATATTTTAGAACAAGAAAATAAGAAACAGTATCAGGTTTTTATTCGAGAAACATCTTCTTATTTCATTTATCATAAAGAGAACTCAAAAAAGAATCGACATATGAAAGGAATGGACTTGATTCGCCAACTGACATTTGACAATAAGTCTCTGCCTTATATGAGACGAATAAGTCTGTCTAGCCTTCAACAAAAAATAGAAGAAATCAATTTATTGATGACCTTGCACACTCAAAATAAATCCTTTTTTGAATTAAAAGATGAACTGGTTGAAGAAATTGCACAGCTAGACATTGATTTAACAAACTTACAAGAAAAAATGCTATCCTAAACAAGATGGCGGAAGTCGTTGTTAACTTACAAAGTGAGAATCAAGACACTAAGCGACTAGCTAAGTATGAGCGTTCAAAGCTAAACTTATCGCAGTAGCTAACGATTGAGCGGGTAGAATCTGAGATTGAAGGTATTCAAAATCAGTTAAATAGTAAAATCAATGAATATGAAAATGCGGTGAGGAAGCTTGAAAATATTTTTAACATTCTCAGGAACAGAATAAATATAGTTGACGGAGAAGAGTTAAATCTATTTTAGTATTCACATTCTAAATACTATTATCAAAAATCACTATTTTACCCACGAGTTTTTATCGTTTATACAAAATCATGTCCAAAGGACAAGAAAAAAGATTTAGAGGTATAGAAATGAACTCAAGAAAAATAAAATTATTTACAACAACAGCGATTGCAACTATTTTGCTAGCTGCTTGCTAAGCAAATTCGACCAGCAATTCGACTGCAAGCTCAGCGAATATTGATAGTACTGTACTTCGAATCGCGGATCAAGGAATTTTCTCAGCTGGTGGGATTGTGACAACTTCTGAAGGAACTTTTGATCCAGCTAATCAATGGGAGAAAACCAGTGCCGGTCAGACTTCTCACGTTGACCATGCCAACGTTCTCTATCAAGTTCCAGAGGATGAAACAGAGGTACCAATGATTTTCCTACACGGCTTTGGGCATTGCGAAATAATTTCTTTGCCTACATTATTTCATTTTTATGGTTAGGCAGTATGCTGATCATCATTCATAATGAATGGCTCTATGTTCAAAAAATATCCAGTAAAACTGTCTGGTGGGTGATGATTCTTCTCTTTGCCTCCTCGTTATTCCTCTATGTGACGGCTATTGTTTCAACTAATTTTACCGATTCGTTAGCACAAGTTGTCTATGGCTTGATTGTCTTATTCATTACGGTTTCAAACAGAGAGCTTTATCGTTCGCTTTATCAAGATGATCCAAATAATCTTCTCTTAAAACAACGAATAGAAGACATGAAGAAATGGATATTCTTTGATACGATTGGGAAAGTCGTCGGTCTTGTCTTGCAGCTACTATTTTTCCGCCAGCCATGCTTCTTTCCGTTCTTTTGACTCTGGTAGTTCTTGTGATTCTAAGGCAATTGAAGGAGGATTAGGTTTAGTATAGATAGTAGTATTAAAAAAAAATGAATACTGCTATTTTTCTTTGCTATTGTACAGCTAAACAAAATAGGACTATAATAAGGTTAGAAAGTGAGATGAATCCTATGAAACACATTAGTTTGAACAATGGAGTGAAGATGCCAATTCTTGGATTTGGTGTTTTCAAAATTCCTGCCAGTGAAACCAAGCAGGCCGTACTTGATGCTATTAAGGTTGGCTATCGTCATTTTGATACGGCTCAGTCTTATGCCAATGAAAAAGAAGTTGGTGAAGCTATCGCAGAATCAGGTTTGCCAAGGGAAGAATTTTTCATTACTAGCAAAGTCTGGCTAGAGCATTACGGTTATGAGAAAACGAGAAAAGCTGTTCTACATTCATTGGAAGTCATGGCTTAGATTATCTAGACTTGATGCTCCGTCATCAGCCCTTTTCAGATTACTATGGTTCTTATCGTGCCTTGGAGGACTTGTATAAAGAAGGTAAACTGCGTGCCATTGGTGTCAGCAATTTCTATCCCGATCGTCTGAGTGATCTGGTGGCTTTTAATGAAATCACACCACAGGTCAATCAAGTTGAAACTCATCCGTTTAATCAACAGATTTTCGCACAAGAGAATATGATCAAAAACAATGTTCAGATGGAGTCATGGGCTACTTTTGCAGAAGGTAGAAATGGCATCTTTTCTCATCCGACACTAGTGGTGATTGCGGAAAAATATGGTAAGTCCACAGCTCAAATTATGATTCGTTGGCAGGTGGAGCGTGGTATCGTCTACTTGACAAAATCAGTAAAACCAGAGCGTATGGCTGAGAATATTGATGTTTTTGATTTTAACTTAACGGATGAAGATATGACAGCCATTGCAGAACTTGATACAAAAGAAAGTCTGTTTTTCAATCACCAAGATGCTTCAACAGTTGACATGTTCTTGCGTTTGATTGAACAGAGAAAAAATGGAGGAAACTAAAGATGAAAACAATTACTTTAAATGATGGCAATCGTATTCCAGCAGTTGGATTTGGTGTTTTCCAAATTCCTGCAGACGGCTCGACCTATACAGCTGTTAAGGAAGCCTTAGAAGTTGGTTACCGTCATATTGATACAGCACAAGCTTATTTTAACGAAAAAGAAGTCGGACAAGCTATCAAAGATTCAGGCATTCCACGTGATGAAATCTTTGTCACTAGTAAACTTTGGATTCAAGATTATGCTTACGAAACTGCTAAAGCAATCATTGATGCAACCTTGGAAAAAATGGGGCTTGATTACCTTGACCTCCACCTGCTTCACCAACCTTATGGCAAAGTCGAAGAAGCTTGGAAAGCTCTAGAAGAAGCCAAATCAGCTGGTAAAATCAAATCAATCGGTGTATCAAACTTCACGTCAAACTTTTGTAATCAATTTGTTCCACATTTCAATACGATTCCAGCTGTTAACCAGGTAGAGTTCAACCCATATTTCCAACAAAAAGCTCTACGTGATTTGCTTGCAAAGGATGATGTTAAAATCGAAGCTTGGGCGCCACTCGGACAAGAAAATAAAGATTTATTTGCTGAACCAATCATCACAGCTTTGGCTAACAAATATGGCAAAGATGCTGGGCAAATTATTTTGCGATTTGAAGTGCAAGAAGGTATCATTGTTTTGCCAAAATCAACCAAGAAAGTTCGCATGGCATCAAGCAAAAATATTTTTGATTTTGAATTGACCGCTGAAGAAATGGCAGAGATTCGTGCCCTTGATAAAGAAAAAGGTGTTCATGACCCAGACGCACCAGGTGTTGGAGATTATCTCTTGTCAGTTTATGACATTCATGCTAATGATTAATTTTTAAGATTATTTGAGGAATAATAAATGAAAAATGTTTTAATTTTGGGTGCCAATGGACAAATTGCACGGATTGTAGCGAAGCGTCTTTTGGGCGAACAAGATGATGTTCAATTGACACTTTATTTACGAAAAAGTCATCGTGTTGATGACTTAGTGGCTATGAATCCTGCGCGTGTAAGGATAGTAGATGCTGACATTCACGACCAAGAAATGTTGGACAAGCCTGTTCAAGGACAAGATATTGTTTTTATTTCAAATGTTGACCATGACCCTGATAACAAACTGACTCAAGGTGTTATTGCAGCAATGATTAAAAATGATGTTAAACGTCTTATAGCTTCAAATGTTTTAGGAATTTATGGAGAAGTTCCTGGAGAATATGGTCGTTGGAATACAGAAATGCTTACGTAAGCAGGACTCAATCGAGCTCGACGTTCTGACGAATTGTTAGAAAAATCAGGTTTAGATTACACCACTTTACGTTTGCCTTGGTTAAATGACCGTGATGAGCTGAAATACAGTATTACGCACAAAGGAGAATCATATGTCGGTGTCTCCGGCTCACGTCAAAGTATGGCAGACGTTGTTGTCAAAATGATTGCTGATCCAACTTACCTCAATAGAGAAAGTATAGGTCTTGCAGACCCCGATACTCAAGGATTGACACGTCCTGTTTATGATAAATAGAGAAGGATAAAAAATGAAAGTCGCAACATTTATTGAATCAGGGAAAACGACAGATAGAAGTAATCCTGAGTCACGGTTATTTTTAAAATAGATTGTCTGATAGGATGCTAGCCTGAAAACGTCTTGTTCATGAAATATAGGACGGTATGTATCAAACGCTTCTGTGAACTGAGAGAAGGGGGAGAAGTTCTTGTTAAAATTTAGTTGAACAGCCGTATTCCGATACTTAGATAAGGGAGCTAGTCTTAGCTCCTACTTGGTTTCAGGGGACAAAAAAGGGCAATAGCGATTCGAGAAAGATTAGTAATTCATACTCTTCGAAAATCTTTTCAAATCACGTCAATATCGCCTTGCCGTAGGTATAGGTAACTGACTTCGTCAGTTCTATCTACAACCTCAAAACAGTGTTTTGAGCAGCCTGCGGCTAGTTTCCTAGTTTGCTCTTTGATTTTCATTGAGTATTAAGTAATTCAGTTACTAACTCGTCAACTCTGATTTATCCAATAAAATTGAAAAGGATGGAAAAAAGGTTGCATTTATGATATAATTTATTTTAAAGACCTTATTAGAAATCTTGAAAGAGTATTGAAAACTTAGAATGAGAAAAATTGTTATCAATGGTGGATTACCACTACAAGGTGAAATCACTATTAGTGGTGCTAAAAATAGTGTTGTGGCCTTAATTCCGGCTATTATCTTGGCTGATGATGTGGTGACTTTGGATTGTGTTCCAGATATTTCGGATGTAGCAAGTCTTGTCGAAATCATGGAATTGATGGGAGCTACTGTTAAACGTTATGACGATGTCTTGGAGATTGATCCAAGAGGTGTTCAAAATATTCCAATGCCTTATGGTAAAATTAACAGTCTTCGTGCATCTTACTATTTTTATGGGAGCCTCTTAGGCCGTTTTGGTGAAGCGACAGTTGGTTTACCGGGAGGATGTGATCTTGGTCCTCGTCCGATTGACTTACACCTTAAGGCGTTTGAAGCTATGGGTGCCACTGTTAGCTACGAGGGAGATAACATGAAGTTATCTGCTAAAGATACAGGACTCCATGGCGCAAGTATTTACATGGATACGGTTAGTGTAGGGGCAACGATCAATACGATGATTGCTGCGGTTAAAGCGAATGGTCGTACTATTATTGAAAATGCAGCCCGTGAACCTGAGATTATTGATGTAGCTACTCTCTTGAATAATATGGGTGCCCATATCCGTGGGGCAGGAACTAATATCATCATTATTGATGGTGTTGAAAGATTACATGGAACCCGTCATCAGGTGATTCCAGATCGTATTGAAGCTGGAACATATATTTCTTTAGCTGCTGCAGTCGGCAAGGGGATTCGTATAAATAATGTTCTTTACGAACACCTAGAAGGATTTATTGCTAAGTTGGAAGAAATGGGAGTGAGAATGACTGTATCTGAAGACAGCATTTTTGTCGAAGAGCAGTCTAATTTGAAAGCAATCAATATTAAGACAGCTCCTTACCCAGGCTTTGCAACTGATTTGCAACAACCGATTACCCCACTTTTACTAAGAGCGAATGGTCGTGGTACAATTGTTGATACAATTTACGAAAAACGTGTAAATCATGTTTTTGAACTAGCAAAGATGGATGCGGATATTTCGACAACAAATGGTCATATTTTGTACACGGGTGGACGTAATTTGCGTGGAGCCAGTGTTAAAGCGACCGACTTAAGAGCTGGTGCAGCTTTGGTTATTGCTGGTTTGATGGCCGAGGGACAAACTGAAATTACAAATATCGAGTTTATCTTACGTGGTTATTCTGATATTATTGAAAAATTACGTAATCTAGGAGCGGATATTACACTTGTTGAGGATTAAACCGTAGAGGTGTTTATGAATATTTGGACCAAATTAGCAATGTTTTCTTTTTTTGAAACGGATCGCTTGTATTTGCGTCCTTTCTTTTTTAGTGATAGTCAAGACTTCCATGAGATAGCCTCAAATCCAGAAAATCTTCAATTTATTTTCCCGACTCAGGCAAGTCTGGAAGAAAGTCAATATGCACTGACCAATTACTTTATGAAGTCCCCTTTGGGAGTATGGGCTATTTGTGACAAGAAAACTGAAAAAATGATTGGTTCTGTTAAGTTTGAAAAGTTAGATGAAATTAAAAAAGAAGCAGAACTTGGCTATTTTTTGAGAAAAGATGCTTGGTCGCAAGGATTTATGACAGAGGTTGTTAGAAAAATTTGTCAACTTTCTTTTGAAGAATTTGGCTTAAAACAATTATCCATCATTACCCACCTTGAAAATGAAGCTAGTCAACGGGTTGCCCTTAAGTCTGGATTTCGATTGATTCGTCAGTTTAAGGGAAGTGATCGCTACACAAGGAAAATGCGAGATTATCTTGAGTTTCGCTTTGTAAAGGGAGAAGTTAATGAGTAAACACCAAGAAATTCTAAGCTATTTGGAAGAATTACCCGTTGGTAAAAGGGTCAGTGTTCGTAGTATTTCAAATCATCTGGGAGTCAGTGATGGAACTGCCTATCGGGCCATTAAAGAAGCTGAAAACCGTGGAATTGTGGAGACCCGTCCTAGAAGTGGAACAATCCGCGTCAAATCCCAGAAAGTTGCGATTGAAAGATTAACTTTTGCTGAAATTGCAGAAGTGACTTCTTCTGAGGTTCTGGCTGGGCAAGAAGGTTTAGATAGAGAATTTAGTAAGTTTTCAATTGGTGCCATGACTGAACAAAATATCCTGTCCTACCTTCACGATGGGGGGCTCTTGATTGTCGGAGACCGAACCCGTATTCAGTTGCTAGCCTTGGAAAATGAAAATGCAGTTCTGGTTACAGGGGGATTTCAGGTTCATGATGATGTACTTAAACTGGCCAATCAAAAAGGGATTCCTGTTCTGAGAAGCAAGCATGATACTTTCACTGTCGCGACCATGATCAATAAAGCCTTGTCAAATGTCCAAATCAAGACTGATATTTTGACAGTTGAGAAGCTTTATCATCCAAGTCATGAGTATGGTTTTCTGAGAGAGACAGACACTGTTAAAGATTATTTGGACTTAGTTCGTAAGAATCGAAGCAGTCGTTTTCCAGTTATTAACCAACATCAGGTTGTCGTTGGAGTTGTAACTATGAGAGATGCGGGCGATAAGTCACCAAGTACCACAATTGACAAGGTTATGTCGCGTAGTCTATTTTTAGTTGGATTATCGACAAATATTGCCAATGTTAGTCAACGGATGATTGCTGAAGACTTTGAAATGGTACCAGTTGTTCGGAATAATCAAACCTTGCTTGGAGTTGTGACACGACGAGATGTCATGGAGAAGATGAGCCGTTCCCAAGTTTCGGCTCTACCGACTTTTTCTGAGCAGATTGGACAAAAACTTTCTTATCACCATGATGAAGTAGTGATTACAGTGGAACCCTTTATGCTTGAGAAAAACGGTGTTTTAGCTAACGGTGTATTGGCGGAGATACTGACTCACATGACCCAAGATTTGGTTGTGAATAGTGGCCGCAATCTCATTATCGAGCAAATGCTGATCTACTTTTTGCAGGCTGTTCAGATAGATGATATACTGCGCATTCAAGCACGGATTATTCATCATACGAGACGATCAGCTATTATTGACTACGATATTTATCATGGTCACCAGATTGTTTCAAAAGCAAATGTAACCGTTAAAATTAATTAGAAACTAGGAGAAAAAATGATAACATTAAAATCAGCTCGTGAAATCGAAGCTATGGATAAGGCCGGTGATTTTCTAGCAAGTATTCATATCGGCTTACGTGATTTGATTAAGCCTGGCGTAGATATGTGGGAAGTTGAAGAATATGTTCGCCGTCGTTGTAAGGAAGAAAATTTCCTTCCGCTTCAGATTGGTGTTGACGGTGCTATGATGGACTATCCTTATGCTACCTGCTGCTCTCTTAATGATGAAGTGGCTCATGCTTTCCCTCGTCACTATATCTTGAAAGATGGTGATTTGCTCAAAGTTGATATGGTTTTGGGAGGTCCTATTGCTAAATCTGACCTGAATGTCTCAAAATTAAACTTCAACAATGTTGACCAAATGAAGAAATACACTCAGAGCTATTCTGGTGGTCTAGCAGACTCTTGTTGGGCTTATGCTGTTGGTACACCGTCCGAAGAAGTGAAAAATCTGATGGATGTAACTAAAGAAGCCATGTATAAGGGGATTGAGCAAGCTGTTGTTGGGAACCGTATTGGTGATATCGGTGCAGCCATTCAAGAATACGCTGAAAGTCGTGGTTACGGTGTAGTGCGTGATTTGGTTGGTCATGGTGTTGGCCCAACCATGCACGAAGAACCAATGGTTCCTAACTATGGTATTGCTGGTCGTGGACTCCGTCTCCGTGAAGGAATGGTCTTGACTATTGAACCGATGATCAATACAGGTGACTGGGAAATTGATACAGATATGAAGACTGGTTGGGCCCATAAGACTATTGACGGTGGACTATCTTGTCAATATGAACACCAATTTGTCATTACTAAGGATGGTCCGGTAATCTTGACTAGCCAAGGTGAAGAAGGAACCTATTAATAAAAAGTGAAAAGACTACTGGAAGTTTATTTTGATAAAAAATCCAGTAGATCTTTTCATAATAAAACGCATTGTATCAGTATTAGGGGCTGATATCATGCGTTTTTCTGATTTTAAGATTTTTTCCAACTCTGTTTGTAACCACATCATAACAAAGGGCCTAGGATTCAGAGCTCTCCTCCTATATACTATTAGTAAAGCAAAACTAGGGGAGAATATTTTAGTGTCGCAATCTATTGTTTCTGTAGAGGTTCCACAATATTGTCGTTTTGATTCTAAAAAGAGAAATGGAATCCTGTTTAACGTTCGTATTGCCAATCTTAAATTTACTTTTTTATATTGAGGTATTGAGCTAGTTTATGAAAAAATTGAGTGAAAAAGTCGAGTGTTTTAGAAACCCACAGTGTAGTATTTTAGTTTCAATCCACTATATTTTGCTACTCCCCGTAAAGTTTCTATTTTCCCTGAATTCTGATATAATAGAAATATTGACTTCAAGAGTAAGGAAGAGAAGATGAACGCATTATTAAATGGAATGAATGATCGTCAGGCTGAGGCGGTGCAAACGACAGAAGGGCCCTTGTTAATCATGGCGGGGGCTGGTTCTGGAAAGACTCGAGTTTTGACCCACCGTATCGCTTATTTGATTGATGAAAAGCTGGTCAATCCTTGGAATATCTTGGCCATTACCTTTACCAACAAGGCTGCGCGTGAGATGAAAGAGCGTGCTTATAACCTTAATCCAGCCACTCAGGACTGTCTGATTGCGACTTTCCACTCCATGTGTGTGCGTATTTTGCGTCGTGATGCGGATCATATTGGCTACAACCGTAATTTTACTATTGTGGATCCAGGGGAGCAGAGAACGCTCATGAAACGCATTCTCAAACAATTGAACTTGGATCCTAAAAAATGGAATGAACGAACTATTTTGGGGACCATTTCCAATGCTAAGAATGATTTGATTGATGATGTAGCTTATGCTTCCCAAGCTGGCGATATGTATACGCAAATCGTGGCCCAGTGTTATACAGCCTATCAGAAAGAACTGCGTCAGTCGGAGTCGGTTGACTTTGATGATTTGATTATGCTGACCCTGCGTCTCTTTGATCAAAATCCTGATGTTTTGACTTACTATCAACAGAAATTTCAGTACATCCATGTTGATGAGTACCAAGATACCAACCACGCTCAGTACCAATTGGTCAAACTATTGGCTTCCCGTTTTAAAAATATCTGTGTGGTTGGAGATGCGGATCAGTCTATCTACGGTTGGCGTGGTGCTGATATGCAGAACATTTTGGATTTCGAGAAAGATTATCCCCAAGCCAAGGTTGTTTTGTTGGAGGAGAATTACCGCTCAACTAAAACCATTCTTCAAGCGGCCAACGAGGTAATTAAAAACAATAAAAACCGCCGTCCTAAGAATCTTTGGACTCAAAATGCGGATGGGGAGAAAATCGTTTACTATCGTGCCGATGATGAGCTGGATGAGGCTGTATTTGTAGCCAGAACCATCGATGAACTTAGTCGCAGTCAAAACTTCCTTCATAAGGATTTTGCAGTTCTCTATCGGACTAATGCGCAGTCTCGTACTATTGAGGAAGCCCTGCTCAAGTCAAATATCCCTTATACCATGGTCGGTGGGACAAAGTTTTACAGCCGTAAGGAAATCCGCGATATTATCGCTTATCTTAATCTTATTGCCAATTTGAGTGACAATATCAGTTTTGAACGTATTATCAACGAACCGAAGCGTGGAATTGGGCCAGGTACAGTTGAGAAAATCCGTGATTTTGCGAATATGCAAAACATGTCCATGCTAGATGCTTCTGCAAACATCATGTTGTCTGGTATCAAGGGTAAGGCAGCTCAGTCTATCTGGGATTTTGCAAATATGATGTTAGATTTACGAGAGCAGCTAGACCAATTAAATATTACAGAGTTGGTTGAGGCTGTCCTTGAAAAAACAGGTTACGTCGATATTTTAAATGCTCAAGCGACTTTAGAAAGCAAGGCTAGGGTTGAAAATATTGAAGAGTTCCTTTCTGTGACGAAAAACTTTGATGATACCTCTGATGGTCCAGAAGAGGAAACTGGTCTGGATAAACTGAGTCGTTTCTTAAATGACTTGGCCTTGATTGCGGATACAGATTCAGGTAGTCAGGAGACATCAGAAGTGACCCTGATGACCCTGCATGCTGCCAAAGGTCTCGAGTTTCCAGTTGTCTTTTTGATTGGGATGGAAGAAAATGTCTTTCCACTTAGTCGTGCGGCTGAAGATCCAGATGAATTAGAAGAAGAGCGCCGTCTAGCCTATGTAGGTATCACGCGTGCAGAGAAAATCCTCTATCTGACAAATGCCAACTCACGCCTGCTTTTTGGTCGTACCAACTACAACCGTCCGACTCGTTTTATTAACGAAATCAGTTCAGACTTGCTTGAGTATCAAGGTCTGGCTCGTCCAGCAAATACAAGCTTTAAAGCATCATATAGTAGTGGTGGCCTTTCCTTCGGTCAAGGAATGAGTTTGGCTCAGGCTCTTCAAGACCGTAAACGCAGTGCAGCCCCAAAATCTATCCAGTCAAGCGGTCTTCCATTTGGTCAATTTACAGCTGGGGCAAAATCAGCGTCTAGTGAGTCAAATTGGTCCATTGGTGATATTGCCCTCCACAAGAAATGGGGAGAGGGAACTGTTCTGGAAGTTTCAGGTAGCGGTGCTACTCAGGAATTAAAAATCAATTTCCCAGAAGTAGGTTTGAAAAAACTTTTAGCCAGTGTGGCTCCAATTGAGAAAAAAATCTAATTTTTCATCCTTCTCACGAATAATAAAGTGAGGAGGATTTTTATGTACAGTATTTCATTCCAAGAAGATTCATTATTACCAAGAGAGAGACTGACCCAAGAAGGAGTAGAAGCGCTCAGTAATCAAGAGTTGCTAGCTATTTTACTTAGGACAGGAACACGTCAAGCCAGCGTTTTTGAAATTGCCCAGAAAGTCTTGAACAACCTTTCAAGCCTAACAGATTTGAAAAGAATGACCCTGCAGGAATTGCAGAGTCTGTCTGGTATCGGTCGTGTTAAGGCTATAGAGTTGCAAGCTATGATTGAACTGGGACATCGTATTCATAAACATGAGACTATTGAGATGGAAAGTATTCTCAGCAGTCAAAAGTTGGCTAAGAAGATGCAACAGGAATTGGGGGATAAAAAACAAGAGCACCTGGTGGCGCTCTATCTCAATACTCAAAATCAAATCATCCATCAACAGACCATTTTTATCGGTTCTGCAACTCGTAGTATCGCTGAGCCGCGAGAGATTCTTCACTATGCTATCAAGCATATGGCGACTTCTCTCATCTTGGTCCACAATCATCCTTCGGGAGCGGTAGCCCCTAGCCGAAATGATGATCAGGTTACAAAACTTGTCAAAGAAGCCTGCGAACTGATGGGGATTGTCCTCTTGGACCATTTGATTGTCTCACAATCTAGTTACTTTAGTTACCGTGAAAAGACAGATTTAATCTAAAGTTCATTAACGACATAGTCAAAGAGGTTTTTATCTTTGGGACGATTTTCAAATAGAAACTCTGGATGCCATTGGACACCGAGAAAGGCAACATCATCCGTACTCATGACAGCCTCAATGATACCATCTTTAGGATCATGAGCCGCAATCTTTAAATTTGGTGCTAAATCCTTAATGCTCTGATGGTGGAAGGAGTTGATATGGGAAATTTCTCCATAGATTTCTCGGAGAACAGTATCAGGTTCTGTCACCAAGCGTTGAGTTGTGTACTCGGCAGAACAATCCTGCCAATGATCTTCGATATCTTGGTACAGAGTTCCGCCCATGGCAACGTTAAAAAGCTGAGTCCCACGACAGACGGAGAAAATAGGCTTTTTCTGTTTAATGGCTTCCTTGATGAGGGCCAGTTCGAAGATATCTCTTTGAAGGTGGTAGTCATCGCTATCAATGGTTTTCAGTTCGCCATAGAATTTTGGATCAACATTTTGTCCACCTGTCAAGATGAGCTTGTCAATCAAACTGATATAGTGGCTAGCCATTTCTTGATCACCAATCGGTAGGATGATGGGAATCCCTCCAGCGTCTTTAACGCCTTCAACAAAGCCTTTTGCTGCGTAGCTCATCATGATGTCATCATCTGGATGAGTTTTTTCGTTTCCTGTAATCCCAATAACTGGTTTTTTCATAAAATGATTTTCGCTTTCTAATCCTCTTTTCGCATGAAGTAGAGGAGGGTTTGGAGTTCACTTGTCAAATCGACATACTGAACGACCACGTCTTTTGGTAAATGCAGATGTACTGGTGAAAAACTGAGAATTCCTTTCACGCCAGCATCTACCAAGAGATTGGCAACCTCTTGTGACTTGACGCTGGGAACGGTCAGGATAGCAGTCTTCACATCAGCATTCTTGATTTTATCCTTGATTTGAGAAATTCCGTAAATGGGAATCCCATCAGGAGTTTGGGTCCCGACCTCAGGGTGGTCATCTAGATCAAAGGCCATGATAATCTTCATCTTGTTACGTTCGTGGAAGCGATAGTGGAGAAGGGCATGGCCCATATTTCCAATACCTACCAGCATAACATTGGTGATGGAGTTATCATTGAGCAAATCGGCAAAAAATGTCATCAGTTTTTTGACATCATATCCAAATCCACGCCGACCTAGTTCACCAAAATAGGAAAAATCCCGACGTACGGTCGCTGAATCAATCCCAATGGCCTCTGCAATTTGCTTAGAGTTGGCACGTTCAATCTTTTCTGCATGAAATCTCTTAAAAATTCGATAGTAGAGAGAGAGTCTTTTCGCTGTAGCTTTTGGAATAGCAGACTGTTTATCTTTCACAAAATCACAACCTTTCTATTCTTCTATTTTATAGAAACATTGTGAAAAAATCAACAAAAACAAGAAAAAACTAAGAAAAATCTTAGTTTTGTTGTAAAAAATCTGCATGTGATAGAAAACGGTAGAGGTCTCCGACCAGTCCTTGGTAAACTTCCTGTCCCTCAAAAGTCAAAGAAGTCACATACAGTGTATCTGGTAGGGTTACACATCCTGACAGAGCTAGCATGAGAGCTTCATAATCCTCATACTTGAGAGTACGCTCAACATGATAGCTGTCCTTATAGGTCAGTTCAAACATTTTAGCTCTATCTTTCTGATTTTGTAAAGACACCACGTTCTACCAAGCTATCCATGAGGAAGTAGAATTTTTCCTGATGAATGTGGTGGTCTTCTGATTTGAAAATATCAACTAGACGTAGCCCAAACTTGTCAGTGATATTGATTTTAGCCCCTGTAAGTTCCTTGTTAATGATGATTTTAAGTTGGAAGCCTTCACCGCTGTTTGGCACTTTTTCAAGTAGGCGAGTTAGTTCATAGTTACCAACCTTTGTCTCAAAAAAAGTATTGTCTTTGAGGGTGAATTTTTTAACAGAAGGGCTAAGAGTGTAGTCGTAACGACAATTTTTTAACTGAATGGTTTTTTCAAATGCCATATGGCTAACCTCCGATAATTTCTTTTAAGGTTTTTGCGAGGGTTTGTAGGTCTTCAACAGTATTTTGTGGAGACAAACTGATACGAACGGATTCCTTCAAGCGGTCTGAATTTGCTCTGTACATGGCTTCAAGAACATGGCTGGATTGGACAATGCCTGCTGTACAGGCTGAGCCAGTAGAGATTGAAATTCCAGCTAAATCTAGCCGAAGGAGTAAGAGGTCATTTTTTTGATCAGGAAATCCAATATTGAGGACATAAGGGAGATGATGTTCTCCTCTATTCAAGTAATATTGAATGCCCTCTAGTTCTGCCAGAAAGGCAGTTTCTAAATTTTGTACATGTCGAAAATGTTCTTCCTGTTTTTCTAGGTCTTCTTTTAGGGCTGCAACCATACCCACGATGGCAGCTAGATTTTCAGTTCCGGCTCGTTTTTTCTGTTCTTGGTCTCCGCCATGAAGATAGGAATCAAAATCCATGCTAGATGCGTAGAGAAAACCGATTCCCTTAGGACCATGGAACTTGTGGGCAGAAGCAGTGAGAAAATCAATGCCCAATTCTTCTGGGTGTATAGGGATTTTACCAATAGCCTGAACTGCATCGACATGATAGGCGGCTGGGTGTTGCTTGAGTATTTGGCCAATTTCAGCAATGGGCAGTAGGTTTCCAGTCTCATTATTGGCAAACATGGTAGAAACCAAAATCGTATCGTCACGTAAGGCCTCTTGAATTTGCTGGGCGGTGATTTCTTGATTTTCTGGCTGGATAATGGTTGCTTCAAACCCAAAGTGTTGAACCAAGTAATCAATTGTTTCAAGGACAGCATGGTGCTCAATAGCAGTTGTGATAATATGTTTTCCTTGTTCTTGGTGACGAAGGCAGTAACCAATGATAGCAGTATTGTTGCCTTCTGTCCCACCAGAAGTGAAAAAGATATGTTGAGGTTTTGTCCCCAGTAACTGAGCTAGCTCCTGACGGGCTTCTCGCAATAGTTTGCCAGCTCGACGACCATGAGCATGAATACTAGAAGGATTTCCATAGGTTTCTTGCATAACCTCGGTCATAGCTGAAATAGCAACTGCTGACATAGGAGTCGTTGCAGCATTGTCCAAATAAATCAAAGAATCACCTTATTTCTTTTTGTTGTAGGCAAAGAGTGGGCTGACTGGTTTTCTTTCGTGGATACGGACGATAGCATCACCAATTAACTCACTAGCAGTGATGTAGCATACGTTTTTAGGAGTTTTTTCTTTTGTTGCTACTGAATCAGTCACAAGAATTTCTTTAATATTAGTATTGTCAAGAAGTTCAGCAGCTCCTTCGACGAAGAGGCCGTGGCTAGAAACAGCATAAATTTCTGTAGCTCCTTCACGTTCAACGATTTTAGCAGCTTCAGAGAAGGTACGTCCTGTATTCAGAATATCATCAATCAAGATGGCTTTTTTACCTTCAACATCACCGATAATATAACCTTCGTTGCGAGTTGCATCATCCTGAGGGTAGTCGATAATGGCGATAGGAGCATCAAGATACTCAGCCAAGCTACGCGCACGTTTGACACCTGAATTTTTAGGGCTAACGACAACAACATCTGAACCGAGTAGTCCCTTATCGCAGTAATGTTTTGCAAATAGGGGAACAGTGAAAAGATTATCCACTGGAATATCAAAGAAACCTTGAACCTGAACGGCATGCAAATCAAGAGTCAGGATACGATCAACCCCAGCCTTAACCAGCATATTGGCAACTAGTTTTGCTGTAAGTGGCTCACGAGGACAAGCAATGCGGTCTTGACGTGCATAGCCAAAATATGGAAGGACAACGTTGATACTGTGGGCACTTGCGCGCACACAAGCGTCGACCATGATCAACAATTCCATTAGGTGGTTGTTAACAGGGAAACTTGTTGATTGGATGATGTAAACATCATAACCACGGACACTTTCTTCGATATTTACTTGGATTTCTCCGTCTGAAAATTGACGTGATGATAGTTTTCCAAGTGGGACACCAACAGCTTCAGCAATTTTCTGTGCAATCTCTTGGTTAGAGTTGAGTGCGAAAAGTTTCATGTTTTTTCTATCTGACATTATAGACCGTCCTCTGTAAACTTTTTAAATCCTAGTGATATTTGCCTTACCTATATGAACTGGGATTTGTGTATTTTTATCTTTTCTATTTTACCAAAAAATGGAGATTATTTCAGCTATTTTTCATACTTTTGACAAATCGAACCAATTTTGAGGGAGCTTTTTGATAAGAAATCTGATTTTTCTCTAAAAATTGCTGGAAATTCTGTTTGCCTTGCTCATGATTTTCCACTTCAAGCTCCAATTCGTAATCCGTCATATCAAAGTATTGACTTTCATCCAGAGCCATGAGACCGATAGCTGTTTGCATTTCATAGCGAAGCGTTGTTAGACAACCAAGAACCTGCCATTCACTAGTTTGGATACCATGTTTAGCCAATTCATCAAGAACCAGCCCTTGAGGAAGTTCTTCCTTACTCAGATAGTTCTCAGCATCTTTTAGTTGCAATTTTTGGTTGTATTCCATGTTCCCAACACTTTGTGGGACTTTGAGTGTCAATTCTGCCCAGTCTTCAAAGGTTCGAATGCGCATAGCAACTTTCTTTTCTCGCAGTTCAAAATCAGGTGTGTCCATGTAGTAATTTTTTTGAAGAACAGGAGTGACACCTGTGAACTGGTCTTTTAGACGATCATACTCATCTTTTTTCAAGAGTGTTTTCAATTCAATTTCTAAATGTTTCATTTTTCTTACCTTTTCTTTATCGTTGAAAGCGGATTATGGTATAAACTGCTCACCTCTTCCTAGTCCCTTGAAATCAGTGGATTTCTAGCATGTCTACCAAAAGTGAATACGAGATTGAATACGGCATGACTTTTAGCTGGAACGGATGAAATCCATAAGCTGATCAACGACTTCAAAACGTTGATTATCATTGATGTGGGTATACATATCAAGGGTCGTTTGAACATTGTTATGACCTAATCTGTCTGAAATGATTTTGGCTGTAACGCCTGCTTCAAAGAGGAGAGAAGCGTGTGTGTGCCTGAAACCGTGAGGAGTGATTTTTTTGACATCCTTATGTTCACAAAAGAATCTTCTAAGTCTCTCTTTAACAGCTGAAGGCGAAATCCATCCTCCGAAACTATTCGTAAAGATATAATTCGAATCATGTTTGTAAGGCACACTAGCCCGAAAATACTCTTTTATCTGCTGACGCTTCCAGATTTTCAAAACGTTCAGAGTAGTGTCATCCAAGGTGATCACTCTCTTACTCATTTTGGTTTTAGGGTCCTGAACAGTTTGTTTTTTATTAACAACGATAGCTGTCCGAGAAATGCTTAATCGTTTATTTTCAAAATCAATATCTGACCACATGAGTCCAAGCGCCTCACCACATCTCAAACCAGTAAAAGCTAGCAAGTGATAAAAGGTATACTCTACAGGCTTGCAATCTACTCTGCAAACTTTAAGAAACTCTGTTAGCTCCTGTTTTGTATAGTGGTTCTCTTTGGCCTTTAAGGGCCTATTTTTAGGCTTGATAATCTTGTCTAAGGGATTTGACTTAATAATGTCAATAGAAGTGGCATACTTGAAAATACGGCTGATTACAGAGTAGTAATTGGCATAGAGGATATAGCGATTACTTAACTTGATAGCAACCTTTTGACAATAAGCTACACTGATCTGCTGGATTTTCATATCTGTAAAATATGAGTCAATCATAATATTAAGTTTTTTCTTAACGTTCTGATAGGTTGTTGGTTTTACAGTGTTTTTATAGCTATCAAGCCATAACTCAGCGACTTCAGCGAAAGTAGGATTCTGGAAATCTTCATTGTTTGAAAAACCATTTTCTTCAACATCTAAGAGTAGGTCACGTTCGGCTGCCTTGGCCTCTTTTATGGTTTTAAAACCACGTCGTGTTGTGCGTTTTTCTTTTCCAGTTGCAGGGTCTATACCCAGATATGTTTGAAAGAGATATCTAGTCTCTCCTTTTTTTGTAATATATTTTTTTATCATAAAAAGTCCTTTCTTTTCGATTGCTTGCCCGCATAGTTGAAAAGGTGTAGAACTTATGATAAACTATAGGTGTATTTTTTTATCATCCTTTCCATTGCTTGCTTGATGGAAAGTTAAATCCTCACACTCAAAGTTTGGCGATGGCGAGTGTGGGGATTTTTTTGAGTTGTTTCCAAAATGGAAACAGTTGGTTTTTATTCTAGACCTGAACTAACTTTAGAAGTCAACAAGAAAGAACCGTCGTCTTGTTTTGAAAACGAAAGAATAACGCTCTTGTATTTGCTACCAGTAGAAGTGTATGATACTGTCTTGCTGTCGTGGTCATTTACTGAACTAGTTGTTACATTGTTAGGTTCTCCGTGAACGCTAGCAACGTCATCGTAGTTAGTTCCACCAGCTCCATAGTTGATAATATCACCAACTTGAAGCGCATCAAACTGTTCTTTTGTCCAGTTAAATTTAGCATCTTCCTCTTTTTGAGATGATTCGATAGAAGAACTTACAGAGCTAACAGTCTCTTCAACGTTTTTACCTAGTTCTTTCAATGATTTAGCGTACATTGCTTGAGTTACTAATACAATAGCAATAGACACGACTGCTAGAACTGTCCCAATAATAGCTAGCGTTTTTGGTCGTTTTCTGTTTACTGCAAAACCAATTAAACCGAAGATGAGAGCTAAAATAGCTAGAATGAATGAAAAATTATTGATGATAGGCATCCATGAGCCAAGTAGAGCCAGCGCTCCAAAAATAATAGCTAAAATACCTAAAACTTTGCGTTCTTGTTTCATAATGAAACCTCTCTATCAGCTTTTAGTGTGGATCAGTTGTTGCACATATTTATTTTAATTTTCTCTGTATATACTCACGACTTCGCCGATAGTTCGGACGTCGTTGCTTTCGTCTAGGTGTATATCCTCATAATCAGGGTTAAGACTTTCTAAATACCCTTGACGTAGTTTCTTGACATAGTTGGCGCCGTCTACTTGGAAGATACCGATAGTGTTATAGTCAACCTGTGGGGTATTCTTGATAAAGAGGTAGTCGCCATTTTTTATCTTTGGCTCCATAGAGTTGCCGACGACATAAGCGATAGCGTCGTAGTTGTCTGGGATTTCATCCTCATAGAATGAAACCTCCATATCTAAATCGTCATCCTGTATCGAACCACTCCCAGCAGAGACAACCCCAGTAACACGTCGGTAAGTAGTCTGTCTGTAGTCGTCCAGTCTGATGATATTTTCCGATACTTCGTTTACCTTCGTTTTATCTTCGTTCTGCTCTTTCAGAAGATCCTCAGACGTTCGTAGAACGATTTTTTTATTTTCAGGGGATAATTTTCGAGCGGTGTTTGTGATTTCTTCTAAAAGGGAGTCTGACGGTTGAGCAGTAGAAATTTTGTTTTCGATAAGGTCAGATTTATTTATATTAAAATAGTTTGCCAAAAGTTCAATTTTACCAATCCGAGGATAAGTTATTCCTTTTAGCCAGTCGCGAACTGTAGTGTATTTCAAATCCAAGTCTGCACATAATGTATTTCTATCTACTCCTTTTTGCTCCATGTAAAAACTTAGATTATTGGCAAAAATTTCTTTGTTTTCGACTTTCATTTCCGCCCCTCCTTACATAGTATATTTTACGGCAAAAACGCAAAAAAGTAAAGAATAAAATAAAAAATTACGAAAAAAACGCAAAAAACACTTGACATTGCGGTTTAACCGCAGTATAATATAATCAAGCTTAAGGGAAAGGAGGTAAGGCGAATGATGGAACACATCATAAAAAGCCTAGCAACCAAGGACACTGCAACCGTCATCTTGGTACTAGGCTTAACCAGAGAAGCACGTTTGTGGCACAAACAAATCTTAGAACACAAACGTAAGCTTCAAAATAAAAAGTAGAGAAAGGGGCAATGCCCCAACCTCTACTTGATAGTGTACCATCATTTGCCGTGAAAAGCAATGGATGAAAATGTTGGTTTGATAATCTTAGCAGGATTTGTGATTGTATCTTTCACTATTCGTAAGATAGTGGAATACCGATGTGATAAAAAAGATAAGGAGTAGGAAAATGGATAGTGTTCTTTCAGCGATTCTCGTCTCAGTAATTACTTCATTTTTGGCGACGGCAATGCTATTGCGAGGATATTCGAATAGATTGACCGAAATGCTTGAAACTTTCTTCAACGAGGAATGGCAAGCAAGAAAAGAGCTACGAAAACTTGTTTTAGATACAATGGATAGAATTGCTAATAAATACAAATAGAGCAAAAGTTTTTACCAAAAGGTGTCAACGAAACGCTTTGTTTTGTAATATCTAATTCCAAGTTTTCTTCGTGGAGTAATTCTTTATAAAAATCTACCAATTGATTGTGTTCTAAATTGTGATATAAAGAATCATCTGCTAATGGATTGATGCGATTAACAAATATTAAACCTAGGCGTTCTAAATTTGAAATTGAAGATGAGTTATTATCTATAATTTTGATTAACTCATTTGATAAAACATCGTGTTCTGGTAAAAATACATTTGTCTTTAAATCTTTGTAAGCATATGTTCCAGGAGTGTTGCTTGAATACTTAGCTATAGGATACTTTTTATTATCAAAAATAAACCTGAGGTTTTTAGCATCTAGTGGGGATAATTGTTTAATAATCTCAATATACGAATGGTGTACAATATCATTTTTTGAGCTATCAAATGATGCAGCTAATAAAGACGCGAACATTTCTCTGATTTCTTCTTCATCAATATAAAACTTTGAAGCTTCTAGAGCAGGACCGATTATACTAAGCTTTGGTTCTTGTAGTTGTTCATCAGGGATTTTGAAAGCTTTGTTTATAAAGGATTGTGCGTATTTCACGTCATTGACTTCACGTTTTAAATTAGCTCTCATCAAGAAGCTATTTACTCCACCAAAAAAATACTTCCACGCTTCATTAAAAGTGTGAGCGGGAGCTTCCGCCCCTTTTGTAGCCATAGTAGTTGCAAAAGAAGTTAATATTGTTGGTAATAAATCATCCATTAGGAATTCCTCGTTTCTTAAAATTACTGCTAATGTAGCAGTTTATATAAAACAATACATCGGTCTTAAGACTGATTTTCGGAGACAATCATGGAAGATAAAATCATCGAACTTGCTGATTACTTCATCAGCGAAAACACAACGTACAGAGAAGCTAAAATAGCGTGTGAGAAGCTATTGAAACAAGTCAGTCATGAGATTGAACTCAGGGCGATGGAAAGTCAGATTAGATGAACTTAGATAAGGAGGTGGGAATGTGCCAAAAATGACTTTAAAAACACTAAGAACACTCAAGAATTGGAGACAAAGTGATGCAGCAGAAGCTGTGAATGTATCAGTTGATACTTGGGGACATTGGGAACGAGGAATAACAGAACCAAGTGTTTCAAAAGCATATCAAATCGCTAGTGTTTTCGAAGTATCAGTGGATGATATTATTTTTTTGCCCGACGTTGCGGTTTAACCGTAATTGTGTAATTAAAACAAAAAAGTACCTGACAGAATCAGATAATCAACAGAAAGATTTGAGGAGTAGGAAATGAAAGAAACAATAAACGAATTTCTAAAATTCAGAAGTCAATTTACAAAACGAGAATGGTTTGAAATTAACCAAGTTGTCGAAGCACGTTTAAATGAAAAAGCCGACCAGTTGAAACTGGACGACTTAGATTTAGAAATCATTTCTAAAAGACTAGAAAAAGTTATCTAGAAACGATTTGAATAAAGATTGGATGGATACGATAGTCAGCACCACGATAGTGAATGTAGATATAATCCTGATGGTACATCGAGTTTGCTTCAGGTTTAGAAATTGGTGAGTAGAGTTCTGCATTTTCTTCCCACCAAATGTAAGGACTAGCCATATTTGGTCCCATTACACAATCGTCTTCGGCTGATAGATTCACCCAATTTCCGCAAAGACATGCGTGAATTTCAGTCATAATATCACCTCCTTTCTGACTATATTATAGCAGAAATGGAAATTAAAAATAGAAAGGAAGACAGAGGGATGGCAAAACTGAATATCTCTTTAAGAAGTACGTCTGTAGATGACGCTATTGAAAAAATAGCTCGCATTAAAGAAGCACATCCAGAAGATGTGCTTCAAATAGATGTTACGATTCTGGATGATCACCTTTTAAATTCGTAACAGTTTTATAGAATCGCTTGTAGAATTGTTCAATGGCTTCTTCTGTTAATCCAGACTTTGGAACACTATGTGCAACTCGAGTATTAAAGTGTTCGACGGTAATTTTTGTAAGTTCTAAAGCGATTTCTTTGTCAGATAGTGTCATTAGATCTCCTCCTTTCTATTGATTATTTTGACTAAAACGGTGAGAGGTCCTAGTCAAGAGTATTATAGCAATTTAGGAGGATATTACATCAGTCTTGAGACTGATATAGGAGGTTGAATGGAAGATAAAATCATTGAACTTGCTGATTACTTCATCAGCGAAAACACAACGTACAGAGAAGCTAAAATAGCGTGTGAGAAGCTATTGAAACAAGTCAGTCATGAGATTGAACTCAGGGCGATGGAAAGTAAGACGAGGGTATGAAATGAGACCAATAGGATATCGGCTTAATGTTGAAGTTTCTGGTGTTGAAGAATTCAAGGAAGCTTGTAAAGAAGTATTTAAAAAAGCCGAAGAATTGCAAGAAGCAATCGATCGACTTAGTATTATTGAAGTTGAATTAAAAGCCAAGCTTGTCAATGATTAGACTTTCTGTCTAAGGCAAAACAAAAAAGCACCTGACGGCAATCAGGCGCATACTAAAACAATTTAAACCATTATATCACAAAAATGCTTGCCCGCATAGTTGAGAGGATGTAGAAAATGGAAGGTATCACGTTACAATTACGATTGGACGGCGAAAGTGCTGAATTGTTCACGAATCAATTATTGGCCTTTGCTGAAAAGCAAGTCAAGGAGCAGTTAGAGAATGATCGCATGCCAATCAATCAACAGGCTTTGATGAAGAAGTTTGGCTTCACTCATGGCTATATCAAAAAGTTAGAACGTAAAGGATTAAGATTTCGTAAGCAAGGGAAAGATATTATGTACGATGTCAATGATGTTTATGAAATTTTGGAATTAGAGAAAGAAGTACGAAAATTAAGAGCGTAAGGAGATAAAAATGTTTGAACCACCATTAGTTAGCCAATTATTAGGAACTGGCACAGTGATTTTAGGATTTATCGGTGCAGGGCTTCTAGCTCGTCAGATGGATAAGCAGGAAGAGGAGAAAATCCGCCAGAATGAAGAAGAGAGGCGAGAAGAGCAAGAATTTGCGTCTATGATTATCCAAGGCTACAACCATGCATACGAACGTGGTAGAGAGGCACAGCGTCAAGAAATTCGTGATAATATTCGTCGTCCGTTCAAGGGCTTTACCTACGACAACGAACCGCCTCAAGGCTTGCGTCCTGAGCATCTAGCCTTGCCAGAGCCACGGAGTGTACGATATGCAAATCGTATGGGATAGACAAGCGTGGGATTTGTCCACTTGCAAGCGTAGAGAGAAGATGCGTGATCTTGAGATGATGGCGCATATGCAACATGAAATCGATGATCTCAAGAAACAATTGCAACAAGAACAATCTTTAAGAAAGAGATTAGAAGCAGAAAATTTCCAACTGAAATTACGGAGGAAATGATGTATTTGTGGAAGTGTGGATGTTCAGAGTGTGGACATGAGTTTGATTGGTTCGATAGTTATCCACCTCTCGAATGTGTGAAATGTGGGAGTGTGGAAATCAAGTATGAATTTAAGGGAAGGGCGTATGATTAATAGATTTACATCATAGAGGAAAGTCATTTCTCAGAGCAGAAGTGACCGAGGAACAGAAAGAGCTTGTAAAGTTACTGGCTGATATTAAAGGAATTCCAACGCAAGAATTTCTTGGACAGGTTGTTGCTAATTTCGTAAACAACAACAGATAACTGATTGATAAATACCAAAACGATTTGAAGGCATTGGTTGAAGATGCAAGTTCAAACATGAATATGAAAGTATAAGGAGAGGACAAATGACTCAAGCGGAACGAATTAGGGAATATTACAAAGACCACCCTACTGCCTCGTATGATGAAGTTGCTGAGGCTATCAACACAACAAATAGCATTGTGAGGGCGAATGTATCTAAAGATATGAAGGCAGGTAGATGTGTCCGATTAGAAGATAAGTCTCTTGACTACTTACCTTACTTTAGTAAAACAGAAGAACTCATTGAACTAGTTGATTGGAAGAATGACACTAGACGCGAGTGGGTAGATATGTTGACACGAGCAGCAGAGAAAGAAACAGACAGCAACGTTATGCGTTTGCTAATTAAAGAAGCAAATAAATTGATGAAAGAGGTGACCAAGTAATGACAACACTTTATGAATTAACTGGGACTTTTAAACGAATCAATGACACGGAAGGATTAGACGAAGAGACAAAAGCTGACACTTTAGAGTCGATAGATTGGTCAAACGAATTCGAAGAAAAAGTCGAAAATACTGCTAAAGTTATCAAAAATAAAGAAGCTAGCAAAAAGCTGATCAAAGAAGAAATTGATCGTCTAACTGCTCGTTATAAATCATTAGATAATGATGTCGTATGGCTTAAAAGAAGTATGCAAGAAGCATTTGAAATTACAGGGCATGAAAAAGTTAAAGGTTTACTTTTCACTGTTTACATGGCTAAAAATCAACCTTCAGTCATTGTGGATGAGGATCTGCTACCTAAGAAATATTTTGTGATTGCAAAAAAACCTGACAAAAATGCTATCAAGGAATTGCTGAATGCAGGTAAGAAAGTCAAGGGGGCTACCTTGCAAGAAAGTAGAAGTTTGAGGATTAAATAATGGGAACTTTATTCGACCAAAAACCACGGGTGGAAAATATAGATTTCCCAGGGGAACGAATTGTATTGCATGCTCGTAATCTATGTGAAGTGTATAGTTTTTTAACTTTCGAACAAGCTCTACAATGCATCGAACTAGATTTTAAAATCGATGATTACGATGTTAGAGATGAGCAAATGGAAGGGTTCGGACACTTACTGGAAAATCTTATCGAGGTAATAAATGACCAAAATCTTAGCGATTGACCCGAGTAGTAATAAAATTGAAACTTCAACAACAGGAATTGTCTTATTAGACAATGCGAGATTAGTCGATAGCTGGGCAGTATCTTATGGTATGCGAGGTTTCGCTGATTGGTTCCATGAAATCGGAGAGAGTCTTGAATTTGATGTAGTCATAGTCGAGGAATATAAACCAAGAGACAATGATAAATCAAAAGATAATAGCGTAGCAGAAACTATCGCTTATATCCAGCTTTGTTATCCAGAGGCTATTCTTCAATTCAATGCAGGCTATAAATCAGATATTCCAGACGATCTTTTAAAAATCTTAGGTCTTTGGAAGTTTGAGAAAAGCCATCATCAAGACATTCGAGCAGCTGCAAGACTAGGTCTATTTTGGGCTATGAGGAATGATGTTGAAGAAGTAATTCAGGATATAGGAAAGGTGGTGAGCGAGTATCACGATAAGGCTAAGAAAGTGGCAAGCTGAAGCAGTTAAAAGAAGCGACCACTTATCAAATGGAATCTTTTTAGAGGCTCTTGGGGGCAGAGGTAAAACTATATGCGCCTTATCGATTGCAAAGCATAAGAAAGCAAAGAAAATCATCATCACAAATAACCGATTAGCCATTTTAAATGGTTGGATAGATGCCGTTAAATTTATGAAATTTGATGATGATGTTGAGGTTATCATCCAAACAGACAGGTATCTTCAAAATCAGGTCAAAAAGGGTCATAAATTAACCTGTGATGTGCTGATAATAGATGAGTGGCAGAATATGTCGTCTGATAAGCAAGTGGCCTTGTATCGCAAAATAAAGCGGAAATATACGATAGGTCTTTCAGCGACTCCAATCCGAAAAAAAGGTCAGAATTTCTACCCACTCGAAAAAACAGTTTTCGGATGGGCAACACCCAACAATAAATTTGACTGGCAAAAGACTCATGGAAAAATGGTCTATGATCCATTTAGTTATTCAAAGGAGAAGTGGGAAGATTTTAGAGATTATGAGAAATATATCTCAGATTTACCAAATTTCTTCAGATGGGAAGAAATCGAAGAAATCGAAAATGCAGTTGAAAACAACGGTTTTGAGATTAAGTTTTATCCAGTTAAGGTAGAATCAGGAAACACCGACAAGCTTACAGAATTTAGAAAGCTAAATCTTGTAACAGTTGACGGCAAGACCGCTATGGCCAAGCAATCATTTGGAAGAAAGACCTTTGAGCGCTATCTGAATCAAACAGGCGTAGAAATCGATTTTCCAAAACTAAAGCCAGTCAATGCTGATACGCCCCTGCTATTAAAATTAGATGGACTAATCGAACGAGCGCCACACGACATGTTGATTGTTAGTAAGTCCAAGCAGATTGTGAATGTTATCCGAGAACGCCATCCAGATATTGGCATCTGGACAGGGGATATTCAAGACGGTCTTGATAATAAAGTGGTCGTTGCTACCAGTCAAGTTTTAGGTGTTGGAGTGGATGGCCTACAACACAAATACCAAACCATCGTTGTTCTGGATCCTGTAGAAGAAGGTTCTGGAGAATATGATGATTATCGACAGTTGCTGTGGCGCATAACAGGAAGCCGGCAGCAGCACGATGTAAATGTAATTGAATTTTATTTTAAAGGAGTATGAATTTGTTTAAGTTACCAGAAAACAAACCTCGAGTCCCACGGGACACACCTCGAAACTATTTCATTTATGGCGAAACCATGAGTGGAAAATCCTATTTAGCAAATGAGTTTCCGAACCCAATCATTTTGAATACGGACGGAAATGCTGAGGCAAACAGCGTACCAAGTATTCAGTTGGTGAATGAAAAAGACCAGACTGGTAAAATTACGAACTCAGTCATTAAGCAATTGGGAGAAATCCTTTTGGCCCTTCAAACTCAAAAACATTCGTACGAAACAGTCGTTGTTGATGTTATCGATGATGTGATTGAGATGATTAAAATCGCAGCTTGTGATGAATTGACACCAGCTGGTAAACCAAGGCTGAAATCATTATCAGAAGTTCCATATGGCAAAGGGTACGATTTCTTTAATCAAGCAGTAACCGAGTTGGTTATTGACTTGAAGGCTCTACCGATGAACGTGATTTATATCAGTCGTCAGATTTCTGAATATGACGACAATGGTAATGCAACCAAAGATAAACCAAGTTTAAAAGATAAGTACGTTAACCTTATCAACGGTAATTCGGACTTGATGATCCATACTGAAAAAATTGGTCGCAATTATAACCGTGAGGTTGACCGCAAACGTAAGACTTACTATGCAGACCAAGTTGATGATAAAGAGATTTTGAAAATCTTGACAACCATCCGTGGTGCAGTTGAACCTGCACGAGTCAAAAAAACAGAAGTACCAAAAATTGAACCGACTGCCAAAGTAGAAAAAAACGAAGATGCAGCAGTTAAAGAATTATTTTAAGAATTAAAGGAGAAAACAAATGAGTTTATTAGATATCGCAAAATCAATCAAAAAAGAAGGCTTTGACCCACGTAAAGACAGCGCAAACGGACCCGGTCCGATTCCAGCTGGAACTTACCCAGTAGTATTGAAAAAAGCAACATTTAACGTCGCAGATAGCGGTTGGGAGAGTTTGGGTTATCAGTTCGAAATTCGAGGCGGAGACCATATCGGGCGTTCTGAATTTGCCACATTCGGGACTTTGACAGAGTGGAAAGGTAAGAGTCTTGAATGGGCAGTACAACGTACTATTAAATTCTTCCAAAAAACAATTGTATTAAGTGGTGACCAGGTTATGACCGATGATTTCGTAGACGGGAAGAGCATGGAAGAGGCGCTTCAACGTAAAGCAGTTGGCTCTTATTTCAATCTGATTATCACTGTAACTAAAGGTAAAGATGGTCGTGAGTTCCGTAGCTATGACCTTGAAGAAGATACCATGCAGCCTGTAAATGTAGAAGAAATTGAGGATGATGGTTTGCCATTCTAAGAAATAAGGAGTTAAGATATGCCGTCAATGAAAGAATACGCTTTGCAGTATCAAAAATTAGGCTTCTCAGTTATTCCAATCAATCCTAAAAATAAGATGCCATTGATTGAATTTGCTGATAAGCCTACCATGACTGCAAGTGAAATTGAAACCTTTTGGGACGGCTTTCCTAATGCCAATATCGCATTAAGGACAACCAATTTCTTTGTAGTCGATATCGACAAGCATGGCAAAGAGAACGGCTTTGAGTCGTTGAAAAAATGGAAACATCTGGATTTAATCGAACCGACGCTACAAGCCAAAACCGCTAGTGGTGGTAAGCATCTCTTCTACTTTAAGCGAGAAGATGAGCCGATTACTCAGATGATCAAATTTCTGCCTGGTGTCGATATCAAGGCTCATGAGAATAACTTTGTCTTAGTCGCTCCTTCAGCGACCGAGAAAGGTCAGTATGAGTGGGATTTAGAAAAATCAAAGGAAGGTGGGACAATCGTCACTCCTTCCAGAGATTTGATCCAAGCGATTAAGAAGCAGTACGGTGAAACTCACGGCTATAGATACGATGGTAAAGATGGTCTGAGGGATTTAGCTAGGCGGTCACAAACCAGGGAGAAGACACAAACGACCGAACTCTTTGAAACCATAGCCCTTGGTTTTGGTGATGAGGGTGGACGAAATGACAAATTAGCAAAATTCGTCGGTGGTCTCTTGTTTAGAGCGGTTGATGATGAAGTTGTTGTTCAGTTGGCTAGATTAGCGAATGTCAATAGTCCAAATCCTTTACCTGACAAAGAAATGATGCGAACAATTGAAAGTATGATTAAGAAAGATAGGAGGTGAGAGCAATTGGTAATGTTGTAAGTATTAATTCACAAGATACGATGATACTAACAGATAAAGGTGCGATTAAATCGAACAGTCCCAGCAATGTGTTACTTTCCTTTAAGGCAGATGATCAGCTTAGTATTTATTTGAAACACAATGAATTTTCACAAGAACATGAACTCCTAAAAGATATCAAAATAGGCAACACCCTTTTCAAAAAAGGGGAATTGCCTTCAAATTTTGACTCAGTTGTAAAAGTTTATTTTGAAAGTGTTTTGGGCGTAGCTTTTACCAATCAAGCCATGCTAGACGGTATGGAGACTTTCTTCTCAGAAAGAAGCTACAACCCGGTTCTAGAATACATGGAACGAGCAGAAGGAAGGTGGGATGGTCGTGAGCGTATTAACCAAATGCTTCAGGTCTATCTCGGTGCTGATGATAACCCCTTGATTTCTAAAATCGCTCAAATATGGTTAGTTGGTGCAGTTGCTAAAGTCTATGATCCTTACGTTAAATTTGACTATGTTCTGGACTTGGTAGGTGGTCAAGGTGTCGGGAAAACCTCTCTTCTCCAAAAGTTAGGTGGTGACTGGTATACCGATGCCGTTACTGATTTTACAAACAAAGACAACTACGACATCATGCTAAAATCCTTGATTGTCAATGATGATGAAATGGTTGCTAGTAATCGAATGAGTTTTGCTGAAACGAAAGCCTTTATCTCAAAAACAAGCTTACGTTATCGTAAACCTTACATGAAGCGTACAGAAGAATTCGCTAAGAACTTCATCTTAGCAAGGACGACGAACCAGAAAGAATACCTCAAGGATAAGACTGGGGAGCGACGGTTCTTATCTGTGATGGCAGATGCTAGCAAGCAGAAGAAACACCCGATGGAAATCGAACCTGAGACAATTGAGCAGATTTGGGGCGAAGCTGTCACAATCTATAAAACTGGTGTTGATTTGATGTTTGATAAAAAGACAGAAGAAGAACTGAACATCTATCGAGAACGGTTCATGTATCGTGATGAAGTTGAATTGCAGGTACTTGAATATTTAGATATGCCTGTGCCTAAAAATTGGCATAATTGGTCCATGCAGCAGCAACATCAATATACCTTTAAGTATTTTGATAACAATGGCGAGTTCGAACCTGGCGCTGAAAAACTATCGAAAGTTTCAACTCGGGAAATCATGTATAACCTATTTATGAGAAATTCAAATGATAAGAAACTCTCGACTAAAATCAATATGATTATGGACAATCATCCCGATTGGCAAAAGGGGCAGTTTCGAATCGGTGGAAAAAATACAAAAGGTTTTAAGAGAATTATACAAAAGTAGATCGGATACGTTTCTGATTTCTATCGGTTGCATCGGATGCACTTTAAAAAAAGAACGGTTGCATGTATCCGATATGCATCCGATAAAATGAAAGAACGGTTGCACCCCTAACCCCTTGATATTACTGGTTTTTTTAGACTATTTTTATATAATGCAACCGATACAACCGATATTTTATAAAAAGTATATTTAATAATAGTATATAAAGAGAAAGCCTATTAAATAAGGATTCTTAAAATTTACTTTTTACTTTTTGATTTCTATCGGTTGCACGGTTGCATTAAATTTTATTTGTAAAAAATGGAAAAAAATGAATAAACTAAGAACAGACGTACAGTGTCCGTTTTGCGGAAGTTGCTTCGTGAGATATGTTGGATCAGATTGGAAATCGGTTCGATGTTATGTGTGTAAACAACCATTGTTTTTGAAATATGCCACAGATAGACCGAATGGAGTTGATAAGAATAGTTTCGCAAGACTGGCACACGAACCGTTCAAGTGGAATGAGGATGTCATGAAATTTGATGAGGTATTTAGTTGAAGTATGATAAACAAACAGTCATAGACGGACTGAAACGCACAATTAAGCAAAACGAAGAAAAGATAGTCGAGTATTCGAAGCCGTGTGATGCACGAAAGAGAAATGAAGAATTGAAACAGAAAGTGAAGGAGTTGGAAGATGAATAAGCAGGAATTAAGAACGAATAAACAAGAATTAATTTCGAAATATGAGTTGCTTAAAAATAGCTATAATTTTAAAGTTGTAGCAACAGACGGTATAATAAGCGATTTGAAGCGTTTAGACGAACCAGAAACAGGTCATGCAGACGAAGCTCCACGCTATCTCAAGAACATATTAGCACGATTACGAGAACTGCCAGACCATGATCGTGAAGTTTGGCTAAAGGCTATCATGAGTGAATTTAAACAGGATTTTAGTCATGCAAAATGGCGTGAAGGTTATGAGCAAGGCAAACTTGAAGGTATGGTTGAACGTGAAAAAGTCAAAGTTAAGAAGTTTGTGGCGGATTGGTATGAGGAACACAAAGACGAATTTGAGTACAATGTGTGGGATTGGTTATCTTCAAAAAGCGAGTCGGGAAAGATTGATAGTAAGTTCGCTTTTTGGTTAAACGACGTAGATAATAAACCTATTCAAACCCTTGTCAACATGCACCAATTCGGCTACGAGGTCGAGGAAGAGAAAAAGTATTATGTAAGGTTTAAATGGATTGAAGACTCATATAGTTACTTAACCTTGATTAAGCACCTTCACGCTTGGACGTTAAAAAATATAACACTAGATAAAAAATTTCGTACAACTCACACCCGCAAACAACTAGAAGAAGCCAACTTCGGCTGGGTATTCGATTGCCCAGGGATTGAGATTGAGGAGGTGGAGTGATGGAAAGGATTACTATGATTACATTGCCCGACAAAGAATTTAACAAATTGAACAAGATTGTGTTGACAGTCAAAACCATGATTAATCGTGGCCTTATTGACAAAGAGCAGTTCAACAAAATTATGAATGAGGAGGTCACAGATTGAAACGATTCATAGCTATCTGGATTCTTGTCTCTGCTGGATTGAACATCTGGCAGATGGACAGGATTCGAGATTTGGAAGAGAAGAAACCGCTGGTTATCTATAAAGCCGATAACGCAGGCGCTGAGATATTCGGTAAAGTCCTTGAGAAAGGACGACAGGGGAAGCTATACACGCTTACCATTCGTGACTACGGGGTGTTTGTAGTTACGAAGGACGTGTATGAGAAAGTGAAAGTTGGGGATGAGGTGATGTTATGATACCAAAATTTAGAGCGTGGGATAGACTGCGAAAAGAAATGAATTACAAAGTCATGGTAGGCAATTGTGACACAGATGATGAAAACTGGACTTGTCCTGTCATTTGGATTGAAGATAGAAAAAAGTGGTTACATTTTGATGATTATGACTCTATCATGCAATCAACAGGACTCAAGGATAAGAACGGCAAAGAGGTCTTTGTCGGAGATATTATCAAATGCACAAGAGGATGTCCACATGAAGTGTATTTAGAAAAAGAATATGGTGGTACATTCATAGGTGGAATGCCAGCTGTATACCTAAAAGACTTGGGAGAAGGATATGCGTGGACTGAGCATGAAGAAGTCATCGGCAACATCTACGAAAACCCTGAATTTTTGGAGGAATAAAAAAGCCCAATCCATAAGGACTAGGCTTCAAAGATGAAGTTGTAGAGTTGGACAACCTTCTGAAAACTGGTTGTATCCATGGTTGTGATTTTTTGAGCCTTTCGCTCTCTAAAGTCAAAAGTATAGAGTTGGAGTGGATTGACAGAGCCATCTACCTTATTGGAACGCACTGGAACGAGCAGACCTTGTTCTTCTAGTCTGTTTTGACCGTGTGTAATAGGGCATACAGCAACAAATCCTGTCCGCTCCGAATACTCTCTACGAGAGACGACAATAGCAGGACGGCGCTTCTGAATCTCACGTCCAACAGACGGGTCAAAGTCAATCCAGATGATGTCCTGTTTTTCTGGAATGTAATCATATTTCGCTGTCAAGGAATCTTACCCCCTCAAAGTCATCTTCCATGCGTAGGTCTGCATCTCCATTAAATGGGTCTGGAATTTTTGGAGCTAGGACAATGACATTATCTACACCCTTGTAGACAAACATTTCCTGACCTTCTGGAACATTGAGTGTTTTCGGAATGGTCACAGTGACAGAGTTCCCAACCTTACGAGTTTTAACAGTATTCATTTGTTTCTCCTTTATTTTGTATACATCCAGTATACACCTAAAAAGGGAGTAAGGCAAGAAAAAAGCCAGCACAGCTGACTTCTCGTGTTATAGTTTCGCATAACTATTATATCATGAGGAGGAGTTCGTGTGCAAATAGAGTTATTGGATATCATCGATGAAAAGAAAACCAGAAAGGAAGCTATCAAAGTACTAAAAAAATACAGTCGTCTGAGACGGATAGCTGGAGAAGAATACGCTCCGAAAATCACAATATCCTACTCGCTGGAGCCAAGATCATCAAGTGGTCAGACAAGTAAGCAGGTAGAAAGCATGGTCTTGCGTAGAGTATCAGCACAGCAGGACTTAGAACTAATCGCTAAAGCAATCAACAATCTTTCCGATATGGAATACACACGTATCCTAATCGAACGATATTGCAGGAAGAAAAGGAGGGAAGACTACAGTATTTATTCAGAACTAGGCTACTCATCCAGTGAGTATTATCGGATATTGAACAAAGCTCTATTAGAGTTTGCAGAGTCCTATCAAGCCAGCAACCTTTTAGTCTATAAGTGATTTCTGGGAAAATCTTGGGAAAAATCTGGGAAAATCTTGGGAGAATTGGAACGGAAAAAGGTGCTAAAATAGTATTATCCAATGATTGGCAACGAACAGTCATGAGGACTCCTAAAAATACAGAGGCTTCGGCCTCTTAGACAGTAAGGACAGGTTAGCAGGTTGTTTGGGTCTCCTTGAAACTTTTACCAAGCGTACGTTTTACTGCTGACCAGCTGGTTCAATTCCAGCTACTGTCATTTGAGTGTTTGTGTCCCAGAATGGGGTAGGCAGTAGGCTTAGCATTCATATATCACTCATTAACTTAAAAATGGTTGCAGAAGTGACCGAACCTCGCATGGTTGCGTAGCTACTTATATCCTAGGTAAGTTATAAGCTAGAGGGTTTGATTCCCTCAGAGGTTTTAAATGACTACAAAAAAATAAATCAGAAAATTTATTTCTAATTAACACGCAAGGTAGTAGTCGCTTTGCATTTTTAGGGCTTAGCCTAGATAATCTGTGGTAACTCAGGAAAAGGATGTTTTTAAATCTATCAAACATCCTGCCAGAAATGGTCAATCTAAGCAATTTAATCTTAACTATTTCAATTTTGGAATAGGTGGGCGAAGTTAAAGCAGGGAGATTCCAACGGCAAGGTGCTGAGGAAATGCAAACGTGGCAGTTTGGCTGTGAAACGAGTCTATAAGAGGAAAGAGGTGTTTGGTTCGAGGTGCAACAAGAGCTTAATACCATATCTTACAAAAATTGGGCGCCTCCCAAAAGTATGTAAGGTGAGTTGATTGTCCGCAAAACAATCGATAACAAGCAGGCGCTGTGCATTTTGTTCTTCAAAAGAGAATGAAACACATGGCGATGCGTGTCTGTGATAGATGAAAGATGATTTTTATATTTTAAAAGCTATTCAAGATAGAAAAAACTCAAAAAAAGCAAAAGTCATCGCCCGTCGTAAACGAAAGTGTACTTCGGCAATTAGATTGCCTGCTCAAGTCTCGCAAGGATAAGAGTAAAGTCAAAGAGTAAAGCAGCTTAGACTTTTAGCGGGGTCTTCGTTAATTGAAAAATGGCTTAGTAGTTTGTGATGTAAGGAGTGATTGGTCTAACCAATCGTGCATGAGTGATACAAGTAGGAATATTTGTGGACAAGATAATAAACAATAAGTTATCAAAAGTCACTCACTTAAAGCAGTAGTCTCATGCTGGTTAATGGATATATGGTAGACGGATTAAGTTCTATTTAGGGAATTGAGACGTCACAGGTTCGAGTCCTGTCGTTCCAATTGCGATTTTAATTCGCAGTGAGAGGTCTTGAAAAGGTCACACATTGTGTGGCTTTTTTTGATTTTTTGAAAGGTGGTGATGGAAAATTGAGTGGATTGAGAATAAAACAAAAGAGATTTGCAGATGAGTACATCATCTCAGGTAATGCGACGGAAGCTTATAAGAAAGCAGGTTATAGTGTTTCTAGTGATAGAGTGGCAGGCGTTGAAGGGCATAAGTTACTAAAGAATCCTAAGATTAAAAGCTATATAGATGAACGACTGAAACAACTTGATTCTGAAAAAATCGCAGATCAGCAAGAGGTCCTTAGTTATCTAACATCAGTAATGCGAGGAGAGACGCAAGAACAGACCTTGATAAGCATAGGAGAATTAGGTCAAACGATTACGGATATTGATGTCGGAGCAAAAGATAGAATCAAGGCAGCCGAACTCCTTGGTAAACGGCATAGGCTTTGGACAGACAAGGTAGAGGCTGATGTTTCTGGAACGGTGGTGTTTGCAAATGAGTCAGAAATACCAGATTAAACAGAATGATATTGTTGTTGACCTACCTAAGACAGTAGGCGGGGGATACGGACAGTTCTGGCGCTCAAGAAGTCTTTATCGTGTAGTCAAAGGGTCCCGTGGTTCGAAGAAGTCCAAGACAACTGCATTAAATTACGTCGTACGTCTTTTGAAATATCCCTGGGCTAACTTGCTTGTCATTCGTAGATATTCGAATACGAACAAGCAATCTACCTATACGGATTTTAAATGGGCGTGTAATGTGTTGGGTGTGACTCATTTGTTTAAATTTAATGAGTCCTTACCAGAAATAACTGTAAAAGCGACTGGTCAAAAAATACTGTTCCGTGGTTTGGATGATGAACTAAAAATCACATCTATCACGGTCGATGTTGGTATTCTTTGTTGGGCATGGTTCGAGGAAGCATATCAAATTGAGACTGAAGATAAATTCAGTACGGTTGTTGAGTCAATCCGTGGTAGCTTAGACGTACCTGGTTTCTTTAAACAAATCACAGTCACATTTAACCCGTGGAATGAAAGGCACTGGCTCAAGCGTGTCTTCTTTGATGAAGAAACGAGACGAGCTGACACGTTCGCTACTACGACTACTTATAAATGCAACGAGTGGCTGGATGAAGTCGATATCAAGCGTTATGAGGATTTATATCATACGAACCCCAGACGTGCTAGAATCGTCTGCGATGGCGAATGGGGAGTTGCTGAAGGTTTAATCTACGAGAACGTGACTGTCAAAGAGTTCAATAAAGATGAATTACTACAAGATTCATCTAATAAATTATGTATTGGTCTTGACTTTGGTTTCACTCACGACCCAACTGCTTTGTGTTGTTCGCTCATAAACGATACAACGAAAGAGATTTATGTTTTTGACGAAGCGTATAAAGTCGGATTGATAACCAAAGAAGTTGCTAAGATGATAAAAGACAAAGGTTATCACCGCTCACGGATTATCGCTGATAGCGCTGAATTACGATTGATTGAGGAACTAAGGTCAGAATATGGTATAACTCGAATTAAAGAGAGTCGTAAAGGTAAGGATAGTATTATGGCAGGCGTGTCCAAGTTACAAGGATACGCTATTTATGTGCATCCAGATTGTAAAAACATCATGGATGAATTTTATAGCTATTGTTATCAACAAGACAAAGAAGGAAACTGGCTGAATAAACCAGAAGATAAAAACAACCACTTGATGGATGCTTTGCGCTACAGTCTTCAATGTATCGAAGGTGGGAAAGCAACCGTTCGCAGACGTTCTGATTATGGTTTATAGAGAGGAAAGACATGTACCAATATTTAACCTACCCACGAGATGGATATGATGAGGGTTCTTTGAAGAAAGACCTGATTTACAAATTGATAACGAAGCATAGCACTGAAGGCTCACGGTTGAAGAAGCTTAAAAGCTACTACTTGGGTGAGCATGCTATCTTAGATCACAAGAGACGCAACGAGAATGCACCTAATTACAAAACGGTAGCCAATCATGCCAAGGACATCGCAGACACGGCTACGGGCTATTTTATGGGCAATCCTATCAAGTACAATAACACTGCTGAAGGTGATATCGATGAACTACTGACAGCTTTTGATGGCGCTGAGATTGACCAAGTAGACGCTCAGAATGCTTTGAACATGGCTATCTACGGTCGTGCTTACGAGTACATCTATGCCAAAGAGGGATTGACTGAGTTGGACTCAACTAGTATTGATCCAGAGAATGCCTTCATGGTCTACGATGATAGCATTGAGCGGAAGCCTTTGTTTGCGGTCTACTACTATCAAGTCAAGGACGATACGAAAGATACTACTAAGTATCAGGCAGAAGTCTTTACCGAAAATTTGCACTATCATATGGTGCTAAGAAGTACAGATTCGGGAATATCTCAGATTGAAGAGGCAACACCTCATAATCTTGGCCAAATCCCAATTATCGAGTATCGCAACAATCACTTTTCGATTGGAGACTACGAGCAACAGATTAGCTTGATAGATGCTTATAATTCCTTGATGGGTAACCGTGTCAATGACAAGGAACAGGCAGTAGAGTCTATCCTTGTATTGTATGGTACGCAGTTAGCAGACACGCCAGAAGACGCTAAGGTAGCGATGAAGATTCTTTCTGAAGAAGGTCTTTTGGAATTGCCAGGCGATAGTGCAAGGGCTGAGTTCTTGAAGAACACGCTGGATGAAAGTGCTACGGAAATTTTGCGCACAGCATTGAAAGAGGATATCTACACATTCAGCCATGTGCCTAATCTGACTGATGAGAATTTCGCAGGGAATACGTCGGGCGTAGCCATGGAATTCAAGTTAATGGGTCTTGAGATGATTACTAAGACCAAGGAAGCGAACTACAAGCGTGGATTGCGTCAGCGTATTGCGATTTTTGCTCATTACTTGGGTATGAAGCAGATTGCTTTAGAGTCTCATTCAATAGTTCCACAGTTTAGCCGTGGTTTGCCTAAGAACTTGTTGGAAATCTCTCAGATTGTGAACAACTTGGAAGGTAAAGTGACCAATAGACAGCTTATTTCTCTCTTGCCGTTTGTGGAAGACCCTGACGCTGAGCTGGAAGCCTTGGAAGAAGAGAAAAAGAAGAACATGGAAGACATGCCGATGTTTAACCAAGACAACACGAAACCCGAAGATGAGGTAGAGGATGAAGAATCAGGAGTATTGGGCGAAGAGGAAAGCCAATCTGATTTACCAACAGATGGACAAGGCCGAAAAGCAGGCAGACAAGTTCGATAAGGTCTATCAAGAAGCTAAGACATACTTAGATAAGGAAATCAATAAGATTTTTGATAAGTTCCAACGTGATTATGGTTTAAGTCAGGTAGATGCTAGACAAGTCTTGAAGAACATGAAAGACAAGAAAGACTTGAAGGAACTTCGCAAGGTGCTTAAAGCAAGACCGAATGACCCAAATATCCAAAGACTACTGGCTGACTTAGATAGTCCGGCTTATTCTTTCCGTATGAAGCGCTTAGAGCGTTTGAGCGACGATTTAGATCGTATGCGTGAATCTATCTATCATTCAGAGAAGACGGGCTCAGACGCCTTTTATAGCGACTTTATGAAGGATAGTTACTACAAGGCTACCTTTGACCTGCAACAGCAGACAGGGCTAGCATACGGCTTTTCTGGGCTTCCTGAGAGCGAGATAAAACATCTACAGTCTTTTAGTTGGCTAGATGACGGAAGCACGTACTCTACAGATATCTGGAAGAATACAGGAAAGCTCACTTCTAGCATAAAAGATGAATTACTCATAAGCCTTATGACAGGCCGAGATATACGAGGAACTGCACAAGCAATTGCTGAGCGATTCAATGTAGGTCAGAATGATGCAAGGCGTTTGGTTCGGACAGAATCAGCCTTTTTTCATAACCAGATGGAACTACTCAGCTATGAAGAAGCAGATATAGAAAAGTATATCTTTGTGGCCGTCTTAGACAAGCGTACATCACGTATTTGTCAGAAGCATGACAATCAAGTCTACGACAGGGATAAGGCTGTCCCTGGTGTCAATTGTCCGCCTATGCACCCGTGGTGTAGGTCTACTACTGTCGGATACGATGAGGACGCAGACTACAGCAAACTGAAGCGTAGGGCAAGGAACCCTAAGACTGGTAAAGTCGAGTATGTGCCTGCTGATATGACTTATAAAGAGTGGTATAGAAAGTATGTTGCGGAACCACGAGAACGAGAATTAAGTGGTAGGCAATTTGGAGCAGACCTTGATTATGTGCGAAGCGATGAATTTGTTGACAAATTAAAAAATCACCCAAAGACCTCACATCTATCCGAACCTATCGCAAGAGTTTCAAGACAGATGTTGCAGCATAGAAACGGAACTCCATTTGAAGATTACTATTTGCTTAATGCAGATACAGGAAGAGTTGTTGCATTATCAAATAAAGCCAGAAAGACAAAAGGTGTAGTTTATAATGACCAAGTCAGAAGGGCTTTTAAAGAACAATCTGAACAAAGTCTTATTTCGATTCACAATCATCCATCTGGTTATCCTCCTTCGCTCAGTGACTTTGCTTCCTTACAACAACGGAATAAAAATAATACTGTAAAATATGGTTTAACGATAGGCCACGATGGAAGCGTGTATTGGTATACCAGACCCAATAAGAGGATACCAAAAATAGCACTCTCAAAATACTCTCACCAAATTGAAAAATTCAAAAAAATGGGTTATAATGAAGTTATAGCACAAGAGAAAACGCTTGAAATGTTTTCTAATCTGTTTGAATTTGAATTTGGAAGGATTGATTGACATGATTGAGAAGTATGATTATGATTGGCCAGAAGCCGAAGACGACAATCTGGATGAATTGTTAAAAAAAGCCTATGAACGAAATAAAAACAAAACTGTTGAGGAGTTAGATGACGAATGGGATGAATTTGTCAAGAATCTAAAACTTGAAACGATTTAGAAAAGCACCTAGAGAAATCTAAGTGCTTTTTTCGTGCCCAGAAAGGAAATTTTAATGAACAAGTATAAAAAATTGATAGAATTGATTGAAGATAACGGACTTGAAATACAATCGAAGGAATGTTACGACTCACGGAGTGCTTGGACTGGAAAAAATTTGTGGATTGTTGATAAGAAGAAACAAAATAAAATTTTTGATTTATCGGGTAATGGTTATTGTTTTCATGACGATAAAGTTGATGAAGCCGTTGAAGAAGTTGAAAAGTATTTGTCTCTTAAAAACATGGATACTTTTGATGCTTTCAAAGAATGGGTGGACAAGAATGCTAAGCCTCGAAAATGATGAATAGAAAGGAGCGAGAAATGAAATACCGTAAAAAGCCAGTAGTGGTTGAAGCCGTGCAGTTTTTAGATACAGAAGAAGCTATAAATGAGCTATGTGATTTTGGATTAGATCCAGTACGGATTGATTACGCAGACTTAAAAAATCCTCTTTTAAAAATCGAAACGCTTGAAGGATTGATGATTGCGACAGAAGGGGATTACATTATTAAAGGAGTTCAGGGCGAGTACTATCCATGCAAACCTGACATTTTTAAAGAAACATACGAAAAAGTAGAGGAGTGAAAACATGTTTATCTGGGATTGGGTATCAATTTTATTTGGTTGGATTATATTTTTTGCATTAATTTTGTTCGTAATAATTAAATTATTCGAAGTAATCTCAGCAGTAATTTCAACTCTAAAAGTCGGAATTGAATACAGAAAGAAACTGAAACAATTGAAAAATAAATAACCTAACCGCATCGAAATCAAGGCGGTTTTCTTATGCTCTAACCGTATGGAATCCCGTACGGTTTTTATATTGTCCAAACTGTACCGATGACATTAAAAGCTGTACTGTTCCGTCGCCGGACGTAAAGCGAGATTATCGAGTGGCGACGTAATCGCTGGAGGACAATTATGTCAGAAGAAATCAATGCAACTGTATCTACTGAATCAACTGAGACTGTCGACACTCAAGAAAATGTTGATACGGTGCAAGAAGAAAAGCACGAACGAACTTTCACTCGTGCTGAAATCGGTAAGATGCTATCTGCCGAACGCTCTAAATGGGAAGCTGAGCAGGAAGCCAAGGAAAACGAAGCTAAGAAACTTGCCAAGATGAACGCTGACGAGAAACAGAAATATCAGTTGGATCAGCGTGAGCAAGAACTAGCTGACCGTGAAAAGGCGATTGCTCGCAAGGAATTGACCGCAGAAGCTAAAGCAATGCTAAGTGAACGTGACTTACCTGTTGAGTTAGTGAATGTAGTCGATTTGACAAGTGCAGAGACGGTATCGCAGTCTGTCGCTGTATTGCAGAAATCATGGGAACAAGCCGTGCAAAAAGGCGTACAAGAAAAGCTAAAAGGTGGAGCTCCTATGAAGCAAGCACCAGTCGATAGTGACGGTATCACAAAAGAAGAATTCGCTCGTATGGGTTATCAGAGTCGAAATGAACTCTATCAAAATAACCCAGAACTCTATAAGAAATTGAAAGGTTAAAATAAATGACAGCAGGACAAACTAAATTAGCCACTATGGTTAACCCAGAAGTGATGGCGGACATGGTTTCCGCTAAACTACCTAAATTGATTAAATTCACTTCACTGGCTTATGTGGAAACAGCACTCCAAGGCCGACCAGGGAATACTCTAAAAGTTCCAGCATGGGAGTATGCAGGAGATGCTGCAGAGGTTGGAGAAGGTCAAGCTATTACTCTAGACCAACTATCAACAAAAGAAAAAGAAATGACTATTAAAAAGGCTGCTAAAGGTTATGAAATTACCGATGAAGCTCTTTTGTCAGGTCTTGGTGACCCACTAGGTCAAGCTACTTATCAGCTTGGGTTGGCTATCGCTAATAAAATTGATAACGATTTGGTGGCAGTAGCGAAAACAGCAACACAACACGTTGCAGACGCTCCTACAACTATTGAGGCAATCGATAAAGCTCTTGATATTTTTGAGGATGAAGAAGATGCTCGATATGTTGCTATTATCAACCCTAAAGATGCTATTAAGCTAAAAACTGCAGTAGCGAAAGAATGGACTAAGGGGTCAGAGATTGGTGCAGATATGGTCGTTTCTGGAACCTTTGGTGAAGTTGCCGGTGTGCAAATCGTCCGCTCTAAAAAAGTTGATGAAGGCAAAGGATTTATCGTCAAAGTCTCTCCTAGCCAAACTCAGACAGACGACGCTAATAAATACGGTGCGTTTGTTATCATGATGAAACGTGACGTAGCTATCGAAACAGACCGTGACATCATTAAAAAGACAACGGTTATCACTGGTGATGAACACTACGGCGTTTACCTATACGACCCTACACGAGTTGTAAAATTCGGTGAGTAAGAGGTGACGATATGAGCTTATTGCTACGACGTCATTATATCCAAGAGGAGCAGGCTAGCCAGTATTCTGATTTAGAGAATAAGACTTTAGAAGAGTTGAAGAATCTAGCTAAGGAAGCTGGCATAACTGGTGCCTATAAGTTATCAAAAGCCGAAATTATAGAGGTGTTGGAGGATTTAAAAAGTGAAATTTAAAATCAAACAAGATTTCTATGATTGGGAATCAAATGTGAAACGACTGGCAGGAGAGGAACTTGAGATTACTGAGGAGCGCTATGCTGAGCTGGCGGACAATTTCGCCAGTAACGGTGTCGCTATCTCAGATGTTCTTGAGGAAATCCTCCCTGAACCTGAGTTCTTAGAAGAGGATTGATATGTCTATAGAGTTGCTGAAGAAATTAACAGGCGAAGAAGATACTCAGCTTCTCATGTTGCTCCAAACGAGGGCTACAAATCTTATCTTGTCAGAGACTAATCGCACATCTTTGACACCTGCTTTAAGTCTCTTAATACCTGAGGTTGCTATCGAGCTCCACAACCGCTCAGGAGCGGAAGGAGAGCATTCTAGAACCGAAGGTGGCATAGCAGTAGTCTACGGAGAAAACGGCCTGTCTACGGGTCTTTTACAGCGTATACGCATGCACAGACTAGCAAGGGTGGCAGGTCATGTTTTTGAAGCAGAGTAGACTGAAACCTTATCCAATGCGACGGTTTGAAAAGACTGTCACTGAGGAGGGTGTCGCAAAAGAAGGATATGCCAAGGAAGCTGAGACAGTCCGTCTTGAATTGTGGCCAGCTAGTAGTAAGCTACAATCTGAATTGTATGGCGAGCGTGTCAACGACATTTTGAACGCAAATGCCAACAAGTCAGCTACTATCAAAGTGAAAGATGGTGTGTGTATCGATAGCCAGACAGAAGTGACTCACAGGGTTATTTCTAAAAAGGTCTACACACATCATCAAGTTTTGGAGTTAGAGCGTGTCAGAGCTACTAGGGGCAGATAGACTTATAGCTAAATGTAGACGATTGGCTAGTAAAAAAACTGGCGAGGATATCGTCTTACGTGCGGTACACAATGCTGCTATAAAGGTTGTCCAAGCTGATGCAAGAAGACTCGCACCAGCGAGAGATGGAGAACTTATAATTAGTATCAAAACTAGAGCAAAAATGGACGGAGATAAGGCTATAGGCGAAGTTTACACCAACCTTAAATACGCTCCTTACGTTGAGTTTGGAACGGGACCTAAGGGTCAGGCTAGCCATTCTGGTATCTCTCCAGAAGTCAGCGTGACTTACAAGTCTAATCCTTGGTATGTGCATGAAGACCAAATCAATGTAGGGCCTTACCACTTTCAAAAGATTGGGGAGTTCTACAAGATGTATGGTCAACCTGCACAGCCTTATCTTTATCCAGCTTTGAGAGACAATCAAGAGCGTGTGTCTAAGAATATTTCGAATTATGTGCGTAGAAAGATAAGAGAACAAATAAAATGATCAATATCAAGCCTGTTATTTATAAAGAATTGCAAAAGGTCGCAGATAATGTGACTGATACTTATCCTAGCGATTGGGAGACTTTTCCAGTCGTTATTTTTTTGGAAGAACAAAACAAGCCCGGAGAGTGGTTTGACGACCAGGAACAAAAATCATCTATCCGCTACAAGGTGGATATCTTTGATGATACCAGCACTAGTGAGTTAGCTGTTAAAATCAATCAGATTTTTGAGTCTTTAGGTTTGCGAAGAACCGACTGCCAAGACGTACCAGACCCGTCACATTTGAGACATAAGGTCATGCGTTTTGAAGGTGTTGTTGACTTACACTCAGAGCTTGTTTTTCAATTTAGAATGGAGAATTAAACATGTTAGCAAATGGAATTACGTTAGCTTATGGTACAGCTAAAGGAACTTATACTAAACTTGCTGGGTTGAAAGAAGTACCAGAGTTTGGTATTGAGCCTGAAAAAGTAGAGAACACTACTCTTGAAGACAAAGTTAAAAAGTATGAATTCGGTATTGGCGACGCAGGGGAATTGGAGTACAAATTCGCTTATAAGAACGACGGAGAAACCGCACCTTATCGCGTATTGCGTAAAGCGGCAGACAACAAGACGAAACTCTTCTTTGAACAAACTTACCCAGACAACACTAAAGTTCATTTTGAAGGTCAAGTATCTGTTAAGCTTGGTGGTGGCGGTGTCAATGCCGTTATCGAGTTCACCCTTAAAATTGCTTTGCAGTCAGAGTTGGAATTTGTAGACGGTCTTGGAGGTTAATTAAATGGCGTTAAAATACACAACTTGGAAAGTTACTGATGAAAAAGAGTTGAAGCTACGTTTGACATCTCATCAAGCTGCAACTGTGGAAGAAAAAATCGGCATGAACTTGTTAAAGATTTTTATGCCTGAAGCTGGTGAAGAATTCACTTTACCGCCTTTGAAAGTTATGTTGTTGTTAGTTCATGGAGCCTTGCAGCAGTATGAACATGGGTATTCCTTTGAGGATGTCTACGATCTATACGATGAATACGTGGATAATGGTGGAGACCAAACAACCTTCATGACAGAGGTTTTAATGCCACTCTTTGAAGTGTCGGGTTTTACTCCACGAGGAAGCAAGGGCAAGAAAACTTCCAAGAAGAAAATGACAGTAGTCGAGTAATCTTAACGGTAACGCAGATTATTGAGAGGCTTTATCCTATGTTTTTGGACATCGGGGGTAAGCCTCTTGATTTTTGGGATTTAACGGTGCTTGAAATCAGGGAAATGATTGAAAGCTACAACCGTGTCAAAATCCAAGAGCGTAAAGAAAAGATTATTGACTCGTACATACTTTCGCAGATGATATCCAACCACATTTCCTTATTGTTATCCAAAGATGCCAAGGTCTTTGAGTTCTGGGAATATGCGCCTGAGTTGTTTGTAGAAGAGCAACAAGCGGTAGAACAGGAACGGCAGAGACAAGCGTTTTTGTTGCATAAGGAACGGATGCGTGATTTTGCAGAGAGACACAATCGAAAAAGGAAGGAGGAAGTAAATGGCAACTCTTGATGAATTGAAGGTCATGATTGACGCTGAGATAGCGCCTTTCAGGAAGAAGATGAAAGAAGTCGAGAATCAGGTCAAGGGGACATCTGACCAAGTGAAGAATGCCACTGCTAAAGTTCGTGAACAGTCGAGCTCAATCGGTAGTGCGTTTGGCAAGCTAGCTAAGTTCGCTGGTTTTGCAATCCTTGGTAAGAAATTGCTTGATGTTGGGATGTATTCAACGCAGACGGCTCTTGAAGTAGCAGCGTCTATGAACCAAATCAAGCGACAGATGGGCGAGAGTTCGCAATCTTTCTTAAAATGGGTTAACGATAACGCCAACGCTATGAACATGGGTGTGGGTGAGGCGACCAACTACGGTGCAGTCTACTCAAACTTATTTTCTGGATTTATAAAAGATACCAACAAGCTAAGCGCCTATACTGCTAAGATGTTGCAGACATCGGCAGTTGTTGCTGAAGGTTCAGGGCGCACGATTACAGACGTTATGGAGCGGATTCGCTCAGGTTTACTAGGGAACACGGAAGCGATAGAAGACCTAGGAATCAACGTCAATGTAGCTATGATTGAGTCCACTGAAGCCTTCAAGAAGTTCGCAAACGGACAAAGCTGGCAACAGTTGGATTACCAAACCCAGCAACAAATCCGCCTTATGGCTATTCTGGAACAGGCTACAGCCAAGTATGGAGATACCTTATCCAACTCAGTCAACGGTAGTATCAGCCTGTTTAAGTCGCTGATGAAGGACGCAGCATTGAACCTTGGTAACTCTATGTTACCGATTATCAATGCCATTATGCCTGTCTTGAACTCTTTTGCTATGGTTTTGAAGAACGTTACGGCAAAACTAGCTGAGTTTATCGCTTTGATGTTCAACAAGAAAGCAACAGTGAAAGATGGTGTCGGTGGAGCAGTTGGAGACATGGGTAACGCCATGAAAGACGCTGCAGGCGGAGCAGGAGACCTTGCTGACGCAGTAGATGACGCTGGAGATTCAGCAGGAGGACTTGCTGATAATCTTGGAGACTCGGCCAAAAACGCTAAGAAGGCCGCCAAAGAATTGCTTGGTCTAATGGGATTTGATGAGATTAACATCTTGCAAAAACCAAAAGACGATGACGCAGGCGGTTCTGGAGGAGGAGGCGGAGGTGGTAAAGGAAAGGGAGGCGGTGGCGGACCTTTCAAAGACATCTTGCCAGAAGTCGAGTTGACCGACATGGACAACCAGTTCAAGAGCATTTTCGATGGTCTTGGGGATAAGTTGAAAGGGTTGTTTGACCTCTTCAAAAAAGGTTTTGATGCAGCCTTTAGACCAGAAGGTATTGAACGCATTAAGACCGCCTTAGACCAAATAGCTAAGACAATGGGAGAAATCGCCACTGATCCAAGAGTTGTGAATGCCTTTAACCGAATGGCTGAGAAAATCGCTTATGCTTTAGGGCAAGTGACAGGCTCAATAGCTACTATCGGTCTAGGTATCGGTGTTTTCCTTGCCGAAAGTATTGCAAATGGTCTTGGAAGGCAAAAAGAACGCATTACCAGAGCGCTAGTCGCTTTGTTTGATAATATTGGTAACATTGCAGAGGCAGTAGGAAACATCGCTCAGGCCTTTTCTAGTGCTTTCTACGACGTCATTACTTCAACTGGTGCGGTTCGTATAGGTAGTGCTATTGTGTCAACATTTTTGAGTTTGAGTTCAAAAGCTGTTGAGATTGGAAGCAAACTTGGTGGTGATTTATTCAAGGGCTTAGAACGCATTGTGACAGATAACGCTCCGAAATTATCAAGTTCCTTACAGGGAGCTTTAGATGCGATTGCTCCAGTATTCGAAACAATAGAGAAAGCAGTGAACCGTTTTGGAGATGCGTTTAGCCGTGTGTATGATGAGCATGTTAGCCCATTTATAACAACTCTTTCTAGCGGTATTTCTCAAATTGTATCAGTCTTTTTAGACAGTTTTGACAACAATGTTACTCCAGCACTTCAAAGATTCTCTGATGGATTTGAAGATGTCTATAACAATCATATCGGTCCAGCTATTGATTCTTTAAGTCAAGCTTTTGGAGGACTGGTTGATGTTCTCAAACAAGTCTGGGAAGATAATATGCAACCTTTTGCTGAGTTCTTAGCCGATACATTCGGTATCAGCATTGGTGAAGTTGCCGATGTGCTAGGCGGAGCTATTTTAGAGGCTTTAAAAATTCTAGCTGATACAGTAAAAGTCGTTAGCGATGCTTTCGTTGCTTTTTCCGATTGGTGCAAGGATAACCGAGAGATAGTTTCAGCCATGGCCACTGCAATCGGTCTGGTATCGACAGCTTGGGAAGGTATTAAATTCATGTCTTGGGCTGAGCAGGCTGGTGGTCTTGCAGCAGGAATTGGTAAATTAAGTGGAGCTTTCACTGATTTAGTTAGTGCGGTAAAAGGATTAACAGTTGATAAGATAAAAGATTTTGCAGAAAGCGTGTATTTGAATACCTTATATGCAAAAGATTTTGTGGTCAATTCAGGTAAAACAATTGCACAGCTAGGAAAAACTGCTTTAGAACTTGGTAAATCAGCACTAGCGTGGGGTGTTCATGCAGCACAAATGGGACTTGCAGCAGCCGCAGAAATCGCTCAATCGGTTGCAGCAGGAGTTGCAGCAGCCGCAACATGGGCGCTCAATGGAGCTATTGCGGTATTGACCAGCCCGATAACCTTAGTTATTGCTGCTATTGCAGCTTTGATTGCTATCGGTGTCTTGCTCTACCAAAACTGGGATACTGTTGTCGAGTTCGCTAAAACTGCATGGCAAGGACTGTGTGATTTTATCAGTGGTATTTGTCAAGCGATTGGCGAATTTTTCAGCGGTCTATGGACGAAACTACAAGAAATCTTTGAGCCGATAGGTCAATGGTTTGGCGAGAAATTCCAGCAAGCATGGGACGCCATTGTAAACATATTCTCTGGTATCGGAGAGTGGTTTTCTGGTGTATTCCAAGGTGCATGGGATGCTATCGTTAATATCTTCACACCAATCGGCTCATGGTTCGGACAACGTTGGGCAGATGTGACTAATGCTTTGGCTAATATTGGAGCATGGTTTACGGATATGTTCCAAAAAGCATGGACTGGTCTAACAAACATCTTTAGCAAACTAGGTTCATGGTTTGGCGAGAGATGGGCAGATGTGACTAATGCGTTATCCAGTGTTTCAAACTGGTTTGGTGAGATGTTCACTAATGCTTACAACGCTGTAAAAGATGCTTTCAGTTCTATCGGTGACTTCTTTAAAGGTGTTTGGGATACTGTTAAAAGTATCTTCGTAAACGCTGGTCAGATGGTCGGTGAGGCAGTAGGTGGAGCGTTTAAGAGTGCTGTCAATGCGGTTCTTGGAACGATTGAAAATGTAGTCAATGGCTTCATCGGAATGATTAATGGTGTTTTAGATGTTGTCAGAAACTTGCCTGGTTTGGGATGGATTGGAAGTGTAAGCTCAGTTAGCCTCCCTCGTCTTGCCCGTGGTGGTATCGTTGATAGTCCAACTATTGCCATGATTGGTGAAGCAGGTAAAGAGGCGGTCGTACCACTTGAAAATACAGGATTTATCCAAACACTTGGGCGAGTTGTCAGCAGTGCGGTAGTAAATGCCATGGCTGGTGTAAGTCCACAAGGTGGATTTTCTGGTGACGGCGACATCGTTATCCAAATCGCAGGACATGAGTTCGGACGGGTAGCCATCCAAGAAATCAACAAGGAACATGAACGAGCAGGTCAAACCTTGCTCAAGATTTAGGAGGTTAAATGGCACAATTGACAATCAATGGGGTGGCTGTGAAGCCTCCCAAATCTTTTCAGGTCGGTATTCAAGATATCGATGGAGAAACAGGGCGTAATGCCAATGGCGATATGGTGCGTGACCGTATTACGACTAAGCGTAAGTTAGACTGTGAATGGGGTATGATGACTCAAGAAGAAATGAGTCAGCTTTTAAATGCCGTGTCAGCAGTCTTTTTTGAGGTTTCCTACCCTGACCCCGTTAAAGGTCAGACAACTGGGACTTTCTACGTCGGTGATAGGACAGCTCCAAGCTATACCTTTACTGAGAAGTTCAAACCTTGGTCTGGCGCTAAATTTAATCTGGTAGAGAGGTAAGAAAATGGACGCTTTAACTAGACGACAATTTGACAGAGCCATGTTTGCCAAGGAAAGGACGCTGGCTATCCGTGTTGGAGACTATGCTTCACGAGATATCAAAGAGGCTAGCTTTGAGTATGGCTACATCAAAGGTGATACATACAAGCCCGGTGGAACGTGTGCTGGTAGCGGTAAGATTACCTTTACCAGTATCATTACCACGTTCAATAAGCTGGATATTCTACACCCTGAGATTGGTCTACTTGTTGGGGATACCTACCAGTGGGTCAAGATGGGGGAATACTTCATCAACGATATTGAGATTGACCGAAACCGAAACACTACCACGCTGGAGCTCATGGACGGTATGTTTAAGCTCAATCGTGAGTATGTGACGGACTTGCATTTTCCGGCTGAGGTACGAGAGGTTATTCAGGAAATCTGCCTAAAAACGGGCATTGAGTTAGCGAATGACTATTTCGGAATCAGTGCTATGCGTTACCATGTCGAGCAAGTTCCTGAAGGTAAGAAACTTTCCTTTAGGGATATGCTGAGTGCTATGACTCAGATGATTGGGATGTCTTGCTTCTTCAACCGAGAAGGTAAGATGGAAATCCGTGATTTAACTGAGTCAAATATCACGATCAACGCTGACAGTTACTTCTTACATGGCTTGACCAAGAGTGAGATTGAGTATCAGATAGCTGGTATCACTTGTAAGACAGATAAGAAGTCTCTGACAGTCGGTATGAAGACAGGTCGGTCTTTGGAAATGGACAATGTCTTCATGACCCAGAGCGCTTTAAATGACCTGTATTACAAGTTGAAAAACCTGACTTACTACCCTTATAATCTCAACTACCAAGGACATTTGTTACTTGAGGTTGGGCAGTGGGTAACCATTCAGACCAACAAGAAAGAAACCTTTAAAGTTCCTGTGTTAAGTCAGAGCTTTACTTTTAAAGGCGGTCTGAGAGGTCGTATCAGTGCAGATAGTAAGGCTGGAAACGATACTCAGTATTCTTACGAGGGTACGATTACCAAGCAGATTAAGCAACAAGATGGCATTGAAGCGAAAATCCAAGCACAGATAGAAGCAGCAGACGCAGCCTTTGAAGCAGAGTTTGAGAAACGTAAAAAAGTGATTGATGATGCAATCGAAAAATACAAAGCAAATGCCGAAGAAATGGGCGCTAAAATCCATGAGGAGATAGAGAAAGAGCGTCCTGAGTTCGTGAAGCGTATCCGTGAAGAACTGATGAGTGATGCGGACTCAATCGCTGAATTAAGCAAGAAACTGGAACAGGTCAGCGAGACTGCAAGGGTCAATGCGAGCTTGATTGGTGGTGACGGGACTACTCAGTACAACAAGAACCGTTTGAATGGTGGGACGGCTAAGAAAATCAGCTATGGAACGGATTTTGTAGAGGTCGGTCATAATGGAGACGGTTTTGAGGTCGGCAAACAGTACGTCATCAGCTGGTCAGCAACCTGTACGCCTTACGGTAAGACAGATGTGACTGTGGTAGTCAATAAGAATCCATTTTATGGTGGACACGTCCATTTAGCACCTGCCAATGAGGTCATGCCAGCGATTGATAAAGACCTTGTCCAGAAAGAGGAGCAGGTCTTAGCGGTCTACTACGGTGCCTATCGACTGACCTTCTCAGGGGACTGGTATCAGAATGTAGAGCAGTCTGTGACGATTGACAATCAGACAAGACGGATTGAACTAGCGCCAGTCTATAAGACGGTTGCTGATGGGCAACATGCTAGATATGAGGGAAGTTGGAGTGAGAGTCCAACTTTTATTTTTGATGGAGGTAGAACATGACAGAGACAATCCCAGTAAGGGTTCAACACAAGCGTATGTCAGCGAGTGACTGGGCAAGTAGCACTCTGGTCTTACTTGATGGAGAGTTAGGTATAGAGAGCGACACAGGTAAGGTCAAGGTCGGAAATGGCCGTGACCGATTCTCAGCTCTTCAATATCTGACGGGACCAAAAGGTGATCGTGGAGAACGTGGGGAAACAGGACCACGAGGAGCGGACGGTGTTATGCGGTTCGAGAACCTGACGAGTCAACAGAGGGAGGGCTTAAAAGGTGCACAAGGCCCACAGGGTCCGGCAGGCCCAACAGGCCCACAGGGTGCGAGAGGTCCGGCAGGCCTAACAGGCCCAGCAGGCGCAGTAGGGCCGAGAGGCCCAGAAGGTCAACGAGGACCTCAAGGAAACACAGGTCCAGCAGGCGCGAGAGGTGCCACAGGAGAACGTGGCCCAGTGGGGCCAGCTGGAGCGCCTGGTCAGAACATCATCAATCAGAATGGTGGACAAGCGCTGAAATATTGGGCTGGCACAAGGTCTCAATATGACGCGATTCCTAACAAGGATAGTAATACTATCTATGATATCTACAGTAGTACGTAGGAGGTAGTATGGCTAGAGAAGGAATTTACGTGGGTGGCAAGGAAATCATCCAGCGGTATGTAGGTGATAGGCTTGTTTGGGAGAAAGTTCGTTTTGAATTAGTTGGGACATTTTCTTGTTCCATGGTAAAAAACGAGTATGAAAAAACTATTACTGTTTATTTTAGAGATCTTGACACTTCCGATGCTTTGGTGAATGGTATTTATTATTTAAAATCAAGAGAACATGGACTGAAATATCCATTCGTAAAAACAGTCGTGAAAACAGCACTATCAAATTTTGTTGGCTTTTTAGCAAAACTATCTTTTGAAAAAAATAGCGATTATGTTTACGGTTACTACAACTGGGTTCCAGCAGGTGGCACTGAACCTCAAGAATACACTTATATAGACATTCCATTCTATAGAAAAATAGGAGACTAACACATGGATATTACTATTCAAAACGTTCGTTCGCCTGCTCTTGAGCATAACGGACGGTATTATAAGGTATTTCAGCCACGGACACGAGATGAACTGCTGAAACTCCATCATATGGGCTGTGTGGGTGACACGGTGCTGACGGATATTCAGCTGGAGCAGGGGGATTTCCCGACTAGCTTCGTGGAGCCTACTGTAACGCAACGTACCCTGTCAGGTCTCTTCAAGGATATGCGTTCTATTGAACTGGAATTGAGAGACCCAAACAGCACCCTGTGGGGCAAAATCCAGCAGAATAACCAAGGGGCGCTGACCCAATTCTTTGATACGAATGTTAAGAGCGCCATCGCTCAGACTGCTAAAGAAATCAGGCAGGAAGTGCGAGATGCTGCTAACAGTGCTAGGGTACAAGTTACGCCAGAAGGTGTTACTATCGGCGCTACTACTCTAACTGGTGAGCAGTTAGCCTCTACCATTTCCGCAAGCCCTAGAGGTGTGGATATCATCGCTCCACACGTTCGAGTACAGTCAGATATGTTGGTAGATGGTGCTGTAACAGCTAGGAAGATGGCCGCTGGTTCTGTCACTGCTGACCATATACAAGCAGGTGCCATCACAGGGGATAAAATCAGCGTAGACGATGCCCTGATTCGGAACCTGACCGCTAGAGATGCCTTGATTGACAAGCTGACCTCCAAGCAAATCTTCACAACCAAGATTGAATCTGTTGTGTCTAGTTCAACCTTCTTACAAGCCTATCAAGGTGAAATTGGAGGTTTTACCTTGGGTCAGTTTGATAATGGAGGCGGTCGCTGGATTTCTGGAGTGAATCAATTCTCGGTCGGTATGGGTAATGGTGCTGGTTATGGTACTAAGACAGCTTTTTGGGCTAATTGGGGCGATAACTGGAACCAAGCTGGACCGAACTCCTGGCATGTGGACACAGATGGGCAGATGTATTGTAAGAATACAGTTAGTTTTTATGGGAATGTTGACTTTTCTGGCTCTACAAACGTTAATTTCTATAGCAAGATTAATGCTAATAAAGGTATCTGGACAGGAAATGCAGATATTTATGGTGCTGGATCAAACCCAGCTGGAGGAGAGAATGCCGTCGTCTGGTGGAATCAAATCACTACAGCAAAATGGAGAGGCTATGCAGGTATTACTTCGAGTTCAGATAGGCGCTTGAAAGAAAATATTAAAGAGAGTCCAGTTAATGCCTTGGATAAAATCCAAGCATTGAACATGGTCTCTTTTGATTTTATCGAGAGCCAGAAACATGAAGAGGTTGGTTTGATTGCGCAGGAAGTACAAGAGGTAGTCCCTCATGCAGTTGAAACAGATGAGGTAACATCTTATCTGTCTATCAACTATTCGAAATTCATACCCTACTTGCTGAAGGCTGTCCAAGAACTAGACCAGAAAATCAAAGAAATGGAGAACACACATGGATAATAACACAATCGACAAGCTAGTCGCTGAGTCGCTCGCTAACCGCTTGGCTGAAGGCGAATTGAATCGTGCGCATTTAGAAGCGCACTATACGCTGGCTTTAGCTGAATTACGGGGCTTTAAAGCCGTGCTGGAATATGAACCAGCCCTCAAAGAACTATTTGACGAAATGCAAGCAAAAATGAAAGGAAGTAACAAATGAGCTATGAACTTGCAATCAAGCCCTACTTGAAAGGTGGGGAAAATGTAACAGTTGTCGCCATCAAGATGGAAAACAAGGGGCGCTATTCTTATGAGCAGTGCGAATTGCTAGGTGACCATACACAGGATAGTGAGGACGCCCTTATCCAAGCGGTTTTAGAATTGGTTCGCACCGAACTTGACCCGACTAGTGCCATTGTCAAGAACCAAGAACAATGGGCTAAAACGACGGAAGCGCTGGAGAGAGCCAATCAGCTCATGGATGGTATGCAGAAGGTCAATCTCCAGAATGCTCAGGATATTGAGGATATCTTAGCGCGATTGGAAGAGCTGGAAGCTCAAGGAGAGCCTGACCAGGGGGAGAAAGAGGAGGCAGAAGAGAACGCCCCTCAGGTTACGGAGACAGAAAACCAAGCTGAAGAGGCAGAACCAGCCCCAGCGCAGCCAACTACTGAACAACCAGTAGCAGAAGCGCCTGCACAACCAACCCCAGCGGTAGAAGATAACAAAGAAAGCGAGAAAGAAGATGACATTTCTGAAACGACAAACCAAGAGAGCCCTAGTGAAGACAATGGAGGTAGCAACGATGAGTAAGATTACACTAGACCAAGCAAAAATCGATATGTACATCAACCTACTGGAACGTGGAGCAGTTGACTTTTCATGGGTACATAAACGCTGGAAAGACCGTGTGCGCAAGGAATTGAAGCGACGTGGTCTGAGCCATCTGGCAGGCTAGCGAGGTGCTTATGGATGTCTTTGAGAAAATAGAACACTTTTTCACTAGCGTAATGCCAGTGCTAACTCCAACAATCATTGCTTGGATAAGCTATCGGTTACCGAAAAAAGCCAAGGAAGAAACAGATAAAATCGTCTCGGAACTAACCGATGTCAAGAAACAGATTAAAGATGTCCAGACTACCGCTAAAGATAGCAATTCCAAAATCGATGAAGTACAAGAGAAGTTGAAAGTACACGACGAGGCGCATCTAAATACCATGAAGTTGCGCCTTGACCGTGATATGCGACGGGCTATTCGTAGAGGGTTCACTTCAAAAGACGAATTTTCCCTAGTGGAAAGTCTGCACAAAAGCTACAAGGCTTTAGGAGGTAATGGCTACATAGACCGCTTATTCAACGATTTTGAAAAATTGGAGATTAAGGAAGACATCTTAGTAGATGATTAGATAGAAAGAGGTGCAGAATGGTCTGTAATCTCAATATGACCAATCTCGTACAGATTGACGGAGGTCACCTGATTAAACAAGGGGACTTGGCTTCTACCTTTGGTTTTGCCCTCTTAGACGAGGACTACCAAGTGATTTCCTCTCTGGAAGGGGAGGAGGCGCTGATCAGTCTGACCAAGGAGGGCTACCAGTGGAAGAAGCAGGTAGCTGTTACCAGTCAAGGTGTGAGTTTTCATCTGGACGCTATCTTGCCGATTGGGAGCTATCGCTTGGAAATCACGGCTGGAGGCTATGTTTTCCCCAGTGATAAATCTGTCCATATCCAGATAGTTGCCTCAGATAAGGAATTGGTCACAGAAGAAGTCCATGCTTTAAAGGAGCTGGACATCGCAAAAGAAGTCGAAAAACAGCTTGCAGGTAGAACTGTAGGCGAGAGCCCAGTAGGTCAGGAATTGCCAGACCTACTCTTTTATTACAATTTAGGAAAGGTGTAACACAAAATGGATACTACAAAATTAACAGCATTTGCACAAGCAGTAGGAGCAGATATCAAGGAAGTGAAGCAAAGCGTCAGCACTAAAGTGGAGACTTCAGCAATGAATCAAGCTATCTCACAGGCAGTTACTCAAGCTAAATCCGAGGTTAAGGCTGAAATCTTGGGTGAAGGAACGCCTGAGAACCTTGATACCTTGAAAGAAATCGCGGAAAAAATCACGAGCATGGGACAAGATGAAAATAGCGCACTTCTTGGCAAAGTAACTGAAGTCAGCGGACGTGTAGACCAGATTGCCGATCTTGATTTGGTAGCGACTTATAACGCAGCGAAAGCGTGAAGTCTATGAATAACCTTGAAAATCTAGCAAGAGCAATCGGCGAGGATGTCAAGGCGATCAAAGAAGACTCAGAGCTAAAGGATAGGGAGGTTAAGAAAAGACTGGACACCCTTGAGAGTAGACCGAGAGTCAATCCAGAAACCCTTGTTACAAAAGCGGAGCTGGAAGAGAAAGGCTACTTGACCTCCCACCAAGACTTGTCTACTTACGCTCAAAAATGGGAGTTATACAATGATATCCCCATCAAGGCTAGGATTTCCGCCTTGGAAAATCGTCCATCATTTGACAATCTGACCTTCAGCCAGAGAGAAAGCTTAAAAGGGGAAAATGGGCATAGTTTGAATGCCAGCGTTCGTATTGAGGGGTCTTATAAGAATGGCTCTACTAGCCAATTGAATCTGTTTGCGGATGTATTCTACGATGGCGAAGCAGTCACGAGTGGCTATACTCTTGATTATTACTACCGTGGTTTTGGGAATAATAGCTGGGGTGTTTTGAGAAATCAAACGCCTGATGCAAATGGTAAATTTGGTCAGTGGAACGCTACTCAGCGCTCTGGTGGCTGGTTTGAAGTCCGTATTGAAGTGAATTACAGAGGTTTAAAAGCCTCTGCTTTCACTCATTTGGATAATATCAACGATGGCGAACGAGGCGCTGCAGGAGAACGTGGTCCGCAGGGTGTCCAAGGCGAAAGAGGGCAACAAGGACTGCAGGGCATTCAAGGGCCTAGAGGAGCAGATGGTGCGCCTGGCCAAAACATCATCAACCAAAACGGTGGGCAAGCCTTGAAATATTGGGTTGGTACAAAGGCTCAATATGAAGCTATCAGAACGAAAGACCCCAATACTATCTATGATGTGTATGAACCAAAATAGAAAGGAAAAAACACATGACACAATTTAACGAACTCATCATTGCCTTTGCGACAGGCTTTTTAGCGGTAGTCGCAGGCAGCATGGTAAAAACAGTAAAAGATTATCTTTTGCGAAAAGGCGGAGAAAAAGCGGTTATTATCGCTGAAATCCTAGCCAAGAACGCAGTTCATGCCGTGGAGCAGGTGGCTGCTGAAACTGGCTACAAGGGCGATGAAAAACTGGCACAGGCTCGTGCTAAAATTCGTGCAGAGCTAACCAAATACAACATCAGCATGACGGACAAAGACTTGGACACCTTTGTGGAGTCAGCCGTCAAGCAGATGAATGACGCATGGAAAGGACAAGAGTAATGGATATCGATACAAGCAGACTACGTACAGGCTTGCCACAAGTCGGAGTGCAACCTTATAGACAAGTCCACGCCCACTCAACAGGCAACCGCAACTCAACAGCTCAGAATGAGGTGGACTACCACTATAGAAAGAACCCTGAACTTGGGTTCTTCTCTCATGTGGTTGGGAATGGCCGTGTCATGCAAGTAGGCCCTGTAAACAACGGCTCTTGGGATGTTGGGGGCGGTTGGAATGCGGAAAGCTATGCAGCAGTTGAATTGATTGAAAGCCATTCAACTACAGAAGAGTTCATGGCTGACTACCGTCTGTATATCGAACTCTTACGCAATCTAGCAGATGAAGCAGGCTTGCCTAAAACGCTTGATACAGACGACTTGGCAGGTATCAAAACGCATGAATACTGCACCAATAACCAACCCGACAACCATTCAGACCACATTGACCCTTATCCATATCTAGCCAAATGGGGCATTAGCCGCGAACAGTTCAAGCAGGATATTGAAAACGGCTTGAGCGTTGAAGCGGGCTGGAAGAAAAACGATACTGGCTACTGGTACGTTAAAGAAGACGGCTCTTATCCAAAAGATAAGTTTGAGAAAATCAACGGCACTTGGTACTACTTTGACGGCTCAGGCTACATGCTTGCAGACCGCTGGAAGAAGCACACAGACAGCAACTGGTACTGGTTTGACCAGTCAGGTGAAATGGCTACAGGCTGGAAGAAAATCGCTGAGAAGTGGTATTATTTCGACGTAGAGGGTGCTATGAAGACAGGATGGGTCAAGTACAAGGAGACTTGGTATTATCTTGACGGTAAAGAAGGTGCCATGGTATCAAATGCCTTCGTCCAGTCCGCAGACGGAACAGGCTGGTACTACATCAACGCAGACGGAACAATGGCAGACAAGCCAGAATTCACAGTAGAGCCAGAAGGCTTGATTACAGTTAAATAAATAGAAAGGAAACTTTCTAAATTGTTCTTTCACCGCAGGCTCAGGCTTGCGGTTTTTTATTTTGCAAAAAGACGCATTTTGAACGATTAGAAACCAAAATAGAAGTCCTATTGTCCAAAAAAGCGTTTACATGAAGAATAGAGAGGTGTTTTATTAAAAATAAAAACAGTGAAATGAGTCACTGATCCTTTTGTAAACTATTAGAAGTAAATTGAAACCTTCTCAACTATACGGGCAAAGATGATTGTAAAAATGAATACGAAGATGAATACGATTAAAAAAAATGATAGCAATTAACGAAAATGATTTTAATGAAAAATAAGTAAAAACTCAACTATTGAAAAGCCATGACAACTATTTGTAAACGTTTTTCACTTATGGTATAATAAGCATTGTATTTATTGTATATGAATCTGGAGAAAAAATCAAAGATATTTTTGACGGATAATATGAGAACAAGGGAGAATATATGACCTTAGAATGGGAAGAATTTCTAGATCCTTACATTCAAGCTGTTGGTGAGTTAAAGATTAAACTACGTGGTATTCGTAAGCAATATCGTAAGCAAAATAAGCATTCTCCGATTGAGTTTGTGACCGGTCGAGTCAAGCCAATTGAAAGTATCAAGGAAAAAATGGCTCGTCGTGGCATTACTTATGCGACCTTGGAACACGATTTGCAGGATATTGCTGGCTTACGTGTGATGGTTCAGTTTGTAGATGACGTCCGAGAAGTGGTGGAGATTTTGCGTAAGCGTCAGGATATGCGAATCATACAGGAGCGAGATTACATTACTCATCGAAAAGCATCAGGCTACCGTTCCTATCATGTGGTAGTAGAATATATGGTTGACACCATCAATGGAGCCAAGACTATTTTGGCAGAAATTCAAATTCGTACTTTGGCCATGAATTTCTGGGCAACGATAGAACATTCTCTCAACTACAAGTACCAAGGGGATTTCCCAGAGGAGATTAAGAAGCGACTGGAAATTACTGCTAGAATCGCCCATCAGTTGGATGAAGAAATGGGTAAAATTCGAGATGATATCCAAGAAGCCCAGGCACTTTTTGATCCCTTGAGTAGAAAATTAAATGACGGTGTAGGAAACAGTGACGATACAGATGAAGAATACAGGTAAACGAATTGACTTGATAGCCAATAGAAAACCGCAGAGTCAAAGGGTTTTGTATGAATTGCGAGATCGTTTGAAGAGAAATCAGTTTATACTCAATGACAGCAGTCCGGACATTGTCATTTCCATTGGTGGAGATGGCATGCTCTTGTCGGCTTTTCATAAGTACGAAGACCAACTTGATAAGGTACGCTTTATCGGTCTTCATACAGGACACCTGGGCTTTTATACCGATTATCGTGATTTTGAGTTGGATAAGTTAATGACCAATTTGCAGCTGGATACCGGAGCAAGGGTTTCTTATCCGGTTTTGAATGTGAAGGTTTTTCTTGGAAATGGAGAGGTCAAGATTTTTCGTGCCCTCAACGAAGCCAGCATTCGCAGATCCGATCGAACCATGGTGGCAGATATTGTCATCAATGGTGTTCCCTTTGAGCGTTTTCGTGGAGACGGGCTAACAGTTTCGACACCGACTGGTAGTACTGCCTATAACAAGTCTCTTGGCGGTGCTGTTTTACACCCTACCATTGAAGCTCTGCAGTTGACAGAAATTGCCAGCCTCAATAATCGTGTCTATCGAACGCTGGGCTCTTCCATTATTGTGCCTAAGAAGGATAAGATTGAACTCATTCCAACAAGAAATGATTACCACACCATTTCGATTGACAATAGTGTCTATTCTTTTCGTAGTATCGAGCGAATCGAGTATCAAATTGATCATCATAAGATTCACTTTGTCGCGACTCCTAGCCATACCAGCTTCTGGAACCGCGTTAAGGATGCCTTTATCGGCGAGGTGGATGAATGAGGTTTGAATTTATCGCAGATGAACATGTCAAGGTTAAGACCTTTTTGAAAAAGCACGAGGTTTCTAAGGGGCTGCTGGCCAAGATTAAGTTTCGAGGTGGGGCTATTCTGGTCAATGACCAACCGCAAAATGCAACATATCTATTGGATATTGGGGACCGCGTTACTATTGATATTCCCGCTGAGGAAGGCTTTGAAACTCTGGAAGCTATCGAGCGCTCACTGGATATTCTCTATGAGGATGACCACTTTCTAGTCTTGAATAAACCCTATGGAGTGGCGTCTATTCCTAGTGTCAACCACTCCAATACCATTGCCAATTTTATCAAGGGTTACTATGTCAAGCAAAATTATGAAAATCAGCAGGTTCACATTGTAACCAGGCTTGATAGAGATACTTCTGGCTTGATGCTCTTTGCCAAGCACGGCTATGCCCATGCACGATTAGACAAGCAGTTGCAGAAGAAGTCCATTGAAAAACGCTACTTTGCTCTGGTTAAAGGAGATGGATATTTAGAGCCTGAAGGAGAAATTATTGCTCCGATTGCGCGTGATGAAGACTCTATTATCACTAGAAGAGTAGCTAAAGGTGGGAAGTACGCCCATACTTCCTACAAGATTGTCGCTTCTTATGGAAATATCCACTTGGTCGACATTCGCCTGCATACTGGACGTACCCACCAAATCCGAGTCCATTTTTCTCATATTGGTTTCCCTTTGTTGGGCGATGATTTGTACGGAGGTAGTCTGGACGACGGCATTCAACGTCAGGCCCTGCATTGCCATTACCTATCCTTTTATCATCCATTTTTAGAGCAAGACTTGCAGGTATCAAGTCTCTTGCCGGATGATTTCAGTAACCTTATTAAACAGTTATCAACTAATACTCAATAAAATATATTAGAGTATAATTTATTATTTTAAAGGAGAAAACTCATGGAAGTTTTTGAAAGTCTAAGAGCCAACCTAGTTGGTAAAAATGTCCGCATCGTTCTACCTGAAGGAAAAGAACCTCGTATTCTTCAAGCTACGAAACGCTTGGTAAAAGAAACAGATGTTATTCCAGTCTTGCTTGGTAAACCAGAAAAAATTAAAATTTACCTTGAAATTGAAGGGATTCACGAGGGTTATGAAGTCATCGATCCTGACCACTACGCTAAGTTTGACGAAATGGTTGCTGCGCTCGTTGAACGTCGAAACGGTAAGATATCAGAAGAAGAAGCTACTAGACTCTTACGTGAAGACGTTAACTACTTTGGTGTAATGCTAGTATATATGGGCTTGGTTGACGGTATGGTTTCAGGTGCACTTCACTCAACTGCTGCAACAGTTCGTCCAGCCCTTCAAATCATTAAAACTCGTCCTAATGTTACTCGTACTTCAGGTGCCTTCCTAATGACTCGTGGTTCAGAACGTTACCTATTTGGTGACTGTGCTATCAATATCAATCCTGATGCAGATGCCTTGGCTGAAATTGCGATTAATTCAGCAATCACTGCGAAAATGTTTGGTATAGAACCAAAAATTGCTATGTTGAGCTATTCAAGTAAAGGTTCTGGTTTTGGTGATAACGTTGATAAGGTAGTAGCAGCTACACAACGTGCGCACGAACTACGCCCAGATCTTGAAATAGATGGGGAATTGCAATTTGACGCTGCCTTCCACCCTGAAACGGCAGCTTTAAAAGCTCCAGGAAGTAAAGTTGCTGGACAAGCAACTGTATTTATTTTCCCAAGTATCGAAGCTGGAAATATCGGTTACAAGATTGCAGAACGTCTCGGTGGTTTCTCAGCTGTGGGACCTGTTTTACAAGGTTTGAATAAGCCAGTTAATGACCTTTCACGTGGATGTAGTGCAGAAGATGTTTACAATTTGACTCTTATCACAGCAGCTCAAGCTGTTCATCAATAAGATTTAGTCCTCTTTCCCTTGGGAAGAGGCTTTTTATACTCAATAAAAATCAAAGAGCAAACTAGAAAGATAGGCGCAGGCAGTACTTGAGTACGACAAGCCGACGCTGATATGGTTTGAATTTGATTTTTGAAGAGTATTAAATGAGTATGAAAAGAGAATTTTTTCATTAGAAAACGCATAATATTGAGTGTTTTTGACACCTGCTATTATGCGTTTTTTATAATTTTTGCACCTTTCTTAGCCTTTGTTATCGACAAGTATTGTTCTAGGTCCTTGTTTTTAGAATGGCAATTTCCCAGCGAAAGCACCCAGTTTTTTCTTGGTAGTTTCATCGATTTGTTCAAGAGCAGAGTTGATGGCTTGAACGGTCATATCAGAAAGAGTTTCAAGGTCCTCTGGGTCAACGACAGCTGGATTAAAGTCAATGCTGACAACTTTCTTATCTCCAGTTAAGGTCGCTTGGACAAGGTCTTGAGCAGATTTGCCAACAAATTGCATAGCTGCAAGTTCAGCTTGACTTTGTTCCATTTGTTTTTGAAGTTTTTGTGCTTGGCGCATCATGTTTTGCATGTTCATCATAAGATTTCTAAAGTTCCTTTCATCTCAAGGGGATAATCCTTGTTGTTAACAAGTGCCTGATTTTCTATCCTAATTGTTCTTAGTAGCATAGCCATCAAGCCCAAGTATTGATTTTATTATATCATTTTTTTAAGACATAGTCTTTTATTGGTAAGAGTTATTTATGTCAAGGAGTAATTAGAAATAAATTAAAATAATGATTTTTGCTAAGAGGGGCTCTATTCTAGTTTCATGGAAATGATTTTACTAAAGGTTCGTATGCTTTGTTTACCAATATGTTACCTCTATCTATTTTTGGAAAAATAGTTGTTTATTATTTTTATGCTAATAGTAAAATCTAAATGGTAGCCTACGATTTTTTAGAAAGAAAATGGTACAATATTCTAAGAGAAAATACAATGGGAGGGAAAATGAGGTTATTACCTATAAGAAAAATATCACGTCAGTCTAAAAGGTTAGCACTTTTTTTGACGTTTTGTGCTGGATATGTGGATGCTTACACTTTTATTGTTCGTGGGAATACCCTTGTAGCTGGACAAACTGGAAATGTTGTCTTTCTTTCGGTAGAGCTAATACAGAATAATGTTTCGGATGTTAGGGATAAGCTTTTAACCTTAATAGCGTTTATGCTGGGAGTTTTTTTACTAACCATTTATAAGGAAAAATTGAGAATTGTAAAAAAGCCAATTCTGTCACTGATTCCTTTGGCAATCCTATCAATCATTATTGGTTTTGTTCCGCAGACTGTAGATAATATCTATCTAGTGCCGCCCTTGGCCTTCTGTATGGGACTGGTGACAACTGCTTTTGGAGAAGTATCGGGTATTGCCTACAATAACGCTTTTATGACAGGGAATATCAAACGAACCATGCTAGCTTTTGGGGATTATTTCCGAACCAAGCACACACCTTTTTTGCGTGAAGGGTTCATATTTGTTAGCCTGCTTAGTAGTTTTGTCCTTGGTGTTGTCTTTTCAGCTTATTTGACGATTTTCTATCATGAAAAGACCATTCTTGGTGTTCCTATTATGATGAGCATTTTTTATCTCAGTATGCTTTTTGCCTCGTGGCGGAAAAAAGTAAAAGAAAAAGCTTCATTTTAGGTGTTATTACTTGTAAGAAAATAGGAGATATGCTATACTTAGAGAGTTGACTATGCACGTTCCTGTGCAACCGCACGAACATCGTTGCTTGATTATTCAAGTTTAAGTGGTTCGTCCCACGATGCTAGGCGAGTCTTCACAAAAAATCGGGGAAACCCATAAAAATCATAGGAGGTGCATAATGAGCACATACGCAATTATCAAAACTGGCGGAAAACAAGTTAAAGTTGAAGTTGGTCAAGCAGTTTACGTTGAAAAATTGAACGTTGAAGCTGGTCAAGAAGTTACTTTTAACGAAGTTGTTCTTGTTGGTGGTGAAAACACTGTTGTCGGAACTCCACTTGTTGCTGGAGCTACTGTAGTTGGAACTGTTGAAAAACAAGGAAAACAAAAGAAAGTTGTTACTTACAAGTACAAACCTAAAAAAGGTAGCCACCGTAAACAAGGTCACCGTCAACCATATACAAAAGTTGTCATCAACGCAATTAACGCTTAATTTTAAGGAGAACACATGATACAGGCAGTCTTTGAGAGAGCCGAAGATGGCGAGCTGAGGAGTGCGGAAATTACTGGACACGCCGAGAGTGGCGAATACGGCTTAGATGTCGTGTGTGCATCGGTTTCTACGCTTGCCATTAACTTTATCAATTCCATTGAGAAATTTGCAGGCTATGAACCAATCCTAGAATTAAACGAAGATGAAGGTGGCTATCTGATGGTTGAGATTCCAAAAGACCTGCCTTCACACCAGAGAGAAATGACCCAGTTATTCTTTGAATCATTTTTCTTAGGTATGGCAAACTTATCGGAGAACTCTTCTGAGTTCGTCCAAACCAGAGTTATCACAGAAAACTAACACGGAGGAAAACATTATGTTAAAAATGACTCTTAACAACTTGCAACTTTTCGCCCACAAAAAAGGTGGAGGTTCTACATCAAACGGACGTGATTCACAAGCAAAACGTCTTGGAGCTAAAGCAGCTGACGGACAAACTGTAACAGGTGGATCAATCCTTTACCGTCAACGTGGTACACATATCTACCCAGGTGTAAACGTTGGACGTGGTGGAGACGATACTTTGTTCGCTAAAGTTGAGGGCGTAGTACGCTTTGAACGTAAAGGACGCGATAAAAAACAAGTTTCTGTTTACCCAATCGCTAAATAAAAAGGTTCAGTGAACCTTTTTATCCTGAGCCTTGAAATGTAAAGGCGAGGAAGCTAGAAATAGCATTAAATAAGGCTTTCCGAGTTTTCGGAGAGCCTATTTTTTTGTTTTGATACCCATACTTTTTAATATGTATAGTGGATTGAATCTGGAATAGAACACTGTTAAAAATTGATTTGAGTTTCCTACTCGATTTCTTCAGATTTTATTTCAATTGACTATAAGAACTGGTATCTGGTTTCAAATATTGGCTTGTCGTCCCTTCACTTGTCTGAATGGCTTGATTCGTTCCTTCTGATGAGGGAAAAGATATTCTTTAGCTGAAACTGTCTGAGAATCCAAGCTAACAGATGGAGAGAAAAATAGCGCCAGTCTGAAGCATACTAGATGAGAGTTGTTGGAAAGCAGTCATCTAGTTTTTCTTTACTGCTTTGGCTTTTTTCTTTGTCATCAGGGAAAGTGACTTGCTTCAAATCAGGGAGTTTAGGAAACTCTTCAAACATCTTGCCCAAGTTGTCTTGTTTTGTAAATTTTACAGCCATAGGTGTACCTCGATTCTAAATTCTACCTTTTCGGCACCAATTAGTAATTTAAAGTTCTCAGGAGTTAGTTGCATTGCTTTTTCATACATAAGCATAGTATGACACTTTATGGTTACTGAACAAGTCTAATCACTCCTTTCAAACTTTTGAAGATGGCCTACAAGTTTTTGAGAAGAATATTGCAAAGTTCATAGTTAAGCAACGATAGAGTGAAGAGCTTTTTGAAAACAGGTACACTTCAGGTTAAAAAAACGACATTTCAGATTTTCTGTTCCAGAAATAGCTATCGCTATGATATAATTAGTTTATGATTATTACTATTCCTATAAAAAACCAAAAAGATATTGGCACACCATCTGATTCAGTCGTTGTTCTTGGCTATTTTGATGGCATACATAAGGGGCATCAAGAATTATTTCGTGTTGCCAATAAGGCTGCGAGAAAGGATTTATTGCCTATCGTGGTTATGACCTTTAATGAATCACCAAAGATTGCTTTAGAGCCTTATCATCCAGATTTGTTTTTACATATTTTAAATCCTGCTGAACGTGAAAGAAAATTAAAGCGTGAAGGTGTAGAGGAATTATATCTCCTTGATTTTAGTAGTCAATTCGCTAGTCTCACGGCAGAAGAATTTTTTGCAACTTATATCAAGGCTATGAATGCCAAAATTATTGTTGCAGGTTTTGATTATACATTTGGTTCTGACAAAAAAACAGCAGAAGATTTAAAGGATTACTTTGATGGAGAAGTTATCATTGTTCCACCTGTAGAAGATGAGAAAGGAAAGATTAGTTCAACTCGTATCCGTCAAGCTATTTTAGATGGAAATGTGAAAGAAGCAGGAGAACTTTTGGGGGCACCGCTTCCATCCAGAGGTATGGTGGTTCATGGTAATGCTCGTGGTCGTACGATTGGTTATCCAACAGCTAATTTAGTGCTTTTAGACCGTACTTATATGCCAGCAGATGGCGTTTATGTCGTTGATGTTGAGATTCAAAGACAGAAGTATCGTGCTATGGCTAGTGTCGGGAAAAATGTGACCTTTGATGGAGAAGAAGCACGTTTTGAAGTCAATATTTTTGATTTTAATCAAGATATTTATGGGGAAACCGTCATGGTTTATTGGCTTGATTGCATTCGAGATATGACTAAATTTGACTCAGTTGACCAATTAGTAGATCAGTTAAAGGCTGATGAAGAAGTAGCTCGGAATTGGTCATAAGAGTTTGAGTAATTAAAAAAGAGGTTGTTTGTAACCCAAAAGATAGATGAATAAGTCTAACTTTTGAGGTCACGACATTACCTCTTTTTATTCTTTTTCAAAGGTAAATCCTTCTCCAAGGATTTCATGGGCTTCTGTAATGGTTATAAAGGCTTGAGGATCGATTCGATGAATCATTTCCTTCATTTTCACAATCTCATTTCTACCGACAATACAGTAGATAATCTTCAAATCTTTTTGACTATAGTAGCCTTGACCTGAGATGAAAGTAACACCTCTTCCTAGGTCATCATTGATCGCCTTAGCAAGTTGGTCAGGACGTTTTGTGATAATCATAAAGCCTTTACCTGCGTAGCCACCTTCGCCAATCAAATCAATGACACGAGAAACGATAAAATCAAATAAGAGCGTGTAGGAAACCAATCTCAAATCCTTGAAGATAAGGAGAATGAGCATGAGAATACAAAAATCTAAGATAAAGAGCAGTTTCCCCATGGATATATGGGTGTATTTATTGAGAATACGAGCTAGAATATCAGTACCACCAGTTGTACCTCCAGCATTAAAGATAATTCCAAGACCGATTCCCAATAGAATTCCCGCTATAAGGGCAGTGATTAGTAAATCACCTTGAAGATCAATATGAAGGGGAATACGTTCAAAAAAGGCCAACCAGGCGGATAAGGCTAAGGTTCCTAGTAAACTAGAGTAGAGGGATTTTGCTCCAAATATTTTCCAAGCTAGGATGAAAAGGGGAATGTTAATCAGCAAGTTCATGAGCGAAACAGGGATTTTAAAAAGATAAAAGGTGATAAGGGTAATGCCTGTCGCCCCTCCTTCAAAGAGATGATGAGGAACTACAAAATAAGTTAGACCAAAAGCATAAATAGCAGCTCCTAATAAAATGGTTAAAATGGGGTAAATTTTTTTAATCATAGGACACCTCTTTTCTTATAAGTAGATTATATCAAATTTTTAAGGAAAATTTGAGTGACTCCATTAGGATTTTTAATCTTTTTTTGATATAATTAGAAGTAAGAAAACCAATCTGAATCCTAAAATAGAAAGATTGATACTATGACAAAAATTAAGATTGTAACCGATTCATCTGTTACTATTGAACCAGAACTAGTAAAGCAATTAGATATTACAATTGTTCCATTATCTGTAATGATTGATAATGTTGTTTATTCTGATGCTGATTTGAAAGAAGAAGGTAAATTTCTTCAGTTGATGCAAGAAGCTAAGAATCTTCCGAAAACAAGTCAACCGCCTGTAGGTGTCTTTGCTGAAGTGTTTGAAGACCTATGCAAGGATGGTAGCCAGATTCTTGCTATTCATATGTCCCATGCTCTTTCAGGGACTGTAGAAGCAGCACGCCAGGGTGCTAGTTTATCTACTGCAGATGTGACTGTTGTTGATAGTTCCTTCACTGACCAAGCCTTGAAATTCCAAGTTGTCGAAGCTGCTAAATTAGCACAAGAAGGCAAAGATATGGAGACAATTTTATCTCATGTAGAAGAGGTTAAAAACAACACAGAACTTTATATTGGCGTTTCAACTTTGGAAAATCTTGTCAAAGGTGGACGAATTGGCCGTGTAACTGGATTGTTGAGCTCCCTTCTCAATATCCGTGTTGTCATGCAAATGAAAGACCATGAATTGCAGCCAATGGTTAAAGGTCGTGGAGCTAAAACTTTTAAAAAATGGTTAGATGAGTTGATAACATCGCTTTCTGAACGTTCTGTAGCAGAGATTGGAATTTCATATTCTGGTAGTGATGATTGGGCAAAAGAGATGAAAGAAAGCTTACAAGCTTATGTTGAAAAGCCAATTTCTGTTTTGGAAACGGGTTCCATTATTCAAACGCACACAGGTGAGAATGCTTGGGCTATTTTGGTACGTTACCACTCCTAAAAAAATAAAGAAAATGGGAAGAAATAGCGTTTTTAACTTGACCTAAAAGGGATTTTAGGATATGATTATATTTGTTAATTAGAAATTATTTGGAGGAATCGTTAACATGGCAAACAAACAAGATTTGATCGCTAAAGTAGCAGAAGCTACAGAATTGACTAAGAAAGACTCAGCAGCAGCAGTTGAAGCTGTATTTGCAGCGGTAGCTGACTATCTTGCAGCTGGTGAAAAAGTTCAATTGATCGGTTTTGGTAACTTTGAAGTTCGTGAGCGTGCAGAACGTAAAGGTCGCAACCCACAAACTGGTAAAGAAATGACAATTGCAGCTTCTAAAGTTCCAGCATTCAAAGCTGGTAAAGCTCTTAAAGACGCTGTTAAATAATTGGCGTTCAAAAAGCCTGTCATATCAAGCACTTGAGCTTGTGTGACAGGCTTTTCTTTTGCTTTTGGGGCATTTTTGGGGCATAGACTAATACTTTTCCATGACATCTGCTACCGTTGATTTCATTTGTTTTGTGATGTGAGTATATATTTGAGTGGTTGTTTTTGCATCGGAGTGCCCCACACGATCCATAATAGCTTTAAGAGGTACATTGTTTTCAGCAAGTCGACTTACCAGCGTGTGACGGAATATGTGGCTAGTAAGGTTTTTCTGGATTGGTGTTTCAAGTCTTTCATTAGCTTTCTTTAGAGCTAGATTAAAAGAGTTTGTTTGCAAAGGAACTCCATTTTTTGTGGTGAAAATGAAGCCCATATCTTTATAGCGAGGATTGGTATTCTTCTCCAGTTCATTCATGAACTCCATCTCTTCTAATATCTCTTTTTCACGGGTGGTCATGACGGTTTCACGATAGGATGCTAGTGTTTTTGGTGAAGTTTTTTCACCTTTTTGATATCCATTCGTGTGGTCGTAGGTTCCGTGAAGCTGCAGGGTGTTAGATTCATAATCAACATTATGAGGCTCTATCCCCACAGCTTCTCCAATACGACAACCATTCAGGCTCATGAATTCAGAGAGTAGTCCGATTCGATAGGTGCTTGGCCTACGATACAACTCTTTAAGCAGTAGTTTGATTTCATCTTCTTCAAGATATTTCTGTCCTACCTTTTTCCAATCTTCTAATGTCTTTTGAACTCTTGGAAGCTTAGCTCTCCTAGCTGGATTATCCTTAATAATGCCAAGGTCTATTGCATAATCAAAAGCAAGATTTAGCATGGACTTATTTCGCTCTTTTTTATTCCTTGAGCAATCGAGTTTATCTAGGTATGATTGAACATATTTTGGATCAATTTTAGAAACTTTGATACCAATTCCGAAGTCATCTTTTATCTCTTTGATATTTCCGCTTAATGAAGCGATAGAAGAACGTTTAATCTCTTGTTTATAGAATGACCACCACTGGTCGAAAAGTTCCGTAAAAAGCATTTCTGAGCTTTCTAGTTCACTCAGAATATTTGCTATCTTTATTTCAAGTTGTTTCTGAGCTTCTTTTCTGATGCGAGGAGTATCTTTTTCCATGAGAACTGAAACTCTAGACCATTTTTCGGTGTAAGGATTTTTATATCTCTCAAAAAAATTTACTTTTCCGCTTTTATGTTGTTCTACCCACATTGATTTTCACCTCATTTCTTGATAAAATAGGTATAGTAAAGCAGGCTTTTTAATGCCGTTTACTATACAGGATATCCTCACACTCAAAGATGGCCGTCGGAGAGCGTGGGGATTTTTAGTTTTTAAAAAGGGAAGTAACAGTTAAGTTACTTCCCCTGGAGCGCAAAGGCTCAAAGTCTAAAATTATGAGGGCTTGCCTCTAAGTAACTTAATTATATCATGAAAATAAATTTATTCCAATCCAATGCCGACTTTAGCAGTCAATAAGTAAGCACCATTTTCTTGTTTGCTAAATGTCAAAGTAATACTTCGGAGTTTTGTCCCTGCTGAAGAATATGAAATTGTTCTGCTTTCATGATCATTAACAGTAGTAGTGTTTATGCTATTTGGTTCTCCATGAACGCTAACAATATCATCGTAGTTAGTTCCACCAGCTCCATAATTCGTGATGTCACCCATCTGAAGAGCATCAAACTGTTCTTTTGTCCAGTTAAATTTAGCATCCTCTTCTTTTTGTGATGATTCGATAGAAGAACTTACTGAGCTGACAGTTTCTTCAACGTTTTTAGCAACGTTATTCAAAGCACGGGCATACATCAATTGCGTAGCGATAACAATAACCATTGATACGACTGCTAAGACTGTACCAATGATAGCCAACATTTTTGGCCTTTTTCTGTTGATAGCTAGACCTATCAAGCCTAATATAAGCGCTAAGATAGCAATAACAAAAGATAGATTGTTAATAATAGGCATCCAAGACCCAAATAGAGCGATTGCTCCGAAAATAATAGCCAAAATACCTAAAACTTTGCGTTCTTCATTCATAATGAAACCTCTCTCAGCTTTTAATGTGGATCAGTTATTGCACATTTTTTTATTTCCGTTTTACGTAACTATTTCCAAAATAGGAATAGATGTTAAATAAAAAATTAAAAGCCCAACTCATAAGAGCAGGGCTAGAATTGTCCTCTTGGGACAGTATCATCTATTTTGTCGTCAAGCGACTTTATGATTTAATTCTAACCCTAATTTTAAAAAAAGTCAATTTTTTATTTAATATAAATCTAGTCCAAGAACTTCTTTTATCTTGTCTAATAGTTTTTTATGGTCGTTTGTATCTAGCTTGTAAGCTGGTCTATAAACTTTATCATATAACTCTTTTCCTGCTGCATCTAGCATTACTTGTCCATCGCTATCAGTCTTTTTCTTTGTTTTATAGACGATTTTCCGTTTGTCGATTTCTTGGATTTTTCGGACATAAGCATAAGCTTTTGGCTTGGAAGGAGTGTTTTGATATTTACTATTTTCAATCGTGATACCACCACGATATTTCTTTCCTGATTTTTTACCAGTTAAAGGTGCTACTAGGAGTGTCCCATCGGCTTTGTCAGGAGTTGTTAAGATGATAGCGTAGTGTTTTCCGTAAAATTCATTCCCACCTTTTTGTGGGAAGTTGATTAGATAAACTTCGCCTTGTTGAAATTTCATATAATGCTCCAGATAATAAAATAAGGTGTACCTCTTAGAAGTACACCAGACAGTTTTGTCCTTGACGAACAAGGCTTTATAAATAAATATCGTATCCTTGACGAACAAGGCTTTTGACATTATTAGTGTACTTCTTTTTTTAATTTTTGTCAAGTAGTTGTTTCCAAAATGGAAACAGTTGATTTTTACTATTATTCGTTGTAAAATAGTGATGAAAGGTGGTGCGATAATATGTTTTCTTTTTTTACTCACATCAATCAAAAGCGTCAAAAGATGGAGCAATCTAAAAAAGAAATGGAATTGCGCCACAGGGAGTTTGCTGATAGAGTCCGCATGGATATTAAAACAGGCGAGGAAGAACTCGATTTAAAAAGAGAGTGTTTTAATCAACGCTACGGACATCTATTTAGTCCTCGAAATAAATAGCAATAGGTCTTACTAGGTGATCAGCCTTATCTATCATCCCAAAAGAACCGAGTATAATATTTAAAATAGTTGTTGGAGCGTATTTTAACATCAAGTTACTATCTTCCATATGTGAGAAGTCGCTAGGTACTTGTTCGTCAAAAGTTGATGAGCAGATACCTAGCATTTTTATTTTTCTCTTTCCGAGTTGCATAAAACTCAGTTGAACACTTTGAACTCTAAGAAATTCAAGAGGAAGTATACTGAATGTATTGCTGATTTTGATTAGATTTGTTTCAGGTAATAATTTTTTTAGGTATACCGACATATGTTTGATCATTTCAAAAACGTCCCAACCGTTTGTCGATAGTGCTTGTTGAATTTCTTTAGCTCTAGGTAGATATTTGTCTCTCCCTTTAATTTTTCCATATTCAGATTTCAGCGATTTGAATTCGTCATAACCAGGGAGCAGGAAACTTATTTCTTCTAAATCACTTGTTTCGGCTAATTGTTCAAAATTAAACGCCGTCAACTCTCCAGATACAGAAATTAAGTCACCATCTTGGTAATCGCTGTGTTTTATAAGATTTTTCGCCTCAAGACCAGTGATAAGCAAATCTAATGAATAATCATCAAGAGCAGTTTCTACTAGATTTTTATTTGACTTAGAAAATACAAAATTGTAACTATCAACATTAGTATTAGAGTAGCTTCCTGCCGCTTTTAATAGAGCAGAGAGACCAACGTCACTGGATGTGGTTGTTTGCTCTGTGCTTCCTTCAGTTCTAGAGTCGCTTTCTCCATCCTCGTTCACTAACTTAGTTATGAGACCTGAGTTTTGCTGAGCTAACAATGAATTGACTAGTTTTGTATCTAAATAAATAATTTCTTTCATTATTTTCCTCCTTTTTAATTTACTAATGCTAAATACTCTTCTTTAACCATGATTTCATTTGTCATGGTTTTTAGATTGTAGTAAGACATGAATTTGAGGTAATCAAACTCTGTGGGGTCGTCTAAGTTTTCTAGTGCGTCTTTTACGAGATGATGGATCATATTCCTATCAGCTTCGTTTTCACAGCGTAGACGGGCGTTCTGGTACTCTGAGCGTGTGTGGTCTTTGTGTCCAAGTTCGTGTAGGGCGACTTGGATTTGTTGTTCAGGAGTCAAGTTGTGGTCAATAGCGAGTACGTTTGTGTCTGGATTGTAGAAACCGCTACTGTGCCAGTTTGAACCGTCGAAGAGACAAAGTTCTACTTGATATTCTTCGCAGAGTTTAGCGAGTGTCATAGTTCTCCTTCGTTATTTATAAACATCTCTGCGGTGGGCGATTTCCACGGCTAGGACGACTAGTTTATCGTCTTGGATATCACAGATGATGCGGTAATTCTCTACTCTGTATCGCCAGTAACCTGCAAGGTTGGCTTTTAATGCTTTTCCATGTTGTCGTGGATTGGTCGTGTTTTCAATGTTTTTAGCAAGCCAGGATAGGATTTGTTTTCTGGTTGGGGTATCTAGTTTTTTAAGTTGCTTGAGAGCTTTTTTATCAATATCTAGCCGATACATTAAGCAATATCCTCTCGAGTTAGTCCTAGTTCATCCAAGACCTCATCCATGGTATAAGTAACTGGGTCGGCTAAATACTCCATATAGGCTTGGTCAGCTGCTCGTGCGTCTTCTATATCTTCCATGAGTGCCATGAAATCGTCAAAATCCATGGTCGTTGTGTCGATACCGTGTTTGTTTAGGTAGTCCGTGATGTAGGAATTTTTTTCTGTGAAGTTGATAGTGATAGTCATTAGCGTTCTCCTTTGCTTTTGAAGTGGGCGGATAGGACGGATGTGATGAAGTCGATATCATTTTCATTTAGTGGTTTCCCGTCAAATAACATGGTGTTGGCTGCTGCTTTACGTAAGTCTATGATTTGCCCGTTTACTTGAGCAAATTCATCACTCCCGGCAATAGCAGGGTTATCCGTTCGTCCGAGCAGGTAGTCGGTGGATACGTTGAAGTAGTCGGCGATTTGTTGTAGCCGTTCGGCAGAAGGTTGATTCCTCTTCAACCCATACAAAGAATTTTTGCCTAGTTTTAGTTTATCTTCTAAAGTATTTAGCGAAATCCCTTGTTTTTCACATAAATCTTTTACGATTTCAAAAGTAGAAAACATTGATTTATCAGCCTTTCTAAGACATGACAAAAAATATTTTATAAAATGCGCAAAAATTAGTTGACATTATTTTGCGTTTACGCTAAAATAGTTTTTGTAAGTTAATGAGTTAGTAAAAAACGAAGTTAAAACTTATCTAAAAATAAATAGCTTTAGCGAGCGAGTAAGTTGATAGATATAAGGTTTTATCAAGGTTTTTAATTATGCTTTCATTTTAGCAGATACGCTAAAAGCTGTCAAGCGTTTTATAAAATAATTTACTAGCTCTTTAACTTTGTTCCTTGACAATTGAATAGAGCATGTGAGATAATATAGGGGAAGTGAAGATGTAGTCTACTATAACTACAAAAAAGCCCCTGCTGATAACCACAAAAGCAAGGGCTTTTTCTAGTCTACGCTAGAAAGGTGGGTTGGTCGCTATTTCTTGTTTAGCCATTTTTCGATGACTATCAGGACGATACCGACCACCAAGGGTAGAATAATATTTGTGAAGATGTAATCTACCATAGGCTCCACCTCCCTTCTAAGGCAGATGTGCCGTCACTATTATACCATATTTATAGTTCAGCTTGTTAGAGGTTTTCTTTGACAACTGAAAATAGATATGAGATAATATAGGGGAATTGAAAAGTAGTTCCAATGGAACACAAATCCCCTAGTACCGCAAATACCAGGGGATTTTTTTGTGGGCTGGACACTAACGTTTGTCCTTGTCCTGCTTGCTATCCAGCCAGTCGCTGATCAATTTAGTTGCTAAATTGACTAAGAGCGGGGCAAGGATAAGTGTGAAAAGTAATTCCAATGGGACTCACCTCCTTTCAGAGGCTATATCGTTAGTGCCGTCACTATTATATCACATGCTCTATCAGTTAGATAGGGCATTTTTTATTTTCAAAAAGGAGGAGGTCGCATGAGCCAACAACATCTTAAATGGATTGAGCTTGTAAAAGAGAGAATTGAAAAACGTGGGTGGTCGCAGACGGACCTGGCTACCGTCGTAGGTGTTAGTCCGTCAGCCATCACGCAATTATTCAAAGATGGTAAAGGAAGTGATGACTTGAAGCTTCGCATTAACAAGAAGTTGCGAATCAGCGAGTCGTGGGAGAAATTTGAGGAGTAGGAGAATGGAAGAAGTAATTACAATAAGTAAACGTGAATTACAAGAAATGATTGCTGAAGCAGTCGCCAATAAAATAGTTAAGGTTAGAAAAGATTTTGGTCAAGTCGCTATCACTGATGAAGATATTCGTATCGTAAATAACAATCATCCTAAAGTTCTTGATTTACTTCAAAATCCTTATAAGAGAGAAATAGGTAGTGCAATCTATCCAATCATAACAGGGATCCGTTGGGATAGTAATATTGGTAGTGACTCTAAAATATTTTTAACAAACAGGTTGATGAATAAAAGAGGAATTTACTATCATTCGAAACAAAATCTTTATTCCTCCCTTATCCATGAACAATTGAAATCTCTTGTTTTATCTCTACATGGTGCAACAGTAATAAAAGATTTGACAGATGATGAGTTTCAAAATGCTTTGGAAACATATAACGAATTTAAAAATTTCTTTTTGGATAGGTACAACGTCCGTCTAACAAAATTAAAACAGGAATTTCCAGAATTATAAAACAAAAAGCACCTAGCAAAGCCAGATACTCAACGGAAAGATTTGAGGAATAGGAGGAATGACATGAACGAAGTTATTAAAGTGACTGTGAATGACAATCATGAGCCTGTTGTTTCTGGAAGGCAACTTCATGAAGCTCTGGGAGTCAAAACAAAATATGCCGACTGGTTCAATAGAATGATTGAATACGGCTTTACAGAAAATCAAGATTTTTTGCTTCTCAAAAATGAGCAGCAAACAGGCCGAGGTGGACACAACAAAGTAGACCACATCATCAAACTAGACATGGCTAAAGAAATCGCCATGATTCAGCGAACTGACAAAGGAAAAGAAGTCAGACAGTACTTCATCCAAGTCGAAAAAGACTTCAACAGTCCTGAGAAGATTATGGCAAGAGCCTTGCTCATGGCGGATAAGAAGATTCATAAACTGGAGACGCAGATTGAAGCGGACCGTCCTAAGGTGTTATTTGCAGACGCAGTAAGTGCAAGTAAGTCATCTTGTCTAATCGGTGAACTAGCTAAAATTCTGAAACAGAATGGAATTGACATTGGTCAAAACAAGCTCTTCCAGTGGTTACGCTCTAACGGCTACATCATTAGTCGACGTGGAGAGTCTTGGAACCAACCAACACAGAAAAGCATGCAGTTAGGTCTATTTGAGTTGAAAAAGACAAACATCAATCATGCTGATGGTCACACCACTGTCAACACAACAACTAAGGTCACAGGCAAAGGACAGCAGTACTTTATCAACAAGTTCCTTAATCAGGAATGTCTAACAGGTTAGAAAAGGATGAAAGTGATTGAAATAAGCGAAGAGAAAGGAGAGCGTATGACAGACTTTAAAAATTTAGATTGTCAATTTATCTTTCAAGAATGCGACTGAAAATTATACTGCTGTTAGTAATAGCTTTATTAACGATCCTGCGCTAGATTTTACAGCGGTTGGCATCATGATGGTGGTGCTGGCTAATCACCCAAACTGGCAAGTCTATCCAGAGGAGATAGCCAAGCGAAAAGGTGTTAACCGGAAGACAATTGATAAGTATTTCAAAATCTTTGAAGAAGCTGGATATTTGCGAAAAATCAGAAAAAAACCTCCTGGAAATGGAGGGAGTCATATATTCAGATTCTTTTCAGATGTAAAAATATCTGATTTCCAATTCGATATTATGAAACAGAGATTAAACCTGTCTATCAAAAAGGCGTCTATGAATTATAATTCTGACATTCCAAAAAGTGAGATGTCAGAAAGTGAGATGTCAGAAAGTGAGATGTCAGATTTTGGGCACTAATAAATATTAAATAACAACAAGTATTAACTAACAATAAATATTAAAAGACAACAAGTCCTACTTCTCTAAATAAATAAAAGAGAGGGTAGAAAAATAAATACAAAGGAGAAGGAAATGAGACCAATAGGATATCGGCTTAATGTTGGAGTTTCTGGTATTGAAAAATTCAAGGAAGCCTGTAAAGAAGTATCAAAAAAAGCCGAAGAATTGCAAGAAGCAATCGATCGACTTAGTGAGATTGAAGTCAAGATAACTGCCGATTGTGTTAGAAGTTCAAAAGCTGAAGAAACAACAAGTTATAAAGCTAATAAGTGTAAGCGACAGATGACAAACTTAGATAGATTGCTGGATCATGCTAAATACCTTAAAAAAAATGATTTTCATTCAAAGATTGTTATTTCAGCAGATGGAGTTTATTTAGAGCAAACAAAAGAGTTTCACCCACTTGATGAAACTCTACTGGATTAGCTTATTCGTGTGTAAGGATGGCGTTTAGACAGTCTATGAATATTAGAGCCTACAGATCCAATCAAGACAGAGCTGTACTCTGATTCACTAACATTATGGTAGTGATAAATACTACCGTTATTAAATTGAACTTCTAAGATTCCGTCCTGCCAACCAACACTACGAACATTAGTAGATGCAACATATTCTCTTTGCATGTTTTTCCTCCTTTCTATTAGAATTTTGACTAAAACGTGAGAGGTCCTAGTCACACTTTCGTTGTATGATAAAAAACAATGTTTGTCAATATATGGTGTTTTTTCGAAAGATAAAGTCGCAAAAGGCACAATATGTTGTAAAAAGACATACAAAGAAATAAAAACTATAAAAATAAAGTCAGATAAGGAGGAAACAACCATGCTCTGGGAAAAAATATCTGAAAAACTTTCAGAGAAAAATTGGACAGTTTATAAACTTTGTTTAAAAGCTGGTGTTGGTACAGCTGGGATCTATCGTTTAAGGGATGGAGTGGTAAAAGATTTATATTTTGACACAGTTAAGAAAATCGCTGACGCATTAGAAATCAGCACAGATGAACTAAGATAAAACAAAAAAGCACCTGACGGCAATCAGGCGCATACTAAAAAAACTAACTAAATTATAACACGAAAGAGAGGAAATTGCATGCCGAAAACAGAAATTACTTATAAGCCAGTTGATGTGAACGAAAAAGCTACGCATGGTGATTACAAACATCTTTGTCAGAGGTGGGAAGGGTTGACTCCCGGGACTGCAAAAGTCTGGGCAGGTGAAATGCGAGAACATCCAGACTTCAAGCAGTTCATCGATAACCCAACTCATAAGATTGTATTTATCGATTACGAAGGATTTCGCATGTTCGTCAAATGGAAAAGTCGTAATCGCTATCGTACGAAGAAAGAAACTTTATCAGAAATGCTTGAGAATATCAAGAAAGAAAAACAATTTGGGGTATAGGAGAGAAGAAATGTTTGAACCACCATTAATTAATCAGCTTTTAGGAACTGGCGCAGTGATTTTGGGATTTATCAGCGCAGGAATCCTAGTTCATCAGTTGGAGAAGCAAAAAGAGGAAGAAAAACGACTTCAAGAAGAGTATGATACGCAAGTGATTAGAACTTGTAATGAATTGCTTGAAATGGGTCGTGAGATTGAAAGAGAACAAATCCGCAAGAACATTCGCAGAGATTTTCCAGGCTTCACATTTGACAACGAACCGCCTCAAGGATTGCGACCTGAGCCATTAGCCTTGCCAGAACCACGAAGATCACGCTATGCAAAGCGTTTTGGATAGAGCAAAGGAGACGCTGATGACTAGAATTGAACTTGAAAACCGTGTGTGGCTTTTGGCCAGCCATGAGGAAAAAAACGAATTGCTGGATCTTGGGCTAACCTCCAAGGACAGATATGTGAAACGAGTGCTGGAACTTGGAAAGGTGTATGCTCATGTTTGATTACGACAGAGATATAATGCAACCGCCTGAAGAACGAGAAGAACTTGACCCTAGCCAGTACATCTATGTTGGATGTGGGCAGTATCGATATGTGGGTGATGAAATATGATTGAGGAACTACTTGCAGAAATCGATAACTGGCGAGCTGAGTATATGCATCTTGGGCTCGAGCTGGGGCAAATCATTAACGAACAACAAAATATAATCTTGAAACTACAAAACGAAAATAGACGTATAAAACGTGAGAATTGGAATTTGAAAAAGACGAAAGGAAGAAAGAAATGACAAACGAACTAACACAGAAGCAGGTTACATCAAATGTTGCAACACGAATTGAAGCAATGAAGGGCGAAGGACTACTAATTGCACCGAATTATAGCGTTAGCAATGCACTGAGTTCGGCATATTATGCTCTAAAAAATTCCAGTAGTGGGAATTTGCTCCAGCAATGCACTCAAGACAGCGTTTATAATGCATTGTTAGAAATGGTAACCCAAGGACTAAGCCCGGCTAAAAAGCAATGTTACTTTATCAAATACGGCTCTGACGTCCAATTGAGAATGTCTTATTTTGGGACCATTAAAGTTACTAAAGATTTGCAAGAGGTGAAAGATGTTACTGCCAATGTTGTTTATGAAGGTGATACGCTAGATGTAGCAGTTGAAAACGGGCGTAAAAAGTTAGTCAAGCATGAGACAGATTGGCGGAACGCAGATAATCCAATAATTGCTGCTTATTGCATCATCACTCGAACGGATGGAGAAGAGTTCTTTGAAGTCATGACTAAAAAACAAATTGACAAGTCTTGGTCTAAAGCGAAAACGAAAAATGTTCAAATAGATTTCCCTGATCAGATGGCTATGAGAACGGTTATCAATCGTGCGGCTAAAATGTTTATCAACACAAGCAATGACAGCGACTTGTTCGCCGGAGCAATCAATAACACAATTGCTGATGAGTATGACAATGGTCGTCAAGTGAAAGAAGCTGAACCAGTGAGAGAAGAGGCTGAAACATTGGATAGCATCCTTGGAGCTTCTGAAGAAGTGACTGAAAAACCAAAAAAAGAGGTTATCAACCAGGAGTTGACAACCACAGATGCAAGCTCCTCAGTAAATGAAACTCCAGACTTTGACGAAGAAACAGGCGTAGTAATTGACCAAGAGCCAGAAAATGGTCAAATGGACATGCTAGAAGGGGAGGATTTCTAAAATGGTTGAAGAATTAAAAGATGTAACGGATAGTCTAGAACTCGTTCCAGTAACAGATTTAGAGATTGGTTTTGTTCTAAAAGCTGCTGAAATCGAAATCCAAGGCAAAGAAGTTTTGGAGCAAGCTTTAGAGTCTTACAAAAAGAAATACGCTGGCTATATCGTTACAGAAGAAACTTTATCAGATGACATTAAAGTCAAAGACGAGTTGGGACGAGTACAGCGTCAGATTGAACAAGAACTTAAAAATCAGCTTTCAGAATACTCTAAACCTCTTGATGAAGCAAAGGCTTGGGTTGAAAGCATATTAGACCCTATCAAAACTTTGCAGACAGACATAAAAAATCAAATCAAGGAGTTTGAGGAGAGAGAAACAGAAGCCCGAAAGGAAACGGTCAGAGAAGCTTTTGAATCTGCAATCGCAGAAAGTGGTACAGAACTTGACATCAAATTATTTGCTATTTACTTTGATGATTTCAGCAAGAAGAAGTGTTTTATGGCCGATAATGTGCGAATCAATCAAGCTACTTCTAAGATGATTGTCGGTTTGGTTGCAGAAGAAGCTACTAAGAAGCAACAACGTGAAGCTGGACTTATCCAGATTACAGAAGCGGCAGCTAAAGCTGGTCTCGGACCTACTGTCTACATTCGCAGTTATGACCAGGGAGCGAAACTTGTTGATGTTTTGCAAGCAATTCTTGATGATAAGGCATTAGCTGAACGAGCTAAAGCGGAAACTGAGCTAAAAAAGCGTATTGATGAAATGACTGCTATCGCGGTGGCTAAAGGTTTGAACCCTGAAAAGTACGTTGATTTGCTAAGAGAGGGTCGCTCTGCTTTGGATACTATCGATATCTTACATGCAGACGCAGATGAGCTTAGACGGACTAAAGCAGAAGCGGAACAAGATGCTCAGAGTCGATTCTACGCCCAAAATCAGCCTGAATTTGGGTCAGAAAGCAGTTCAGGGGGTAAATCAACCATAGAGCAAGAAACAGGCCGAAAGTCGCAAAATATGGCTTTTGAGGAGGGGGTTAAAAAATATGGTTACAAATTTACTGTAGATTTAATTTTCCCAGCAGAAAATGCAAAGGAAATAAAGGAGCAATTCAAAGAATGGCTCAATGCTCACGGCGTTCAATTTGAGCCACGAACAAAATCAGTAAAGGTGGAGATGGAATGACAATGGATTTACTTGGAGAAGATTACTACTCAGCAGCTTCTGCACGTCAATATTGGTCTATCTCGCAATACAAGCGATTTAGAGAGTGTGAAGCACGGGCATTGGCAGAGCTAGAGGGAGAGTGGGAAGACCAACGAGATAACACAGCTCTTTTGGTTGGTAACATGGTTCACAGCTATTTTGAAAGTCCAGAAGCACATAAGAAGTTTATGGATGAAAATGCAGATGCCATGATTTCGAAATCTGGGAAAACCAAAGGTCAGTTAAAATCTGACTTCTTAGTTGGTCAGCGCATGATTGAGCGATTGGAAGCTGACAAGCAATTTATGGATTACTATGTCGGCCAGAAAGAGGTTGCTGTCACAGGCGAAATCGAAGGAGTGGAATTTAAAGGCAAGATTGATTGCCTCAATGTCGAAAAGGGCTATTTCGTAGACATTAAGACCACAAAATCAGACATTGACAGCATGGTCTGGGTTCAGGATGAAGCAAGCGGACGAAATATTCAAGTCCGCTGGTTCGAAGCTTGGGGATATGTCCTTCAGATGGCGGCTTATAAGAAAATGCTGAAAGAGCAGTATGGCAAGGAGTTTACCCCTGTTATCTATGCCGTGACTAAAGAATCTACTCCTGATACCCGAGCGATTGTTTTTCAATCTCAGGAAAAACTTGATTACGAGTTATCTGAGTTATCTATGCTTATAAAGCGTCTTGACGATGTAAAAAAAGGGAAAGAAGAGGCAAAGCCATGCGGTCATTGTGAATACTGCAAAACGAAAGCGTTGAGTCAGCGTGTGGAGGTGGTCTGATGAGTAAACAAGTAAAAGACATACTAGAAACTCACGACACAGGTTGTCCTCATGGTATCACATTTGCAATACATCAAGATAAAGATGAGTGTATTGCTTTGTTTGGTCGTTCTGGTTGGCCCGGACTAAAACCTCGATTTATTCGTTGGAATGAAAGTGTTAAAAATCAAACAACATACAAAACTGAGGAATCCTTACTTAATGCCTATGTTTGTGATGTTAAAAAAACATCGGAAGATTTTATTGTCATTCAATTATTGCCCTTTTAAGAGGGGGAAATAATCAAAAACCAACTATTTCCATTTTGGAAACAACTCAAAAATCAACAAGCCGGGCATTCTTGTAAAACTGCGAACTAGAAAACGTCAGTAAAGGTCATGTGACCTTGGACGAATGACGCAAAGAATTTCACTCACGCTTGCCTTGCTCACAATTTGGCAGGCGTGGGGGTTTGGTCAGAAATATGAAACTTGAAAAAGGCGATTACGTGAAAGTTTTAAAAAATGGAGAATTTTTTAAAATTGTACAAATTAAAAATATTTACAGTGACTGTATCGAAACCAGCCACGGCATTTACAATCGAACCACACTTGCTAGCAGGTTGGATAAAGAGTGTCTAATCTCTGGCACGGTATCGTGGGAGGATAAAAATGGAATGGATCAACTGGACAGAAATCTGTCCTGAAACAAAGTCTGAAATCATCGAAAAAATAGAAAATGATGGCTACACTTATCCACACTATGACAAGAAAAATAATGGTGTCAAATACGTCATCTCTACACTGGACATCAAACGAGACTGTCTAAGAGTCGGAGTGCCATTTGAAGATGTGTACCCTTTGCAAACAACACTTTTTTAAAAGGAGAAAATAAATGCTAAACAAAATCGATATTCCAGGAACAGATATCACACTTGAAATCGTGGACAAGACCATCACGATCACCAATAAAATTGAATATGATATGCAGATGCATTTTAGAAATACAGATGCAGATGCTTCTCTTGATACAAGTGGCGACGTGTTTGAGCCTCTCTACTGGTTAGATATTAAGGTGACACCGAAAATGCCGACAGAGTATCATACGAGCCTTGGAATCAAGAGAGAAAAGCGCCACTTGGCCGAACTTCAGAAGTTCTTTGAGTTTATTGAGAGTAATAAACGAAACCTATTTGATCTCTGTGGATTCAAGGGAGAACTGCAATGAAATCTCTGACATTATCGTTAGACATTTCAACTACTGCGACAGGATGGGCCGTATTTTACGGCTCTGACCTTGTCCAGAGTGGTGTCTTAAAACATAAAAGCAAATCTTTCTTTGAACGTGGGCGCTTCATGGCTAGCGAACTGCGAGCAATTCAATCGAGAGCGCTCCAGAAGTACAACTGCCATTTTGAATCGATTGTGGTCGAGAAGAACTCAGTCATGGGACCAAATCAGCAGTCTATGATCAGTATTGGAATTGTGACAGGTATCATTCTTGGCCGACTGATTGCTGACAATGTGTACTTCGTGAACGTGTCGACCTGGCGCAAGTACTGGAAGTTTAGTTACAAGGACCGAAGTAAAAAATCAATGAAGCTGCAGGCCGTTGCTAAGGTTGCGGCTAAATTCGGCCTGAACGTCAAAGACGATGAAGCTGACGCTATCCTGATTGGTTCATATTTTGTAAACCATGGCCAAGAATTTGGAAATCTGGAAAGCCACAAGGTTAGTTGAGGAGTTAGAAGATGAATGAAAAACAAATAACAGAATTAATCGAAAGAATGCGTGAACTTGGACATATTTACTCTTATCAAGGCGCAAAAAACCTTATCCGAGAATACGAGAAGTTAAACAAACCAGAAAAAGTCAAAGTTCCGCAGTGTGTGGCGGATGTGCTTGAAGGAGCAAGAGAACATAGTCCAGAACTAGAAGATGCGCTTCAATACACTTGGGGTAACGGAACTAAGGAATTTACAGAATGGTATCAAAAGAAATCCAACAGAGATCTCTTCGCCCGTGCATGGCTTGACGGCTACGAGGTCGAGGAAGAGAAGCGGTATGAAGTGATATTGCGCAATGGACAGTCGTTGAAAACTGTGTACAGACAGGGTGGCGATCATCTTGATTTTGAAATGGTGTATGGCGATCTTGAAAGCTTTACTAGAAAGCGATTAGAAGAAGCTGGGTTCGGCTGGGTATTCGATTGCCCAGGGATTGAGATTGAGGAGGTTGAGTGATGTCGTTTTACGGTGGAACCTATATCGATTATTGTAAATATTGCGATGACAAATATAGCGGAATTTTTAAATTAAAAAAACATGAAGATGCTATTAAAGGATTCCATAGATGGTTGAAAGAACACGGAAGAGAGGACACAGAATGAGACGTTTTATCGCAATCTGGATATTATTATCTGCTGGATTGAATATCTGGCAGATGGACAGGATTCGAGATTTGGAAGAGAAGAAGCCGATGGTTATCTACAAGGCAGATAACGCAGGCGCTGAGATATTTGGTAAAGTCCTTGAGAAAGAACGACATGGGAAGCTATACACGCTTACGATACGTGATTACGGGGTGTTCGTGGTTACGAAGGAGCAATACGATAAAGTGAAAGTTGGGGATGAGGTGTTACTATAATGGACGATATTTTACAAGCTTTAGCAAAAATGCTGAATATGACAGTTGATGAAGTAAGCTCTTTGCTTACGACATTTAAAGGGAATGCACCACAGATTTACGAACAGCTTATGAGAGAATGGACTTTGTACAATGTACTTGATAATACCTCTATAGCTATGATTTTGCTCAGTGCTATCCTAACAGGAGTTCTTGTGTATGTAGTAGTTCGAACCAAGGTAGATTCCGATAGTTTGAGTTATAGGTATATTCCAGAAGGTTTTACTAAGCTTGAATATGCAGAGAAACTTACAAAGGAGAACCTTAAAAACTCTAAAGGAACTATAAAAAAGCTAATTGTTGGTATTACACTAGCATTGATATTGGCTTTTTCTTCCAATATTGGTCGGTATCTTGTAGCACCAAACTACTTATTTATCGTAAATGAAATTGTACCAAAACTGACAAATAGATAGGAGTTATCATGAACACAATAGACAAAGTAAAACAATGGTTTATTGACCGTGATCTTGAAAATGGTGGACGACTGGACAAGCAGTCACTAAAACTTAGCGAGGAGTTCGGTGAGTTATGCGCAGGCTATCTTAAGAAGAATGAGCAACTGACCAAGGACAGTATCGGAGACTGTGCAGTCGTGATTGTCGGTTTGGCTTTGCTGATAAAGGTAGATGTCCAAGAAATATTTGATGATTCTATAGTGATTTTTAAAGAAGATGTGCCTGATTATTTTAAAGATTTAAATAAAAATATCAGCTGCTTTCAAAGGTCTTACAGTTGGGAAGAAAAATCTATGTGTAAGATGTATCTATCATTTTCCATTGATTCGTTAAAATCAATCAGCACCGCACTCGGTTATGATTTCGAAGAATGTTTTGAACTGGCTTACCAAGAAATCAAAGACCGCAAAGGTCGTTGGATTGACGGCACGTTTGTCAAAGAGGAGGATTTGGGATGATACTGAAATTTAGAGCATGGCTAAAGAAAAGGCAAGAAATGGATAATGAAATTGACCACATCAGTTGGCTTGAAGATGAGTTATATTGTATTGGAGATGGAATTACTTACATGGTTTCAGCAGAAGATTTAGAACTCATGCAATCAACAGCTATGGTTGATAGGGATGGCAGGATTATCTTTGAAGGCGACATAGTCAAAATGTCTAAGGATGTCTATTCTGAACCGACTTATTACGAAGTTGTAAGACACCGTGGTGGAGCATATCGTCTTGAATCTAAACAACACGGATGTGAATTGTGGTTACGACATACTGATTGTGAGGTTGTGGGGAATGTATTCGAGAACAAGGAGTTACTAGATGCCTGATGTAGAATGGATTATGGAGAATTGCCACATGATGCGTGATAACGGTTGCTGGGCAGGAGAGAAGCAGATTTCCTACGCTAGTCCAGATGGGCAGTACACGTATTACGTGAACAAGCGCAAAGATGGCACTTATTATTTACATGGAGTAAGTAAGCATTATGGGAGGAATTGACATGACAGATAACATAAACAAACCAAGCCACTACCAAGGTCGATATGGTATGGAATCTATCGATGCTCTAAGAAACTTCATGACACCAGAACAGCTGAAAGGGTTCTATATGGGTAACAGCTTGAAGTATATACTACGACACCAGAAGAAAAACGGTCTTGAGGACCTGAAGAAAGCCAGAAAGAATCTTGACTGGCTTATCGAGGAGATGGAACATGAAGGATAGGAAATTTTTCTCAGAACAAATTAGATTATGGAGAATTGGTAAAGGTCTATCTTTAACAAAAGCTTCAAAGAGATTTGGTATTAGTCCAAGGACATTTTCAAATTGGGAACGAGGTATGATACCAAGTGATCGTCAGAAAGAACGTCTGTCAAAAGAGTTAGGATTGGACAGAGATGTTTTATTCAAGAAGTGTGAGATTGGAAATCTTAATGCGCTCTTGAAAGAAAAACGTTTGGAACGAGGACTTTCTCGTACAGAATTAGCAAAGTATTTAGGGCATTCTTCAACAATCATAAGTTGTTGGGAGAAAGGTTTGGAAATTTCCGAATGTGAGGCAGAAGACATTTGTACTTTCTTTGGGATTTAGATATAAAAAAAGAGCCAGCACACAACTGACCCTCTTTATGAATTATTCCTTAAAAATATTATATCATAAAGGAGCGATGTTGTGAGGTTATTAAAAAGAGTTGATGTGCAATTCACCAAGAAAAATGTATATGACGTTCTAGAGAGTTATCGCTCGTATGTCCGAATGGCAGGCGCTGAGTATTTGCCTAAAATCACAACGACCTACTCATTTGAACCAAAGACATTTACTGGTAAGAGCACAGCTACTGAGAATATGGTTATCGACCATGTGGATGCAGAGGCAGAGGTTTTGGAGATTGAGAGAGCTGTGAACTGTATCATGGATCCATACGTTCGGCAGGTAATTGCAAAGAAGTACATGGATATGAAAATCCAATTATCAGACAAGGCTATCTATATGGACTTAGGCTATTCTGAAAGTGAGTTCTACCGCATGCTTAGCAGAGGTGCTTTGGAATTTGCGGAAGCCTATCGAAAAGGTAAGCTGATTGTCTTTCGTAAATTTTTGGGAGATATTTGCAAGTAAATTGCTAGGAAATGGCTTATTTTACATGGTAAAATAGTATTGTCAATAATTAGAGATAGAGGTCTCAGAATTTGGTAGATGGTTACCTGAAATCAGGGTGTCGTAAAGGGCGTTGAGGGTTCGAGTCCCTCCCTCTATTTCGTTCATTGACGTCTCCTTTATACTTTATTATATTTTTCCGAGGTTTCGGCCTCGTTTTGGCGACGACAGGCGTAAAGTGATTTTCTCTCCAATGTATTTTCAAACTTTTCGGTTCGATTCCGGGCGTCGCCGTTAAAGACTACAAAAAATAAATCAGAAATTTTATTTCTAATTAACACGCAAGGTTGTAGTCGCCTTGCAGAAAGGTCACACATCGTGTGGCTTTTTTTGATTTACAAAATAAACAAATCAGGGAGGAGGGCATGGAAAAAAGCGAGCTAGCACGCAAAGACTATGAGGCAGGCATGAAGTACAAAGACATTGCTACTAAGCATGATGTCTCAATCAACACAGTCAAATCATGGCAACGTAGGCATAATTGGACTCGTACAAAAAAGGGTGCACCCAAAAATCCAAGAGGTGCACCAAAAGGGAATAAGAACGCAGTTGGTCATGGGGCGCCTAAAGGCTCGCAAAACGCCCTTAAACACGGTCTGTTTGCTAAGTATCTACCGCAAGGAGTGCATGAGATATACGAGCAACTGGCAGATAAGCAACCAATTGATATTCTTTGGGAGAACATTCAGCTAACCTATGCTAATCTTTTGCATGCTCAGCGCATTCTGTACGTTCAGGACGTTGATGATACAACCACTATGCTTATTGCAAGCACAGCAAAAGGCGGAGAAAGCTATGAAGTTCACACTGCTTGGGATAAGCAGGGTAAGGCTTTAGCTGCAATTGCAAGAATACAGTCAGAACTTAGAAATATGATTAAAACATATGATGAACTGACTCGCTCAAGCCTTGCTACAGAGGAGCAGAGATTGAGAATTGAGATTCTGAAATCTAAACTGCCTGACAATGAACCTGAGAACGTTCATGATGATGGTTTTATCAAAGCATTAGAAGGGATAGTCGAAGAAACGTGGCGAGAAGAAAAATAAAGACCAGTACATTCGAATTCCAACCTTTTAGCAGAAAGCAGAATAAGGTGCTAAGTTGGTGGCTTTGGAACTCTCCAGTTCATGAGTCAGAAGGCATTATTGCTGATGGCGCTATCCGTTCTGGCAAGACTGTTTCTATGAGTCTAGCTTTCGTTATCTGGGCGATGACATCATTCAACCATCAGAACTTTGCGATGTGTGGTAAGACAATTGGCTCTTTCAATCGTAACGTCCTGAAACTGTTATTGGTTATGATACAGTCAAGAGGTTTTAGCTACGTCTATCATCGGACGGATAACTTGATAGAAATCACAAAAGGCGACGTGTCGAATGATTTCTATATCTTTGGTGGTAAGGACGAGAGTTCACAGGATCTTATTCAAGGTTTAACGCTAGCAGGTATCTTTTTCGATGAAGTAGCGCTTATGCCTGAGTCTTTTGTTAACCAGGGCACAGGGCGGTGCTCTGTGACAGGTTCTAAGTGGTGGTTCAACTGCAACCCAGACGGGCCTTATCATTGGTTTAAAGTCAACTGGATAGACAAAGCAGAAACAAAGAATATGCTTTATCTGCATTTTGATATGGACGACAACCTTTCTCTTTCAGAGAACATCAAGAAGCGTTATAGAAGTCAATATCAAGGTGTTTTCTATCAGCGCTATATCCAAGGTCTTTGGACGGTTGCAGAAGGTATTGTCTACGATATGTTCAGTAAGGATAAGCATGTTGTATCAACTTTGCCAGAAATGAGCAAGCTGGGCAAATATGTTTCGGTCGACTACGGTACGCAGAATGCGACCGTTTTTCTTTTGTGGGAAAAAGACATCAACGGCAAGTATTACTTAACAAGGGAATATTATTACTCAGGTCGTGACGAGAACGTTCAGAAAACCAATGCTGAGTATGCTGATGATCTAACTGCTTGGCTAGGAGATACGAACATCGAACGAATCATTATTGACCCGTCTGCTGCTTCATTCATTGCTGAATTGAAGAAGCGAGGATATAAAATCAAAAAAGCTAGAAATAATGTTCTTGAAGGCATTCGTTTTGTTGGGTCTATGCTAGGCCAAGAGAAAATAGCAGTGCATGAGAGCTGTGTGAATACGTTGAAAGAGTTCCACGCTTATGTCTGGGACGAGAAAGCCTCTGCGAATGGCGAGGACAAGCCTATCAAACAGTTCGACCACGCAATGGACGCTCTACGTTATTTCTGCTATACAGTATTATTCAAGTCAGGAGGTATGACTGTTTGGAAATAGAAGTAATTAAAAATATAATCTCGTCGCAGATGGTCAAACATGGAAAGTTTGTCTCACAAGCAGCTGAAGCCGAGAAATACTATCGTAACGAGAATGATATTAAACGAAAGCGTAAGCCTGCCGACAAGAAAGGCGCAGAGAACGAAGCGAAAGCAGAAGATAATGCGTTTCGTAACGCTGACAACCGTATTAGTCACAACTGGCACCAGTTATTGCTTGACCAGAAAAAGGCTTATGCGTTGACCTATCCGCCTACATTTGATGTGGACGATAAAAGCGTTAATGATAAGATTGTAGACGTCTTAGGAGACGATTATGAACGTATCAGCAAGCAACTTTGTGTGAATGCAGGAAATGCTGGTATCGCTTGGCTTCACGTTTGGAAAGACGCTAGTGACAACTCGTTTAGATATGCTTGTGTGGACTCAAAAGAAGTGATACCAATCTACTCAAAGTCTTTGGATAAAAAGTTGATTGGGGTACTGCGAGTTTACTCTAGCATTGATGAAACAGATGGTAAAAATTACACTGTTTACGAATATTGGAACGACAAAGAGTGCTCTTTCTATCGGCGCGAAGAAAATAAGCCACTGGAAGAATTAGAAACATTCCAAGCAATCTCTTTGATTGATACCATGAATGGAGACCGATCTAGTGACAATAGCTTCAAGCATGATTTTGACCTTGTTCCTTTTATTCCATTCAAAAACAATGAAATCGAGACCAACGACTTGAAACCAATCAAAGACCTAGTTGATGTTTACGACAAGGTCTTTAGTGGATTCGTCAATGATACAGACGATGTTCAAGAGGTTATCTTTGTTCTTACAAACTACGGTGGACAGGACAAGCAAGAGTTTCTTGAAGATTTGAAACGCTACAAGATGATTAAGATGGACAACGACGGTATGGGAGACCAGTCAGGAGTTACAACTATTGCGATTGACATCCCAACCGAAGCTAGAAATCTGATTTTAGAGCGAACTAAGAAACAAATCTTTATTAGTGGCCAAGGGGTTAACCCTGAAACAGATAAGTTGGGGAACAGTTCTGGTGTTGCTTTGAAGTTCCTTTACTCTCTTTTAGAGTTAAAAGCTGGAAACATGGAAACTCAGTTCAGGAGTGGATATGCCACGCTTGTTAAGATGATCTTGAAACATCTAGGGTTATCCGATAAACTCAAAATCAAGCAAACATGGACACGGAACTCAATCAATAACGACACAGAAATGGCTCAAGTAGTTTCTACTCTTGCAACTATCACCTCAAGAGAGAACGTAGCTAAATCGAATCCAATTGTAGAAGATTGGCAGGATGAACTACGCTTGCAGAAAGCTGACCAAGAGGAACAATCTGAAAAACTCTACGACATGGAAGAGGTAGAGCATGAGTCGGAAACTGAATAAAGAAGAGAAGATTGCTTTCATCGAATCTCTTGATGACCTCAACCGAGAAGAGAAAGACAGATTGCTATATGAGCTAGATCAGATTGACAACCTCAGCGAGATAATAGACTACATCGATGATTTATACCTCAGAACACTAAAACTCATTGCAGGTCGTTTAGAGTCGTTCGAGAGGGTATCTAAAAATCGTAGCGACTCATTACCATTTTATCTGTTATCCCTGACTAAGACTGACCAATTGAAAAGCAAGCAAGAGATTGCTGGTTTTGTTAAGAAACATCCTGATTTAACAGAGTGGTCAAGGTCAATAAAGGTCAAAACAAATGCAAACGCCTTGTTTGCTGGTGTTGAGATGGATATCGCTGAAATGACTGGTAAAATCAACAAGCGAATAGAAACACATCTCAAACAAACCTACCAAGAAACTTACTTAAATCGTGCTTACAACTACCATAAACAGACCAAAAGAGAACCGAATTTCAAGCCTGAGCGTCTAGAAGAAGAGTATCTTCAAAAGGCAATCAACGAAAACTTCAAAGGCAAGCGGTTCTCTGAGCGTGTTTGGGGTAGCAATATGGACGAACTGGTTAGTAGAGTAGAGTCGCTTGTAACCAACGATTTAAACCGAGGCTATCCGATAGACCAGTCCAGTAAACTTCTAGCAATTGAGTTTGAACGTGCTCGTAATCGTGCAGTGACTGTTTTGCAGACGGAAACGAACGGTATTCAGGCTCAGGCAACGCTGGATGAATATCAGGACGATAATATCAAGAAGTACAGATATCTGGCGACCTTAGAGGTTCACACATGCCCTATTTGTGGCGAGTTGGACGGCAAGGTATTTCTTGTTAAGGATGCAGAAAAGGGTGTGAATTATCCTACTATGCACCCTCATTGTCGATGTACGACGGTTCCTGCCTTAGAAAAAGGTGGGAAACGCTATGCAAGAGATATTGAAACAGGAAAAGGCTATGAGGTTGAAAGTGGTCAGACCTTCAAGGATTGGCGAAAGCAGCAGCTTGATAAGTATGGTCAGACTGCTATCAAAGACAAGCTACAAGCTGAACGATTGGAAAAGGACAGAGTACGCAGAACCAAGGAGCAGTTCATAGCTTATAGACAGGTTTTAGGTTCTCAAAATATGCCCAAAACATTTGCAGGCTTTTATGATTTGAAGTATAATGATGTTGAGGGATACAAGGAACTAAAAGACCGCATCAGATGGACAAAGTCCAAGTTTCCTACTGAGAAATCTTTTGATGGTCATTATAAAAAACATAGAGTCGAGTTCGGAGATATCACAAAAGAGGATTATCTTCATATCGGACAGAATTTGTTGTCTAAGACGATAAACGAGAATATACTCGGTTACGATACAGAAATGCGTAGAGTGCGATATGATTTAGAAAATAATATATATGTTTTAGGCGATAATCGTAGTAAACGTATTACAACAATATTGAAACCGAAAAAAGGAGTTGATTATTATGAGCAAGACTGGGAAAGAGAATTTAATGATCATTGATGGTCGCGAATATGTACATTGTCCAGTATGTGGAACTGTTACAGCAGTGTATGACATCTGTGACGTCTGTCAGTGGCAAAATACAGGAGAAACTAATATAGATGGCGGTCCTAATGAAATGACACTTGCGGAGGCTAAAGAAGCTTACGCAAAAGGCTTACCAATTAGATGAATAAGCACCTAGAGAAATCTAAGTGCTTTTTTCGTGTTCGGAAAGGATTGAGGAATGAAATACCGTAAAAAACCAGTAGTGATTGAGGCCGTGCAGTTTTTGGATACAGAAGAAGCTATAGATGAACTATGCGATTTTGGACTAGACCCAGTACGGATTGACTACGCTGACTTAAAAAATCCTCTTTTAAAAATCGAAACGCTTGAAGGATTGATGATTGCGACAGAAGGGGATTACATTATTAAAGGAGTTCAGGGCGAGTACTATCCATGCAAACCTGACATTTTTAAAGAAACATACGAAAAAGTAGAGGAGTAAAGACATGTTTATATGGAATTGGGTATCAACTTTACTAGGTTGGATTATATTTTTTGCATTAATTTTGTTCGTAATAATTAAATTATTCGAAGTAATCTCAGCAGTAATTTCAACTCTAAAAGTCGGAATTGAATTCAGAAAGAAACTGAAACAATTGAAAAATAAATAACCTAACCGCATCGAAATCGAGGCGGTTTTCTTATCTCTAACCGTATGGAATTCCGTACGGTTTTATTATGCCCTGAACATGGCGTTAAAAGGTTCAACTATTGGACAAGTCCGTAGTCCTAACAAAAGCGGAGCGTCTGGTGATGGAGAACACCTAAAAAGCCTAGCGTAGAGGAAAGGATTTTCAAAATGAAAAAAGAACAACTGGCAAACATCGGCTTAACTGAAGACCAAATTTCTCAAGTCTTCGCTTTGTATGGTGCTTCTGTCCAAAAATTTAAGGACGATGTGGCAAGTAAAGAAAGCGAATTAGAGAGCGTGCGTGGACAGCTGACACAACGTGATAAAGACTTGAATGATTTGAAGAAAAAAGGCGCAGATGTTGAAGATATTCAGCAAAAGCTAGAGGACTTACAAGCTAAGTACAAACAAGATACAGAAGCGCTTGAGACGAAACTAGCAGATGAGAACAAATCTCGCTTAATCGATGCTGAATTGACAAAAGCTGGCGTTCGAGACGCAGAAATTTTTGGAAAAATCTTAAACAAAGACGAAATCTCTGTAAAAGATGGCAAATTGATTGGCTTGACTGAGCAAATCGAAGCTCAGCGTGCTAAGAGTCCATATCTATTTAACGGGGAGAAACAAGCCCAATACACGCCAAATCAAGGCGATGGGCAAGGTGCTAATTTAGGGAATTGGGAAATTGCCATGAGCAATCCCGACGTCAACCTAACTCAATTTTTAGAACAACAAGGAGAAAATAACTAATGGCTAATGAAATTACAAAAATTCTAGACACGATTACACCTCAACAGTACAATGCCTACATGCAACAGTACACGGCTGCTAAATCTGCTTTCGTTCAAAGTGGTATCGCAGTATCAGATGAGCGTGTCTCTAAAAACATTACATCTGGTGGTCTTTTGGTCAACATGCCTTTCTGGAATGACCTTACTGGTGATTCTGAGGTTCTCGGAAATGGCGACAAAGCCCTAGAAACTGGGAAAATTACTGCTGGAGCAGACATTGCCTGCGTTCTTTATCGTGGACGTGGTTGGGCTGCCAACGAATTGACTGGTATTGTAGCTGGTTCTGACCCAGTCCGTGCTATCTTGAACCGTATCGGTGCTTATTGGCTACGTGAAGACCAAAAAGCCTTGATTGCTACCTTGAATGGTATCTTTGCTACTGGAACAGGTGGTGAGAAAGGAGCGCTTGAAGAAACTCACGTATCAGACCAATCAAAAGCGTCTACTGGTATCGATGCAGCTATGGTACTTGACGCCAAACAATTGCTTGGAGATTCTGCTGATCAAGTTACTGCTATTGCTATGAACTCAGCGGTTTACACTAAACTACAAAAAGACAACTTGATTCAATACATCCAGCCAACAACTGCGACTATCAACATCCCTACCTACCTTGGTTACCGTGTCATTATCGATGATGGCATTAAACCGACAGGAGATGTTTATACATCATACCTTTTCCGCACGGGTTCAATCGGTCTCAATACAGGAAATCCATCAGGATTGACTACATTTGAAACTTCTCGTGAAGCCGCTAAAGGCAACGACATGATTTACACTCGTCGCGCCCTTGTTATGCACCCTTACGGCGTGAAATGGACTGGCGCAGAAGTGGATGCTGGAAACATCACTCCATCAAACGCTGACTTGGCTAAATTCAAGAACTGGCAACGTGTTTACGAGCCTAAGAACATCGGTATTATCGCTCTGAAACACAAAATTGGCAAATAGATTGGGTAACAGAATATGATTCAAGAATTGAAACAAGACAACACAATGTACTTGATCTCATGCGTTCGTAAAATGCGTCAGGATAATTATTTCAATGACATGGAAGTTCTCCACTACGCTTTGACTCAAGCAGAAAATGAGATTTTGAATTATATTCACCAAGACGGTGTGCCTGGACGTTTAGAGAACGTATGGATAGACATGACCAACGACTTACTAGACAAGGTCAAGGAGCAAAGTGTGCTTGCTGAAAAAGCAGACGCAGACGACTTTTCGGTTAAGAGTATCAAAATGGGTGATACGACAATCGAAAAGGTTAGTCCTTACGAAATGATTCAACGAATGAAACAAGTGCCGTCATCACTTGAGCGCTACAAGCGTCAGTTGAATCGTTTTAGGAAGCTACTATGACCGAATGTGCTAAGACAGTCTTTGATTGCTTGTATGACTGTAAAATGACGGTTAAAGGTTATACAGAGCAAGAGATAGACGGTTTGACCAGTATGTCAGAAAGCGTGCTATTAGAGGACATTCCTTGCAGGATTTCGCAAATGAACAATAGTTCAACGAACGGGAGCGACTATCAAGCTAATGGCTATGATATGAAACTCTTTTGCTCTGTTGTCTACGATATTCCTGCAGGTTGCAAGATTGAGGTGACTGATAGAAATGGGCACGTTAAAGTGTTTACACGGTCTAATGTGCCTATTGATCAGTATTGGTCACATCAAGAAATTGCTATAAAGCTAGAGGGCAAGTCATGAGTGGCAGTTTTGATTATCGCAGTTTTGCTAAGTTTGCTAACAACTTCAACAGGAATGCAAATCAAGCGAAAGTAGACCGATTTATGAGACAGACCTTGAATTATGAAGGTACAGAACTAAATTCCAAAGTGAAAGAGAGAACACCTGTCGGTGTTTATACGGACCATTGGGTGGAGTTCACTACCAAAGATGGCAAACACGTCAAATTTTGGGCAAGCGCTCATGGAAAACAAGGCGGAACCTTGCAAAAAAGCTGGTCTAAAAGCCGTATTGAAGTATCTGGACGGACTTATAAGCAGAAAGTTTATAACAAAGTCTACTATGCCCCACACGTTGAGTATGGGCATAAGACAGTCAATGGTGGCTTTGTTCCAGGGCAGTTTTTCCTTCATAAAACGGTTGAAGATACTAAAAGCGATATGGAAAATCGTGTCCGTGATAAGTATGATGGCTTCATGAGAAAGGTAGTGTTAGGAAATGGCAAATAAAGGCTTTCGGTTAGTCGAGGAGTTAGTTAGTCACATCAAGGGGTTATATCCTGACATCAGGATTTATCTGGATGAAGTAGAGCAAGGTTTTAAAGAGCCTTGTTTTTTTATCCATGTTGTTGATACTAAGTACACTCCAGAAGCTAACAAGTATGTGAAAGTACGTTCTAAAGTGGATTTGTCTTATTTTCCTCCTAAGAAAAAGCGTAGCGAGTGTTTAGCAATGCAGGAAGAATTGAGTTATAAACTCTTACACTTACCGACGATTCATTTATTTGACCGTCAGTATGAAGTGGTTGACAACGTTCTGCATTGTATTTTTAACGCAAGCACACGCTTGAAGTTAGAAGAGGAAGATATCAAACAACGTGAATTGAAAGTGAAAGAAGAGGTAAAAGATGGATAATGTAGACGGAATTGTGTTCCCTACTGCGGACATTTTGGAAAGTAGCGCTTTTACCAACGGAGAAAAAGACATTTTGGGGGCTATTTTAGACCCAGAAGAGTCTTATAGTTTGGAAGAAGCAAGAGCAAAACTAGAATATGAACTAGGAAGGAAGATTAAGTAATGGCAGGTGGAATTTGGAAACGCCAAAATAAAGTAAGACCAGGTGCTTACATCAACGTCAAATCAAAAGACATCGCAATGACTCGCCTTGGCGGTGACGGTGTCGTAACAGTACCGTTGGCACTCAGTTTCGGTCAATCAAAGAAATTGATGAAAATCCGACGTGGTGAAGACCTATTTAAGAAGCTAGGTTATGAGCAAGAAAGCCCACAGCTTTTGTTGCTGAACGAGGCATTCAAGCGTGTTAGCGAAGTCTTGCTTTATCGTCTAAATACAGGCGAAAAAGCAAACGTAAGCCTTTCAGACAACGTAACGGCTCAAGCTAAATATAGCGGTGTCCGTGGGAATGACATTACAGTAACGGTCAAAACAAACGTAGACGACCCAAGTTCATTTGATGTTGTCACATTCCTTGATACAGTGGTCATGGACTCGCAAACTGTAAAAGTCTTGGCTGACTTGAAAAACAATGATCTAGTTGAATTTTCAGGAACTGGCGAACTGCAAGCGGTGGCTGGTGCTAAACTTACTGGTGGTACTGACGGTGCAGTCTCAACCCAAGACTACTCAGAATACTTCAAAGCGCTTGAAACAGTTGAATTTAACTATATGGCCTTGCCAGTAGAAGACGCTTCTATCAAGAAAGCAGCTATCAACTTCATCAAACGTATGCGTGAAGACGAAGGACTTGGCGCTCAATTGGTTGTTGCGGACTCTGACGCAGACAGTGAAGCGGTAATCAATGTTAAAAATGGCGTTATCTTGTCTGATAAGACAGTCATTGATAAGACTAAAGCGACTGTATGGGTTGCAGCAGCAAGCGCAAATGCTGGCGTTGAGAAATCGTTGACTTATGAGAAGTACGAAGACTCTGTTGATGTTGTGGGACGTTTGAGCCATACAGAAACAGAAGATGCGCTTTTGAAAGGGCAATTCGTCTTTACTGCTCGTCGTGGCCGTGCAGTAGTTGAACAAGATATCAACTCACACGTCAGCTTCACGATTGAGAAGAACCAGGACTTCCGTAAAAACCGTATCTTGCGCACTTTGGACGATATCGTGAACGATACTCGTTATGCTTTCTCTGAGTATTTCCTTGGTAAAGTAAGCAACAACGAAGATGGACGTCAAGCGTTCAAAGCGAACCGTATTCGCTACTTCAAAGACCTTGAAGCTCGCGGTGCTATCGAAGACTTCAAAGTTGAAGACATCGAGGTGCTACGTGGTGAGTTGAAAGAGTCTGTAGTGGTTAACGTTAAAGTGAAACCAGTAGACAGCATGGAAAAACTGTACATGACAGTTACAGTAGAGTAAGAAAGGAGATAGTATGGCTTTTTTAAAAGGTCGTGACGTAATCAGCGGTCAGGAAGGTACCGCTTTTATTCACATCGACGGAAAAAATGAGTTCATGTTCTATATCAAGGAACTTGAAGCGACAGTTAAGAAAAACAAAGAAGAAGTCCGCACCCTTAACAAACGTGGTACGCAAGTGAAGGCGACTGGTTTCAAGGGTGAAGGTAAGATGACCATCTACGGTGTCACTTCAACATTCAAGGAAATGATGTTGGACTACATGAAGAATGGTCGTGATACATTCTTTGATATCCAAGTTACCAATGACGATGCGACAAGTTCAATCGGTCGTCAAACAACTATCTTGCGTGAATGTAACCTTGATGAAGTTGTGATGGGTCAACTAAAAGTTGAAGAAGATTTCTTGGAAGAAGAAGTCAACTTTACTTTTGAAGATGTTGATATCTTGGAAAAATTTAATGCGCCTAAATTAGGTTAGAAAGAGGATAGATAAATGGCAATTTCAGACTTTTTACTAGAAAACGTTCAGCAGGAAGAAACAAAGGAAGTACACCTTAAGCGTTTCAAATCTCCTTTTGTCATTCGAAGTATTGACGAAAGTCTAAACGATACATTGAAGAAACGTGCGACAATCAAGAAGAAAAATCGTCAAGGTGTTGCTATCCCTGAGTTCAACAACGATAAGTACATTGACTCCTTAATGTCTGCTTGCGTTGTTACGCCAGACCTAAAAGACGCTCAACTACAAGAGTCTTATCGTACAGTTGGGGATGAAGCAGCAACCTTGAAAACTATGTTGAAGATTGGGGAATATGCTACCCTAATGCAAGAAATCCAGTCGCTTAACGGATTTGATGAAGATATCAATGATCTTGTTGAAGAAGCAAAAAACGACTAGAGGACGGGGATGCAGAGTTGAGTTATGCTTACTACTGTTTGCATCAATTCAACTGGACTCCGTCCTTTTTGGATAGCTTGTCCAAGCGTGAAAAAGCCTTGATTTTTGCCTTTATCGATATACGAGTAGAGGCAGAAGAAAAGGAACACAAAGAAATGGAAAGGAAAAGCAGAGGAAGGAGGAGACGGTAGAAGATGACTACATTAATGCAAACACTAGCGCTTAGAGATAATTTCTCAAGCCCTTTAAATCGAATTAATAGCACAATCAACAGGACTATTGCTAAGTTCGGCGAGTTGGATAGACGTGTCAAGAAGATGACGCAAACTGCAACGATTAAAGTCAAAGCAGATATGCCTAAGAATTTAACTGCGCCCAAAGCTACTAGCCCTGTAGTGCCTAAAATGGCGACACCTATCGCTCCTAAACTTCCTTCGGCTGGGCCTCTTGTTGGCGGCCTTGGCGTTGCTACATCCATGCTTGGTCGAATGACTTCTATTTCTCGTGCTTTGAATTTCATGGTTGCTATTCAAGCCTTGAGGCAAATGGCTAATTTAATGAGTGGTCTGATTAAGTCAGGCGATGATTATATTCAGACCATGGCAAGGCTTAAGACGATAGAAGATGGATCAAAGACAGGCCAAGAACTCCAAGACGGTATCATGGCGGCAGCACAACGCTCAAGGACTGGCTTCGGTATCATGGCAGACTCAGTGGCTAAACTACGCTCACAAGCTGGAGAAGCCTTTAAAAGTAATGATGAAGCTATTGCATTCGCTGAGCAGTTGAACAAGCTGTATAAAATCGGTGGTGCAAGTTTAGAGCAACAAAAAGCAGGGACGCTTCAAATCACACAGGCGCTTGCTTCAGGGGTTCTTCGTGGTGATGAGTTCAACTCTATGATGGAGAACGCTCCGCTTGTTGCCCAAAAACTAGCTAGACATCTTGGTGTCAGCGTTGGTCAACTGAGGGGGATGGCTAAAGATGGGCAATTAACAGGAGATATCCTTAAGAGTGCCTTGCTTGGTTCAGCAGTTGAAACAAACGCTGAGTTTGCGAAAATGCCGATGACCTTTGCTGATATGATGACTCAGATTGGCAACGTAGCTTCATACGCATTTCAGCCTTTGATTCAAGCATGGCAAGAGTTTATTAATAGTACCGCTGGACAAAACTTCATGGCAGGTTTAGAGACTGCTATGTTTGCGATTGGCCAGATAGCTTTATGGCTCTTTAATCTCTTCGTTGCAGGCTGGAACTGGGTTACTGAGAACATCAATATAGTCATGACTGCATTAACACTTCTTGCAGCAGTTGCTCTTATAGCAGGTATTGCAATGTTTGTAGCAGGTTTGATGGCAGGAGCTCCTTGGGCTTGGCTGATGCTAATATTGATAGGTGTAATTGGAATCGCGCTATTAATCGGTATGGCTCTAAATGCTATGGGGATTTCATTCTTAGATGTTGCAGCTGCTATCGTTGCAGCCTTTGTCTTTGTCGGAACGGTAGTTTATGACGTCATTATGTTCGTTATCAATCTTGTAATGTATATGATTGCACCGATTGTGAATCTCTTCATAGGTATTTACAATATTGGTTTAGCAATTGCAGAATTTTTGAGAAATGTCTTTAAGCACCCGATATATTCCATCAGAAAGTTATTTTATAATCTTATTCGAACTGTATTAGATTATTTTGCTTCGTTTGTTGATGGGGTGGTCAATGTAGCGCAATCTATCGGTAATGCTTTTATAGCCGGTGCAAACATGGCTATTAAAGCTATCAACTGGATTATTGACGCTTTAAACAAAATACCAGGAGTGAATCTAGGAAAAGTTGGCGAAATGGGCTACATGTCCAATGACGGTAGTTTTGCCAATGGTATCCGTGCTATGGGAGAGATGTTTAATCCAGGAGAGGCTCCTGATGATTATGAATCTTTTGACGGCATGCGTGCCAATATGATGACTCCAGGCGGTTTGTGGGATGGGATGAAAAATCCTTTCTCAACTGCTGGCAATGCTTTTAGTGGTACTAAGGCTTTTGGTCAAGGTGTTGGTGATGCTATGCAAGGCTTCGCTGATAAGATGAAAGGCCAAGACGAACTTGCTTCTAAGTTTGACCAAATGAACCAAACACCGGCAGGGGCTGGTGCTCCTTCTGGTGGTGCTGGTGGTCTTGGCGACAAGCTAGGCAAAGGCAAGAACATTGGTAACGTCGGTAAGATTGAAGATGAAGTCAAGCTGAAAGACGAAGATATTAAGATGATGCGTGATGTTGCAGAGCGCAAGTACATCATTGATTACCAAGTTCTAACACCTCAAGTTAGTGTTAAATATGAGTCTAAAAATAGTGCTACTGAACAGGATATCGACGATTTGGTTGACAGAATTGAAGAAAAGATTATCGGTTTGGTCGATAGCGACCTAGGAATTGCGTAGGAGGTAGAAGGAAATGGCGATTGGTATTTTCGTAGAGTACAAAGGTCAGGTCACACAACTTCCTGTCAATCCAGAAGAGCTAAAAACGAAGAATAGCGCAAATAACGAGTCAGCAACGAGTATTGCGCTAGGAGAAATAACCCAGATGAGTTTTCCCAAACTATCTGAGGTTACTTTCACTTCATTCTTCCCTAGAGACACTTTCCGCTCTTATGTTCTTAATAAATCAGGAACGCCTGAAACCTATGTCCGACTCTTAAAGAAAATCATGGACGGGAAAGAACCTTGTCGCTTGATTATCTCTGGCGTGGGTATCAATATGCTTGCGACAGTTGAGAGTTTTGAGCAACAAAGAAAAGCTGGTATTCATGAGGATGTTTACTACGACATCACTTTCAAAGAGTACAAGATGGCCAAGGCTCGGTTTGTAAAAATCGAAAAGAAGGTATCAGAAGAGAAGAAAGCTAGTCAGCCTCAGAAAGAGCAAGCTCCCTCAACTAAAAAAGAAGTGACTATCGGTGCAAAGGTGCTCGTCAATGGGCAGCTGCATAGAGATAGTTACGGAGAGGGGCCTGGTCAAACTGAGTCAAACGCAACTAGACTTGTCAATTATATCAATATGAAAGGGTCGCATCCTTATCACGTTACCATGTTGGATGGTGGTTGGCGTGGTTGGGTTACTGCTGATTCGGTACAAGTCCTATGATGGAATTTCTGATTCAAGATGTGAATGACGGTAAAGTCTTTGATATCACTGAGTTGGTCGGAGGTGTCAAATGGGAAACCAGTATTGATTTTCAGCCGGGAAAACTTGAGTTTGATATGATCATAGACTCACAGGTAGCTTGTAACTTTGGAGACGTCATCCGCTTCAAAGTAGATGATAAGGGCATTTTTTACGGAAAAGTTTTCAAGAAAAAGCGGAAATCAGCTAAGAAATGGTCGGTTACTGCTTATGACAGAATGAGATATCTGAAAAACACTGACACAATCGTGTTTGAAGCCTCTAAGAGTCATGAAATCTTTAGTAAGATTTGCGAAATCTCAGAACTTGAGTACAAAGTTGTTGACGAGGGAAACTGGACGTGTCCTGAGAAAATCGAAGATAAGAAAACTTATTTTGCGATGATCCAGAACGCTTTGGACTTAACATTGATTCATGGTGGCATGTGGTACATCATCAGAGATAACTTTGGTACAGTCGAGCATATAGCCTTAAATTCGCTGATTACTGACTTAGTGATTGGTGATGATAGCGTAGCGACAGACTTTGACTATGAAGGCTCTATCGATGACAGTTACAACTATGTGAAGCTGACTAAAGACAACAAGCAGAGTAAGAAGCGTGAAGTTTACGTTGTGAAAGACTCTAAAAACGTTGCTCTTTGGGGCAAGTTGCAGTACCACGAAAAAGTGGATGAAAAGATGAATGAGAGTCAGATTCAACAGAAGGCTGAACTCTTATTGAAAGCTAAGAATCATCCTAAAAAGACCTTTAAAGTTCCTTGTTTAGGACATCTTGGAATCAGTGCAGGCAACAGTGTTGTACTGGATTTTGCTGATTTAGAGTCTGAAGGGATTAAGAAGAACAGTCTTGGCATCATCTCTAAATGTACCCACAAGTGGGATAAGGTGCATACAATGGATTTAGAATTGAGGACGCTGGAATAATGGCAGGAGAGTTATTAGCACGCCTTTTGGCGCAAGGAGTAGATGATGGGACAGACAGGACAGATATTGTTTTTGGCTCTGTCACATCTGTTTCTCCTTTAACAATCAAGGTTAATAATAAACTTGAAATCCCTGAGTCCTTTTTAGTTCTAAGTCCGATGGTTAAAGAACTACGTACTGGAGATACTGAAGGGGACAACAAGAGGTGGATTGTTTTTCGTGATCTTGAAGCAGGAGACAAAGTCTTAATGATTAAAGCCCAGAACGGGCAATTATACTACGTTTTACAAAGGATGGAGTGAAGATGGTAGATATACGAAACATTGAAGAAGTTGTTTTGCCATCCTACACTTATCAAGTGAAAAATGGCAGAATACACGGATATATAGATGGATTAGAGGCCATGAGGCAAGCAGTTGAAAAGATTTTGCTTACAGAACGGTTTGAGTGGGTCATCTACTCTTCAAACTACGGAGTAGAATTAGAGCGCTTGATTGGAAAACCTTATGATTTTGTAAAAGCTGACCTTGAGAGAACAATTTCTCAAGCCTTGTTAGTTGATACAAGAATTAAAAGTGTTCAAAATTTCTTCATCGAGCAACAAACCAAGGATAGCTTGCTTTGTGTCTTTGAAGTCCATACCATATCTGGTTTATTTAAAGTTGAAAAGGAGGTGACGCTGATTAATGATAGGTGATTTCTTAGAAAAATACACGTTTGATTATCTGATGAATGACGCTCTTTCTCGTGTCAATGAAAATATTGATACACGGGAAGGTTCTATCATCTATGACGCATTAGCGCCTGCTTGTTACGAGTTAGCTGGTTTTTATTTGCAGTTGAAAAATCTACTGCTAGATACATTTCCACAGACTGCTATTGGCCAATACCTAGACTACAAGGTTGAAGAGTTCGGTCTACATCGTTATCCGTCAAAAAAAGCGGTACGCTTTGCGGAGTTTAAAAATGAGAGAAAAGAAGGCGTACAAATCGCTTTGGGTTCTCGTTTTGCGACAATTGACGATGCTGCACTCATCTACAAGGTAGTTCGTGCAACTAATGTAGCTGGCAAGTATGAAGTAGAGTGTGAGACAACTGGCGTTGTCGGAAATCGCTACTATGGCAATATCTTGCCCTTGGAGAACTACAGAAACCTCGCTACTGCAGTCTTAGGGGAAATCGTTACATCTGGGCAAGATGAAGAAACTGACGATGAATTGCGGAAGCGTTTCTTGATTTACGTCAATGAGAAACCTTTTGGCGGCAACTTCATTGAGTATGTTCAGCGTGTTCGTGAAATTGACGGTGTTGGCGCAGTGCAGGTCTATCCAGTTTGGAATGGCTCAGGAACAGTTAAAGTGGTTGTTTTAGACAACGACTTAAACTTGGCATCTACTGAGACAATCAAGAAAGTACAAAACGTTCTGGATCCACTAGAATATACTGGAAAAGGCGTTGGACTTGCTCCTATCAATCATCGTGTGACGGTTACGACTGCGACACGCTTCCCAATTGATATTGAGTTTAAACTTGAGTTGATGACAGGATATCAGCTAAATCAAGTAAAAGAACTGGTAGACAAGGCTTTAGACCAGTATTTCTTGGATTTGAGAAAGAACTGGGCGCAATACTCAGATGTTAATACCTACAGTATGAAAATCTATCGCTCGCAGTTAATGGCCAGGCTATTGACCATTAACGGTGTTGCTAACGTGGATAAGATGAAACTGAATAACCGCGAAGCTGATTTAGCACTTGTTTTTACAGGACAATTACAACAATTGCCGTATAAAGGAACAGTGAGGATGGTTTAATGGTGAAAGAAGTAAACTTATCTGAATACGTTCCAGATTACTACGAGGGCGTCAAAGATATGAAAGAACTGGTTCGGGTTGAAAATACTCTGTTTAAAGACGGTACTATCTCGTTAGAGTAGTTCATCAAGAATCAGTTCATTATGCTCTGCGATGTTCCTACGTTAACGAAATTTGAAGAAGTATACGGTATTGTTGCTCATGCCGACGATACGTTGGAGTGGAGAAGAGAGCGTGTTTTGTTGCGGATCAATATGAGGCCACCATTTTCATGGTGGTTTTTAATTCGCAAATTAGACGACCTTTTCGGAAAAGGAAAGTACAAGGCTTCAGTAGATTTCGCTAATCAGGTCTTATTGATTGAGTCTGGAGCAGAAACGAGCGGACTTTTCAGAGAGTCAGTTATTTTTGTCAATGCAATCAAACCAGCAAATATGGGATATACACATATCCCGACAGTAACAGAACGAGTCAAGCTGAAAGAACGGTTATTCAAGACTTCGGTAGATTTCGCTAGAGCAGGTTATGCAGTTGTAGGAGTGACACCTTTTGAATATGAAGGGCCACAAGAGGAGGTTTTATTCAATGATTAAAGAAACGTTACTAAATACAGTTACAGAAACCGTACTAGCTAAAATCAACAAAGCAAGGTTGAACGATAATCAAATTGTGACGATACAGAAACAACGAGAGCAACGTTTTGTTTTGATTGATTTCTTGGTACCAGACTCAATCAGAGAAATCAATAAGATTGAGTTGTTAGACGCTTCACATGTACCTCAGTCTGTTATTGATGTATACGTTCCGATTGAAACAACAACATGATTCAAATATAGACTGGAGGTGCTAACAGATGGCTAAAATCTGGAGGTCAAGAGATATCATCGGTGCCGAGGATGCGCAACGATGGGAAAACAAAGCCGACTTAAATCACAGGCACAAGGTTGCAGATATCGACGGTCTGCCTGAAAAGATTGACGAGTTCACCAGAAGTAAGGCTGAGAAAGTTGACCTAACTGGTCACATCAACAACCAAAACAATCCACACAGTGTCACTAAGCAACAAGTGGGGCTAGGGAATGTCACGAATGTTGAGCAAGCAAGTAAGCAAGATTTTCAACATCACTTAGAAAATCATAACAACCCTCACGGTGTCACGAAGACACAGGTAGGATTGGGTAACGTGACAAACGTGGAACAGGCTAGCAAGCAAGAGTTCAACGCTCATGCTACTAATCGTAACAATCCGCATAATGTGACGAAATCCCAAGTCGGTCTAGCAAATGTGATGAACGTAGAACAAGCCAGCAAGACCGATTTTGACGCTCACGCAAGAGATACGACTAAACACATTACTCAACAAGAGAGAACCTCTTGGAATGGTAAGGCAGATGGTCGTGCGTTGTCAGATCATACAGGGAACAAGAATAATCCTCACGGTGTTACAAAGACACAGGTTGGTCTAGGGAATGTAGTCAACGTTGAACAAGCGAGTAAGAGCGAATTTAATTCTCATTCGCAAAATTCGACTATTCACGTAACAAGCGTGGATAAGAACAGATGGAATAACGCTCAATTAATCAAGCTGACAAATGACAATGGCAGTGCTAAAACTGCTGCAGGAAATTGGGATAGCTATGTGGAATCAGGCATGTATACAGGAGCAGGTCTGACAAATTCACCCAAAGGCTCACGTTCTCCGCTCTATGTGACCGTAACAAAAATCGATGGTCAAAACGTCATGCAGCAAGCAGTAGATAACATGAATACATTTACTGCTGTCAGAACCAAAGTCAATGGTATTTGGGGAAGTTGGCAGGTGTTGCCCAGGCTGGATATGAAAGTGATTCCTTTGGAATTTGCTGATGGAATCCTTCCTTCGAAACTGGCTGAAATTGACGATAATAAACTATTTATAATCGGCGATATGGTCATACTCAGGGCATTTATTGACAAAGATTCGATTAACGAATCAAAAAATACAATTGGTTCAGGGCAAAAAAAATTGTTTTATTTTCCAAAAGAATACCAATTTAAAGTAAAATCTTACTCCATCGCATCTTTTAGAGGACACTATAAAATAGGTAATGGATTAAGTCACTTATATCGAGAAGGAAAAAACGGAATTTTATCACAAGATGACGCATCTTTATTTTTCGAAGAGGAGCTTGTTGCAACGACCAGCTCGTATCCAGTATCGGACGACATGATTCTTATCGACGCATGGTTCAAAAAATAAATTATAGAAAGAAGTAAATAACATGGAATTTTTAGTAGAAAACAAACTTTTTCGAGTTGACAAAACAGTAGTAACTATCCGCAAGGAACAACCTTTCACGTATTACACTCGTGAGCTTGATGGAGATCGTCAAGGAGATTCTGATGAGAAAATCATCCAAGCAGTCCTAGAGCAAGTTCATGCAGAGCTTGACCCTACAAGCGCAATCGTGCAAGCACAGGCTAAACTGCAAGAAAATCAAGCTAAATTGCAAGAAACCCAAGCTAAATTGGAACAAGCAGAACAGAAATTGGCTCAGACAGAAGCTAAACAGACTGCAACAGATGAAGCTGTTAAACACAATCAAGCAGAGACAGACCGTTATGGAAAGATTATCCATGCGGTCGTTTTAAATGCTGTAGCAGGCAAGACAATCGCTTATGGAACTATCTACAAGGAATTGGTAGAGTTGATTCCATTGGCTGAGGTTGGGAAACGTTATTTGGCACATGACTTGATTACCATTGAAGACCCAGCGCACGTTGAGGTAGATGGAGAAGGTAAGCGTATCTTAGTTCAATTGAATAAGGAATTTACTTACAATGGCGAACCAGTCAGCGACTTTGCCCGAAATGGTCGTCTTGAAATGGGCGGAACAGGCGCAGCATGGAAGTACGAACCTCAAGAACAAAATGAGCCTACGAATGTTGCACCAGCAGCTACAGTTTCTACGACAGCTACCGTGACGCCTACAGCAACAGAACCTTCTGCTACAACAGTTGCACCTAACTAATAACAGGGGGTAACTATGGACGTCTTACAACAAATAGAACATTTCTTCATGAACGTGCTACCATCGGCTTCACCGATTATTATCGCTTGGCTTAGCTACAAATTGCCGAAAAAAGCCAAAGAAGAGACGGAGAAAATCGTTTCGGAACTAACCGATGTTAAGAAACAGATTAAAGATGTCCAGACTACCGCTAAAGATAGCAATTCCAAAATCGACGAAGTGCAAGAAAAATTAAAAATTCACGATGAGGCGCATCTAAATACCATGAAGTTGCGCCTTGACCGTGATATGCGACGGGCTATTCGTAGAGGGTTCACTTCAAAAGACGAATTTTCCCTAGTGGAAAGTCTGCACAAAAGCTACAAGGCTTTAGGAGGTAATGGCTACATAGACCGCTTATTCAACGATTTTGAAAAATTGGAGATTAAGGAAGACATCTTAGTAGATGATTAGATAGAAAGAGGTGCAGAATGGTCTGTAATCTCAATATGACCAATCTCGTACAGATTGACGGAGGTCACCTGATTAAACAAGGGGACTTGGCTTCTACCTTTGGTTTTGCCCTCTTAGACGAGGACTACCAAGTGATTTCCTCTCTGGAAGGGGAGGAGGCGCTGATCAGTCTGACCAAGGAGGGCTACCAGTGGAAGAAGCAGGTAGCTGTTACCAGTCAAGGTGTGAGTTTTCATCTGGACGCTATCTTGCCGATTGGGAGCTATCGCTTGGAAATCACGGCTGGAGGCTATGTTTTCCCCAGTGATAAATCTGTCCATATCCAGATAGTTGCCTCAGATAAGGAATTGGTCACAGAAGAAGTCCATGCTTTAAAGGAGCTGGACATCGCAAAAGAAGTCGAAAAACAGCTTGCAGGTAGAACTGTAGGCGAGAGCCCAGTAGGTCAGGAATTGCCAGACCTACTCTTTTATTACAATTTAGGAAAGGTGTAACACAAAATGGATACTACAAAATTAACAGCATTTGCACAAGCAGTAGGAGCAGATATCAAGGAAGTGAAGCAAAGCGTCAGCACTAAAGTGGAGACTTCAGCAATGAATCAAGCTATCTCACAGGCAGTTACTCAAGCTAAATCCGAGGTTAAGGCTGAAATCTTGGGTGAAGGAACGCCTGAGAACCTTGATACCTTGAAAGAAATTGCTACGATGATCGCCAGCATGAGCGGCGATACTGAAGGCGCAGTTGTGCAGAAATTGGCTGATCTCGGCCGTCGTATTGACGAGTTTACCACTGTTGACCTAGTGGAAACCTATAACAATGCAAAAGAGTGATTGTATGGCTCATAATTTTTTTAATAATGTTGACCAATTAGCTTATGAAATCGGTAAGGATATCAAGGCGCTAAATCAAAAGCCTGAGCCAATGCTGACACTGACTGGAAATACCCTCGGCATTGTCGGGGGTAATCATGTCACTCTGCCGATACCAGATAACGTAGGGCAAGAAATCCGTGGTACAGGCTCACCAGAAGGCCGTATAGTTGCTGAAATCGGAATAACCTATGTAGATGTCAATGCCACAAACGGCGCTCTGAAATGGATTAAAGAGAGTGGGAACGGTAACACAGGTTGGCAGGTGTTGATAGGTGATACTGGTTGGAGGACACTTAACTCAGTTTCAAGATTAGGAAATTCGTTCGTAAAAATAAGACGTGTTAACAATCTAGTGACATATCAATTTGGAGGACTTCAATGGGGATGGTTTGGGATTGAAAGACGTAATGGAGCAAGCTATCAATCTCAAGAAAGCGATAGGGAACGAAACGTGTTCATCATATATTATAATGGCATACCGCAAGGTTTTAGGACTCCCAACTCATTAATCGGCTCTATATACAACGATAATGGGATCGTGTACGGTACATGGTATGTAGGAGGAGCTGCAGACCAAAACCAGTTAAGGTTTCAGTTCTTAAACCCAGTACCAACCGACCGAGACATTGGTGATATCCGTGTAAGTGCTATTTCATACCTAACAGACGACCCTTGGCCTACAACGTTGCCATAATGGAAAGGAAAAATATATGATTAACTGGAAACTACGACTAGAAAATAAATACTTTTATCTGACTGCAATTCCAGCCTTCTTGCTTGTCTTGCAAGCTGGTGCAGCAGTCTTTGGATATCATCTTGATTTAGGTGATATCGGCAACAAGCTGATTTTACTTGTTAATGCGGTATTCGTGTTCTTGACTGCTATCGGTCTGGTCAATGACCCGACAACAAGCGGTATTACAGACAGCACACGAGCGCTTGAATATAAGAAACCAAGTGAGGAGTAATATGGATATCGATACAAGCAGACTACGTACAGACTTGCCTCAAGTTGGCTATGCGCCATACCGTCAAGTACATGCCCACTCAACTGGAAACCGCAATTCAACCGTACAAAATGAAGCTGACTATCATTGGAGAAAGGACCCTGAACTAGGGTTCTTTTCTCATGTGGTCGGAAATGGTCGAGTTATGCAAGTAGGACCTGTAAATAACGGCTCGTGGGACGTCGGTGGAGGTTGGAATGCGGAGACTTATGCAGCAGTTGAACTGATTGAAAGCCATTCAACTGAAGAAGAGTTCATGACAGATTACCGTCTGTACATCGAATTGCTTCGAAACCTAGCAGATGAAGCAGGATTGCCAAAAACTCTTGATACAGACGACCTAGCAGGTATCAAAACGCATGAATACTGTACCAATAATCAACCCGATAACCGTTCAGACCACGTTGACCCTTATCCTTATCTTGCAAGTTGGGGTATCAGCCGTGAACAATTCAAGTATGACATTGAAAACGGCTTGAGCGTTGAAGCAGGTTGGAAGAAGAACGATACAGGCTACTGGTACGTACACTCAGACGGCTCTTATCCAAAAGACAAGTTTGAGAAAATCAACGGAACCTGGTATTACTTCGACGGCTCAGGCTATATGCTCGCAGAACGCTGGAAGAAGCACACGGACGGCAACTGGTACTACTTTGACCAGTCAGGTGAAATGGCGACAGGCTGGAAGAAAATCGCTGATAAGTGGTATTATTTTGACACAGAGGGCGCTATGAAGACAGGATGGGTCAAGTATAAGGACACATGGTACTACCTAGATAGTAAGGACGGAAACATGGTATCTAATGAATTCGTCAGAGCAGGTCAAGGCTGGTACTACATCAAACCAGACGGAACAATGGCAAACAAGCCAGAGTTCACAGTAGAGCCAGAAGGCTTGATTACAGTTAAATAAATAGAAAGGAAACTTTCTAAATTGTTCTTTCACCGCAGGCTCAGGCTTGCGGTTTTTTTGTTTGTCTGAAATTGACTTGTTGACATCAACAAATAGCTTTATAAAGCGCTTGGTTGCCAATTTTGTTGACGTTAACAAAATTAGAGTTTGTATTTCTATTTTGCAAAAACACGCATTTTGAACGATTAGAAACCAAAATCACAATCCTATTCTTCAAAAAAGCGTTTACATGAAGAATAGGGGGGATTTGATATGCCCCAAAAATTTAAAAATTAGATTTGGGGCATTTTTAGGGCATAAGTTTAAAACTTATATATCTTCTCCCCTAGAACTAAATTTATTTTTAAACGTATTTATACTTATTTTTCGAAACTTTCTTCCAATATATAGCTATGAAGTATATCCTTTACAAAAAGACGCTGTTAAATAATCAGCCTTTAAAAAGCCTATTGTATCAAGTTTTCTAGCTTGGTCAGTAGGCTTTTTAATTATGAAATCTAGTAATAAATAGAGTTAAAAAGTTGAATGCTCCGAAAATATTGTATATATAGTAGCTGAATCTAAAATAGTACGAAACAATTGCTAAAACATTTATAGAAATTAATTTTACTTTCCCAATCGATTTGTTCTCATCTTATTTCAATTTGCTATACGTACGTATATAATGAAAAGAATTAAATAATAGACTTGTGCGATAACTATTTGAAGCAAGATTAGCTGGTTAGAAAATCCAACAAGATAGCGAAGGAATATAACATGAAATATACATAATTTATTTTATGTTACAAAAATTGTACTAAAAGACTTACGATTATCTTGAATGCCTTAGGGAAACATGCTATACTACTTGTATGATTATTTTACAAGCTAATAAAATTGAACGTTCTTTTGCAGGAGAAGTTCTTTTTGATAATATCAACCTGCAGGTTGATGAACGTGATAGGATTGCCCTTGTTGGGAAAAATGGTGCAGGTAAGTCTACTCTTTTGAAGATTTTAGTTGGAGAAGAGGAGCCAACTAGCGGAGAAATCAATAAGAAAAAAGATATTTCTCTATCTTACCTAGCCCAAGATAGCCGTTTTGAGTCTGAAAATACCATCTACGATGAGATGCTTCATGTCTTTGATGACTTGCGTCGGACTGAGAAACAACTTCGTCAGATGGAACTGGAGATGGGTGAAAAGTCTGGTGAGGACTTGAATAAGCTGATGTCAGATTACGACCGCTTATCTGAGAATTTTCGCCAAGCAGGTGGCTTTACCTATGAAGCTGATATTCGAGCGATTTTGAATGGTTTCAAGTTTGACGAGTCTATGTGGCAGATGAAAATTGCTGAGCTTTCTGGTGGTCAAAATACCCGTCTGGCGCTTGCCAAAATGCTCCTTGAAAAGCCCAATCTATTGGTCTTGGACGAGCCAACCAACCACTTGGATATTGAAACCATTGCCTGGCTAGAGAATTACTTGGTAAACTATAGTGGTGCCCTTATTATCGTCAGCCACGACCGTTATTTCTTGGATAAGGTTGCGACAATTACGCTAGATTTGACCAAGCATTCTTTGGATCGCTATGTGGGTAATTACTCTCGTTTTGTCGAGTTAAAGGATCAAAAACTAGCAACTGAAGCAAAAAACTATGAAAAGCAACAGAAGGAAATCGCAGCTCTGGAAGACTTTGTCAATCGTAATCTAGTCCGAGCTTCAACGACCAAACGTGCCCAATCTCGACGCAAACAACTGGAAAAAATGGAGCGTTTGGACAAGCCTGAAGCTGGTAAGAAATCTGCTAACATGACTTTCCAGTCTGAAAAAACGTCGGGCAATGTTGTCCTGACTGTTGAAAATGCGGCTATTGGTTATGACGAGGAAGTCTTGTCACAACCGATTAACCTAGACCTTCGTAAGATGAATGCTGTCGCTATCGTTGGTCCCAATGGTATTGGCAAGTCAACCTTTATCAAATCAATCGTGGATCAGATTCCTTTTATCAAGGGTGAAAAGCGCTTTGGCGCTAATGTTGAGATTGGTTACTATGACCAAACCCAAAGCAAGCTGACACCAAGTAATACTGTACTGGATGAACTCTGGAATGATTTTAAACTGACACCAGAAGTTGAAATTCGTAACCGTCTAGGTTCCTTCCTTTTCTCAGGAGAGGATGTTAAAAAATCAGTTGGCATGTTGTCAGGTGGCGAGAAAGCGCGTTTGCTTTTGGCTAAATTGTCTATGGAAAACAACAACTTCCTGATTCTGGATGAGCCAACCAACCACTTGGATATTGATAGCAAGGAAGTGCTAGAAAATGCCTTGATTGACTTTGATGGAACTCTTCTATTCGTCAGCCATGACCGTTACTTTATCAATCGTGTAGCAACTCATGTACTGGAATTGTCCGAGAATGGATCAACTCTCTATCTTGGAGATTACGACTACTATGTCGAGAAGAAAGCAGAAGTAGAAATGAGTCAGACTGAGGAAGATTCAACTAGCAATCAAGCAAAAGAAGCAAGCTCAGTTAATGACTATCAAGCTCAGAAAGAAAGTCAAAAAGAAGTTCGCAAACTCATGCGACAAATCGAAAGTCTAGAAGCTGAAATTGAAGAGCTAGAAAGTCAAAGTCAAGCCATTTCTGAACAAATGTTGGAAACAAACGATGCCAGCAAACTGATGGAATTGCAGGCTGAACTGGACAAAATCAGCCATCGTCAGGAAGAAGCCATGCTTGAGTGGGAAGAATTATCAGAGCAGGTGTAAAATGGAACATCTTGGAAAAGTATTTCGTGAATTTCGGACAAGTGGAAATTATTCTTTAAAGGAGGCGGCAGGGGAGTCCTGTTCAACTTCTCAGTTATCTCGCTTTGAGCTTGGGGAGTCTGACCTAGCAGTCTCGCGTTTCTTTGAGATTTTGGATAACATTCATGTAACAATCGAAAATTTCATGGACAAGGCTAGGAATTTTCACAATCATGAACATGTATCTATGATGGCGCAGATTATCCCACTTTACTACTCAAATGATATTGCAGGTTTTAAAAAGCTTCAAAGAGAACAACTTGAAAAGGCTAAGAGTTCGACGACTCCCCTCTATTTTGAGCTGAACTGGATTTTGTTACAAGGTTTGATTTGTCAAAGAGATTCGAGTTATGAGATGAAGCAGGATGATTTGGATAAGGTAGCAGATTATCTCTTTAAAACAGAAGAATGGACCATGTATGAGTTGATTCTGTTTGGTAACCTCTATAGTTTCTACGATGTGGACTATGTCACTCGGATTGGTAGAGAAGTTATGGAGAGGGAGGAATTTTACCTAGAGATTGGTCGCCATAAGAGATTAGTGTTGATTTTGGCCCTCAATTGTTACCAGCATTGTTTAGAGCATTTTTCTTTTGACAATGCAAGCTATTTTGAGACTTATACAGAGAAGATTATTGGTAAAAACATTAGTCTTTATGAACGAAATATTTTACATTACTTAAAAGGTTTTGCCTTGTACCAAAAAGGACAGTGTAAAGAAGGTTGTAAGCAAATGCAAGAGGCCATGCATATTTTTGACGTGTTAGGTCTTCCAGAGCAAGTAGCCTACTATCAGGAACACTACGAAAAATTTGTCAAAGATTAATTTTCCCAAATAAGGGAAAAAATAAAAAGCTCCTTTCGGTTTTGATACAATAGTTTCAAAATTTGAGAGGAGTTTTTATATGAATCGCTATGCAGTACAGCTGATTAGTCGTGGAGCTGTTAACAAGATAGGGAATATGCTCTATGATTATGGAAATAGTGTCTGGTTGGCTTCCATGGGGGCCATCGGCCAGACTGTTTTAGGAATGTATCAAATTTCTGAACTCGTCACATCTATTCTCGTAAATCCCTTTGGCGGAGTCATTTCAGACCGTTTTTCTCGTCGTAAGATTTTAATGGTGGCAGACCTTGTTTGTGGGATTCTTTGTCTGGCTATTTCTTTTATAAGGAATGACAGCTGGATGATTGGAGCTTTGATTGGGGCTAATATTGTGCAGGCGATTGCCTTTGCCTTTTCTAGACCAGCAAATAAGGCCATTATCACAGAATTGGTAGAGAAGGATGAACTGGTCCTCTACAATTCTCGTTTGGAATTGGTGATGCAGGTTGTCAGTGTGAGTTCCCCTGTGCTTTCTTTTCTGGTCTTACAATTTGCAAGTCTTCGCATTACTTTGGTATTAGATGCCTTTAGTTTTTTCCTCGCTTTTGGTTTGGTAGCCTTGCTTCCAAAAAAAGAAGATAAAACTTTGGGGGAGAAGAAACTTACATTCAAAGTTATTTGTGCTGATATCAAGGAGGGAGTTCACTATATTGTGAAGCAAAGGGAAATCTTCTTTTTACTAGTCATGGCTTCAAGTGTCAATTTTTTCTTTGCAGCTTTTAATTACCTCCTTCCCTTTTCAAATCAGCTCTATGGAGTACAAGGTGCCTATGCCACTATTTTAACAATGGGTGCTATCGGTTCTATTGTTGGGGCCCTACTAGCTAGTAAGATTAAAGCCAGTATGGAAATGCTTCTGTTTTTATTGGCTTTGACTGGACTTGGAGTGATGATAATGGGTTTCACTCTCCCATCCTATCTGACTTTTTCAGGGAATTTCATTTGTGAATTATTTATGACGATTTTCAATATTCACTTTTTTACTCAGGTACAAACCAAGGTTGAAGGTGAATATCTTGGTAGAGTTCTCAGTTCGATTTATACCTTAGCTATACTTTTTATGCCAATTGCAACAGGTTTGATGACCTTTCTTCCAAGTGTTCATCTTTATTCTTTCTTGATTATTGGACTTGGAGTTGTAGTCTTATCTTTCTTAGCTCTCGGATATGTTCGAACTCATTTTGAAAAATTGATATAAGGCTGCTTGAGTTTCAAAAATAATTTCAAACTAAGTGTTTTTTCCGCCCTTCTCGTTTGTGAGGAGGGCTTAGTTTATGGTAAAATGGTCTTATGAATAAAAGAATGAATGAGTTAGTCGCCTTACTCAATCGCTATGCGACTGAGTACTATACCAGCGATAATCCATCGGTTTCAGACAGTGAGTACGACCGTCTTTACCGTGAGTTGGTCGAGTTAGAAACTGCCTATCCAGATCAAGTGTTAGCAGATAGTCCGACCCATCGTGTTGGTGGCAAGGTTTTAGATTGTTTTGAAAAATACAGTCATCAGTATCCTCTTTATAGTTTGCAGGATGCTTTTTCACGTGAGGAGCTTGAAGCTTTTGATGCGCGTGTTCGTAAGGAAGTGGCTCATCCGACCTATATTTGTGAGCTGAAAATCGATGGCTTATCTATCTCGCTAACTTATGAAAAGGGGATTTTGCTTGCTGGGGCAACACGTGGAGATGGTTCAATTGGTGAAAATATCACAGAAAACCTCAAACGCGTCAAGGATATTCCCTTAACTTTGCCAGAAGAACTAGATATCACCGTTCGTGGGGAATGTTACATGCCACGCGCTTCTTTTGACCAGGTCAACCAAGCTCGCCAAGAAAATGGAGAGCCTGAATTTGCCAATCCTCGTAATGCGGCAGCAGGCACCCTGCGTCAGTTGGATACAGCAGTAGTAGCCAAGCGTAATCTTGCAACGTTTCTCTATCAGGAAGTCAGCCCTTCAACTCGTGACAGCCAAGAAAAGGTTTTGAAGCACCTAGAACAGCTCGGTTTTGTAGTCAATCCTAAGCGGATTTTGGCTGAAAACATAGATGAAATCTGGGATTTTATCCAAGAAGTAGGAGAGGAACGGGACAATCTGCCTTATGATATCGATGGTGTGGTGATTAAGGTCAATGACCTGGCAAGTCAAGAAGAACTTGGTTTTACCGTTAAGGCTCCAAAGTGGGCAGTAGCCTACAAGTTTCCTGCTGAGGAAAAAGAAGCTCAACTCTTATCAGTTGATTGGACAGTTGGCCGTACGGGTGTTGTAACCCCAACTGCAAATCTGACTCCTGTTCAGCTAGCTGGTACAACAGTTAGTCGTGCGACCCTGCACAATGTGGATTATATTGCTGAAAAAGATATCCGTAAAGACGACACGGTCATCGTCTATAAGGCCGGGGACATCATCCCTGCCGTTTTACGCGTGGTAGAGTCCAAACGGGTTTCTGAAGAGAAACTAGATATTCCTACAAACTGTCCAAGTTGTGACTCTGACTTGTTGCACTTTGAAGATGAAGTGGCCCTGCGTTGTATCAATCCGCGTTGCCCTGCTCAAATCATGGAAGGTTTGATTCACTTTGCCTCTCGAGATGCTATGAATATTACAGGCCTTGGTCCATCTATTGTTGAGAAGCTTTTTGCTGCCAATCTAGTCAAGGATGTGGCGGATATTTACCGATTACAAGAAGAAGATTTCCTTCTTTTAGAGGGGGTCAAGGAAAAGTCTGCTTCTAAACTGTATCAGGCCATTCAAGCATCTAAGGAAAATTCTGCCGAGAAGCTCTTATTTGGTTTGGGAATTCGCCATGTAGGAAGCAAGGCCAGTCAGCTCTTACTTCAACATTTCCATTCAATTGAAAATCTGGCTCAGGCAGATCCAGAGGAAGTGGCTAGTATTGAAAGTCTGGGTGGCGTGATTGCCAAAAGTCTCCAGACTTATTTTGCGACAGAAGGCTCTGAAATTCTCTTCAGAGAATTGAAAGAAGCTGGGGTCAATTTGGATTATAAAGGTCAGACAGTAGTAGCGGATGCAGCCTTGTCAGGCTTGACCGTGGTATTGACTGGAAAATTAGAACGTCTCAAGCGCTCAGAAGCTAAAAGTAAACTCGAAAGTCTGGGTGCAAAAGTAACAGGCAGTGTTTCTAAAAAGACCGATCTTGTTGTTGCAGGAGCAGATGCTGGAAGTAAACTTCAAAAGGCACAAGAACTTGGTATTGAGGTTAGAGACGAGGCATGGCTAGAAAGTTTGTAATGATCGTTTAAAAACAGAGTTTGGATCATTTGACTATGTCTGTTAATTGAGACGAGATTGGTCAAGAATTTATTAGTGAAACAGAAATAAAATAAAAAGGAAAAATAAAAATGTATACTTACCCTATGCGCATTCATTACCATCGCAAGAATGGTGAATATGACACTTGCTCTTTTGTAAAGAGTAAGGATCAACGAATTGATTTACTAACTTACCAAGAAGATTATTTTGGAGCCTTATTTAGCTTTGAACACCCAAGCGCTCATCCCTTAGAAAGTTTGAATTTTGTGGTTCATACAGGTCAAACTAGTAAAGAATATGCTATCCGTTTTAATCACTATCCCCTATTAACAGAGGTCTGGATTTTGGAAGGCGATGATCGGATTTATTACTCTGAAAATCCTGCTATTGCCAGTTCTTTCTATAAAAATCAAAATCCTTTTGCCTTTGATAAGGCCATTAACAGTGCTAGTTTTGACCATCATTGGGGCTACCAAGGGGAATTGGGTTGCCGTGTAGAGGACAATCAGGCTCATTTTTCCCTTTGGTCACCAACAGCGACAGCAGTGCAGGTTGTGGTTTATGAATCAGCTACTAATGATGCACCTGTTTGGAAGACTTTTGATATGGAGAGAGGCAATCGCTACTCTTATAACCATAAGGACAATACTATTGGTGTCTGGAGTTTGGATGTTGAGGAAGATTTGACTGGTAAGGCTTATCAGTATCAGGTCCAATTCCCTCATCACCAAACACTGACACGCGATCCTTACACCATTGCGACCAGTCCTGATGGCAAACGTTCTGCTATTCTGAACCATGCAGAAAAGCAGGTTGAAAATTTCGAGGTCAAGCATGGTTCTGATGCTGCTTGGCGTTTGGAAAATCCATGTAAGGCAGTTATTTGTGAAATGCATATTCGTGATTTGACCCAATCACCGACCTCAGGTGTGGATGAACATCTTCGAGGAACGTTCTTGGGTGCTGCTCAGACTGGAACGGTTAACCAGTACGATCAGTCAACTGCTTTTGATCACATCAAGAAGTTGGGCTACAATTATGTTCAGTTGCAACCAATTGCAGACCGTCACAAAGAATACGATGAGGACGGGAATGTAACCTACAACTGGGGTTATGACCCACAAAACTATAACGCGCCAGAAACTAGTTTTTCAACTAATCCAGAGGATCCAGCTCAGGTCATTCGTGATTTGAAGACCATGGTTCAAGCTTACCACGATGCGGGTATTGGTGTTATTATGGATGTGGTCTATAACCATACCTTCTCAGTTGTTGATGCACCTTTCCAAACAACAGTCCCTGATTACTATTATCGTATGAATCCAGACGGTACCTTCCAGAATGGAACGGGTGTTGGAAATGAAACAGCCAGTGAACACGAAATGTTCCGCAAGTATATGATTGATTCTCTTCTATACTGGGTGCAGGAATACAATATTGACGGCTTCCGTTTTGACTTGATGGGGATTCATGATGTCAAGACCATGCAGATGATTCGTCAGAGCTTGGATGAAATCGACCCTAACATTATCCTCTATGGAGAAGGATGGGATATGGGAACAGGCCTTGCCCCTTATGATAAGGCTAAGAAAGACAACGCCTACGAAATGCCAAATATTGGTTTCTTTAATGACAATCAGCGTGATGCTGTCAAAGGTGGAGAAGTTTACGGTGCTATCAAGTCAGGTTTTGTCAGTGGTGCTGCGACAGAGCCAATTCTAGCTAAAGCAATCCTAGGAAGTCGTGAATTAGGAACCTATACACATCCCAATCAGGTGCTTAACTATGTGGAAGCCCATGACAATTACAATCTTCACGATTTATTGGCAACCCTTCATCCAGACCAAAGTTCAGAACAAATCATGCGCAAGGTTGAGACAGCCACAGCCATGAATCTACTCATGCAGGGGATGGCCTTTATGGAAATCGGTCAAGAATTTGGTCGTACCAAACTGGTTGCGACTGGTGAGAATGGTGAGTTGACACATGATGATAGAGAGCGTGCGATGAATAGCTATAATGCTCCTGACAGTGTGAACCAAGTCAACTGGGATTTGATCAATGAGCGTCAAGACAGTATTGAATTTATTCGTCAAGTCATCCGATTGAAGACAAAAACTGGTGCCTTTTCTTACTCTAGCTATGATGAAATTTACCATCATGTCTTTGTGCATTCCGCGATTGAACATAGCGGCTGCCTTATCTATGAAGTTCATGGGAAAGAACACCTCTTGGTGGTTGTGAATGCTAAATCAGAACCCTATCAATTTGAAAATGCAGGAAATTTAGCTATGTTGGTAACTAATAGTCGTTCAAAAGAAGATAATGTTTTAGATGATATTAGTCTAGCCGTCTTGAGTGTTTTATAAAGACCATCTATCTCGCTATTCTAACACATCATTGGAAGTGAACGAATAGAAAGAGCTTAGCTAACAACTCACTTGTATAGAAAATTTGATAAATACTTTCATCAAACGTGTAAAATCAGGAAATTATTTTCCTGGTTTTATTTTTTGCTATAAAAAAATAATATTGGTAGCAAAAATACGAACTTTTTGGTATTATAGTAGAGAAAAGAAAGGCGTTTTCACATTTTTTTGAAAAAATATTGCTTTACAATTGAACGAGAAAGTGAACTTTTTGTAGATTTTCAAAATAATTTTAAAGAAGTATAGTAATTTACTTGAATCTTCTCTAAAAAGGTAGTATAATAAAAACATAGAAAACGCTTACAGAAAAGGGGAGGTATTATGGATAAAAGAGAAGCTTTGCGCACCTTTATGACAGGAGAAAATTTTCACCTTCAGCATTATCTAGGAGCACATAGGGAAGAGCTAAATGGAGAGTATGGTTATACATTTCGTGTATGGGCTCCCAATGCTCAGGCTGTCCACTTGGTGGGGGATTTTACCAACTGGATTGAGGGTCAGATTCCAATGGTAAGAAATGACTTTGGGGTCTGGGAAGTCTTTACCAACATGGCTCAAGAAGGGCATATTTACAAATATCATGTCACACGTCAAAATGGTCATCAACTGATGAAGATTGACCCTTTTGCTGTCAGATATGAGGCGCGTCCAGGAACAGGGGCAATCGTAACAGAGCTTCCAGAAAAGAAATGGAAGGATGGACTTTGGCTGGCACGAAGAAAACGTTGGGGCTTTGCTGAACGTCCTGTCAATATCTATGAAGTTCACGCTGGATCATGGAAAAGAAATCCTGATGGCAGTCCTTATAGTTTTGCCCAGCTCAAGGATGAACTCATTCCTTATCTCGTTGAAATGAACTATACTCATATTGAGTTTATGCCCTTGATGTCCCATCCACTAGGTTTGAGTTGGGGTTATCAGCTTATGGGTTGCTTCGCTTTAGAGTATGCTTATGGCCGACCAGAGGAGTTTCAAGATTTTGTAGAGGAGTGTCATATCAATAATATTGGGGTTATTGTGGACTGGGTACCAGGTCACTTTACCATCAACGATGATGCCTTAGCCTATTATGATGGGACACCGACTTTTGAATACCAAGACCATAATAAGGCTCATAACTATGGTTGGGGTGCCCTTAATTTTGACCTTGGAAAAAATGAAGTCCAGTCCTTCTTAATTTCTTGTATTAAGCATTGGATCGATGTCTATCATTTGGATGGTATTCGTGTGGATGCTGTTAGCAACATGCTTTATTTGGACTATGATGATGCTCCATGGACACCTAATAAAGATGGGGGAAATCTCAACTATGAAGGTTATTATTTCCTTCAACGCTTGAATGAGATTATTAAGTTAGAATATCCAGATGTGATGATGATTGCAGAAGAAAGTTCGTCTGCAACCAAGATTACGGGAATGAAAGAGCTTGGTGGTCTAGGATTTGACTACAAATGGAACATGGGCTGGATGAATGATATCCTCCGTTTCTACGAAGAAGATCCGATTTATCGTAAATATGACTTTAATTTGGTGACTTTCAGCTTTATGTATGTTTTCAATGAAAACTATCTCTTGCCATTCTCGCACGATGAAGTGGTTCATGGTAAGAAGAGTATGATGCATAAGATGTGGGGAGATCGTTACAATCAATTCGCAGGCTTACGCAATCTCTACACTTACCAAATTTGTCACCCTGGTAAGAAATTGCTCTTCATGGGTAGCGAATACGGTCAATTCCTAGAATGGAAATCTGAAGAACAACTAGAATGGTCTAACCTAGAAGACCCAATGAATGCTAAGATGAAGTATTTCACTTCTCAGCTAAACCAGTTTTACAAAGACAACCGCTGTCTGTGGGAAATTGATACCAGCTATGATGGTATTGAAATCATTGATGCGGATAATCGAGACCAGAGTGTTCTTTCCTTCATCCGTAAGGGTAAGAAGGGCGACATGCTAGTCTGCGTCTTTAATATGGCACCTGTTGAACGAAAAGATTTTACAATTGGACTGCCTATTGCAGGGATTTATGAAGAAGTCTGGAATACTGAGTTAGAAGAGTGGGGAGGCGTTTGGAAAGAACATAATCAAACTGTTCAAACGCAAGAAGGACTATGGAAAGATTATGAGCAGACCTTGACCTTTACCCTACCGGCTATGGGAGCAAGTGTTTGGAAAATCAAACGCCGCTTGAAATCTGCAAAAACCGTCACAAATAAAAACCAAAAAGGAGTAGAAAATGAAGAATGAAATGTTAGCTTTGATTCTTGCTGGTGGGCAAGGAACTCGTCTCGGAAAACTCACTCAAAACCTTGCAAAACCAGCTGTGCAATTTGGTGGGCGCTACCGTATCATTGACTTTGCTCTTTCAAACTGTGCCAACTCAGGGATTCACAATGTTGGAGTCATTACACAGTACCAACCTCTTGCTCTCAATAACCATATTGGGAATGGTTCAAGCTGGGGACTAGACGGTATCAATTCTGGTGTCTCTATTCTTCAACCGTATTCTGCAAGTGAAGGAAATCGTTGGTTCGAAGGGACTAGTCACGCTATTTACCAAAATATTGACTATATCGACAGTGTCAATCCTGAGTATGTCTTGATTCTGTCTGGGGACCACATCTATAAAATGGACTATGATGATATGCTCCAGTCACACAAGGATAATAATGCTAGTTTGACAGTAGCAGTTCTTGATGTTCCTCTAAAAGAAGCTAGCCGTTTTGGTATTATGAACACAGATGCCAATAACCGCATTGTTGAATTTGAAGAAAAGCCAGCACAACCAAAATCTACAAAGGCTTCTATGGGTATTTACATCTTTGATTGGCAACGTCTGCGCAATATGCTTGTTGCTGCTGAAAAGAGCAATGTAGATATGTCAGATTTTGGTAAAAATGTCATTCCAAATTACCTTGAGTCAGGTGAAAGTGTCTATGCATATGAGTTTAATGGCTACTGGAAAGATGTTGGTACCATTGAGTCACTTTGGGAAGCAAATATGGAGTACATTTCTCCAGAGAATGCCTTGGACAGCCGTAACCGTCAATGGAAGATTTACTCAAGAAACTTAATTTCACCACCAAACTTCCTTGGGGCAAATGCTCATGTGGAAGATTCCTTGGTTGTTGATGGCTGTTTTGTAGATGGAACTGTTAAACATTCTATCCTTTCAACAGGTGCGCAAGTTCGCGAAGGGGCAGAAGTAGTAGATTCAGTTATCATGAGTGGTGCAATTGTTGGTCAGGGAGCTAAAATTAAACGTGCCATTATTGGTGAAGGTGCAGTTATTTCTGACGGTGTCGAAATTGATGGAACAGAAGAAGTACAAGTTGTAGGATATAATGAAGTAGTGGGGGTAGCAACAGATGAAGATTGATAAATATTCAGCCATTTTAGGAAATACAGTTGGTTTTCATGATATGTCAACACTGACAGACCACCGTCCAGTAGCTAGTTTGCCATTTGGTGGTAAATATCGCTTGATTGACTTCCCGCTTTCAAGTCTTGCTAATGCAGGTGTCCGTAGTATCTTTGGTATTTTCCAACAAGATAATATCAGTTCTGTCTTTGACCATATCCGTTCAGGACGTGAGTGGGGCTTATCAACTCTTCTCAGTCACTATTATCTAGGTATTTACAATACCCGTGTAGAAAGTAGCACAGTTGGAAAAGAATACTACCAACAGCTTCTTACTTATTTGAAACGTTCTGGCTCCAACCAAACAGTTGCCCTCAACTGTGATGTTTTGATTAATATTGATTTGAACCAAGTTTTCCATCTACATAGTACAACAAAAGGGCCTATCACTGTAGTTTATAAAAAACTAGCTAAGAAAGACATTTCAGAAGTAAACGCAATCTTGGAAGTGGATGAAACAGACCATGTTCGTTCTCATAAACTCTTTGATAGCAAGTTACCAGATCAAATCTATAACATGTCTACAGATATCTTTGTCGTTGATACACCTTGGTTGATTGAACGCTTAGAAGAAGAAGCTAAGAAAGAACATCCAGAGAAGTTGCGCTATGTTTTACGGGATTTGGCTGCAAAAGAAGAGGCTTTTGCCTACGAGTACACAGGTTATCTGGCAAATATTCACTCTGTAGAGTCTTATTATCAATCTAACAAAGATATGCTTGAATCACAAAAATTCTACTCTCTCTTCTCACCAAATCAAAAGATTTATACAAAGGTTAAAAACGAAGAGCCAACTTACTATGCCAATACATCTAAGGTAAGTACTTCTCAGTTTGCTTCTGGTAGTATCATTGAAGGTCAAGTGGCTAATTCTGTTCTATCACGTAATATTCATGTCCACAAGGATAGCTTGGTTAAAGATAGCCTGCTCTTCCCTCGTGTTGTTATTGGAGAAGGAGCTCAGGTCGAATATGCTATCTTGGACAAGGGTGTTGAAGTTGAGCCTGGTGTTGTGATTCGAGGAACTGCAGAACATCCAGTTGTCGTTAAGAAAGGTAGCAAAGTAACAGAGGATATTCATTCATGAAAATTTTATTTGTAGCAGCTGAGGGTGCACCCTTTTCAAAAACAGGTGGTTTGGGAGACGTCATTGGCGCTCTTCCTAAATCACTGGTAAAAGCTGGGCATGAAGTTGCAGTGATTTTACCCTACTATGACATGGTAGAGGCTAAATTTGGAAATCAGATTGAAGATGTTCTTCATTTTGAGGTGAGTGTTGGTTGGCGCAGACAGTACTGTGGGATTAAGAAAACAGTACTAAATGGTGTGACCTTCTACTTTATTGACAACCAATACTATTTCTTCCGTGGTCATGTTTACGGTGATTTTGATGACGGAGAACGCTTTGCCTTTTTCCAACTGGCTGCCATTGAGGCTATGGAAAGAATTGACTTTATTCCTGACCTTCTCCATGTTCATGACTACCATACAGCTATGATTCCTTTCTTGTTAAAGGAAAAATACCGTTGGATTCAAGCCTATCAAGGAATAAAAACTGTTTTAACCATTCATAATTTGGAATTCCAAGGACAATTCTCAGAAGGAATGTTATGGGATTTGTTTGGAGTTGGCTTTGAGCGTTATGCTGATGGTACCCTTCGCTGGAACAATTGTCTGAACTGGATGAAGGCTGGTATTCTTTATGCGGATCGTGTTTCAACTGTTTCGCCTAGCTATGCTCATGAAATTATGACCAGTCAGTTCGGATGTAACTTGGATCAAATTCTTCGAATGGAGTCTGGTAAAGTATCTGGTATCGTGAACGGGATTGATGCTGATCTTTATAATCCTCAGACGGATACCCTATTAGATTATCATTTTAATCAGGAAGATTTGTCTGGGAAGGCCCAAAACAAGGCAAAATTGCAAGAAAGAGTTGGCTTGCCAGTTAGAGCCGACGTTCCACTGGTGGGAATTGTTTCTCGTTTGACACGTCAAAAAGGTTTTGATGTGGTGGTTGAAAGTCTTCACCATATCTTGCAAAATGATGTTCAGATTGTTCTTTTGGGAACTGGCGATCCAGCCTTTGAAGGAGCTTTCTCATGGTTTGCTCAAATCTACCCAGACAAGCTATCAGCAAATATTACTTTTGATGTCAAACTTGCTCAAGAAGTCTACGCTGCTTGTGACCTCTTCCTCATGCCAAGTCGTTTTGAACCATGTGGCTTGTCTCAGATGATGGCCATGCGTTACGGAACCTTGCCATTGGTCCATGAAGTTGGTGGCTTGCGAGATACCGTTCGCGCTTTCAATCCAATCGAAGGAAGCGGTACTGGCTTTAGCTTTGACAATCTATCTCCTTACTGGTTAAATTGGACTTTCCAAACAGCTTTGGACTTGTATAGAAACCATCCTGATGTTTGGAGAAATCTACAAAAACAAGCTATGGAGTGTGATTTCTCATGGGATACAGCCTGCAGGTCATACCTTGACTTGTACCATAGTTTAGTTAATTGATAGATAAAATCGTATGATGACTTCATACGATTTTTGGGCTATTTAGAGAGGAGAACTGATGTCTCAAGTAAAAGATTTGTGTGTTATGGATGTTGATGGAACCTTAATCCTAGAAGAAGTGATTGATCTTTTGGGTAAAGAGGCAGGTCGTGAGGAGGAAATTTCGCTGATTACAAGTCGGGCAATGAGAGGAGAGTTAGACTTTGAAAGCAGTTTACGAAAAAGAGTTTCCTTGTTGGAAAGTCTTCCTATTTCGGTCTTTGATAAAGTCTTCAACACTATTCATCTAACGTCTAACGTCAAATGCCCAGGAATTTATCTCTATTCTCCAAAAGAACGGCATCCTAGTTGGTCTGGTGTCTGGTGGCTTTAAACCAATAGTTGATAGATTAGCAAAATCCCTTGGTATTACCCATTTCTCTGCCAACCAAGTTGAAGTCAAAGACGGTCATCTAACAGGAAAATTAGTTGGACAAATTATTTGTCCCGAGGTTAAAAAAGAGACTCTGGAACAATGGAGAAAGGAACTAAAACTTTCTCAAGAAAGAACGATTGCAATCGGTGACGGGGCCAATGATTTATTGATGTTGAAATCAGCAGGATTGGGAATTGCTTTTTGTGCCAAAGAAGTGCTGAAACAGGAAATACCGAATCATGTTGATAAGAGGGATTTTTTAGAAATTCTGCCTTTGATTGAATTTTTAGAATGAGGGAAAATATGAAGATTGTAATTGCACCGGATTCGTTTAAGGAAAGCTTAAGCGCTGAAGAGGTGGCTGAATCAATAAAAAGAGGCTTCCAACAATCGATAGCAGATGTAGACTGTCTCCTCTGCCCTGTTGGTGATGGGGGAGAAGGTACTGTAGATGCTATCCGACATTCTCTTGACCTTGAAGAAAAATGGATCCAAGTGACAGGCCCTTTTGGACAAAAAGAAGCCATGCGCTATTTTCAAAAAGGGGAACTGGCACTATTTGAAGTAGCTGATTTGGTTGGCCTTGGAAAAATTCCGATAGAGAAACGAAATCCACTTCAAATCCAAACTTGTGGTATTGGAGAGTTGATTCGCCATCTCATTGCTCAAGGGATTAAAGATATCTATATTGGCGTTGGTGGTACGGCCAGTAATGACGGAGGAATTGGGATTGCTGCTGCTTTAGGTTATCAATTTTATGATAGGGATGGAGATGTCTTGCCCGCTTGCGGTCAGTCCTTATTAAACTTAGCTTCTGTTTCAACAGAAAATCGCTATGAAATTCCTGAAGATGTTCAAATTCGTATTTTAGCAGATGTCGTGAGTCCCTTATGTGGTCATCAAGGTGCGACCTATACTTTTGGCAAACAAAAAGGTCTAGATTCTACTATGTTTGAGGCCGTAGATCAAGCGATCCAAGATTTTTATGAAAAAGTCTCCCCTGCAACATTGGAAATTAAAGGAGCAGGAGCTGGTGGAGGCCTTGCTGGTGGTTTGTGTGCCTTTGCTCAGGCAAGTATCGTGTCTGGAATTGATACCTGCTTGAACTTAATCAACTTTGATAAGAAAGTTGCAGATGCTGATTTAGTTATCGTTGGCGAAGGTAGACTGGACAGTCAAAGCTTTGCTGGGAAAGCGCCGATAGGCGTAGCAAAAAGAACCCCTGTCGGAGTTCCTGTCATTACTATTTGTGGTAGTCTTGCTGAAGATTTACCATCCCTACCATTTGAAAATATCCAAGCTGCCTTTTCTATTTTAGAGAAAAGCGAACCTTTGGAAGATAGTTTGAAAAATGCCAGTCTCTATTTGGAGCACACGGCTGCCAATATTGGGCGTTTATTAAGTCTGAGTAAGATTTAGCCAAACCATTTCTTCCAGATGGATGTTTTGGCAGGTTCTTCCTTTTTACCTTCCCAAAGTTTTGCAAAAGCAAGTCGAAGGTTCTTTTCTTCTACTTGAACTGGTGCATTGCTATGGATAATCAGACCAAAAGGAGAAGAAGTATGTTCTTCAGATACTATGGTGGCTTGACTATTGGTTTCTTTGGCTTCCTTCAAGTAGAAAACTTGCTTGTCAAATTCGATAGTTGGTGAAATCTTCACAAATAGTGGCTCAGCCTTTTCCTGAAGGTTCTCTAAAATAGATAAAAAGCCTTTTTCTAGCTGAAGGCTATTTGCCGTGTCAATATCTGCATATCCAAGAACTCTTTCTTCAAAGGTACCAAGATAGCGTCTTTGCTCATCAGGATTTAGTTTTGGCCCACCATGAGCTTTTTCAAGTAATTGTTTTGATAAATCTGTCATGAAAATAGTATATCATAAAAGTTAGAATAAAACAGACAAAAGAAAGCGATTACTTTATAAAGTTAAGGAAAATTTGCACAAAGATAACGTTTTTTCTTGAAAAAGGAGGGGTTTTAAGGTATTATAGAGGTGTAAAAAATTTAACTCATAAGGAGAGTAAAAAATGTCAATTATTACTGATGTTTACGCTCGCGAAGTCCTAGACTCACGCGGTAACCCAACACTTGAAGTAGAAGTTTACACTGAATCAGGTGCTTTCGGACGTGGTATGGTTCCATCAGGAGCTTCTACTGGTGAACACGAAGCAGTTGAACTTCGCGACGGTGACAAATCTCGTTACGGTGGTCTTGGTACACAAAAAGCTGTTGACAACGTAAACAACATCATTGCTGAAGCTATCATTGGCTACGATGTACGTGATCAACAAGCTATCGACCGTGCTATGATCGCTCTTGACGGTACTCCTAACAAAGGTAAATTGGGTGCAAACGCAATCCTTGGTGTGTCTATCGCTGTAGCTCGTGCTGCTGCTGACTACCTTGAAATCCCACTTTACAGCTACCTTGGTGGATTCAACACTAAAGTTCTTCCAACTCCAATGATGAACATCATCAACGGTGGTTCTCACTCTGACGCTCCAATCGCTTTCCAAGAATTCATGATCGTACCTGCTGGTGCGCCATCATTCAAAGAAGCTCTTCGTTGGGGTGCTGAAATCTTCCATGCTCTTAAGAAAATCCTTAAATCTCGTGGTTTGGAAACAGCCGTAGGTGACGAAGGTGGATTTGCTCCTCGTTTTGAAGGAACTGAAGACGGAGTTGAAACTATCCTTGCTGCTATCGAAGCTGCTGGATATGTTCCTGGTAAAGACGTATTTATCGGATTTGACTGTGCTTCATCAGAATTTTACGATAAAGAACGTAAAGTTTACGACTACACTAAATTCGAAGGTGAAGGAGCAGCTGTACGTACTGCTGCAGAACAAATCGACTACCTTGAAGAATTGGTAAACAAATACCCAATCATCACTATCGAAGATGGTATGGATGAAAATGACTGGGACGGTTGGAAAGCTCTTACTGAACGTCTTGGTGGTAAAGTTCAATTGGTTGGTGACGACTTCTTCGTAACAAACACTTCTTACCTTGAAAAAGGTATTGCAGAAGGTGCTGCTAACTCAATCCTTATCAAAGTTAACCAAATCGGTACTCTTACTGAAACATTCGACGCTATCGAAATGGCAAAAGAAGCTGGTTACACTGCCGTTGTATCACACCGTTCAGGTGAAACTGAAGATTCAACAATCGCTGACATTGCAGTTGCAACTAACGCAGGACAAATCAAGACTGGTTCACTTTCACGTACAGACCGTATCGCTAAATACAACCAATTGCTTCGCATCGAAGACCAACTTGGTGAAGTAGCTGAATACCGTGGATTGAAATCATTCTACAATTTGAAAAAATAAAATAGTTCAGTGAACTATTTTATCCCGAACCTTGAAACTCAAAAGTTCGGCCGTTGATTTAACAACGTTTCTAGCCCCTCGGATTTTATCCGAAGGGCTATTTTTCTGTTCAGGGGGCAAAAAAGGGGCAAAACTTTTTAAAAAATCTTTTTCATCACTTTGTCCAGCACATTGATTGCTTCATCTTTCATGTTCTTCGTGACGTGGGTATAGATGGAAGTAGTAACATCAGAATCAGAATGTCCAACCCTATCCATGATTGTTTTTAGCGGAATTTTATTTTCAGCTAAAATGCTAATAGTGGTATGTCTGAAGATGTGAGGGGACAGATGTTTGGGGATTGGTTGTTTAAGGCGTTCGTTTGCTCGCTGGAGAGATTTGCTTAGAATTGAACTATGGATTAGCTTATCAGTGTTTGTGACGAATATACGAGTGCTTTTGTACCAATTTAGGTCAGTATTTTCACTGAGCTGGTTCAGTTCAATCATTTTGTCTAGTATCTCAATTTCTCTTTTAGTTAAGTGGGTAGTTCGAAATCTTGCAAAAGTCTTAGTACCGTCATCATCTGGAATGTATCGGTTGAATGTTGTGTGGATGTCTAATGTCTTGCTATCTTTGTGATATTTGTCTGACGTAAGAGCAGCTAATATCTCCAAACAATTTAGGAGGATAGAAGTTTGATTAGTAGCTGACTAGTCCTTGTGTTATCTTGCTATATCGTACAGAAATATTTCTATGTACATGGTTCTAATACCTATATTTTTGACAATAATATAAGAAAATAGTATACTAAATAGACAATCATTGATTGTAGTGATAACGGTTAGGAGAAAATAGTGTTAAAACGTATTTTAAATATAGCATTGGCTTATGTAGGCGTTGTTATTGGTGCTGGACTATCTTCAGGCCAAGATTTAATGCAATACTTTGTTAGTTTTGGTAAATGGGGTATCATTGGAACGATTGTTCTTGGAATCATAAGTATTATTTTTGGTAAAATTATCATTACCTTAGGAAGCTATTTCCGTTCAAATGATCATTTTGAAGTTCTTTCCCAAATTGCCGGGCCTATTACTAATAAGATTCTTGATTTTGCTTTAATTGTTTCCTGCTTTGTAATTGGTTTTGTTATGATTGCAGGAGCTGGTTCAAATCTTAACCAACAATTTGGTTTGCCATTTTGGTTGGGAGGATTGATTTGTGCTATCTTGGTCATTATTGTCAGTTTTCTTAATTTTGAAAAGATTACCAGCGTTCTTGGGATATTTACTCCTTTGGTCTTTGTCATGATTATCATTATGGCAGTCCATACGTTCGTAGGGAAAAGTTTTGATTTTGAAGAGTTAGAAGCAATCACAGCTACACTGTCTTCTCCAATGCCCAATGTCTGGGTTTCTTTACTAAACTATTTCGCACTAACTGTTATGACTGGTGTATCCATGGCATTTGTCTTAGGAGGTTCTGTCATGAGAATTGGTGTTGCGGAAAAAAGTGGTCTCTTAGGTGGACTTGTAGTTAGTTTAATTATTACTGTAGCAACTGGTATTTTATACGCTAATATAAAACTTGTTTCAACTGTTGATATTCCTATGTTAACAATTGCGGAGCAGATTCATCCTCTATTTTCTTTGCTGTATGCTCTAATTATTTTTGGACTTATTTTTAATACAGCTTTCAGTTTATTTTATGCCTTGGCAAAACGTTTCTCTTCAAACAAACCTAAGCGATTTTACCCTATTCTAATCGCTACGGTCGCTATAGGATATGGTTTATCTTTTATGGGGTTTAAAGAATTGGTATCTATTATGTATCCTCTTTTAGGTTATGTCGGTTGTCTAATGCTGGTCATTTTAGCAGTGGCATGGATAAAAGAAAGAGGAAACATCAAAGGGGAAAAATCTTTACGACGAAAGATGATTCGATTGATAACCAAAAAATATGACGATGACCAAGAATATACTATTAGAGATAAAGCGACATTTCACCAACTCGGTGAAGATTCTATTATAGATACTAAAAGTATCAAAAGTGATATCAAGGATTTGGTAAAAGAACAGTTTGTTGATGATGATACAAAACATGATGGAAGCGTCTTATCTTAAATGATAATAAAGTTGGAGAAAAATCTTAACAAACAGGAAAGCGCATCTTATCAAGTACTCCAAACACTTGATAAGATGCCTTTTATTATAGAGATATTCATCTTCTTCAAAAATTTCTTCAAACCATGTCAGTCTAATCTACAAATTCAAAACAGTGTCTTGAGCTGACCGCGTTAGTTTGATCTGTAACCTCAAAGTCCTGCTTTAAGCAAGCTGTGGCTAGCTTTTTAGTTTGCTATTTGATTTTGATTGAGTATTATTTCATATTCTCTTAAAAATTGAGTTTTTTCCATCCTTAGCTGTGCCTGCCTCTGAAGTATTTTCATCTTCATAAATAGACAATAAACATTAACTCATCTATTTGCTAGTAGCTAGTCAGACAAAGACTGACTTATATATGGGGAAAATATTCTTTCAAGTGAGTTTTATCTTTATCCGGAACTAGAAAATAGCAATAATATCTACGAACTATATTCCATCGTGTGGAGGAGAGAGACTAGTTTGGATGATTAAGAACAACCTACTAGTAAGAAATAGATCATTTTTTAATATGAGATAAAAACCGATATTAAAAGCAATTTATTTCTATTTTTTAACATTTCATTGTATAATAGCAATATACGCAAATATCATGTGTCATCAGGTTAATACTCTTAGAAAATCTTTTTAAACCACGTCAGGCTAATATACAGACTCAAAACAGTGTCGTGAGTAGTCTACGGCTAGTTCCCTAGTTTACGCCTTGATTTTCATCGAGAATAACCTTTCTATTTCAATTTTAAGGAGAAAATACAGAGTGAAAAAAATAATGCTAATTATCAATCCAACTTCTGGAGGAGAAAAAGCTTTAGATTACAAAGAGAAGCTGGAGAATAAAGCAAGAGAGTATTTTGATGATGTGGAAACTAAAATTACTCAAAAAGCCAAAGATGCTACAAATTTCGCAGAAGAAGCTGCTAGAGAAAGATATGAATCAATTCTAGTTTTTGGTGGAGATGGTACAGTCAATGAAGTTATTTCAGGGATTGCTGAAAGGGACTATATTCCTAAACTGGGAATTATACCAGGTGGTACTGGTAACCTGATTACAAAACTTTTAGAAATCAATCAAGATATTGACGGAGCTATTGAAGATCTGGATTTCAATTTAACTGATAAGATTGATATCGGAAAAGCAAATGATCACTATTTTGGATATATCTTTAGTATCGGGTCTCTCCCTGAAGCCATTCATAATGTTGAAATTGAAGATAAAACGAAATTTGGTATCTTGGCTTATGCAGTTAATACCCTGAAGTCTGTCATGACAGATCAAGTCTTTAACATTAAAGTCGAAACTGAAAATGGAAATTACCTTGGGGAAGCAAGTCATGTTTTAGTACTTCTAACAAATTATTTTGCAGATAAAAAAATCTTTGAAGAAAACAAGGATGGATATGCAAATATTCTAATTTTGAAAGATGCTTCTATATTCTCTAAATTATCTTTGATTCCAGATTTGTTAAAAGGAGATCTTGTAGAGAATGAAAATGTTGAATATATAAAGGCACGTACTATTAAAATTTCTTCTGATATCGAATTAGAGTCCGATGTCGATGGTGATAAATCAGATAATCTACCAGTCGACATCAAGGTACTAGGACAACACATTGAAGTCTACTCTGGACCTAAGGAACAATCATAAAACTCAAAGCCTTGTTACCGAGGCTTTTTTCATTATGTGATTTTCAGTAGGCAGATTTATTCTATCTAATACAAGTAAAGCTAAGTATTTAAGATCTAGCAGATGATGAAGAAAAGAGATGGCCTAAATATTTTAACGGATTTACGAGGCTAATCATGGTATAATAAAAAGTAATGAAAAATTCCAACGAGGCTGAGATGAAATTACTTTATACTGATATTCGGACTTCTTTGACAGAAATTCTAACCAGAGAGGCGGAAGAGTTAGTTGTTGCTGGCAAGCGGGTCTTCTACATCGCCCCCAACTCTCTTTCTTTTGAAAAGGAACGCGCCGTGCTGGAATGCTTGTCCCAGCAGGCTTCTTTTGCGATTACCGTCACGCGCTTTGCGCAGATGGCTCGTTACCTGATTTTGAATGATTTGCCAGCTAAGATCAGTCTTGATGATATCGGTCTTGGTATGGCCTTTTACAGATGTCTTGCTGAACTTGATCCTAAGGATTTACGTGTTTATGGTGCTATCAAGCAGGACCCTCAATTTATCCAGCAGTTGATTGAGCTTTACCACGAGATGACCAAAGCTCAGATGAGTTTTTTGGACTTGGAGAGTTTGACGGATGAGGACAAGAGGGCCGATTTAGTCTTGATTTTTGAGAAGGTAACGGTCTATCTTAACCAAGGGCAGTTAGCTCAGGGAAGTCAGTTGTCTCATTTGATTGAGGCTATCGAGAATGACAAGGTAAGTAGTGATTTTACTCAAATCGCCTTGGTTATTGATGGATTTACACGTTTTTCTGCCGAAGAAGAGCGAATTGTGGACTTACTTCACGGCAAGGGTGTTGAGATTGTCATTGGGGCTTATGCTAGTAAGAAAGCTTATACCAGTCCCTTTAGCGAGGGCAATCTCTACCAAGCCAGCGTGGAGTTTCTCCATCATCTAGCCTCTAAATACCAAACACCTGCTCTGGACTGTTCTCAAACTCATGAGCAGATGGATAGCTTTGACAAGGCCTCTCGTTTGCTGGAGTCTTCTTATGACTTTTCAGAATTAACATTAGATGTCGATGAGAAGGATCGTGAAAACTTACAAATCTGGTCTTGCTTGACGCAAAAGGAGGAGTTGGAGCTAGTAGCCCGTAGCATTCGTCAGAAATTACACGAGAACTTAAATCTGAGTTACAAGCATTTTCGTATTCTCTTGGGGGATGTGGCTTCTTATCAGTTATCTCTTAAAACCATTTTTGACCAGTACCAGATTCCTTTCTATCTTGGTAGAAGCGAGTCCATGGCACACCACCCTTTGACTCAGTTTGTCGAGTCTATTTTAGCTTTAAAACGCTATCGTTTCCGTCAGGAGGATTTGATAAACCTTCTCAGAACAGGTCTATATACCGACCTTAGTCAGGCTGATATTGATGCTTTTGAGCAATATCTTCGCTATCTTGGTATCAATGGCTTGCCAGCCTTTCAGCAAACCTTTACCAAATCCCACCATGGAAAATTTGATTTAGAACGTTTAAATGCCCTTCGTCTGCGTATTTTAACACCTCTTGAAACTCTCTTTGCCAGTCGAAAACAGAAGGCTGAAAATATCTTGCAAAAGTGGAACTCTTTTCTAAAAGAAGGAGCTGTGACCAAGCAGTTACAAGATTTGACAGCCACTATGGAAGCTGTAGAACAGGAAAGACAAGCTGAAGTTTGGAAGGCTTTCTGCCATGTTTTAGAACAATTTGCGACCGTTTTTGCTGGTTCGCAGGTTAGTCTAGAGGACTTTCTAGCCTTGCTCCATTCTGGAATGAGCCTATCTCAATACCGTACCATTCCAGCGACAGTGAACACCGTTCTGGTGCAGAGTTACGATTTGATTGCACCACTGACTGCTGACTTTGTCTACGCCATTGGGCTAACTCAGGACAATTTACCAAAAATTGCGCAAAGCACCAGCCTTTTGACAGATGAAGAAAGGCAAAACCTAAACCAAGCGACAGAAGAAGGGACGCAATTGCTGATTGCCAGCAGTGAAAATCTCAAGAAAAATCGCTACACTATGCTTTCCTTGGTCAATTCTGCTCGTAAAGAGTTGGTCTTGTCGTCTCCAAGCCTCTTTAATGAAAGTGAAAGTAAGGAATCTGCCTATCTTCAAGAGTTGGTCCATTTTGGATTTAGTCGGAAAGAGAAGAGGATGAATCACAAAGGGCTGTCTAAGGAAGATATAGGTTCATATCACAGCCTTTTGTCCAGTCTGGTTGCCTATCACCAGCAGGGCGAGATGAGCGAGACTGAGCAAGATTTGACCTTTATCAAGGTTCTGTCACGTGTCATGGGTAAAAAACTAGAACAGCAAGGTTTGGAAAATCCAGCCCTCCCAACCAGTCCAAGCAGTAAGCAGTTGACCAAGGATACCTTACAGGTTCTCTATCCAGCTGACAAGGAATTTTACCTGTCTACCTCTGGTTTGACGGAGTTTTATCGCAATGAATACAGTTATTTTCTTCGCTACGTGTTAGGCTTGCAGGAAGAATTACGTTTGCGTCCGGATGCTCGCAGTCATGGAAATTTCTTGCACCGTATTTTTGAACGTGCCTTGCAGTTGCCTAACAAAGATTCCTTTGACAAACGTCTAGAACAAGCTATTCAAGAAACCAGTAAAGAACGCGAATTTGAAGCAATTTATCAGGAAAGTTTGGAAGCCCAGTTTACCAAGGAAGTTCTGCTTGATGTTGCACGGACGACTGGCCACATTCTCCGACACAATCCAGCTATTGAAACCATCAAAGAAGAGGCAAATTTTGGCGGCAAAGACCAAGCCTTTATTCAATTGGACAATGGACGCAGTGTCTTTGTACGAGGTAAGGTGGACCGGATTGACCGTTTGAAAGCCGATGGAGCGATAGGAGTAGTAGACTACAAATCCAGTCTAACTCAGTTCCAGTTTCCCCATTTCTTTAATGGACTCAATTCCCAGTTGCCAACCTATTTAGCTGCCTTAAAAAGAGAAGGAGAGCAGAACTTTTTTGGTGCCATGTACTTGGAAATGGCTGAACCTGTCCAATCTTTGGTGGCCGTTAAAAGTCTGGCAGGTGCAGTAGTAGAAGCCAGCAAGTCTATGAAATACCAAGGACTCTTTTTAGAAAAAGAAAGCAGTCATTTGGGCGAATTTTACAATAAAAACAAGTCTAATCAGCTGACAGATGAGGAATTCCAGCTCCTACTGGACTACAATGCCCATCTTTACAAGAAAGCGGCTGAGAAGATTTTAGCAGGTCAGTTCGCTATCAATCCTTATACCGAAAATGGTAGAAGCATTGCCCCCTACGTTCAGCAGCATCAAGCCATTACTGGCTTTGAAGCCAATTACCACTTAGGCCAAGCCCGTTTTCTAGAAAAGTTAGACTTGGCTGACGGCAAGCGTCTGGTCGGAGAAAAACTCAAGCAAGCTTGGTTTGAAAAAATAAGAGAGGAGTTGAATCGATGAAGCCTATTCCCTTTTTAACTGAGAAGGAAATTCAAAAATTGCAAGAAGCAGAAGCAAATTCGGGCAAGGAACAAAAGAAAACTGCCGAACAAATTGAAGCTATCTACACTTCTGGTCAGAATATACTTGTCTCAGCGTCTGCTGGTTCTGGAAAAACCTTTGTCATGGCCGAGCGCATTCTAGATCAATTGGCGCGTGGAGTGGAAATCAGTCAACTCTTTATCTCAACCTTTACCGTCAAGGCTGCGACTGAACTTAAAGAACGTTTAGAGAAAAAAATCAGCCAACAAATCCAAGAAACGGATGATGTCGAGCTCAAACAACACTTGGGTCGTCAGTTGGCAGACCTACCCAACGCTGCCATCGGAACCATGGACTCTTTCACACAAAAATTCCTTGGTAAACATGGCTATCTGATTGATATTGCGCCTAATTTCCGTATTTTACAAAACCAGAGCGAGCAACTTCTTCTAAAAAACGAAGTCTTTCATGAGGTCTTTGAAGCCCATTACCAAGGTAAACAGAAAGAGACCTTTAGTCATTTGCTGAAAAATTTTGCAGGGCGTGGCAAGGACGAACGGGGTCTGCGCCAGCAAGTTTACAAAATTTATGACTTCCTCCAATCCACCAGCAACCCTCAAAAGTGGCTGAGTGAATCTTTCCTCAAAGGCTTTGAAAAAGCTGATTTTACCAGTGAAAAAGAAAAACTGACTGAGCAAATCCAGCAAGCCCTTTGGGATTTGGAAAGCTTTTTCCGTTATCATCTGGATAACGATGCTAAGGAGTTTCCCAAGGCTGCTTATTTAGAAAATGTTCAGTTAGTTCTGGATGAAATTGACTCCTTAAATCAGGAGTCCGATAGTCAGGCTTATCAAGCAGTGCTTGCGCGTGTTGTCGCCATTTCAAAAGAGAAAAACGGTCGAGCTCTGACTAATGCCAGCCGTAAGGCTGATTTGAAGCCACTGGCCGATGCCTATAACGAAGAGAGAAAGACCCAGTTTGCTAAACTAGGACAACTGTCAGGCCAGATAACCATTCTCGACTATCAAGAACGTTATCATGGAGAGACCTGGGAACTAGCTAAGACTTTCCAAACATTTATGAGCGATTTTGTGGAGGCTTATCGTGAACGTAAGCGCCAGGAAAATGCCTTTGAATTCGCTGATATCAGCCATTACACCATTGAGATTTTAGAGAAATTCCCTCAAGTCCGTGAGGCTTATCAGGAGCGCTTCCATGAAGTCATGGTCGATGAGTATCAGGATACCAACCATATTCAAGAACGGATGCTGGAATTACTTTCTAATGGCCACAATCGCTTTATGGTAGGGGATATCAAGCAGTCCATCTATCGTTTCCGTCAGGCAGACCCGCAGATTTTCAATGAAAAGTTCCAACTCTATGCGCAAAATCCACACGAAGGCAAGCTGATTCTCCTCAAAGAAAATTTCCGTAGTAGTTCAGAAGTTCTGTCAGCAACCAATGATGTCTTTGAGCGCCTTATGGATCAAGAAGTCGGTGAAATCAACTATGATAACATGCACCAACTTGTTTTTGCCAATACCAAACTGACTCCCAATCCAGACAACAAGGCAGAATTTCTCCTCTATGATAAGGACGACACAGGTGAAGAAGAAGAGAGCCAAGCTGACACTAAACTTACTGGTGAAATGCGCCTGGTCATCAAGGAAGTCCTTAAACTTCATCAGGAAAAAGGTGTTGCCTTTAAGGAAATTGCCCTTCTGACCTCCAGTCGCAGTCGTAATGACCAGATTCTTCTCGCCCTATCTGAGTATGGAATTCCTGTCAAAACCGACGGAGAGCAAAACAATTATCTCCAGTCCCTAGAAGTGCAAGTCATGCTGGACACCCTTCGTGTCATTCACAATCCCCTGCAAGACTATGCCCTAGTTGCTCTTATGAGGTCTCCAATGTTTGGATTTGATGAGGACGAGTTGGCACGTTTGTCCCTTCAGAAAGCAGAGGATAAAGTCCATGAAAATCTCTATGAGAAACTGGTCAATGCTCAAAAACTGGCAAGCAGCCATAGAAACTTGATTCACACAGCTCTAGCTGAGAAACTAAAGCAATTCATGGATATATTGGCTTCTTGGCGCTTGTATGCCAAAACCCACTCTCTCTATGACTTGATTTGGAAGATTTACAACGACCGTTTTTATTATGATTATGTTGGAGCTTTGCCAAATGGTCCTGCTAGACAGGCCAATCTCTATGCCCTAGCTTTAAGAGCAGACCAATTTGAAAAGAGCAATTTCAAGGGCTTGTCTCGTTTTATTGGTATGATTAACCAAGTTTTAGAAGCCCAGCACGATCTTGCAAGCGTGGCCGTCGCACCGCCCAAGGATGCTGTAGAACTCATGACTATTCACAAGAGTAAAGGGCTGGAGTTTCCTTACGTCTTTATCCTCAATATGGATCAAGACTTTAACAAGCAGGACTCTATGTCAGAAGTCATTCTCAGTCGTCAGAATGGTCTTGGTGTCAAATATATTGCCAAAATGGAGACAGGAGCAGTAGAAACTCACTATCCTAAAACCATCAAGCTCTCTATTCCTAGCCTGACCTATAGACAGAATGAAGAAGAATTACAGCTGGCTAGCTACTCAGAACAAATGCGTCTGCTGTATGTTGCCATGACGCGGGCTGAGAAAAAGCTCTATCTTGTCGGCAAGGGTTCTCGTGAAAAACTGGAAGCCAAGGAATACCCAGCAGCTAAAAATGGAAAACTAAATAGCAATACTAGACTGCAAGCCAAGAATTTCCAAGATTGGCTTTGGGCTATCAGTAAAGTGTTTACTAAGGACAATCTCAACTTTAGCTATCGCTTTGTTGGTGAAGACCAGTTGACTAGAGAAGCTATCGGAGAATTGGAAAACAAAAGTCCTCTCCAAGATAGCTCCCAAGCAGACAATCGCCAGTCTGAAAGCATTAAAGAAGCCCTTGAAATGCTGAAAGAGGTGGAGGTTTATAATACTCTTCACCGGGCAGCCATTGAACTGCCTAGTGTTCAAACCCCAAGTCAAATCAAGAAATTCTACGAACCAGTTATGGATATGGAAGGTGTTGAGATTGCAGGTCAAGGCCAGTCAGTAGACAAGAAAATTAGCTTTGATTTGCCAGATTTTTCAACCAAAGAAAAGGTAACAGGAGCTGAGATTGGTAGTGCCACCCACGAACTCATGCAGAGAATGGACCTCAGTCAGCGACCAACACTTGTTAGCCTGACGGAAACTCTCAAACAAGTTCAAACCAGACCAGCTGTTAGGGACAAGATCAATCTTGCTAAAATTCTTGCATTCTTTGACACAGCACTCGGTCAGGAAATTCTCGCTAATACCAACCATCTTTATCGCGAGCAACCTTTCTCCATGCTCAAACGAGACCAAAAGAGTCAGGAAGACTTTGTTGTGCGTGGTATCCTTGATGGCTATCTGCTTTATGAGGATAGGATTATTCTGTTCGACTATAAGACAGACCGCTATGATGAACCAAGTCAACTCATAGACCGTTATCGCGGTCAGTTAGCCCTATACGGAGAGGCTTTATCTCGAGCCTATTCGATTGAAAATATTGAAAAATACTTGATTTTACTCGGTAAAGATGAGGTTCAAGTTGTAAAGGTATAATTTATACTCTTCGAAAATCTCTTCAAACCACGTCAGCTTCCATTTGCAACCTCAAAACAGTATTTTGAGCTGACTTCGTCAGTTCTATCTACAACCTCAAAGCAGTGCTTTGAGCAATCTGCGGCTAGCTTCCTAGTTTGCTTTTTGGTTTTCATTGAATATTAGAAAGGAGATCTCATGACACTTCCAGTTAGAAAACCCCTGCACGATGCGGTTTTACAGGCTTCAAAAGCTGATACTTGGGAACAAGCTACCAAGGAATGGAATGAAGTTTCCTTGATTTTTAACGGTATCGGCCGTAGCAATTGTGTCTGTGGAAATGCCATCAAATACGCCTACGAACTCTTTAATGGTGTCACAGGCCAACGCCTCTTTCCAATCGGCAGCGACTGTGTTCGTCATTTTCATCGATTGTCCCTTGACCAGCAACTAGAAGAGGAAGAAAAATTACTCAGAAAGGTTGAAAATCTTACCAGAAAAGCCCAGAAAAAAGAAAAAATCAAGGTCAATAAAAGTGACTTTGACGAGCGACTTCTAAAGTGGCTCTGGGAAAAAGGTGTTTTCAAGCCCAATCGTGGCAATCAGTTCACACCTGAGAGAGACTACCAGCTTTTCCTAGAAGTCTTTCAAGGCGGGAGTTGGACTAAGGCGGAACCAAAGAAAAAGGCTCGGATGGAAGAAGTCCTTGAAAAGTGTATCAAACCCTTTTTACTTGGAAAGCCAGATGACCAACTCTACCTTGTCAAGCTAGGTAAGGAGAAAATTGACTACGAACAAGAACTGCGTATCCAGGCTGAGAAAGAGCGCAGGAAGAGGGATAAAATCGCCAAGCAGTATGCAGACAATCTGGTTCTAGCCATGGGACCAGCAGAGCGTGCCTACCAAGATTACTTTGGCTTTACAGAAACCCTAACCCAAGAAGAACGCAAGTGGGAGAAAATTCTTTTTGGTAAAAATAGAACAGAACGGGCTATCAAGGCCAAACAATACCAAAAAGAGCTGGAAAAAGACCAACGAATTGCCAGTCAGGATCCAATTGAAAGAAAGCAGAAGCAGACCTGGCTCCTCAATTCCTATTTTCGTGAGCTTCCTGAAGAAAAATCCCGATTTGCTCGGCTCTTATTAGAATATCGAAAAAGTGGAGAAGTCCCCTTTTCAACTGAATACTTATCAGACCATCTGCTCGACTTTTTCTATAAAATGAAAGCCTTTGAGTTTGAAATCGCACCAGAACAAGTCCGAGACTTTTTAAAAGAAAGCCTCCCAGCAGATCATCTCTCCTCAGCACAAGAAAGCTGGATAGAAGGAATTCTCCTCAACTGCCTCAAACCATTTTTAGAACGATTAGTGATATGAGTAACACCTACCGTGGAAGTTTCATGGTAGGTGTTATTGTATCCCAAAAATAATATAAAACAAAGCATATAAAACAACGTATGAAAACGCAACTCAATTTTAAGACTTTTTGGTAAATTAAGAGTATAATTAAAGTGTGATGCCTTTTTTATAGATAATACACTAATATATTAAAGGCCTTCGTAACATAAATATAAATTTTATTTCAAGGAGGAATCATGGAAAAGTATTTTGGTGAAAAACAGCAGCGTTTTTCATTTAGAAAATTATCAGTAGGACTTGTATCTGCTACGATTTCAAGTTTGTTTTTTATGTCTGTATTAGGTAGTTCATCTGTAGAGGCTCAAGAGACTAAAGGTGTTCACTATAAATATGTGACAGAGTCAGAGCTATCATCAGATGAAAAGAAGCAACTTGTCTATGATATTCCGACATACACGGAGAATGATGAGACTTATTATCTTGTTTATAAATTAAATTCCCAAAATCAATTGGGAGAATTGCCAAATACTGGAAGCAAGAATGAGATGCAAGCCTTAGTTGCTGGTGCTAGCTTAGCAGCTCTGGGGATTTTAGTTTTTGCTGTTTCTAAGAAAAAAGTTAAGAATAAAACGGTATTACATTTAGTATTGGTTGCAGGGATAGGAAATGGTGTCTTAGTTTCAGCTCATGCTTTAGAAAATAATCTCTTACTGAATTACAATACGGACTATGAATTAACTTCAGGAGAAAAATTACCTCTTCCTAAAGAGATTTCAGGTTACACTTATATTGGATATATCAAAGAGGGGAAAACTACTTCTGATTCCGAAGTAAGTAATCAAGAGAAATCAGTAGCTACTTCTAAAAATCAACAAAAGGTAGATTACAATGTTACACCAAATTTTGTAGAGAATCCATCAAAGGTACAAACTATTCAGGAAGAAAAACCTGTTTCTTCAACTAAGTCCACAGAAGTCCAAGTAGTTGAAAAACCTCTCTCTACAGAATTAACCAATCCAACAAAAGAAGAGAAACAATCTTCAAATTCTCAAGAACAATTAGCCGAACATAAGAATCTAAAAACGAATAAAGACAAGAAGGTTTCTCCAAAAGAAAAGACTGGGGTAAATACACTAAATCCACAGGATGAAGTTTTATCAGGTCAGTTGAACAAACCTGAACTCTTATATCGTGAGGAAGCTATAGAGACAAAAATAGATTTTCAAGAAGAAATTCAGGAGAATCCTGATTTAGCTGAAGGAACTGTAAGAGTCAAACAAGAAGGTAAATTAGGTAAGAAAGTTGAAGTCATCAGAATATTCTCTGTAAACAAGGAAAAAGTTTCTAGAGAAATTATTTCAACTTCAACGACTGCGCCTGTTTTAAGAATAGTCGAAAAAGGTACAAAAAAACCTCAAGTTATAAAGGACCAACCTGAGACTGGTGTAGAACATAAGGACGTACAGTCTGGAGCTATTGTTGAACCCGCAGTCCAACCAGCGTTACCAGAAGCAGTCGTAACCGACAAAGGTGAGCCGGAAGTTCAACCTGAATTACCAGCAGCTGTAGTAACCGATAAAGGTGTACCAGAAGTCCAACCAGAGTTGCCAGAAGCTGTAGTAAGTGATAAAGGCGTACCAGAAGTTCAACCAGAGTTGCCAGAAGCAACATCAGAAAATACACCAGCACCGTCAAAACCAGAGACACCAGCTTCAACAGAATCAGCGGCAAATGGAGCTGAAGGAACAGAAGGGGGAACTGTAGGAGTAGACCAACCTGTAACTTGGACATCTAATTCTGATGATTCATCAGCAAAATCAGAAGAAACAGGTGCTGAAGGAACAGAAGCGAAAGAGACTGAAAAATCAGAAGCAAACGCAACACCTAAAGAAAATGCAACAGAAGAAGGAACTTCAGAAGCAACAGGAAAAGAAGTAAAAGAAACTGAGGAAGTTGTAACACCAGCTCCAGAAGGAACATCTGAAGCTACGGAAACAGCAACATCAGCGCCAGCAGCAACCTCTACAAATGAGAATACTAACGAGGGTGAATCAGAAAAAACAGAAGTAGAAGAACAACCTGCCACAGACGGTACGGCTTCATCAGCTACAACAAGTAATTCAGTTGAATCAACTCCGGTAACAGACGCTACTCCTTCAAATGATGAAACTACAGAACAATCAGGAAGTTCAGCTCCGAAAGCAGAAGTTACAGGAGAAAATAAACCATCAACATCTGAACCAACAGAATCAGCACCAGCTTCAACAGAATCAGCGGCAAATAAAGCTGGAGGAAAAGAGTCAGCAGAATTGGCTGAACCAAAAACAGAAGCACCTACAACTCCGGAAAATAAAGAAGAACAACCAGGTGCACCAGAAGCACCAGAACCAAAAGTAACAGAGTCCGAGGCAGCGAAACCAGCTCCAAAAGAAGCAGGAATAACAGCAGGAAATGAAGTAAAAGAAACTGAAGAAGCTGTAACACCAACTCCAGTAACAGACAATTCCCCTTCAGATACAGGAACTACAGATCAACCTGTAGTTTCGAATCCAAGTTCAGAAGCGTCAGCGCCGTCAACTGAGGGTTCAGCTACAGGAGATACACCAGCTCCAGAAACCTTGACAAATACAGAAGAATCTGGTAAGCAATCAGTTGAGACATCGCATTCAGGAGCAGAATCAGCAACTGAAGTAACAGGAGAAGCTTCAGAAACAACATCAGGAGATGAGGGAAAAGAAGAGAAAGAAGCTAATGAGCAATCAGGGGCTTCAACAGAACCATCAATTGTCTCTGAAGGTGGGTCACCAGCTACGCAATCAGCTGGAGAAGAAGATAAATCCGAATCAACGTCAGAAACTTCAACTACTCCTCCTGTAGATGCTACAAATGATTCAGGTAATTCAGAGTCATCACCTTCAGTAATAGAAGGCAATAAAGAAGAACCAAATTCACAAAATACTGAGGCTTCGACTGAGAAGGGAAACTCAGAATCATCTAATTCAGATTCAGAAAAACCACAGGGTGATGAACCAACTGTACAAGTAGGATCAGAACCAACAGCGTCAACAGAAGGAACATCTACAGGAAAAGAAGATTCAGCACCAAAAGCAGAAGAAAAACAAGTCGACAAGAAACTAGAACTTAGAAATATTTCAAATGTGGAATTGTTTACAGTAGAAAATAATAAATATCGACATGTAACCTCATTTGATGCGGTTCCGAATGATCCTAGCAACTACTTTATGAAAGTAAAATCGGAGAATTTTAAAGATGTTATGTTGCCAGTTAAGAGTATTGAGAGTGTTAGAAAAGATAATCAAGATGTATACAAAATTGTAGGACAAGCTAATGATTTAATTCAACACGAAAACAATAGTACTTTAGAAAATTATACATACTACTTACCTAAGGTGATAAAAAGTGAAAATGGCGTTTATACATCATTCAAAAATTTAGTCGAAGCAATGAATAGTAATCCTTCTGGAGAGTTTCGTTTAGGAGCAACTATGGATGCTCGTGAGGTAGAACTTCAAGATGGTAAAGAAAGTTATATTGAGAAAGAGTTTAGTGGTAGATTAATCGGTGAAAACAAAGGTAAGTATTACGCTATATATAATCTGAAAAAACCATTATTTAGAACTTTAAACCGTGCTACAGTAAAAGATATTTCAATAAAAGAAGCAAATATTTCTTCTAAAGATGATGCTGCTACAATTGCTAAAGAAGCGAAAAATGGTACTAACATTACTAACGTTCATTCATCTGGTGTAATTGCTGGTGAACATAGCATTGGTGGTTTAGTTTCACAAGTTACAGATTCTAGAATCTTGAATAGTAGTTATACTGGTAGAATAACTAATACGTATGATACAAAATCAACTTACCAAATTGGAGGATTAGTAGGGAAACTTTCAGGTGATAATGCTTTAATAGAAAAATCAATTTCATCTATTGATATGGCGACAAATGCTAATCAAGGTGACCAAACAGTTGGTGGTATAGCTGGGGTTGTTGATAGAAGTGCTAGAATTAGTAATAGTTACGTTGAAGGAAATCTTAACAATGTGAAGCATTTTGGTAAAGTAGGAGGAGTTGTAGGTAATCTTTGGGATGCTATATCAGGTGAAGAGAAATCTGGGCAACTATCTAATGTCTTAAGTGATGTTAATGTTACAAACGGTAATGCTATAGCTGGTTATGATTTTACAGGAATAAAAGCAACTAATACCTATAGTAATAAAAATAACAAGGTGGTTAGTGTAGTTCAAGTAGATGATGAACTTGTGACTAAAGATTCAGAAAAACAAAGAGGTACTGTATTAGAAGCGGATAAAGTGAATGCTAAAAAAGTAGAGTTGGTTTCTAAACATAGTACTAAAGTAGAAGATTTTGACTTTACTTCGAGATACACTACTAGCTACAAAGAAGTAACAGACTATCAGCAGTCAAGAGAACAAGTGTATAAAAATATTGAAAAATTACTTCCTTTCTATAATAGAGAAACAATAATTAAGTATGGTAATTTAGTAGAGAATAACAGTGATTTATTTACTGAAAAGCTACTATCAGTTGTTCCTATGAAAAATAATGAAGTAATAACTGATATTAATAAAAATAAACGCGAAATCAATAAATTATTGTTACATTTTGAAGGTAATAAATCACAAGTATTAAATATTACATATAAAGATGATTTCTCTAAAGTTGCTGAGTATAATATAGAGGGTCAAGGATTATTATATACTCCTAATACACTATTACATAATTATGATAATATTGTAAAAACTGTTTTAAATGATCTGAAATCTGTTAAATATGATTCAGGTGCGGTTAGAAAAGTATTAGATATTTCAAATGATATAAAATTAACAGAATTATATCTAGATGAACAATTTGAAAAAACAAAAGCAAACATTGAAGATAGTTTATCAAAACTTCTTTCTGCAGATGCGGCAGTAGCTGAAAATAACAATAAGATAATAGATAATTATGTAATTGAAAAAATTAAGAATAATAAGGAAGCGTTACTTTTAGGTTTAACATATTTAGAACGTTGGTATAATTTTAAATACGATAATGTAAGTGCAAAAGATTTAGTATTATATTATTTAGACTTCTTTGGTAAATCTAATAGTTCTGCACTAGATAATGTTATTGAGTTAGGTAAATCTGGATTTAACAATTTATTAGCTAAAAATAATGTTATTACATATAATGTATTATTATCGAAAAATTATGGAACTGAAAGTTTGTTTAAAGCATTAGAAGGTTATAGAAAAGTGTTCTTACCAAACGTTTCTAATAACGACTGGTTCAAAAAACAATCAAAAGCTTATATTGTTGAAGAAAAATCTAATATTAAAGAAGTAAGAGAAAAACAAGAGAAAGAAGGAACTGAGTATTCTATTGGGGTATATGATAGATTAACAAGTCCATCTTGGAAATATCAAAGTATGGTCTTACCGTTATTAACTTTACCAAAAGAAAAAATGGTGTTCATGATTGCCAATATTTCAACTATAGGTTTTGGTGCTTATGATAGATATAGAAGTCTTGAATATCCTAAGGGAGAAAAGTTAAACAAATTTGTAGAAGATAACGCCAAAGAAGCGGCTAAACGATTTAGAGATCATTATGATTATTGGTATAAAATTCTAGATAAAGAAAATAAAGAAAAATTATATAGAAGTATTTTAGTTTATGATGCATTTAGATTTGGTACAGATGAAAAAGTAGATAAAGATACATACCAAGCTACTTTTGAAACTGATCATCCAGCTATTAAAAACTTCTTTGGGCCAGCAGGAAACAATGTAGTTCATAATCAACATGGTGCTTATGCTACGGGTGATGCATTCTACTATATGGCTTATCGTATGTTAGATAAATCTGGAGCGGTAACTTATACTCATGAAATGACACATAACTCAGATAGAGAGATTTATCTTGGAGGATATGGAAGAAGAAGCGGATTAGGACCAGAGTTTTATGCGAAAGGATTACTTCAAGCTCCTGACCATCCTGATGATCCTACTATTACGATTAACTCAATATTGAAATATGAGGATTCAGAAAATTCAACAAGACTTCAAGTAGCCGATCCAACTCAACGATTTAATAGTGCAGAAGACCTACATAATTATATGCATAATATGTTTGATGTAATTTATATGTTAGAATATTTAGAAGGAAAAGCTGTAGCTAATTTAGAAACAAATCAAAAATATGAGTTACTAAGAAAAATTGAAAATAAATTTGATCTTGATCAAGACGGTAATAATGTATACGCGACAAATGTTGTTCGAAGATTAACGATGGATGAAGTTAATAAATTAAATTCTTTTGATAGTTTAATTGAAAATGATATTATTACTAGCAGAGGGTACAAAGACCAAGAATATAAGAGAAATGGTTATTATACAATTGATTTATTTTCACCGATCTATTCAGCTCTTAGTGGAGAGAAAGGGACTCCAGGAGATTTAATGGGACGCCGTATAGCATTCGAATTATTAGCTGCAAAAGGATATAAAGAGGGCATGGTACCTTATATCTCAAATCAATATGAAAAAGATGCAAAAGTGGCGGGAAGTAAGATTAATTCTTATGGTAAAGAAGTAGGTTTAGTTACAGATAAATTAGTACTTGAAAAAGTCTTTAATAATAGATATAGAACTTGGGTAGAATTCAAGAAGGATATGTATAAGGAAAGAGAAAATAAATTTAGTAAACTAAATAGAGTTAACTTTATTAATCCTAATAATCCATTGAGCCGTCAACGAAATGTATCGGTTACGGATATAAGTGTACTAGATAGAATGGTTGCCGAAGCGGTAAGAGGCGATGCAGAAGATTTCACAGCACAATTATATCCTGATACAAATAGTAGAGTTCTTAAACTGAAAAAAGCAATCTTTAAAGCCTATCTTGACCAAACAAATGATTTTAGAAGATCAATTTTTGAGAATAAAAAATAGTGTTTACTATTAGGAAATAAAAAGTGAATGTGGAGGATTAGAATTGTCATTATTAAAAAAGATAAATTTTCCATTCGGAAAATAAAGGGTATTGTTGGTTCGGTATTCTTGGGGAGTCTTTTATTTGCACCGTCAGTTGTTGGTGCATCGACTTATCATTACTTGGATTATAGTACTTTGACACAAACTGAACGTGATCAACTCAAACAAGGTATACCTGATGAATCAAAAGAGTCATATGCTTTGGTTTATGAAAAAGACGTATTACCAAACACAGGAAGTTCTCAATCTATTATGACTGCATTGGGTTTGTTAGCTATCGGGAGTCTTATTGTGATTATCACAAAAGATAAAAATAGACAAAAAATAGCTACATTTTTGATTGTAGGGGCGACAGGTTTAGTTACACTATCAACTGCTTCAGCACTTAATTTGAATGCTAACATCCATGAGTCTGGACGTGATGGTGTGTTGCAAATTTCTGGTTACAGATATGTTGGTTACTTGGAGCTTGATGATAGAGCTATTTCGTCAGTTTCTCCAGCATCAACTGTTTCGCCAGTTGAGCAACCCAAAGTTGTAACAGAGAAAGGGGAACCTGAGGTTCAACCAGCCTTACCAGAGGCTGTTGTAACCGAAAAAGGCAAACCTGAAGTTCAACCAGCCTTACCCGAAGCAGTAGTCACAGAAAAGGTTGAACCTGCAGTTCAACCAGAATTACCCGAAGCTGTTGTAACTGACAAAGGGGAACCGGAAGTACAACCAGCCTTACCCGAAGCAGTTGTAACTGACAAAGGCGAACCGGAAGTTCATGAGAAGCTTGACTATACGCAACCAATAGGTGCAAACCTTGTTGAGCCTGAAGTTCATGAGAAACTAGCATACACTGAACCTGTAGGTACAACAGGAGTGGACGAAAACGGAAACTTGATTGCACCACCTGTTAACGACATTCCAGAATACACTGAACCTGTAGGTACAACAGGAGTGGACGAAAACGGAAACTTGATTGAACCACCTGTTAACGACATTCCAGAGTATACTGAACCAATATCTACAGTTTCAGAAGTTGCATCAGAAAGAGAAGAGTTGCCTTCTTTACATACCGATATTCGGACAGAGACTATTCCTAAAACCACTATAGAAGAATCTGATCCTAGCAAATTTATAGGCGATGATTCTGTTAGACAAGTTGGTGAGGATGGCGAACGTCAAATTGTTACTAGCTATGAAGAGTTACATGGCAAAAAAATCAGTGATCCAGTTGAAACAGTAACAATTTTGAAAGAAATGAAGCCTGAAATTCTTGTAAAGGGTACAAAAGAAAAACCTAAAGAAAAAACGGCTCCTGTTTTGACTTTGGAGCGAACAGATACGAATGTATTAGACCGGTCCGCAACTCTTTCTTATCATTTGGTTAATACAGATGGAGTCACAATCAATAAAATTACTGCGATAATTAAAGATGGAAATGAAATTGTCAAAACAGTAGATTTGACTTCAGAGCAGTTAAATAAGCAGGTAGAAGATTTAAAATTCTACAAGGACTATAAGATAGAGACCACTATGACCTATGACCGTGGCAAGGGAGAAGAAACTGCAACATTAGAAGAGAAACCACTTCGCTTGGATTTGAAAAAAGTTGAAATTAAAAATATTTCATCTACTAATTTAGTGAAGGTAAATGATGATGGTACTGAAACACCTAGTGATTTCATGAGCGAAAAACCTTCTGATGAAGATGTGAAGAAAATGTACTTAAAAATCACTAGTCGTGATAATAAAGTAACACGTTTAGCAGTTGATAAAATTGAGTTAGTAACTGAAAAAGAAAAAGAACTTTATAAAATTACAGCAACCGCTCAAGATTTAATTCAACATGTTGATCCATCTAAGACTAGAAATGAATACATTCATTACATTGAAAAACCAGTTCCAAAAGTTGATAACGTTTATTATAACTTTAAAGAATTGGTAGATGCTATGAATGCTGATAAAAACGGTACATTTAAAATCGGTGCAGATTTGAATGCAGAAAATGTACCAACGCCTAATAAAGAATATGTACCTGGGACATTTAGAGGTACATTGACCAGTGTAGAAGGTAATCAGTATTCAATTCATAACATGAAACGTCAATTATTCGGTGGTATCGAAGGTGGTTCAGTTAAAAATATTAACTTAGCAAACGTTAATATCAATATGCCTTGGATTAATGATATTTCAGCACTTGCTAAGACTGTTAAAAATGCGACAGTTGAGAATATCAAGGTTACTGGTAGCATTCTTGGAAACAATAGTATTGCTGGTATTGTTAATAAGATTGATCGTGGTGGCCTGTTAAGAAATGTAGCATTTATCGGTAAATTGCAGGCTGTTGGTGATCGTGATTGGAATTTAGCTGGTATTGCTGGTGAAATTTGGAAAGGTAACTTAGATAGAGCATATGCTGATGTAACAATCACAGGTAAACGAGCTAGAGCTGCTGGACTTGTTGCGAAATCTGATAATGGTATGGATAATTTCACTGTAGGAAAAGAGGGCTCTGTTCGTCATTCAGTTGCTAAAGGTACAATTGACATTGATAATCCAGTTGATGTTGGTGGGTTTATCAGTTCTAACTGGGTATTAGGGCAAATTGAAGATAACGTATCAATGGTGAAAGTTTCTAAAGGTGAGATCTTCTATGGTTCAAGAAATATAGATGACGAAGGTGGTTACTTCTCAGGTAATAGACTTGAAAATGATTTCGTTGTTCGTGATATGAGTACAGGAGCCTCTTCATATCAACGTTCTAAACGTGTTAAAGAAATTAGTTTAGAAGAAGCTAATAAGAAAATTAAAGGGTACAATATAACAGCTAGTGGATTTGAAATTAGTGCTCTTCCTGAAGATACGCTTAACCGTACAGCACCAAAATCAGAGGAATACAAATCAACTCAAGACTACAAATCCGAACGTGATTTAGCTTATCGTAATATTGAGAAACTTCAACCATTTTATAATAAAGAATGGATTGTCAACCAAGGTAACAAACTTGCAGAAGATTCAAACTTAGCTAAGAAAGAAGTCCTTTCTGTTACGGGGATGAAGGATGGTCAATTCGTGACCGATTTATCAGATATTGATAAAATAATGATTCACTATGCAGATGGCACTAAAGAAGAAATGGTGGTCACACTCAAGGATTCTAAAGTCCAACAAGTGCGTGAATATAGCGTATCTGGTCTTGGTGATGTTGTTTATACATCGAATATGGTTGTTAAAAATCGAGACAAACTGATTGCAGATGTGAAAGAGAAGTTATCTTCAGTCACATACGATTCGCAAGATGTTCGTAAAATTATTGGAAATCCAGCTGATTTGTATCTAGAAGAAAGCTTTACTGACGTCAAAGACAATCTTGATAAATTTGTGAAAGCTTTAGTCGAAAATGAAGATCATCAATTGAATAGTGACGAAGCTGCGATGAAAGCACTTGTGAAGAAAATTGACGATAATAAAGCGAAAATTATGATGGCTCTATCTTACTTGAACCGTTACTATAACATTAAGTATACTGACAACAGTATGAGTATCAAAGACATTATGATATTTAAACCTGACTTCTACGGTAAAACACCAAGTGTGTTAGATCGCTTGATTAACATCGGGTCTAGCGAGAAGAACTTAAAGGGTGACCGAACTCAGGATGCTTATCGTGAAATCATTGCAAGTAATACTGGTAAAGGTAGTCTTCGTAACTTCCTAGAATACAACATGCGTTTGTTTACAGAGGATAAAGACATCAATGATTGGTTTATCCACTCAGCTAAGAATGTTTATGTGTCAGAACCTAAAACTACAAATCCTGACTTTGTCAATAAACGTCATAGAGTCTTTGATGGTTTAGATAACGGTGTTCATGGTCGTATGATTTTACCACTTCTAACGCTTAAAGATGCCCATATGTTCTTAATTTCAACATATAACACGATGGCGTACAGTTCATTTGAGAAATATGGAAAACATACAGAAGAAGCTCGTAATGAGTTCAAAACTAAGATTGATGAAGTTGCACATGCTCAACAAACTTATTTAGATTTCTGGTCACGTTTATCATTATCTAATGTTCGTGATAGATTGCTTAAGAGTCAAAATATGGTTCCAACACCTGTATGGGATAACCAAAACTATCATAACGTCGAAGGTGTGAATCGTATGGGTTATGATAAGAATAATAAACCAATTGCACCTATTCGTGAATTATATGGACCAACTTGGAAATTCCATGATACCAACTGGTATATGGGAGCTATGGCATCTATTTTCACAGATCCTAATAATAATGACCAAGTTTATTTCATGGTAACTGATATGATTAGTCAGTTTGGCATTTCAGCCTTTACTCACGAAACAACACACGTGAACGATAGAATGCTTTACTTCGGTGGTCATAGACATCGTCAAGGTACAGACGTCGAAGCCTATGCGCAAGGTATGTTGCAAACACCTGATAAATCAACAACTAATGGTGAATATGGTGCTTTAGGTTTGAACATGGCTTATCATCGTGAAAATGATGGTGACCAATGGTACAATTATAATCCTGACAAGTTACAAACTCGTGAAGACATCGATCGATATATGAAAAACTATAATGAAGCACTGATGATGCTAGATCATGTAGAAGCAGACGCCGTACTTCCACAATTGAATGGTGATAATAGCAAGTGGTTCAAGAAAATTGACAGGGTTGATAGACATGTTGATGATTTAAATAAATTAACCGCTCCACACCAATGGGATAAAGTTCGTGACCTAAATGATGGAGAGAAAACTAAGCCATTGTCAAGTATTGATGATTTGGTTGATAATAACTTTATGACCAAACATAATAATCCTGGCAATCGTGTGTTCCGACCAGAGGACTTTACGCCTAATTCAGCATATGTTAATGTTCAAATGATGGCTGGTATTTATGGTGGTAATACAAGTAAAGGTGCCCCAGGTTCATTATCATTCAAACATAATGCCTTCCGTATGTGGGGTTACTATGGATACGAACATGGATTCATTGATTATGTTTCAAGCAAACATCAAGGCGCCGCTAATAACGACAATAAAGGTCTCTTAGGTGATGATTTCATTATTAAGAAGGTATCTAAAGGTGTATTTAATACTCTTGAAGAGTGGAAGAAACAATACTTCAAAGATGTTAAGTCAAAAGCAGAAAAAGGATTTGAAACTATTGAAATTGATGGTCGTCAAATTACAAATTATGCTCAGTTGAAAACTTTATTTGCTGAAGCTGTTCAAAAAGATCTTGATGGTCTGTCAGATCCGAAAATTAAAGATCATTTCAAAAATACAGTGGACTTGAAATCTAAAGTCTTTAAAGCCCTACTAAAAAACACAGACGGTTTCTTTAATAAACTGTTTAAAGAAGACATTTAAATGTTTAAAATATAAAGAGGACAGTTTTTGCTCCCTCTGAAAAGTCATCATTTGATGGCTTTTTTTCTATATAGGGTACTTGAAAGGCTATCATCGGACAAAATAAAGAAGGCATGATATAATATAAAGTAGATTTCTATGTCATAAAACAAGAACTGTTTGAACATCATTCATTTGAGAACTCTTTATGTTCAAACGATAGTAAAATAAAATAGGGTCTCTAAACCCTTGCTACGAAAGGAAAAAACTCAATGGCGACTATTCAATGGTTTCCTGGTCACATGTCTAAGGCTCGTCGACAGGTGCAGGAAAATTTAAAATTTGTTGATTTTGTAACGATTTTGGTGGATGCACGCTTACCTCTATCTAGTCAAAATCCTATGTTGACCAAAATTGTTGGTGACAAACTAAAACTCTTGATTTTAAACAAGGCAGACTTGGCCGATCCAGCAATGACCAAAGAATGGCGTCAGTATTTTGAATCACAAGGAATCCAGACGCTAGCTATCAACTCTAAAGAGCAAGTAACCGTAAAAGTTGTAACTGATGCTGCTAAAAAACTCATGGCTGATAAGATTGCTCGCCAGAAAGAACGTGGGATTCAGATTGAAACCTTGCGTACCATGATTATTGGAATTCCAAACGCTGGTAAATCAACTCTTATGAATCGTTTGGCTGGTAAGAAAATTGCCGTTGTCGGCAATAAACCAGGGGTTACCAAGGGACAACAATGGCTTAAAACCAATAAAGACCTGGAAATATTGGATACACCGGGGATTCTCTGGCCTAAGTTTGAGGATGAAACTGTTGCACTGAAACTAGCCTTGACTGGAGCTATCAAAGACCAGTTGCTTCCTATGGATGAGGTAACTATTTTTGGTCTTAATTATTTCAAAGAACATTATCCAGAAAAGTTGGCTGAACGCTTCAAACAAATGAAAATTGAAGAAGAAGCGCCTGTGATTATTATGGACATGACCCGCGCCCTCGGTTTCCGTGACGACTATGACCGTTTTTACAGTCTCTTCGTGAAGGAAGTCCGTGATGGCAAACTCGGTAACTATACCTTAGATACATTGGAAGACCTCGATGGCGACGATTAAAGAAATCAAAGAACTCCTTGCTACGGTCAAGGAGTTAGAAAGCCCTATTTTTTTAGATTTTGAAAAGGACAATCGCTCTGGAGTTCAAAAAGAAATCAGCAAGCGTAAAAAAGCTATTCAGGCAGAATTGGATGAGGATCTTCGCTTGGAATCCATGCTTTCCTATGAAAAAGAACTTTATAAGCAAGGATTGACCTTAATTACAGGTGTTGATGAGGTTGGTCGTGGTCCTCTTGCTGGTCCTGTAGTCGCTGCAGCCGTTATTTTACCTAAAAATTGTAAAATTAGAGGTCTCAACGATAGCAAAAAAATCCCTAAAAAGAAACATCTGGAGATTTTCAAAGCCGTTCAAAACCAAGCCCTGTCAATCGGAATTGGTATCATGAATAATCAGATCATCGACCAAGTCAATATCTATGAAGCAACCAAACTAGCCATGACGGAAGCTATCTCCCAGCTCAGTACTCAACCTGAGCATCTCTTGATAGATGCCATGAAACTGGAGTTGCCCATTTCGCAAACCTCTATCATCAAAGGAGATGCCAATTCCCTCTCGATCGCAGCTGCTTCTATAGTAGCCAAGGTAACACGTGATGAATTGATGAAAGAATACGATCAGCAGTTCCCTGGCTATGATTTCGCTACTAATGCAGGATATGGGACAGCTAAACATCTGGAAGGCCTCACAAAACTAGGAGTTACCCCAATTCACCGAACCAGCTTTGAACCTATTAAATCACTAGTTGCAGAAAAAGAAAACAGTTAATTGAAAGGAGATACCATGGAGGAACAGTCGGAAATAGTCCGTTCTAAGAAAGAATTCGCCTTTGCATCCAGCACTATACTATCCCAAGTTGGTCGAGGAATCATTGTTGGTCTCGTCGTAGGGATAATTGTTGGATCCTTTCGTTTCTTAATTGAAAAAGGCTTCCACCTGATACAAGGGCTTTATCAAGATCAAGCGCACCTATTTGTTAATTTATTTATTATCGCCCTGTTTTATCTAATCATCTGCTGGCTCAGTGCTAAACTGACACGCTCTGAAAAAGATATCAAAGGCTCAGGAATTCCGCAAGTCGAAGCCGAACTGAAAGGCCTCATGACCCTCAACTGGTGGGGCATTCTCTGGAAAAAATATATTCTAGGAATTCTAGCTATTGCCAGTGGACTCATGCTGGGGCGTGAAGGGCCAAGTATTCAACTGGGAGCAGTCGGTGGTAAAGGTATTGCCAAATGGCTCAAATCCAGCCCAGTGGAGGAACGTTCCTTGATTGCAAGTGGAGCTGCCGCTGGTCTAGCAGCAGCCTTTAATGCACCGATTGCTGGACTTCTCTTTGTGGTAGAAGAGGTCTATCATCACTTTTCACGCTTTTTCTGGGTTTCTACACTAGCAGCCAGTCTCGTAGCAAACTTTGTTTCGCTCCTAATATTCGGTTTGACACCAGTACTGGATATGCCTGATAATATCCCTCTCATGACCCTAGACCAGTATTGGATATATCTCGTCATGGGAATTTTCCTTGGACTTTCCGGTTTTCTCTATGAGAAAGCTGTATTAAACGTCGGAAGAGTTTATGACTGGCTTGGTCAAAAAATCCATTTGGATAGAGCTTATTATCCAATTCTGGCCTTCATTCTCATCATACCAGTCGGAATTTTTTTACCCCACATCCTTGGTGGTGGAAATCAGCTGGTACTTTCCCTAACTGAGCAAGATTTTAGTTTTCAAGTTCTATTAGCTTACTTTTTAATTCGCTTTATCTGGAGCATGATTAGTTATGGAAGTGGTCTTCCAGGAGGAATTTTCTTACCCATTTTGGCTCTCGGTTCCTTACTTGGTGCCCTAGTTGGTGTCATTTGTGTGAATATTGGACTTGTCAGTCAAGAGCAATTCCCTATATTTGTCATTCTAGGAATGAGTGGCTATTTTGGAGCCATATCAAAAGCTCCCTTAACCGCCATGATCCTCGTAACTGAGATGGTAGGAGATATTCGCAACCTCATGCCACTTGGTCTTGTCACTCTTGTTTCTTATATTATCATGGATTTACTCAAGGGTGCACCAGTCTATGAAGCCATGCTGGAAAAAATGCTGCCAGAAGAAGCGACAGATGAAGGAGAAGTCACACTTATTGAAATCCCTATTTCAGATAAAATAGCAGGAAAACAAGTACATGAACTCAACCTACCACATAACGTACTCATCACCACCCAAGTCCATAATGGTAAGAGCCAAACAGTTAATGGTTCAACCAGAATGTATCTCGGAGATATGATTCACCTAGTTATTCCAAAAAGTGAAATTGGGAAAGTCAAAGATTTGCTGTTATAAACTCTGTTTACATAATTTTTATTATGTAAAAACGAATTTCTTAATTAAATACATTAGAAAACCGATTTTCAGCAATGAGATCGGTTATTTTTTACAGATAAGATATTTCTCATACAAATAATTGAACTTTGGTAAAAATAAGACTATAATCAAGTTAGAAATGATAAAGTATAAAGCTAGAAAGGAGTTTACTGTATCAAATCTGTACAGTAAGATTAAAATCATGAAAAAGAAAACGATAGCAATTATACAATGCATTTTGTATCTCATAGCTCCTTATATATATCTTCAATTATGTAGAATGAACAGAAGTATCGTTACTGATAATCTCTTTTTTATTTTCCTTATTCTGTTGACTATTTCATTCTGGTTTAGTATTTGGAAACTAGAAAAAGCACTAGCTAATGATTCACAATAGAAACTCCAAAGATTTATATCCGTATTACACAGGTCTAAATCTTTTTTAAAAATCTCTACAACATCTTTCCGAAAAACTATAATTTTCTTGAAAAATATATAAGCCTATGCTATACTACTAGTAGACTTATTTATGGAGAAAATACATGAAACGTGAGATTTTATTGGAACGAATTGACAAACTAAAACAAATCATGCCCTGGTATGTTCTGGAATACTACCAATCTAAGCTGGCTGTGCCCTACAGTTTTACAACCCTGTACGAATACCTCAAGGAATACGATCGATTTTTTAACTGGGTTTTGGAGTCTGGTATTTCAAACGCTGATAAAATGTCTGATATTCCTTTATCTGTCTTGGAAAATATGTCTAAGAAAGACATGGAATCTTTTATCCTTTACTTACGTGAACGTCCTTTGCTGAATGCTAATACAACCAAGCAAGGAGTTTCTCAGACAACCATCAATCGGACTTTGTCAGCACTTTCTAGTCTTTACAAGTATCTGACCGAGGAGGTTGAAAACGACCAGGGCGAACCTTATTTCTATCGTAATGTAATGAAGAAAGTTTCAACCAAGAAAAAGAAAGAAACTCTTGCTGCAAGAGCTGAAAACATCAAGCAAAAACTCTTTCTTGGTGATGAAACAGAAGGTTTTCTAACTTATATCGACCAAGAGTACCCACAACAGCTCTCCAATCGAGCTCTCTCATCATTTAATAAGAACAAGGAACGTGATTTAGCAATTATTGCCCTTCTCTTGGCGTCTGGTGTCCGCTTATCTGAAGCTGTTAATCTGGATTTAAGGGATCTCAATCTCAAAATGATGGTTATTGATGTCACTCGAAAAGGTGGCAAACGTGACTCAGTCAATGTCGCTGCCTTTGCAAAACCTTATCTAGAGAATTATCTAGCCATTCGTAATCAACGCTATAAGACAGAAAAAACAGATACAGCCCTTTTTTTGACACTCTACAGAGGGGTTCCCAATCGTATCGATGCTTCCAGTGTGGAAAAGATGGTTGCTAAGTACTCTGAGGACTTCAAAGTGCGTGTAACCCCCCACAAACTACGACATACCCTAGCAACTAGGCTTTATGATGCGACTAAATCGCAAGTTTTGGTTAGCCATCAGCTAGGACATGCCAGTACACAAGTCACTGACCTCTATACCCATATCGTCAATGATGAACAAAAAAATGCCTTGGATAGTTTGTGATTTTACGTAATATAACTTATGTAAAATATTTATCAAAAAAAGAAGCTGCTAAAAATAAGCAACTTCTTTTTCTTTATATCTGATACCAGTAAAGTAGCGTAGAATATCAATTGTTTCTATCTTTTTGAAGTTCTCGTCTACCTACTACTAATTAAAATAATGCAGATAAGGAAGGATATTTTTGCTTGTAGGAATTCTAAAAATCAAGCTTTTCTGGATTCAAATCTCTTCATAATCACAGTTAAACGCCAACGGTAGAGAGCCCCGCTCACGATTAGACTAATAATCAAACCAATCCAGTAAGAATAAGCTCTAAAATCTGTTAGAGAGTCGAATACCATAGCTACTGGGAGTGTCACCCCCCAGTAACCAACCAAACCAAGGTAAAAAGGAATAACGGTATCCTTATACCCCCGTAAAATTCCCTGAAGCGGTGCCGCAAAGGTATCTGCTAACTGGAAGAAAAGACTATAAGTCAAAAAACGTGCTGTCAAATCGATAAATTCTGGGTCGTTCCCATAAAGACTAGCCACATTTCCCCTAAAAATGTAAAGGAAAGATAAGGTGAAGGCCGCAAAAATAAGGGCTGTCCATCTTCCTAGACCAATATAGGTTTTCGCATCATCAAATCGCTTGGCTCCCACTTCATAAGACACGACTATCGCCATAGCCGATGAGATACTCATAGGAAAGGCGTACATGAGACTTGAAAAGTTCATGGCTGACTGGTGGCTAGCGATAATCAAGGACGAGAACTTAGCCATAATCAAGCCAACCACGGAAAAGATAGCTACTTCCGCGAAGACAGTCCCCCCAATAGGCAGACCTAAACGAACTCCTTCCTTGATTTTATCCATATTAAGTGGAATTCTTTTCTCAAGGTGTAAGGCTTTGAGCTTCTCCTGTTTAAATAAAACCAGAACAGAAATTCCCAACAAGACCCAGTAGGCCAAAGAAGTCCCTAAACCAGCACCAGCACCTCCCAGTTCTGGAACACCAAAGGCCCCGTAAATCAAAAGATAGTTAAATCCACTATTGAGAGGAAGTAACAAAAGCATGAGATACATAGACAGTTTGGTCAAGCCCAGCGAATCCAGCAAGGAACGAATGACACTAAAGAGCAACAAGGGGATAATCCCGATAGATAAAAACCAAAGATAGCGAACCGCTACTGCCGCCACTGGTGCTTCTAACCCAATATGATTCAAGATTGGTGGTGCCAAGAAAAGCACCATCCCCAGCAAGACCACAGATAGACCCAAGGCCAGATAGATGAACTGGTAAAAATCAGACGCAACCTCTTCCTTTTTGCCTCGCCCAAGATGGTGACCAATGATGGGTACCAGGGCTGACACAATCCCTGTCAGGAATGTAAAAAAAGGATTCCAGATACTGGTTGCCATAGACACACCAGCCAAGTCCATGGTATTGTATTGGCCAGTCATAGTCGTATCAACAAAGGATGCAGAATAATTGGCAAATTGATAAATCAGGATAGGGAAGAAAATTTTTAAAAATAATACTAACTTCTCTCGTAAACACTTTGTCTTATACATACTTCTCTTTCTATTCTGATTTATCTAAACCAAAGAGTTTCAGACCATAGTTTTTCAAACTTAGCGGAGGGTTATTAGATTTTGAAGTAGTATGCCAACACGCACATATACGACAATAATAGCTTCTAACTAAACCTCCATTATCATATTGAACCGCATGGTCAGCTTTTTCTTTAGTTTCATATTGAATTTTAGAACGATTAGATGCGGGACAGTAAATTCCGCTATTAGATTTTGCTTTTCTCTCCCTACGTTTTCGAAAATAATTCATATTCCAACTCCTATCAAGCTTGATAGACGATTTGTCCCTTACAGATGGTATATTTAACCTGCCCTTTTAAGGTTTCACCTATGAATGGTGAATTAGCTGCTTTGGAAGCAAAATGGGAGTCCACAAGGCGGTCAGCCTTGGCATCAAAAATAGTGATATCTGCTGGACCATTCTCAGCCAAGTAACCTGCTTCAAAGTTGTAAAGCTTGGCTGGGTTGTATGTCATCTTTTCGAGTAATTCCATCAAACTTAACTCACCAACTTCGACCAAATAAGTCAATCCGAGAGAAAGAGATGTTTCCAAACCTGTCATACCAGATGGTGCTTTGGTGATATCCTCAACATTTTTTTCATCCGCATGGTGAGGCGCGTGGTCTGTCGCAATAACGGTGATGACACCTGACTTGAGACCTTCAATTACGGCACGACGGTCTGATTCCAAACGAAGCGGCGGATTCATCTTAGCATTGCTACCTTGTGTCAAAAGAAGTGCTTCTGTCTTAGAAAAATGCTGTGGCGCTACTTCTGCTGTGACTTGCGCTCCCAATCCTTGAGCAAACTCCACTACTTTAACACTTTCTTCCTTAGACAAATGTTGAATATGAACATGGGCCTTGGTTGCATAGGCAATCATGACATCACGCGCCATCATAGCATACTCAGCCACCCCAGTTGCACCGCAGATATGGAAATGTTCTTTAGCAATATTTTCGTTAAAGCCAAGAACACCGTTCAATCCTGGATCTTCCTCATGGAGACTAATAAAGGTATTAAGCTTTTTGGCTTCCTCCATGGCTTCCTTGACAACTTTACTACTTTCAAGCGGGATACCGTCATCAGAAAAACCAACCGCACCAGCTTCTAACAGCGCCTTAAAGTCAGTCAAATCTTGCCCATTAAAATTCTTAGTAATGGTCGCAACTGTCTTAACATTAATCTTCTCTTTGGCAGCTGACTGGAGAACTTCTTGCAAAGTCTCCACGTCTGAAATGGTTGGACTAGTATTAGCCATCATGACAACCGTTGTAAAACCACCTGCAGCGGCTGCTAGGGCACCCGTATGGATATCTTCTTTATGAGTTTGTCCAGGTTCACGGAAATGAACATGAATATCGACCAAGCCAGGAGCAACTACAAGACCAGTAGCATCAATTATCTCTGCTCCTTCTTCTTTAATCTCAGGCGCAATTTTGACAATTTTCCCATCTCGGACCAAGACATCACACACTTGATCCAAACCAGACTTGGGATCCATTACACGACCATTTTTGATTAGTAGCATCTGCTTTCTCCTTTATTCATAGAAATCAACTTGGGTATCCAACAATTTATCCCCATCATAAACAAACTTGGCTGAAAAGAAGGGTTTGTCCTCTAAAAGCCACTCAACAAAGGTGTGGTCACCTTCCCAAGTTGGCTTGCTCAAAACTTCATCATAGGGAACCCATTCTAGCGTTCCCTCGTTACAGTCAATTAAGTCACCCTCGAACTCCGTCACCTTAAAAACATATGTGTACCAGTCTAAATCTGGCGTAAATTCAGGAAAAGTGATAACACCTTTTAGAACTGGCTTGGCTTTCAGTCCCGTCTCTTCGAGGATTTCACGCGCCGCGCATTCCTGAGGTGTCTCACCACGCTCCAGCTTACCACCCACACCAATCCATTTCCCTTCATGGACATCATTGGGTTTCTTATTACGGTGGAGCATAAGCAGTTCTTTCCCGTTATCAATGTAGCAAATTGTCGCTAACTGAGGCATATTTTCTCCTTATCTAAGCCAATCGATTGGCTCTTGTCCTGTTTCTTTTAAGAATGCATTGGTCTTGGAAAAAGGCTTGGAACCCCAAAATCCTCTATAAACTGACAAAGGACTGGGATGGGCTGATTCGATAATCAAGTGATGAGGATTGGTAACTAAGGCCTTCTTCTTACGTGCATAAGCTCCCCAGAGTACAAAAACGACTGGTTTATCTAATTGATTGACCACCTGAATCACAGCATCTGTAAAGGGCTCCCATATCTGCCCAGCATGACCATTGGCCCGTCCAGCAGGAACCGTCAAACAAGCATTAAGAAGCAAGACTCCTTGCTCAGCCCAAGCTGTCAAATCATGGGATTTCTTAACACCAAGATCATCTGACAATTCTTTCAAGATATTTTGCAAGGATGGCGGAGCTGGGATAGAGTCAGGTACAGAAAAACTCAAGCCCTGCGCCTGACCTGGCCCGTGATAAGGATCCTGCCCTAGAATCACCACCTTAACTTCTTCAAGCGGTGTTGTCAAGAGAGCCTGAAAAACCTTTTCCTTGGGTGGATAAACAGTCTCCTGAACATAGACCTGATTCATAAACTGATTGATTTTCCTAAAATAGCCCTCAGGTAATTGCGCCTTAATCAAAGCATGCCAAGACGAGTGTTCCATAGCCGACTCCTTCGTTTGTACTGCCTCTATTATAGCAAAAAGTGGCTATCTAAACCACTTTTTACAGTTTATCTAAACAATCCAGCAAGTCTTGGTAAGAATGGACTTCGTAGGTTGGCTGGGCTTGTGTGGGATTTTCGAGGTGATGAGGATTGTACCAAATCGTATCAATTCCAGCATTATTGCCACCTTGAATGTCGGCGGTTAGGGAATCTCCAATCATTAGGACTTTTTCTTTATTAAATCCAGCAATCTGTTGACCGATTTTTTCATAAAAAAGAACATCAGGCTTTTGTGTTTGCAACTGTTCAGAGATAAAGACTTGATTGAAATAAGGTGCTAGACCAGACTGAGCCAAACGCCCTGTCTGAATGGCAGTTATTCCATTTGTCGCAGCATACAGCTCATAATCTCGCTCGATAAGGCTATCCAAGAGTTCATGAGCGCCTGAAAAAGTTTGTCCCTGCTGGGCAAGGTAAAATTGGTAACGCTGGGCTAGAAAACTACCGTCTTTTTCCTGTCCAAAATAAGCAAATAAACGAGAAAAGCGCGTGTTAACCAGCTCTTGTTTACTGATTTTCTTTTGTTCCAAGTCCTTCCAGAGAGCCTTGTTCATAGGAACATAATAGTCTTTATAAGCCTGAATATCCGCAACCCCTTCTTCTTTTAGAAGTTGCGTTAAAGCCACATCCTCAGCAGCATCAAAATCAAACAAGGTGTGGTCGAGGTCGAAGAGTAGAAATTTGTAGGACAATTTGAGAGTTTTCCTTTCTAAGATAAACAACTTTCACTTCAGTCAGCTGTTTAATGTAAAAACTTAAAAGTGGTATAGTATCACAAAGAATAATCGTTCCAATTGATTAACTAATCCATACTATTCTAGTGAATTATAGAAAAATCTCCTATAAATTCGAGTAATAGTTAAAATACATACAAATATGACTCCCAAAATAGATAATACTATCTTCACAAAACTCATTTCCAAACCTATGACATATATATAAAAAAGAGGGGCTAATCCTACACATAGAGACAATAGATAACTACTAAATCTTATCTCTCCGATACCAGCAAAAAAATGTTTCATTTAAAATATCCCAATTTTACCTTTCATCTTTATAATCCACTAACAAATCTATTGACTTCTCATTTTTTTGAAAAATCTTGACAACAAATTTACTCCACTTAATGCTACTAAGACTTCAATGGGCAAAAAATAGTAATCCCATATCAAATGAGAAATCAGCAATGTTAGAAATAGTATACAGTCAATATAACTATTCTGAAAATACTCTGTAATTACATAATACAGAAACACCACAACCATCAAAATTAAAACAACCATCATAATACTATCATCCTGTTCTTAATTTATTGTCACTTTTTCTATCCCATTCATCAATAGCATTAAAAATCCAATCAAGAAATGATTACCTACTCACTAACGCTATTTCCAAAATTTCATTTTTGGGGGATTTAGTAACGCAATTCCAATTAGCAATACACCTAATATAAATAAAAGTATTTCCCAAAATTTATTCTCAGTTTTAATAAAAGGTATAAGATACATACTAACCAATATGGAACTTACTCCTAAAAGAGCAAAGACCACTCTGACTCTATCACTTAGTTTAAACATATTTAATTCCCCATAAAATAAGCAGTGGCTACGTTTACTGTAACATTCCCCCGTCTTTATGTAGAGATAAGCCTCCATCAAGACACCTCATCTCTTCTTACTCAATAGCAGTATAATTATTTGGTGATACGAGTTTCATAAGATTTCTCCTCTTTAACGTGGCATGGATAGGATAGTGTCCTAACGATAGACAACTTCGTTTTTTTCTCTTCGTCAGCTAGATAAGATATCCTTTCACTATTTGATTTTAAAGAGAACTAAGATTTAACCATATCTATCTCATTTCTTATTTTTAAATAACTCATACTCTTTTTCTCTGATAAAGGGAAGTGAGAAATTAGAAAAAATTAGTAGAATTGAAAATAGGTATCCGTCTTTTTGCATTGCTAAAACATAGCCTAAAAATAAATAGACCATCAAATCTAGTACAAAAAGAGAAAATATCCTCCTTTTCATTACCTTACTTTTCTTAAAGATTCTGTTTAATAGAATCTTTATCGTAGTATCTACACAAATTTTTATCAAAAAGATAAGAGCAAATACACGATTAGCAACTGTACCATGAAGAATAAATGGAAATATAGTTAATATAAAACTAGAAATCTCTAAATATTTTATCCAAGGAGATTGAGACATCTTACTTTTAAACTGACTGATTTTCCTATACTCGCTAGCTAATCTAGTATCAAAATCTTTACCAATTATATTAAAGATTAAGAACTCCAGGATAAAAATAACTATTAATACGATATAAGTAGAAACCTTTCCTGGGAAATATTTATTGATTAAAATCGGGAAACTCATTAACAGAATCGAATTTATGGCTAGACAGATAGATACTATTTTATTTTTCGCTGAATATATAGGGAGCGATACTATCGAATAGAGAAACGCTAAAAAAAGAAGCAAGAAATACTCCGTGCTGCTAATTAGCGGAGCCCTTAATGATAAAAATAGATAGACACCCCACACGATGATATGCGCTTTACGAATTGACTCTAGATTACTCATCTACCTACTCCTAATATGCAAAGAGAATCCATTTTTAGCTCACATTCTCTTTCCAACAAGTCATAAACGTTTCATGATATTTCTTTCTTCTACATTAGATAAAGTCGAAATACATTGTTAACAAATGAAAATATAATGATAAGGCTTTCTTTTACTTTAGACTACCATAAAACAAGCAATCTTTCAACAAAATTCATTGGCAAACTGCTATTCTAGAAGATTGACAGCTTAAATCTTTCAGAATCGAACAATCCTAACTATCGAACACCCTAACTTCATAAATATCTATGTTATTCTAGACCTAGAATTCCTATAAACTAAATGTTTTTGCACTATTCTAAGCCATTGATTGCCTTAAATTTTAATTTTTGAAGGATTCTAAAGCTAGAATGGTCCCATCACAATCAGTTTTGATTGATTCACAATTTAGAAACGCTATGATTCTACTCCTTTTACATTAAAAAGGAACTGCCCAAGCAATCCCTTTCTGATTTTGAAATTATTTACTTAAAATTTTATAGTTGAGATAATCAATAGCCCACCTATAAAAAGAGTTATAGTAAAATTTCTTATTTATTGATTTCAAGCTCCGACAACTGTGTTTGAATAACTGACAGTTCTGCACCAGCCTGAAGAAGAGCAGCTGCAGTATAGGCACCTTCTACAATTGGAACCCTATTGATGATGATACTTTTATCACTGAAATCAGCCACTATTTCTAAGTTCATTTTAGCAGAACCTAGGTCAAAAAAGGCTAATAAAGTATCTGCTGGATTTTCGGAAACAACCCTATCTACTTGATCAAAACTTGTTCCAATTCCTCCATCTTCGGTTCCTCCTACATAAGTAATCGGAACATCTTTAGCTACTTCACTAATCAGTTCAACAACACCTTGTGCAATGTGTTTGGAATGTGAAACGATAACAAGACCAATACTTCCCATTAAACCACCCCAGTTTCTAAAAGAGCAGTAAAGAGTAATCCTGATGAGAATGATCCAGGATCAATATGTCCAAGAGAACGTTCTCCTACATAAGATGCCCTTCCTTTAGTTGCAAGTAAATCTTTGGTAGCATTCACTACCTTATCAATAACCTCTTGAGTCAATTGACCAGCAGACAAAGCGGCAATAACAGGAGTCCAAACATCAACCATTGTCTTTTCTCCAACTTCTGCTTTCCCACGTTTGATAATCATATCCAAACCACTTTGTAAGATTTCTTCTAATTTCGAATTTGAATCAGCCTTGGCCATGCCCATAAAAGCAGAGCCATACAAGGGACCAGAAGCACCGCCTACCTTACTCAGTAATTGCATTGAGACAAGTTTAAACACATCACTGTTAGTCTCAAATTGCTTTCCTTCTAAGTTTTCCATAACTGCAGCCATGCCACGCGCCATATTTCCACCGTGGTCTCCATCTCCTATAGGAGTGTCTAACTCACTAAGGTAATCTTTCTGTTCTTGAATCTTTTCATTAAAAAGCTTCATCCATTCAAGAGCTTGTTCAACATTCATGCGACATTTCCTCCTTGAGTCTTACCAAGCTGGTGTAGTAACAGGTGCATTTAGAGCATCCAACCATTCATCATCTGCCAATCGAATCAATGTTAATGATAATCCAGCCATATCAATTGATGTCATATAGTTTCCAATTTTCTTAAATGCCAACTCAACACCTTTTTCATGGAGTAATTTAGCTACATCATTTGCAAATACGTATTGTTCCATAAGAGGCGTGCTTCCTAAACCATTGATGAGAAGCCCATAGCGTTCACCAGCCTTAAGTTGGAAACCTTCAGATAATTTTTCAACCAATTCTGAGGCCAATAGTGCTGAGGGTTGCATTTTCTCTTTTTTATATCCTGGCTCACCGTGAATACCAACTCCATATTCAAATTCATCATCTTCTAGAACAAAACCTGGTTTCCCAACTTCTGGAACAGTAGCGCCAGATAGAGCTAATCCAATTGTTTTAATTTCTAAGACAAGTTTGTCGGCCAAGTCCTTCATTTCAGCCAATGATTTACCAGAACGAGCTGCAGCCCCCAAAATTTTATGGACTAAAATAGTACCTGCAACACCTCGACGCCCTTGGGTATAGAGACTATTTTCAACAGCAATATCATCATCAACCACAACGCTTGCTACATCAATACCTTCCATTTCAGCAAGTTCTTGTGCAATTTCAAAGTTCATAATGTCACCAGAATAGTTCTTGATGACCATGAAAACTCCAGCACCTTCATCAGCCGCCTTAATGGCTTCTAAAATTTGGTCTGGAGTAGGTGAAGTGAAGACTGCTCCACAAATGGCAGCAGACAACATTCCATCTCCTACAAATCCAGCATGACTTGGTTCATGTCCTGAACCTCCACCTGAAATAAGTCCAACTTTTCCTGTCTTTTCTGCCTTTCTAACGATGACATCAAAACCATCTAAGCGTTCTACCAAGTCATCATGCATGAATGACAATCCCTGCAACATTTCATCAACAACTTGTGTCGGTTCATTTATAATTTTTTTCATGAGAAACTCCTTTCGGCATCTACCTTTGTTTTCGTTTTCATTATATATTTTTTATCGCTGGCTGATAAGGGACAGATTCTATTATTTGTCCCCTTTTAAACCCGTTTAAAACATTTTTTTGGTAAAATGAAGTAAGTAAAAGAAAGGTTTCCTATGGCATCATCACTCATTACAAAAAAACGGATTGCCAAGGCATTTAGAGACCTATTAGCTACTAGAGAATTTGACAAAATCTCTATTGTAGATATCATGGAATCAGCTGGCATTCGTAGACAGACCTTTTATAATCACTTTCTTGACAAATATGAACTGCTAGACTGGATATTTGAAACTGACTTAACCGAGTATATTACCAATAACTTGGACTTCATTTCAGGCCAAAAACTATTACAAGAATTATTTTTTTATTTCGAACAAGAGCGTGACTTTTATATTCAACTTTTTGATATTCAAGGGCAAAATAACTTCTATGACCACTTTATCAGCTACTGTCGCTTGCTTGTATCAAAAATTTTAAGAGAATACGGTCAGATTGATATCGATTCATCTGCTTATACTTGTTTTTTGTTAGACTATCATTCACATGCTCTAGCAGAAATCGTGAAGGTTTACGTCAATAAAAAAAGTCCAGTTCCACAACCAGACTTTCTAATCATGACAATTATTGGAAAGAGACCACAATGACATTTATTTCAAATCATAAACAGAAAATTATTTCAAGTTACATTTCGGCAACTGTCAGCAGTCATCCTGAATTAGAAAAACACCCTACTTTACCACTAGTCTATCAAAAAAATCGCAATCCTCATCAGGTTCCAATATTGTCGGGTGGAGGTTCAGGTCATGAACCTGCTCATATTGGATATGTGGGAGAAGGAATGCTTACCGCTGCTATCTACGGCCAATTATTTACTCCTCCTACAAGAACTGAAATCTTAGAGTCCATTCGTTTTTTAAACAATGGTCACGGTGTCTTCATCATTGTAAAAAATTTCGAAGCAGACATCAAAGAATTTAGCTCAGCCATTAACACTGCTAGACAAGAAGGAATCAAGGTCGGCTATAGTCTAGCACACGACGATATTTCTATTGAACCTCACAATAGATTTCAAATTAGAGGAAGAGGGCTTGCAGGGACAATCTTACTTCATAAAGTTCTAGGATATGCAGCTCAAAATGGTGCCGACATCGAGCAACTAACTGATTTAGGTCATGAACTTGCTCCCGAAATCGCAACAATTGGCTTTGCAACGAAAGCTGCTAGTCTCCCCCAAGCCATCCTTCCACTATTTAACTTGGAAGAAGGAAATATTTCCTATGGTATTGGGATACATGGCGAAGAAGGCTATCGTATCGTCCCATTCCAATCATCGGAAATCCTTGCAAATGAAATTATAAGCAAATTAAGATTGCACTATCATTGGAAACGTGGTGATCAATTTATATTGCTTGTAAATAATCTAGGCACTACTACCAACCTAGAAATGGGCATATTTATCAATGATCTCCTTCAACTCTTAGAAATTGAAGGAGTCACTATTACCTTTATAAAATCAGGAACATTTATGACCAGTCTGGATATGGCAGGTATATCCGTAACTCTTTGCCCTGTAAAAAATAAACAATGGTTAGAAGCTCTCAATGCTTCAACGACAGCTTTTGCATGGTAATTTGCTTGTATACCTCAAAAGGGCTACATCACTTGATGGCCCTTTGTTTTTATCTTATACTCAATGAAAATCAAAAAGCAAACTAGGAAACTAGCCACAGGCTGTACTTGAGTATGGCAAGGCGACGTTGACGCAGTTTGAATTTGATTTTCGAAGAGTATTACGTTTAAAAGAACTCATTCTTTCTATTTCAAATAGTCCATCTATCCTTTACAATTCTTCTGATGTGCTTTGAGTTTTTTCAGAGCCCAATCATAGTGGCTTGACGTGCTACTAACAAAGTAAGAACCTAGACTTGTCCCTCCCGTCCACTTATAGATACCTTTGGCAAAGAGTTCGTCATTACTAAAAACTTCTATCAACTCTAAAACCTCTCTATGTGATTGTTCTAGGAGTCTAGTCGCTTCTTCTAAGGAGGTTTTCTGGTGCTTCTTCCAAAAAGCGACATTCATTTGTCCATAAGTTTTCCAATTATAAGATTCAGGGAGAAAAGGTCTTTCGTGACCTTTTTGATTAGAATGTACCCAAGTTAAAAGTAATTGCTGCCATTCATAAAGATGAATCAAGACATCCCGCAGATTTTTATCCCTTTTCCAGTGAGCTTCTTTTTTCTTTGGGTCTCTTGAAAAATCAAATGGAGTCTGTAGCTCATCTTCACTTAGTTGGGAGATGAAGAGGTTGAGCTTTTCATAATTTTCCTTAGAGGTCAGCATTAGCTCCTCTTTTGTTTTCGGTCTAGGCACAGGAGTACTCCCTTCATTTTCAAGTAGCTTGAGGTGTTTTCTTACTTCATTATACCACAATAAAACTGGCTGTTTTTCTCAACAACCAGTTTTTTCATTTTTAAGCTAATTACTTACTGTTTTTCTTCTGAAAGAAAAGTGATACTATAGCTAAGATAGCAAAAGCTATACCAACATACCAGTAGGGTTGTTCTAGGGTCGTTGAACGACCTGATAGATTGACGATTCCGCGAAAAAGCATACCAGTTGTTAGAACAGCTACTGACGAGTTCCATAAGTTTAGACTGATTCGCCCTAAGTTTGGAATGATTTTCAACAGTAATGCCAGAATGACGCCCCCTACTAGGGGGACTATAAAAAGATAGTGCATATGAAGGGAGGTTTCCCCAAAACTGAAAGACTCATAGATACGGCTAAATACTAAAAAGAAAATAGTAAGAATGCTATATCCGACTAGCGTCTTTTGGAGGCGTTTGTTTTTATTTTTAGTAACCGATGTAGACAATATCACTCACCGCCCTTTCTGATATTTTGCTTCCACCTGTAGTCGGTTTATTGATTACCTGACCATTAAAGTAGAGAGTTGAAGAACCTCCACCATCTAAGTTGTAGGCCGTCTTCACTCCGTAAGATTTCATCACTTCTGCCATCTGGTAAAGAGACAAGCCCTTGCTCTCCGAAGTACGACCATCTGAAACAACAATGATATAGTGGTTTTCATCGATAATTCCAATAGCTGTACGAGGATTTGAAGCCATAGCCTGACCAACTTCTGTATTGATACCGACAGAAATCTCACCATTTTCAACTAGAGACGGACCAAATGCCAGTAGATTAACTACACCATCTTGAACTAACTGGTCAGCTGAGATTTGGTTCTCGTAAATGATTTTAAAAGAGCCATCCTTGTAAATGGCAAGGTCACCATTACTGGCGTCTTCACGGACGCTATCCCGATAGACAACACCATTACGGATAACATAACCTGAGCTATTAGCTCCATAGTAGTCGCCATTGACAGCTAAAATAGCATTATTTTCAGCTGCTGTCACGGAGATTTTAGCTGTGACGTTGGTTCCATAAGAATTTTGAGCTAGGGCTGTTTTCAGATAATCTGCAGAGCTCAGAGTCACATCCGCCACATAGATTTGCGTATCATTCACCGTCTTTTCTGTTAGATTGACACTGATATTTCCATCTGAATAGTTAGTATCCGTTACTTGGGCATTTTTTGCTGCTTGGCTTGCTACTGCTGTGTTAAATGTCGAGTTAGTATTAGATACAGTGGAGATAGTCTCTGCTAGTACAAATGTCTTTAACATCGAATAGGTAATGGAACTTGTCAGAAGCAAGCTAAAGACCGAGGCGTATAGATAAGCTTTCTTAAAAAATTTCATACTGGATAACAAGTCCTTTCTTTGAAAATAAATCGTGTTTGAACAGTCCAAGATACCACAAAGAGAAGCATTCCTACAAAAATTTTAGCCATGAATAAATTGATTCCGAAATCTGTATTAAAAAGGCTAATTAGGAGAGTATCTAAGAAAAAGAGAACAACAGACAAGGTTAAATAACCTGCACCTGTTTTTAAATTACTTGCTTTATTTTTAAATACCAAGTTTTTATTAGTCGAAAAGTTGAAGATAGAGCTGGTCACACGAGCCAGCCCATTTGATAGGAGGAGGTGTAAACCTGATGGAATAAAGCTCAAGAAAAGAATCGAAAAAGCATAAACTAGATAATCCACGATAAAACTACTCAATGATGAAAGAGCGAATTTCAAAATGTTTTTGTAAATCATTAAACCATCTCGAATAGGTCGGAAGTGAGAAGCTTGATTGTCGTTTATATAGACTGTTTCAATAGGAACTTCCAAAATCGGATATTGCTTGCTGGCTTCCAATAGCATGTTCATTTCATACTCATAGCGTTGTCCTTCCACTTCCATCATAAAAGGAATCAAGTCTGTCGTGAAAGCACGAAGTCCTGTCTGTGTATCTGAAACTGCTACGCCTGTTTGGATTTTAAATAAGATACGTGTCAAGCTATTTCCAAAGCGACTACGCAAGGGAACCTTGCCAGTAAAAGCACGAACACCAAGAACCAAAGCGCTAGGGTTTTCGCTCGCCTTGTTACTAGTGCGGAGTATGTCCCAAATCTTGTGTTGACCATCCGCATCTGCTGTAACGATCGTTCCAGGCATCTTGAGGGATTGAATGTAAGCAAAAGCCGTTTTCAAAGCCTGACCCTTACCTTGATTGACCTGATGACGAAGTACAGTCCCATAGTTTTCAGCCTGAGCAAATATTTCTTTACATTCAGGAGAACTACCATCATCAATCACAATGATAGAAAAATCACCCTTCTTGTGAATTTTTTCAATCAGTGTTAGCAGATTAAAATCAGGTTGATAAGCTGGAATAACTAGATAATTCATAGCTGTACCTCTTTCTTTTTGTTTGTATAAGTATACGTTCACTTGCTTAAAAAATCCTTATAACTGCTTTTTTATAAAAATAAATTGATGATTTCTCAAAAATAGACCATAAAGAGAAAACTCCATAGAAATGATTTCTACAGAGTTAGAACAGTATCTTTATAATAAATCTCTACAACTTATCCTTTAATTTCTCCACAAAGAGATAGGCCGCTGGACAGGTCAAGGTATTCTTAATCGTCAGATGGTTGATTTGATGGATCTTTTTACGGTCCGTATGGGGAAATTCACGACAGGCCTTTGGACGAACATCATAGATAGAACAGAGATTATCTCCTCCTAAAAGTGGGGAAGGCATGGATTTAAAAACCTTGTCCCCATCTTCATCTACTTGCAAAAACTCTGCTTCAAAAGCAGGTAATTTCATTTTAAAATACTTGGCGATTCGTGTAATATCCGCTTCTTTAAAGTCAGGCCCCAAAGTCTTACAACAGTTAGCACATGCAGTACAATCAATCTCCGCAAAGACTTCTTGGTGAATCTGCTGGGCAATCTTGTCTAGGTTTTTAGGAGGTTTTTTCTTTAGATTGGCTAAAACTTTTCGATGCTCCTTCTGCTTTTGCAAGGCTAGCTGATGGTAATACTCAATATCAATTTCTTTAGACATGGTTTCTCTCTTATTCTATTTGTTTACCCTATTATATCATGCCTCTGACTCATTGAAAAGTGGAGTTTATTAGACTATACTTTCCCAAAATGCGTCAAAAAACCTTGCAACTAGGTTACAAGGTTAATGACATTAATCGAAATTAACGTATTCTTTTTGAAGTTCAAGAACTTCTTCCATTGTTGAACACTCTGTAAGGGCACGGTTAGCGTACTCTTCCATCTTAGCAGTGTCCAATTTCTTCATCAAGCTACGTGTACGAAGGACTGATGTTGCTGACATAGAGAACTCATCCAAGCCCATTCCGACAAGAAGTGGAACAGCTTTTTGGTCACCAGCCATCTCACCACACATACCAGCCCATTTACCTTCAGCGTGAGCTGCCTTGATAACGTTGTTGATCAAGCGAAGGATTGATGGGTTATATGGTTGATAAAGGTATGAAACTTGTTCGTTCATACGGTCTGCTGCCATTGTATATTGGATCAAGTCGTTTGTACCAATTGAGAAGAAGTCTACTTCTTTAGCAAATTGGTCTGCAAGCATAGCTGCTGCAGGAATTTCAATCATGATACCAACTTGGATATCATCCGCAACTGCAACACCTTCAGCAAGAAGGTTTGCTTTTTCTTCTTCATAAACTGCTTTAGCTGCACGGAATTCTTTCAAAAGGGCAACCATTGGGAACATGATACGCAATTGACCATGAACAGAAGCACGAAGAAGGGCACGGATCTGTGTACGGAACATTGCATCTCCAGTTTCAGAAATAGAGATACGAAGAGCACGGAATCCAAGGAATGGGTTCATTTCGTGTGGCATATCGAAGTAAGGAAGTTCCTTATCTCCACCAATATCCATTGTACGAACAACCACTGGTTTACCATTCATTCCCTCAAGAACAGCCTTGTATGCTTCATACTGCTCATCTTCAGTTGGGAAGTCTTGAGAATCCATGTACAAGAACTCTGTACGGTAAAGTCCAACAGCTTCTGCACCGTTGTTGTTAACACCTTCAACATCTTTTGGAGTACCGATGTTAGCAGCCAACTCGAAATGTTTACCGTCAGCAGTCACTGTTTGAGCATCTTTCAAAAGTGCCCATTCAGCTTTTTGTTTAGCATAAGCTTCACCAGCTGCTTTAAATTCTGCCGCTTGTTCATCTGTTGGGTTGATAATCACTTCACCAGTAATTCCGTTAACGGCAAGGATATCACCGTCTTTGACGATTTCAGTGATGTTATTTGTTCCCAATACAGCTGCAATTTCAAGTGTACGTGCCATGATAGCTGAGTGGCTTGTACGTCCACCGATGTTTGTTACAAAAGCTTTTACAAAGTTTTTGTCCAATTGAGCTGTATCAGATGGTGTCAAGTCATGCGCAATCACGATTACTTCTTCATTGATAGAAGCTGGGTTTGGCAATTTCTTACCAAGAAGGTTTGCCAAGACACGTTTTGTCACGTCGCGGATATCCGCTGCACGTTCTTGCATGTATGGGTTGTCTTCCATGCCTTCAAAGATAGTGATGAACATGTCAGTCACTTCCTTAAGACCTGCTTCTGCATTGACTTTCTTAGCACGGATTGTTTCTTTAATCTGACCAATCAATTCTGGGTCAGAAAGAACCATCAAATGAGCGTCAAAAACTTGAGCCGCTTCTTCACCAAGCGTACCTACAGCTTTCTCGCGGATAAGAGAAAGCTCGTTTTGAGAAGCTTCAAGAGCAACATCCAAACGAGCCTCTTCTGCGTTTGTATCTTCGACTGAAACAGTTTCGAATGACAAATCCGGTTGAACGAGTAGATATGCTTTTGCAACTGCAACACCGTCAGATGCTGCGATTCCTTTAAGCATTTCTGTCATTTCCCTTATGCCAATCCTTCTTTTTCCATTGTTTCTGAGATTGCAGCGATAGCGTCATCTGCATCTGCACCTTCAGCTGAGATAGTTACGTCAGCACCTTGGCCAACACCAAGACTCATAACACCCATAATTGATTTAAGGTTAACTGATTTACCTTTGTACTCAAGAGTGATATCTGAAGCAAATTTGCTAGCAGTTTGCACCAACAATGTTGCTGGACGTGCGTGAATACCTGTTTCTGCCACTACGTGGAAATCTTTAGAAGCCATAGTTTGACTCTCCTTTTGTTCTTTCTTTTTTTGAGTTATATGTGATAACCCTTACAATTTGGTATTATACCATCTTCTAGGATTTTTTTCAAGCATTTTCTGGATTTTCCTTCAATTTCCTTTCAGATAACTTGCTGAAAATCTTCTATCCTAGATAACAAAACACAGGATATAGTTTCTTTAAAAACGATTTATAGGATAATCATTGCTGTTTTATAAAACAAACACTATATATTGTGTTTGTATATAAAAACAACAAAAGAACACCACTATATTTAGTTCAAATCGTTGACAAAAATTTATTTTCTGATATACTAAGATAGTATTAAATTTTGAAGAGGAGTTACACAATGGTAACCGTTTATTCTAAAAACAACTGTGTCCAATGTAAAATGACCAAGCGTTTCTTGGACAGTAATAATGTCTCTTATCGTGAAATCAATCTTGATGAGCAACCTGAGTACATCGATCAAGTTAAAGAGCTTGGTTTCAGCGCAGCTCCTGTTATCCAAACACCAACTGAAGTCTTTTCAGGTTTCCAACCAGGAAAATTGAAACAATTAGCATAAGCTTAGTACATCATCCAGAAGAAACTGCTTCTAGGGCTAACTTAGAAGCCTTTCTTTTGTAATTAGATAAGGGAAATTTTATGGGATTAAAACATCTTGAAGACGTGACTTACTTCCGTCTTAATAACGAAATCAACCGTCCTGTTAATGGACAAATCATGCTTCATAAAGATAAGGAAGCCTTGGATGCCTTCTTTAAAGAAAATGTGGTTCCAAACACTATGGTTTTTGATTCAATTAAAGATAAAATCAACTACCTCATTGAACACAACTACATCGAAACAGCCTTTATCAAGAAATACCGTCCAGAATTTTTGGAAGAATTGTCACAATTTATCAAAGATCAAAACTTCCAATTCAAGTCTTTCATGGCTGCTTATAAATTTTACAATCAATATGCCTTGAAGACTAATGACGGTGAATACTATCTTGAAAGTATGGAAGACCGTGTCTTCTTTAACGCTCTTTATTTTGCTGATGGGAATGAAGCTATTGCCATCGATATTGCCAATGAAATCATCCACCAACGCTACCAACCTGCTACTCCTTCCTTCTTAAATGCTGGACGTGCTCGTCGTGGAGAGTTGGTATCTTGTTTCTTGATCCAAGTCACTGATGATATGAACTCTATCGGACGTTCAATCAACTCTGCCCTTCAACTTTCACGTATCGGTGGTGGTGTGGGAATTACCCTCAGCAACCTTCGTGAAGCTGGTGCACCTATCAAAGGCTATGAAGGAGCAGCTTCTGGAGTCGTTCCAGTTATGAAACTCTTCGAAGACAGCTTCTCTTACTCCAACCAATTGGGTCAACGTCAAGGTGCTGGGGTGGTTTACCTCAATGTCTTTCACCCAGACATCATCGCCTTCCTTTCAACTAAGAAAGAAAACGCCGATGAAAAAGTTCGTGTCAAGACCCTTTCACTTGGTGTCGTTGTACCAGATAAATTCTACGAATTGGCTCGTAAAAATGAAGAAATGTACCTCTTCAGCCCTTACTCTGTAGAAAAAGAATACGGTGTGCCATTCAACTACATCGATATTACTGAAAAATACGATGAACTAGTTGCAAATCCAAATATTCGCAAGACAAAAATCAAGGCGCGTGATTTGGAAACTGAAATCTCCAAATTGCAACAAGAGTCTGGCTATCCTTATGTCGTCAACATTGATACGGCTAACCGTGCAAATCCTGTTGATGGAAAGATTATCATGAGTAACTTGTGTTCTGAGATTCTTCAAGTCCAAGAACCAAGCTTGATCAACGATGCTCAAGAATTCCTTCAAATGGGAACAGATGTTTCATGTAACCTTGGTTCAACCAACGTGGTCAACATGATGACCTCACCTGACTTTGGTCGTTCTATCCGTGCTATGGTTCGTGCCCTTACTTTCGTTACAGATAGTTCACACATCGTGGCTGTACCTACGATTGACTATGGAAATAGCCAAGCTCATACTTTTGGTCTTGGTGCTATGGGACTTCACAGCTACCTTGCCCAACAATTGATTGAATATGGATCGCCTGAGTCTATTGAGTTTACAAGTATCTACTTTATGCTTATGAACTACTGGACCTTGGTTGAGTCAAACAATATCGCGCGTGAACGTGGTATTACCTTCCATAACTTTGAAAAATCAGACTATGCTAAGGGAAGCTACTTTGATAAGTATATAACTGGCGAGTTTGTTCCAAAATCAGACCGTGTTAAAGAACTCTTCAAAGATGTCTTTATCCCTAGTGCTGCTGACTGGGCTGAACTTCGCGACAAGGTTCAAGCAGATGGTCTTTACCACCAAAACCGTCTAGCTGTTGCTCCAAATGGTTCGATCAGTTACATCAATGACGTTTCTGCTTCTATCCACCCGATTACGCAACGTATCGAAGAACGTCAAGAAAAGAAAATCGGGAAAATCTACTACCCTGCTGCTGGATTGTCAACAGAAACCATTCCTTACTACACTTCTGCTTACGACATGGATATGCGTAAAGTGATTGATGTTTACGCTGCTGCGACTGAGCACGTGGACCAAGGACTTTCACTCACACTCTTCATGCGTAGTGACATTCCAAAAGGTCTTTACGAATGGAAGAAGGAAAATAAGCAAACGACACGTGACTTGTCTATCCTTCGTAACTATGCCTTTAACAAAGGTATCAAGTCTATCTACTACGTCCGTACCTTTACTGATGATGGTGGAGAAGTCGGTGCCAACCAGTGTGAAAGCTGTGTAATTTAGTTTCTAGTATAGAAACACTATTTTTCCCTAAGCAGCACTGATAAAATCAAATCCACTATGTCATAACATAATTTATGTAACATTTTAAAAGTCGGGCTTCCGACTTTTTGTGCGAAACTACTCTAGGATTATGATAAAATAGAGATAATTGTGAGTTCGCAATACTAAACACAGAAAGAGATTTCAAATGGAAACTTACTACAAAGCCATTAACTGGAATGCCATCGAAGATGTCATCGATAAATCAACTTGGGAAAAACTGACGGAGCAATTCTGGCTCGATACACGTATTCCCTTGTCAAATGACTTGGATGACTGGAGAAAACTATCTAACAAAGAGAAAGACTTGGTCGGAAAAGTTTTTGGTGGTTTAACCCTTCTTGATACCATGCAATCTGAAACTGGGGTTGAAGCCCTTCGCGCAGACATCCGTACACCACATGAGGAAGCTGTTTTCAATAACATCCAATTTATGGAATCTGTCCACGCAAAATCTTATTCATCAATCTTTTCTACCTTGAATACTAAGGCTGAGATTGAAGAAATTTTCGAATGGACCAATACCAATCCTTACCTACAAAAGAAGGCTGAGATTGTCAACGAAATCTACCTCAACGGTAGCCCACTTGAAAAGAAAGTTGCCAGTGTCTTCCTCGAAACCTTCCTCTTCTATTCAGGTTTCTTCACTCCCCTCTACTATCTTGGTAACAACAAACTTGCCAACGTTGCAGAAATTATTAAATTGATTATTCGTGATGAGTCTGTTCACGGAACTTACATTGGTTACAAATTCCAACTTGGTTTCAATGAATTGCCTGAAGAAGAGCAAGAAAAACTCAAAGAATGGATGTACGACCTACTCTATACTCTTTATGAAAATGAAGAAGGCTACACAGAAAGCCTCTATGACGGTGTTGGTTGGACGGAAGAAGTCAAAACCTTCCTTCGCTACAATGCTAACAAGGCTCTCATGAATCTAGGCCAAGATCCACTCTTCCCAGATTCAGCTGATGATGTCAACCCAATCGTTATGAACGGTATTTCAACAGGAACTTCCAACCACGACTTCTTCTCTCAAGTCGGAAATGGTTACCTTCTTGGTGAAGTTGAAGCCATGCAAGATGATGACTACAACTACGGTTTGGACTAATACTCTTAACCATCAAAAAGTAAACTTGAAACAACAAAATAATAATCTAATAAAATATCGAAGTTTTGAAAACAAACCTCGATATTTTTGTTTTTGTTTTATTTTGTTGTTTTTGTATTTGAATGATGAGCTAGTTTATGGTAAGATAGTAGTAGGAAACGAGGTGATAATATGCTCAAACAAGAAAAATTAGCCAAAATTTTAGAGATAGTAAATAGTAAAGGAACCATAACGGTTAAACAGATTATGGACGAAATAGCCGTTTCAGATATGACTGCAAGGCGCTATTTACAGGAATTAGCTGATAAAGATTTGCTGATTCGTGTGCATGGTGGAGCTGAAAAACTTCGAACCAACTCCCTTTTGACTAATGAGCGATCAAATATTGAAAAACAAGCCCTCCAAACGGCAGAAAAACAAGAAATAGCCCGTTTTGCAGGCAGTCTAGTAGAAGAAAGAGAAACTATTTTTATTGGACCAGGAACAACATTAGAATTTTTTGCGCGTGAGTTGCCTATTGACAATATCCGCGTCGTGACCAACAGTCTACCTGTTTTTCTGATTTTAAGCGAACGAAAATTAACAGATTTGATTTTAATAGGTGGAAATTATCGCGAAATTACAGGTGCTTTTGTTGGCACATTGACCCTACAAAATCTCTCTAATCTCCAATTTTCTAAAGCTTTCGTTAGCTGTAATGGTATTCAAAACGGAGCTCTAGCTACTTTTAGCGAGGAAGAGGGAGAGGCTCAACGCATCGCTTTAAATAATTCTAATAAAAAATATTTACTCGCAGATCATAGTAAGTTCAATAAGTTTGATTTTTATACTTTTTATAATGTATCAAATCTTGATACTATTGTTTCAGATTCTAAACTAAGTGATTCAATCCTTTTTGAGCTATCTAAACATATTAAAGTTATCAAGCCTTAATAAACTGAAAGATTCTGGGTAACAACTCAATTTCAGAAGTAAATCTTCCCATAATAAAACGCATAGTATCAAGTTTTTTCAACACCTGATATTATGCGTTTTTCTGTATCAAAGACTTTTTCCCAATTGCTTTATCTGCCACCTCAAAGCGATTCATTGAGAAACCTGCGACTTGCTTTCTAGTTTAAAGTTGCTCTTTGATTTTCATTGAGTATAAGCAACGTGATTAGATAAGAGTTTTGCAGAGTACTAGATATAAGATTTAACTTTTTTGGAAATTGGTTACGATTGTTGAAACGGCATAAAATCTGAATCAAAGGAGATATTATCCCATTCTTCAGGATTGATAAAATTTAAAAACAGATTTTTAAATTCTTCCAGCTCATAATCTGAATGACAAATCCATTCTTTACCAGTCGAGACATACCATTTTCCGAAACTTTTCAATTCTTCATTCGTCAAACACGGTATTTGAGAACATTTGTCGAAATTTATAATATAAACTTTTTCATAAATAGATTTGATAAAATCTTTGAACATCTTTTGCCTCACTAAAATTCTATATCTAATGACTCATTCTACTACTCAATTACTTGAGTTTCCGCTACTTTCTTGTACCAGTGAGCTGATTTCTTAGGATAACGTTCTTGAGTTTCAAAGTCTACATAGAAGAGACCATAACGTTTTTCATAACCGTTAGACCATGAGAAGACATCCATTAATGACCAAATGAAGTAACCTTTTACATTCGCTCCATCTGCAATCGCATCAGATAATACTTCCAAGTGTTGCTTCACGTAATCAATACGACCATCATCGTAAACAGTGTTATCAACGAACTCATCTTTATATCCAAGACCATTTTCAGTGATGTAAATCTTCTTGTAGTTCGGATAATCTTTCTTCACGCGCATGATTTGGTCATACAAACCTTGAGGGTAGATAATCCAATCCCAGTCCGTACGTGGTACATAATCAGGAGCTACACGACGACCAACACCTTTGATTTGGTATTTAGAGCTTCCTTTTTCACCTTTACCATTATGGATGATTTCAGTTTCTCCATCAAAGGCTTCCATCCAGTCGCTCATATAGTAGTTAATTCCTAGGAAGTCATTCAAGTCTTTTGCGGCTTCTAATACTTCGAAATCTTCTTCACGAAGATCTAAGCTACCACCATTGGCAGCCAAGATAGCCTCTACCCCTGCCAGAGTCTTTTCAGAGTAGTGACCCAGATAAGTTGCATCCAAGATAAATTTGTTATGGATAATGTCCTCCAACTCTGCCGCAATAACATCTGCAGGATTTTCAGGATCCAAAGGATACTTAGTTGGCAGAGCATGAACAACTCCAATTTCACCTTTATAGCCTTTCTCTTTGTACAATTTTACCGCGCGTGCATGAGACACTATCATATTGTGATGCGATTGGAAAACTTTGGCAAGGTCGTACTGAATACCTGGAGGGAATTTACCAACCAAGTATTGACCATCACCAATTGGTCCAATTTCATTGAATGTTGTCCAATAGTTTACTTCTGGAAATTCTTCAAAACAGAAGGCGGCGTAATCTACAAAGTGTTCGATATTTTCACGGTTTAAGAAGTCTCCATTTGAGTGGAGAGCTTCTGGCGTGTCGAAGTGATGAAGAGTTACAAAGGGCTCAACATGACGTTTGTGACACTCTGCAAATAAATTGTGATAAAACTCGACACCTTTCTGATTTACTTGACCGTAACCGGTTGGGAAAATACGTGACCAAGCAATAGAAATTCGAATACCATTGACACCATACTCTTCTGCTAGCTTGAGGTCAACTGGGTATCGATTGTAAAAATCACTGGCTGGTTCTGCAGTGTACCAGTAGTTATCTTCAAGATATTTATCCCACGCTACTGGTCCTTTACCATCAGTATGTGTAGCACCTTCTGCTTGATAGGCAGCTGTTGCGCCACCAAAAATAAAGTCTTTTGGTAATGTTTTTGTCATTTTTTTCACCTATTTCTTGATTTAAATAAAGTAAAAGTGAGAGGAGAGGAGTCAGTGAGCCATCCTTCTCCATCTCACTTCTTGTACCAAGTCACCGAATTGTGACATGAGGAGGTAAAAACGATATCTTTTTACCGACGAATTAACAAGGCGATTAGGAAATTCGCCATAGCGATTTCCGTAACGAGAGGAAACTATTTCAGAGTCCCTATTATTAATCGAATTGTGACATGAGGAGGTAAAAACGATGTCTTTTTACCGACAAATTAACAAGGAGATTAGGAAATTCGCCATAGCGATTTCCGTAACGAGAGGAGACTGTTTCACAGTTCCTAGCCTTAATCGAATTGCGCTTGTACGAATGCAAGAGCACCTTTTCCATCACGAGTTAATTTGATGTATTGAGCGCCCTCTGTTTTCGCAAGTTTAATACCGAGTTTATCAGTTTCTGCTTTCATATCTTCAAAGTTTGAAGCAACTTGAGGAGCAAGGATAACTAAATCAAACTCTGGCAACATTTCACGGTGAGCACCATATCCACCTGCTGCTGCTTTCACAGGAACATTGTATTCTGCTGCTGCCTTGTTCAAAGCATTTGCAAGAAGTCCACTTGTGCCTCCACCTGCACAGAGAACGAGGACATTTGTTTCTTCAGTGATAGTATTTTGTGTTGCTTCTACACCCGCTTTTTCAAGAATAGCATCTGCTTTTGCAGTGTTGAAGTTTGCAGCAACTTTTTCTTTCAATTCATCATTAGACTTACCTGAACGTTCTTCTTCAAGAATTTGTTCGTCATAAACTTTAAGGAATGGATAGTAAATGACAACGTCAACCACGATTAGAAGAGCAGCAAGAATGAATGATAGAACTTGGAAGTTAGTACCAAGAACTAGACCTAGTGGAGCTGGAGTTGTCCATGGTAGATTAGCAGTAAATGAGTTCATTCCAAGAGTTTCAATAAAGAATTTAAAGATCCAAACGTTTGCGATAGGAGCAAAAATAAATGGAATGAAGAAAATCGGGTTCAATACAAGCGGTGCACCAAACAAGATTGGTTCATTTACACCAAAGAATGTTGGAACTACTGAAGCACGTCCGATTGCACGATTACGTTTTGATTTTGTTAACCACATGAACATGAAAGGAACAACTAGTGTCGCACCTGTACCACCCATGGTAACGATAAACATTTGTGTACCAGAAGTAAGAATCTTGTCTGCATGCATCCCTTGTTGGAGAAGGTTCAAGTTGACTTCGGCATTGGCATAGGTAATAGCTGCGATAGCTGGTTCAACGATAGATGGACCATGGATACCAACAAACCAGAAGAAGGCAAAGGCACCAAAGATAATGGTAATACCAAGATAGCCATCAGCTGCAGAGAATAATGGTGCAAAGAATTTACCGATTGATTCTGCCACACTTGCACCAACAAACTGACGTGCTAATAAGTCAAGAGCATAAAGAGAAACAACAGATAGAGTGAATGGAATCACATCTTTAAAGACTTGTGAAATATTTGGTGGAACTTCGTCAGGCATTCGAATAGTGACACTGTTCTTAACACAAACCTTATAGATTGCTACGGTAACAAAGGCAGCAAGGAAGGCTGAAAGCAAACCTTTTGTCCCCAAGAATCCAGTAGCTAGGCCATTTTCGATGGGATCAGCTGCCAACATCAACAAACCAACAATTGCTGCCAACAATGTTGACATATAGTTGATTTGATTGGTTTTCTCCATGCTACGGTTTACTGAGTCGGTCAATGACTTAGCTGTTGTACCAGCTACCAAGAGAGCCAGAATACCCATAGAATAACTATAAGGTTTCATCAGAAAGGCTACAACTTCATCAGACCATTTAAAGCCCCATGAGTTTGGTACAAAGGCAATCAAGATAAAGATACTTGAGAAGAGAATAACAGGCATACCTGCAATGAAACCATCACGAATAGCACGAAGATAGATATTACGAGATAATTTCTCAAAGAAAGGTTTTCCTTTCTCGATAAATGCAATTAGTTTATTCATTATTTAACTCCTCTCTTATAAAGTTCGATTAAGTGGTGCATCAAATCTTTTAACAAGACAGTTGTCATCAAGTGATCTTGGCCATGCATCATGGTCACACTATAGGCTAAGTCCTCACCAGAAGCTTCCTTAGTCAATAGACTTGTTTGAGCGTGGTGAGCTTCAGCAATACAGCTGCCAGCTTCCTCAACTAGGTTATCGGCTTTTGCAAAATCACCAGCTTCAGCAGCCTTCAAGGCTTCCAATAGTTTTGAACGAGCGTCGCCAGCATAGGCTACGATTTCAAAACCTAACAATGTTACTTCTTCTCTATTCATGATAGAATTCTCCTTATATAGTTTTAAATAAATTTTTATGACAATAAACGTTGGATATGTAGAACTAGATAAACTCGTTCACTTTTATACAAATCAAGACCCGTATGTTGCGTAATCACATCATAGATCTTGGAACCAATCTCGAAGGCTTTTGGGTAGGATTGTTTGATATGGTCTTCCATATCCAGAAGCGATTGGTTATCATCTCTAGATCTGTCTAAATAATCCAAGAAATAATTCAGATGAATCATAAAGCGATCATAGAAATGGGTATTCTCTTTGGTTCGTTGAATTGCATATTCCTTTAGAACTTCCTCAACATTCCTGAGAATTTCTTTCCTCTTATCAATCGACTCCACAAGTTCCACTTCATTTTCACCTTCGGCATTGATGAAATGATAAGCAATCCGAATAATTTCGTCCTTAGGAAAATGATCTGCTAGCTTCTGACGGTAAATTTCAAAAGCTTCATTTGCAATTTGAAAAGCGACAGGATACTTAGCAGAAATATCTGGCAGATTACTATCCTTGTACCTTCCTTGTGCTAGAGCTTGGTAAGAACAGTAAATATGATCTGTCAAGGTTACATAGAGATACTCTTGAATCGGATAATGATATTTCTTGGAAAGCTTATCAATAATCTCATAAGTCACTGTGATAAAATCAAGCGGAACATCTTTGAGGAGAGCCATAAAGTTTTCTCTGGACTCTTCGGTCTTCATCCGAAAGATTTTCTCAACCTGATTTTCAGCAATCAAATCTCCCTTCTTCTTTCCAAATGCAATCCCCTTACCAATTACAATCACCTCTTCTCCCTTATCATTTCTGACAAGCGAGACATTGTGATTCATTGGATTTAGAATTCGATACATGTCAACCTCCTTTTATATCTTAAAGGTATATGAGTACAAAAAATGACCACAAATGAACTAGAAAATCATCCGATTCCTAATTCACCTGTGATCATGCCTAATATTACTTAGTAACACTCACCTTGTATTAACTTGTGATTTAAGTATAGCACAAGTAAGTTATTTTGTAAACCTTTACATACAACTTTTTTTAAAAATTTTTTAGTTTCATGTTCCTAACCTAGGAGGACTTTCTTACACGCGTTCTTTCCATGAAGTCGCTGTTGTTTGAAGAACTTTGTTGAGTTCGTCAATATTTTCAAATCCAGTTGTGCGAAGCCATTCGCGAGCTGCTGCTTCACCATCTTTGATGTATGCTTCAACTGATCCAGCCCATGTTGCACGGCCACAAAGAACTCCGTTAAAGTTTGCACCTGATTCATGGGCAAATACAAGAGTATCTTGGAAGAGTTTAGCTGATACACCAGCACTCAAGTAGATGTATGGCAAGTTCGTTGCTTCATCTTGTGCTTTGAAGAAGGCTGCTGCTTCTTCACGTGTATAAACCACTTCACCTTCAGCGAAGCCTTCAACATATTTAATGTTAACAGGAACTTCTACTTTCAATACATCAATGTTAAAGCGTGGGTCGGAGAAGACTTTCATAGCACCAATAACTTTGTGTGGTTTTACTTTCGCGTATTCTACAGAACCTGCGTCAGCAATTTTTTCATCGTAAGCAAGAATTTCAAGGAAGAATGGAATATCTTCAGCCACACACTCAGAACCGATACGTTCGATGTAAGCTTGTTTTTCTTGGTTGAGTTCGTCTGAGCTATCTACATCATAGTAAAGCAAGAATTTAACTGCATCTGCACCTTCTTCTTTGATACGTTTTGCAGACCAAACATCCAAGCAGTCTGGCAAGCGTTTTGTGCTTGTTGTGTCATAACCTGTTTTTTCATAAGCAAGAAGGAGACCAGCTTTTTCATCAAGAGCTTTAGTTGCTGGAAGTCCATACTCAGGGTCAAGAAGCATAGATGAAGCGTATTTAGTCAATTCATCTGCTACCAAAACTTTAAGTTCTTCCATTTGAGCTACAGTTGGTTCTTCTGTTTGGTGTTGAGCCATGAGGCGTTTCAACGCACCACGTTGGTCAAATGCAAGAGCTGAGATGATACCATTTTCATCAGAAAGTTTTTCTAAGCGTGCACGTTTTTGTTCTGTTAAAGCCATTTTATACCTCTTTTACTATTATTTGATCATATAGAGCTTGATAGTTGGCCATGTTGACATGACCTGTCATTTTTTCTTGAGCATTGAGCATACCAAGGACATTTGCCTTGATGAGTAATGCTGCATCTGATTCTTTATGAAGTAGTCCTGAAGAAATTCCTGCCACAGTAGAATCTCCAGATCCAACAGGATTGACTACCTGGATTCTAGGAATATCCACCTTGTAGAAAGTGTCCCCATGTTTGGCAAAGGCACCGTTAGCACCAAGTGAAACGATAATCCATTCAATTCCTGCAAACAAAGGTTCTTGAAGTACTTCTTTTAATTCATCCAAATCCTCAGAAACTTCTCTTCCTAGAAGCTGAGACAGTTCCTCATTATTTGGTTTGATGACTGTTGGTTTATGTGGTGATTCAAGAACCGCCTGAAGTGCTGCACCAGAGCAGTCCAAAACAACAGGCTTGCCAGCTTGATTAGCAAGTTCTACCAAGCTCGCATAGTAATCAACTGGAAGGCCAGCTGGCAGACTACCTGAGATAGCTACTACTTCAACTGACTCCAAGAGTTTTTTGAAATGTTCCAAAAAGTCTTGACCTTCCTGTTCCAATACTTCAGGACCTTTTTCAAGAACTTCTGTTTGGTTGTCTCCATGGAGAATAGCGATACAGTTACGAGTTTCCCCCTGAATTGAGAAGAAATCTTTTTTTACTTGATTATCAATATTTTCAACTAAAAACTCACCGAGTTTGCCACCCACTAAACCAGTAGCAAGAACAGAATCCCCAAATTCTGAAAGTACTCGGGTAACATTGAGTCCCTTACCACCAGCCGTTTTGGTTACATCTACCACACGATTGACAGTATCAATCTTCAACTCATCCAAGGGATAGGAAATATCAATGGATGGGTTCATTGTGACTGTTAAAATCATAAGTCACCTCTTAGTCGTGGTATTCTCCACGATCCCATTTTTCAAGGAATTCAGTGAAGAAGTTTGCGTCTGTTTGTTGAGCATTGTGACTTTCAAGGTGTTCAATTTTCGCAATCAATTTTTTGTTTTCTTCAGATGGTTTGTATTCAGCATGGATGAAAGCTTCGATGATATCGCACATGAGCAATTCACCAGTAATCTTACCACCAAAACCGATAACGTTAGCGTTCAATTGTTCTTTAGCATAAAGGGCTGTTGTCATATCACGAACCAAGGCAGAACGGACACCTGGAACTTTATTTACAGCGTTGTTGATACCAACACCAGTACCACAGATACATACTCCAAGATCAGCTTGACCACTAGTTACAGCTTCCCCTACTTTTTTACCAAAGATTGGGTAGTGAGTACGTGTATGGTCATATGTACCAAAGTCAATGACTTCATATCCTTTTGATTTCAAAAATTCTGAAACCGCCATTTTTTCATCTGTTACGATGTGGTCACATCCAATTGCAATTCTCATTAGTTATTCCCTCCGATTAATTATATAAATCTCATATCATTTATCCTTGCTCAAGAAAAATCAAGATTAGCTTAGGAAGCGAGCTGCAAGCATAACTGAGGTTAGCTAAAGTGAGCTGACGACAGATTATCTTGATTTTTGAAGAGTATTAGCACATTTTGTTCAACATATCGACCCGAATTTGGTGACGACCACCGTCGTATTTACCGTTAACAAATCCTTTAGCGATGTTTTTAGCCAATTCATCACCGACAAGTTGTGCACCCATAGTAATCATACGTGAGTTGTTGTGGCCACGAGTCATATAAGCTGAACGTTCATCAGAAACTTCTGCAGCAACCATTCCTTTGATTTTTGTTGCGACCATAAATGGACCAGCTCCATAAGCATCAATCACGATACCAAGGTTTTGTTCTTCTTTGTTTACTTCTGCAGCAACAGCGAGAGTCACATCAACAAAGTCTTGACCTTCAGCTGTAACATCCACAACGTGGAAATTTTCTTTTTCCAAGAAGTCTTTCACAACTTCTTTCAATCTCAAACCTGCAGCATCTGCACCGATAACAATAGACATATTGTATACTCCTTTTTATTTTTTCTATGCTGGATTCCAGCAGTGTATTGGCTGTCTTTAAAAAACAGTCAATTAGTCCTCACAAACATAATATACTACTATTGTTTGAAAAAGTCAACAGTTTGTGTTTGTTTTTGTTATTTATTTTTTACTTTTTTATAAAACTTCTATCTCAAACCCTAATTCTTCAACCTGATTGGCTTCTAAGAGACGAACATTCTTCTTATCTTCTAAATGATCTCCTTCTTCAAGGGATGTTGACAAGCCAGACCATGGTTCAAAGGCAATGAAAGGTCCCTTGTTCAAAGTTGACCAGATGATGAGGTTTGGAAACTCTGCAAAGTGCACTTTCAATCCCTTATCATGTTTACGGGAACGAAGGGCAATTGTTCGAGATTGCAATTCATCCAAAGTCACTGCATCTGTGCTGAAAAGATCATAACTAAGATCGATTTCTTTTTGACCCTCTAGCCATGGACTTCTATCTTGAAAATCCAGCATCCCTGTTTCTGGGAAAGGACGTGGAACAGAGCCAGTCTCTTCTTTCTCAAACTCTAAATAGTAATCTTCATAGACTTCATCATCCAGTAGAGGACAATTAAATCCTGGATGGCCACCAATAAAGTAAGGCATGACCTTGCTAGTTTCTTTATTAAATATTTTGTATTGAGTCCGTACTGTTTTTCCAGTAAGGCTATAAGTGATTTCTAGGCGGAAATGATAAGGATAGTTCTGATAGCTATCTTCATCGTCTTCAATTGCAAAAGTTACACTCTTGTCTGTCTGTTCAACTAATTCAAATTCTTTCTTACGAACCAAACCATGACGAGGAATCTTTCCTTTACTTTCTTGCCCCTTCTCATCTATATAGAGGGCTGTATCCTCTCTCAAAGAACCACAAATGGGGAAGAGAACAGGAGCTTGTCCACTCCAATAAGTGGGATCCCCTTGCCACAAATACTCAAGTCCCTCGGCATCTTTTATAGAAGAAAGAGCTCCACCAAAACTGTTAAATTGAACTCTTAATTGTTCTGATTTTAATTCAATTACCATTATTTTCTCCGATTTCTTGATAGTTTATAAAAAACTAGGCTGTCACTCCTAAAAGGTATGACAACCTAGTTTCAACAATTTACACTTTATAGGAGCGCATTATTTTGCTTTTGCTGCGTACTCTTCGTTACGTTTGATCATTTGTTTTCTGTACCAAGCAAAGATACCGATATAGAATACAAGGAAGACTACAGCACCAAGGATTGCTTTGATATCACCAGTTGTAGTGTTACCAATTGTCCAACCGAGAAGTTTTTCGATTGGTCCTTCAAGAGTAGAGTGAGTAATCAATTGAGTTTCACTCACACCTGCTGGAAAGGCACCTACACCTTTAGCAAGTTCTGTTGCAAATGGTGCTATAAGTGTACCTGAAAGAAGGAAAAGTGGCAACAAGAGTGTTCCGAAAATAATCATACGGAGCAATTTACCACGTGTTACAACCAAGAGAGCTGGAGTAACACCCATTGCGATGATACCTGCAAGTGGCAAGATACCATTTCCGACTTTTGAAAGAAGCACAGCTTCAATCAACATGATTGGTGCAAGTACGTTGGCACAAGCCCAGATTTCAGCACGACCAGCGATGAATGGCCAGTCAAGACCGATGTTGAATTTACGTCCTTGAAGACGTTTAGTAGCAACGTTTGTAATACCTTGTGAAAGTGGTTCTACGGCTGCGATGAACCATGAACCGATAAGTGAGAAGAGTTCCAAAGATACACCGGCAGTCAAACCAAGAGACAACCATCCTCTGATAACAAGACGCCATTTATCTGCATCTTCAACCCCTGCAATTGGATGTGGAGTTCCCATAATACCGATAACGATACCAAGGATGAAACCGATAAAGAATTTAGAACCCCAGAAACCGATTTTCTTGTTCAATTTTGCGGCGTCAAAGTCGTATTTATCAAGACCTGGGAAGAATTTTTCAAAAATCTTATCCAAAACCATGATAACTGGGTTCATCATGTAGTTCATGTGAGTTGATGTCATTGGTGATGAACTTGGAGCGTTAAGAAGGTCATCAAATGTAGGTTTCATCAAGTCAGAGTTGATAATTTTCAACACACCAACAAGGACGATAGCTGCTGTAGCAATAAAGAGTGAAACCCCTTGACTCACACCGTTGTTATCTGCATACCATTTAATCAAAAGACCTGTGATAGACAAGTGCCAGATATCGAAGATATCAACGTCAAGTGTATCTGTTTTCTTCATAGCAAGCATCACTATGTTGACAATCAACATGATGAGCAAGAAGTAAAGTGTCCAAGCAGATCCCCAAGTGATTGTTGCAAGTGGTGCCCAACCAACGTCAGTGATACTCAATTGGATACCAGTGTTTTCAACGAATTTTGCTAGTGATGCTGAGAAAGCAGTGTTTAGCATACCGATGATGGCACCGATACCTGTAAGAGCGATGGCAAGTTTGATACCACCTTCAAGCGCTTTGGAGAATTTCACTCCAAAAAGTAAAGCCAATACTGTCAAAATGATTAACATGATGACAGGTCCACCCATATCTAAGATGGGGGTGAAAAAGCCTTTGATTAGGTCAAAGATTGCATCCATAACAGTTCCTCCCTTTTTTATGTTATATGAATGTTAACAAATTAAAATTAGCTTAACCCGTGTTCTTTAATGGCTGCTTCAATATTGTCAAATACTGGAGCACTCATAGCTGGGATACGGAATAAGATTGGTCCAGCTTCGATAACTGGAATACCTGGGTCAAAACCAAGGTCTGTCGCAGCAATTGGCGTGAAGATGTCATAACCTTTGATAAGGTCTTCGTTAACGTCTTTGACCATGACTGCATCACAGTGCACATCGTAACCACGGTTTGAAAGTTCTTCTTCAAGAGCACTTTTAATTTGGTGGCTTGAGTTAACACCTGCACCGCAGGCAGCAAGAATTTTAATCATATGGATCTCCTCCGATTTAATATTTTTAATAGACAAGATTAAGCGATTGCTTCAGCGATATAAGCATAGAGGGCTTCTGGTTCAGAAATTTTTGATAGGTCTTCAAGATGGCCATTTCCTGTGAAGAAGTCCATCAACTGAGCAAGAATGTTAGTTTGACTTGAGCTTGAGTTGTTAATAATAAAGAAGAGCAAGGATACTTCTACTTCCTTATCTGGCGCAATCATATTGTGGAAAGTCACCGGTTTCTCTAATCGAACGACCACAACTTTTTCAGCCAGATTATGAACAATATCTGTGTGAGGAATAGCTACATTCGGCAAATCCTTACCTAAAAATTCCATATCTAAGCCAGTTGGAAATGACTTTTCACGCGTAATCAAGGCTTCACGATAGGTCGGAGTTACGATTTCTCGTTCTTCCAATAAAGTTGCAACCTGATCAAAGAGATGTTCTTGATTATCCGCTTCTAAGCAAAACACAAGGTTTTTGTCAAAGAAATAATCTAATCCCATAAGGTTTTCCCTTCTTTCCATTAACTTTATGCCATAAGTATAACACTATATGAAATCGTTGTCAATAGTTTTCTGTTGATTTTTGTCTCTTTTTTTATATTTTTGTTGTATTTATAGTTTGTTATATAAAAATAAACACACAAACAAATACTACCAGCATTTTTTCTGTTCTAATACTCAATGAAAATCAAAGAGCAAACTAGGAAGCTAGCCGCAGGTTGCTCAAAACATGGTTTTGAGATTGTAGATAAGACTGACGAAGTCAGCTCAAAACATGCTTTTGAGGTTGTAGATAAGACTGACGAAGTCAGCTCAAAACATGCTTTTGAGGTTGTAGATAAGACTGACGAAGTCAGTTATCATATCTACAGCAAGGTGACGCTGACGTGGTTTGAAGAGATTTTCGAAGAGTATAAAAACTAAAAAAGCAGGCCATTAAAGCCTGCTTTACTATTGATTCTTATATAAATTTCCTGTGAACAAGGAAAGGCATTTCTGATAACTTATTCTTCATCCATGCTCAAGACGCTGAGGAAGGCTTCTTGAGGAACTTCTACTGATCCGATGGCTTTCATACGCTTCTTACCAGCTTTTTGTTTTTCAAGGAGTTTACGCTTACGAGAAACGTCACCACCATAACATTTAGCAAGTACGTTCTTACGAAGGGCCTTGATATCAGTACGAGCCACAATCTTGTGTCCAATAGCTGCTTGAATTGGCACCTCAAATTGTTGGCGAGGGATAATTTTCTTGAGCTTATCAACGATGAGTTTCCCACGCTCGTAGGCAAAGTCCTTGTGAACGATAAAGCTGAGGGCATCCACCTTGTCTCCATTGAGAAGGATGTCCATTTTGACCAGCTTAGATGGGCGATATTCTGACAATTCGTAGTCAAAACTTGCATAACCACGTGTCGAAGACTTGAGTTTATCAAAGAAGTCGAAGACGATTTCAGCAAGTGGAATTTGATAGATAACATTGACACGGTTATCATCAATATAGTCCATAGTCACAAAGTCCCCACGCTTACGCTGAGCCAGCTCCATTACTGCTCCGACGAACTCCTGTGGTACCATGATTTGCGCCTTAACATAAGGTTCCTCAATGGTCGCAATCTTAGTTGGGTCTGGGAACTCAGATGGGTTAGACACATCCATAGACTCACCGTCGGTCAAATTAACCTTATAGATAACGGATGGAGCTGTCATGATGAGATCGATGTTGAACTCACGCTCCAAACGTTCTTGGATTACATCCATATGGAGAAGTCCAAGAAATCCACAACGGAAACCAAATCCAAGTGCCTGCGATGTTTCTGGTTCAAACTGAAGACTGGCATCATTCAGTTGCAATTTTTCAAGGGCTTCACGCAGGTCATTGTACTTGTTTGATTCGATTGGGTAAAGACCCGCAAAAACCATAGGATTCATCTGCTTGTAACCATGTAATGGCTCTGCCGCAGGATTGGTTGCCAAGGTAACGGTATCACCCACACGGGTATCCTGAACCGTCTTAATAGAAGCCGCAATATAACCAACATCACCAGTCGCAAGGAAATCACGACCAACTGCTTTCGGTGTAAAAATACCGACTTCGGTCACATCAAAGGTCTTGCCATTACTCATAAGCTGAATCTTATCACCAGGTTTGACCACTCCGTCCATGACACGCACTTGGAGAATAACCCCACGGTAAGCATCGTAAACTGAGTCAAAAATCAAGGCCTTAAGTGGCGCCGTCACATCACCTGTTGGAGCTGGCACTTTTTCTACGATTTGCTCGAGAATTTCTTCGATACCAATACCAGCCTTGGCAGATGCTAAGACTGCTTCACTGGCATCCAAACCAATGACATCTTCAATCTCTGTACGCACGCGCTCAGGGTATGCAGCTGGTAGGTCAATTTTGTTAATGACTGGCATGATTTCCAAATCATTATCCAAGGCCAGATAAACATTGGCAAGGGTTTGAGCCTCAATCCCTTGGGCAGCATCGACCACCAAAATAGCACCCTCACAGGCAGCTAGTGAACGTGAAACTTCATAGGTAAAGTCTACGTGTCCTGGTGTGTCAATCAAGTGGAAAATATAAGTTTCCCCATCTTTTGCAGTGTAATTCAGCTCAATGGCATTCAACTTAATGGTAATCCCACGTTCCCGTTCTAGATCCATGCTATCCAAAAGCTGGGCCTGCATTTCACGACTGGAAACTGTCTCTGTCTTTTCCAAAATGCGGTCTGCTAGAGTTGATTTCCCGTGGTCAATATGGGCAATAATAGAGAAGTTACGGATCTTCTCCTGTCGTTTTTTCAATTCTTCTAAGTTCATGATTCTCTTCCTTTCAGGGTATCTATTTATTATAAATTGTTTTTGACATTTTGACAAGACCATACCCTGCTAGGAGTACTAATCTTCAGCGACAAAGCCGTCATTTTCGATAAAGTGGTGTTCTGTCATTCCTTGGTCTGTAAAGACAATTCCGTGAAGGACACCACCATAGACAGCTCCTCCGTCCATCCCAATCTTACCATCTTCTGTAGTCCAAAGCTCAGCTGTACCTCGCTCTTGCTTTAACAAACCATAAACTGGTGTGTGACCAAAGACAATGGTTTTTCCAGTATGATTTTCGGCTTCGTGGAATGGTTTTCTAAGCCATACTTTCTTGTAATCTGTAGTTTCATGCCAGTCATCCAAGGTCAAATCAATACCAGCATGTACAAAGATATACTTGTCTGTCTCTACTACAAATGGCATTTGACGAATAAATTTGACCAAGTCTGCCGCTTCAGTAGCAACACGCTTGGCATCCTCAACTCCATCAACTGGTGCATCCAAGGGACGACCTAGTATAGAGTTAATGGTTGTATCTCCACCATTACGACGATAGTGGTCATAACTTTCTTCTGGGTCATCTAGCCATGTCAAAAACATATACTCGTGGTTTCCTGACAAACAGATAGCACCTTGATTGTCCACCAAGTCCTTGACCATTTCAAGAACACGGCGACTATCCTCACCTCTGTCAATCAAATCCCCTAGAAAGAGCAACTGGGTCTGACCATCCCAGATTTTGAGAAGGTCTTCCAGCATCCCAGCTTTTCCGTGAACATCTCCAATTACATAATAGTCTGTCATCTTATTTCTCCCTGTTTCTCAACAATTCTCTGGCTTGCGTCAGGGCTGCTTCCGTCACATCATCACCTGCCAACATCTTGGCAACTTCCTCCACTCGCTCTTCAACCGTCAAAAGACGAACAGTCGAAACTGTTGAATGGTCATTGCTAATCTTCTCAATAAAGAATTGATAATCCGCAATCGCAATCACTTGTGGCAAGTGGGAAATTGCTAGAACCTGACCATGTTGACCAATCTTGTGAATCTTCTGTGCAATAGCCTGAGCTACACGGCCTGAAACTCCCGTATCCACCTCATCAAAGACAATACTGGTCTTGCCTTCTTTACGTGAAAAAGCAGACTTGATAGCTAGCATGAGACGAGACAATTCTCCGCCAGATGCAACCTTAACCAAAGGTTTAAAGTCTTCTCCAGGATTGGTTGAAATGTAAAATTCGACCATTTCATTGCCCTCACGACTGAATTTACCCTTGCTAAAACGAACTTGAAACTGGGCTTTTTCCATATACAGATCCTGTAGTTCTTGTTTAATCTCTGCTTCTAGCTGCTGAGCCAAGTCATGACGAGCAGAGGCAAGCTGACCTGCTAAGTCGACAAGATTGACTTCTAACTTCTTAAGCTCTGCTTCCATGTCTTCAGAAGAAAGGTTGTTGCCTGTCAAAAGATTGTATTCTTCCGTAATCTTGGCAAAATAAAGCAAGACATCGTCTACAGTCCCACCATACTTGCGGGTAATAGTATGAAGGAGATCCAAACGATTCTCAACCTGCATGAGACGATTGCCGTCAAAATCAAGGTCCTCAATAATAGCTTCCAGACGCTTGCTAATATCTTCTAAGACATAGTAGGTCTCAGACAGAGAGCTTGAAATTTCACGGTATTCAGGGTCATACTCTTCGACACTTTCCATGTCATTCATGGCTGAACGAACATTGGCCAGACTTGAAAAGTCTTCATTGTCCAACATACTGTAGGCATTGGTCAACGTATCAGCAATGTTTTTATGGTTGAGGAGTTTCTCTCGCTCTTGGTTGAGAGCCAAGTCTTCACCTGCTTGTAAGTTTGCTGCCTCAATCTCTGCCATTTGAAATTCCAACATTTCGATACGTGCCTTATGTTCCTGTTGGTTTTTCTTGACTTCCAGAACCTGCTTACGCATTTTACGGTAGGCATCAAAACTCGTTTGATAGGTTTCTTTCAAGTCCCAAAAAGCTGCATCGCCAAATTCATCCAACATTTGAATATGAAGTTGAGGGCGCATTAACTCTTCTTGGTCATGCTGACCATGTATATCCACCAGATGTTGCCCAATAGCACGCAAAACAGACAGATTGACCATCTGGCCATTCACACGGCTGATACTCCTACCATTTTGCAAGATTTCCCGACGGATGATGATTTCATCACCCAATTCCAAACCTTGCTCATCAAAAATTTCCTGTAAAAGGCGACTATTCTCAACTGAGAAAAGCCCCTCTATCTCTGCCTTTGGCGCACCATGACGAATAACATCTGTCGTCGCACGAGCTCCCAACATCATATTCATGGCATCAATGATAATCGACTTCCCTGCACCCGTTTCACCAGTCAGGACAGTCATCCCCTTTTCAAAATTGAGGGAAATAGCCTCAATAATGGCAAAGTTTTTTATCGAAATTTCAAGTAACATATAGACCTACCAATTTTTTACTTGTTCAAAGATTTCCTCAGCTAGACTTTCACTTCTGGCAATGACCAAAATCGAGCTATCATCAGCCAAACAGCTGAAAATTTTGTCCGCAAAAGTCTCGGTTAACTGAGCTTTTACAAAAGCCGTATTTCCTGGAATGACTTGGAGATTGATCATCTTGTCCATCAATTCAGCAGATTCTATATTGTCTTCAGCTAGTTGCAAACTTTTCACGATTGATTTTGGTAATTCATAGACATAGGTGTTATCTCTCAAAGGAATTTTGACAATCCCCAGCTCTTTGATATCTCGTGATACCGTTGCCTGAGTGGCAGTGATACCTGCCTCTTTCAAATGTTCTACGATTTCTTCTTGTGTACCGATTTGATAATCTGTCACAAATCGTCTAATTTTTTCAAGTCTCTCTTTTTTATTCATTTTTAAATTGACTATGCGCCCTCTCTACTACTTCTTCAATCTCAGCAAGAACCTGATTGCCTGCTGATTCTTCTTTTTTCAAATACGCTAAAAATTCAATATTTCCATGCCCACCTTGGATTGGAGAAAAGTCCAAGCCAAGGACTGAAAAGCCTTCCTCTACTGCCATAGTTGTGACAGATTCAAGGACATGTTGATGCACCTTGGCATCACGAATGATTCCATTTTTCCCAATTTGCTCACGTCCTGCTTCAAATTGGGGCTTAACCAGAGCCACGACCTGACCTTGATTAGCCAAGACACGGTGCAAGGTCGGCAAAATCAGACTGAGGGAAATGAAACTCACATCAATACTGGCAAAGCTCGGCTCCTGATCGAAATCAGTCTTTTCAGCATAGCGGAAATTAAACTGCTCCATACTGACAACTCGTGGGTCTTGGCGTAGTTTCCAAGCCAATTGATTAGTGCCGACATCGACTGCATAAACTAACTCAGCACCATTCTGCAACATAACATCGGTAAATCCTCCAGTAGAAGCCCCAATATCAATCGTTGTTGCCCCTTCTACTGACAAATCAAAGACCTGCAAGGCCTTCTCCAGTTTCAAACCACCACGGCTAACATACTTGAGTTTCTCCCCCTTGAGTTTTAACTCGGTGTCATCTGGAATTTTCTCTCCTGGCTTGTCAAACCGCTCTCCATTAAGGACTGCCACAACTAGGCCAGCCATTACACCACGCTTGGCCTGTTCTCTCGTTTCAAACAAGCCCTGTTTATAAGCTAGTACATCCACTCTTTCCTTAGCCATTGATTCTCAAACTTTCTACTACACTTACAATTGATTCTATCTCAAAAGGAACTTGCTGGGCAATTTCTTCTAATTTGGCATTAGCTTGATTCAAGGTTTGGTTACAAAAGACAATTGCCTCTTCCAAACCCAACAAGGCTGGATAGGTTGATTTTTCTGCCTGTAGATCCTTTTGAGGCGTCTTGCCGATTTCCTCAAAACTGGCAGTCACATCCAGTACATCATCTCGAACTTGAAAAGCAAGCCCAATCAATTCGCCAACAGTTTTCAGTTTTGCCTGCATTTCAGGAGCCAATTCAGCAATAATAGCAGCTGCTTGGAAGGGATAGGCTAGTAGTTTTCCAGTCTTATTAGCATGAATAGTCTGGAGTTCTTCCAAAGACAGGTGCTGGTGTTCGCCTTCCATATCCAAAACCTGGCCTGCTACCATGCCTAGACTTCCTGAAGCAAGAGATAAGTTGCCAATCAAGTCCACCTTGATCTGACTTGGCAAATCTGCCTGCGCTATCAAGGCATAAGAATCTAGGAACAAAGCATCTCCAGCCAAAATGGCCATAGCTTCACCGAATTTCTTATGGTTGGTCAAACGCCCTCGACGGTAATCATCATCATCCATGGCAGGAAGGTCATCGTGAATCAAGCTCCCTGTATGAATCATTTCCAAAGCCGCAGCCACCTGTGCGTGAGCAGGTTTAATAGCGACCTGCAAGGCTTCCAGAACTTCTAACAAGAGAAAAGGTCGAATACGCTTGCCACCAGCATGAATGGAATAGAGAACAGACTCTCGCAAATTAGAGGCAAACTGCTGGTCTCCATAAAAGTCTTCCAAGGCTGACTCGACAAGAGCTAATTTTTCTTGCTTCTTCATTCAAAATCACTTTCTGTTCCATCTTCTTGCATGACCTTGACCAAGGTCTTTTCAGCCTTGTCCAGCGTCGCTTGGAGCTCTTTTGACAAGACCATACCCTTTTGAAAGGCAGCAATCGCATCTTCCAGAGCAATTTCACCATTTTCCAAACTTTGGACAATGGTTTCCAGTTCTGCTAGATTTTCCTCAAATTTCTTTTGTTTTGACATCTTTAACCTCTAATTCTACTTGACCATCTCGCATCAAAAGCGTCACTTGGTCTTTTTTCTTCAAACTCTCAACCGAATCTACAACGGACTCTTCTTTCTTGACAATAGCATAGCCACGCGCCACGATTCGACTGGTATCCAACATCAGCAAGGCTTCCGAAAGTCGCTTGACTTCAGCAACCTTAGCATCATAAACCAGCGCCATTTGGCTACGGAGGAGCTTGTCCAACTGAGCTAGTCTGTCCTGATAGCGTTGAATTTTGGTAACAGGCGATAATTGGACTAGCTGATGCGTACTTGCTTGGACGACTTGTTTGTTATCAGAAATCCGTGTTCGCAAACTTTGTTTTAAGCGCAGTTGCAATTGATCCAAGCGTTGCAAATAACCATCATACAAGCGCTCTGGTTGTCTAAAAATAACAGACTGACTGCATTTTTTCAAAGCTTCTTGTTTCTTAGATAGGACATTTCGGACTGCCGTTGCCATCCGTTTTTCCTGATTTTGCAAATGAGCTAATAGATCCAACTTGGTCACAGGTGTTGCTAGTTCAGCAGCAGCCGTTGGTGTCGCAGCTCGTCGATCTGCCACAAAATCTGCCAAGGTCACATCCGTCTCATGCCCCACACTAGAGATAACTGGTAAACGAGATTCAAAAATGGCTCGTACCACAATTTCTTCGTTAAAGGCCCAGAGATCCTCTATGGAACCTCCACCACGACCAATAATGAGCAAGTCCAAATCGTCCCGTTGATTAGCACGCGCAATATTCCGTGCTATTTCCTCTGCTGCTCCATCTCCTTGAACCTTGGTCGGATAGAGAAGAATGTCAACACCTGAAAATCGCCTGCTGACGGTCGTGATAATATCTCGAATCACGGCTCCACTGCGACTGGTCACTACACCAATTCTCTTAGAAAATTGGGGCAGAGGTTGCTTGAAACGTTCTTGAAACAGGCCTTCTTCTGTCAATTTTTTCTTGAGTTGTTCAAACTGAATCGCAAGCGCCCCAACCCCATCAGGCTCAGCCTTTTCAATGATGATGGAGTAGCTACCACTTGGTTCATAGACCTGCACACGCCCAATCACATTGATTTTCATCCCTTCTTCCAGGTCAAACCCTAATTTCTGATAAATTCCAGACCAGATGGTCGCTTGAATAACTGCATGGTCATCTTTTAGGGAGAAATATTGGTGAGTAGGTCGTTTACGAAAGTTGGAAACTTGACCAGTTAAATAGACCCGTTCCAAGTAAGGGTCTTTATCGAATTTCATTTTCAGATACTTGGTCAAAGTTGTTACCGATAAATACTTTTCCATCTCCACCTACTATTCATTTACTTGCTCTTTCATGGGTATTATTATACCAAAAATATGCCTAAAAATCTCCATTTATGTACCATTATGAGGGAAAAATAGAAAAAGGAGGCAAGGCCTCCACATCTGATTATTTGCTGTTTCGAGCTTCTTCCAAAATCTTAGCAATCTTGGTTGTCAACAAATCGATAGCCACTGTATTGCTAACTCCTTCAGGAATGACGATATCAGCATAACGCTTAGTTGGCTCGATAAACTGGTGGTACATTGGTTTAACCACACCTAAGTACTGGTCAATGACGCTATCAAGGCTACGGCCACGCTCCTCCATATCACGCTTGATACGACGAATAATGCGCACATCATCATCCGTATCCACAAAAATTTTGATATCCATCAAATCACGCAGACGCTTATCCTCCAAGACCAAAATCCCCTCAACGATAAAGACATCTTGAGGCTCCTGACGATAAGTCTTGCTACTTCGTGTATGCTCTGTATAGTCATAAGTCGGAATGTCCACCGGACGCCCTGCCAACAATTCCTTAATCTGCTCGATCATCAAGTCTGTATCAAAGGCAAAAGGATGGTCGTAGTTGGTTTTGACACGCTCTTCAAAGGTCAAGTGAGACTGATCCTTGTAGTATGAATCATGTTCGATCATGGAAATCTTTTCATCAGGAAAATGCGATAAAATGGCTCTTGAAACACTGGTTTTACCACCACCAGAACCACCTGTCACTCCGATAATGATTGGTCTATTTTGCATGCTATCCTCCGTTTTTTTATCCGTCGTCTATTCTATCACATTTTTAGCAAAATTTATAGTCTAGTTTGGATAGTCTAGGGAAAACAATTCCAATCCCGACACCCCAGTTAGACTAGCTAAAAACCTTCCTTGGTTTGTAGAGATTATCCCGTTTTTCTAGAATGGCTAGCAATTTATCGCCTTCAAAGGCAGCTAATTCTTGTTCTGTTTGGTCGAGCTCGATAAAGCGACCAAAGCGCACTTCTGTAGCCTCTTCTGGACTTAGGAAAACTTTGACAAGGTCACCCGTCCCAATCTCAAGAGGATGGAGAAAGTCTAATTGCCCAGCCTCCACTTTTTCAGCAATTTCTTCCAAGGTCAAGGCATCCTCTAGCTGTAAACCTGCCGCACTGTTCCGTGTCAGATGTGACATATGGGCAGCATATCCAAGTTTCTCTCCCAAGTCAACTGATAAGGTACGGATATAAGTCCCCTTACTGCATTTCACACGAAAAGTAAATCGTGCAAGTTCGCCCTCATAAGAAATCGAACTTGTTCGATCAAATTGATAAATGGTCACCTGACGTTCTGGACGCTCCACTTCCTGACCAGCACGCGCATACTCATAAAGCTTACGACCATTGACCTTGACAGCCGAATACATAGGCGGAATCTGAGTAATAGGCCCAGTCAAACTGGCGATTGCTTCATCGACAAGCTTTTCATCCAAGGGCGATAAAACAGGTGTCTCTGCGACCACTTCCCCACTAGCATCCTCAGTTGTCGTTGAATAACCGATAGTAATCTCCCCCTCATAGACCTTACCCTCGTCCTGCATAAACTCGACCATGCGTGTCGCCTTGCCAACCGCAATGGGCAAAACACCCACCACATCCGGATCTAAGGTCCCACCATGACCAATCTTCTTGGTTCCCAAAATCTTACGCAGTTTAAAAACCGCATCATGCGAGGTCATCCCTGCTTCTTTTTTTAAGTTGATAATACCGTTCATACGTCGCTTTCTACTCCCCCTTCAGCACTTCAAACTTTGCTTTCATTGTTGGATTCTTTCGAGTCAATTTTTTGACGGAAACGTCTTCCAATTTATTGTTTGCAAGGCGAAGTTGATTCTCAGATGTTGTCAGGAATTTCTTGACCTCTTCCATACGTTTGATGGCCTTGTCGATTTCATCAATAGCTTTTCCAAAGTTGGTCGAAGCTGAATTATAGTTTTTAGCAAAAGCTAGCTTGAAGGCATCCAAGTCCTCCTCAAAATGAGTTATGTCAATATTTTGCTCACGAACAAGTGCTAACTCCTGCTTGTATTTTAGGGAATTAAGCGCCGCATTACGCAAGAGCCCAATCAACTGAATAAAGAACTGAGGACGAACCACATACATCTTTTCATACTCGTGGCTGACATCAACAATCCCTGTGTTAAAGTAGTCGTTATCAGCCTCAAGCATGGTCACCAAAACGGCATATTCACAATTTTTCTCCCGACGGTCCTTGTCCAATTCCTTATAAAAATCTGCATTCTTATGCTTCTTCTCTGTTCCGTCCGCTTCATTTTTCATCTCAAACATGATGGAAATGATTTCAACACCATTTTCATCACACTCACGGAAGATAAAGTCACCCTTAGACCCACGCGCAGAGACCTTGTTATCCTTCTCAAAGTAGGCATTTGGAAAGGCAAAACTACGGACCTTGTTAAACTCACTCTCTGCATACTGTTCCAGACTTTCCCCGATAGCTTTTGTAGATTGTTGGGCTTTGAAATTCTTATAAAATTCGACTTGTTCACTGGCTGCCTTGAGCTGGGCTTCATAGTTTTGCTTAACAGAAGCAAGAGAAAGCTCATTTTCCTTTTCCTGCAAAAGCAGTTGGTTTTTGACCTGAGCCCGTTCTTTTTCTAGGTCAGAAAGGGTCTTTTGTAGTTGATTTTCATGCTCCAAACGCAAGGTAGCCAATTGGTTTTCCAAGGCCTGTACTTCCTTGTCCTTGGCCAAGAGAGCCTGATGGCTTGTCTGTTCAACCTCTTTCTTGGCCAATTCTTTTTCTGTTTCAAAGTTTTGGATTTGACTCTGTAATTGCGTAATTTCTTGGTCTTTTTGAGCTAGTTTAGACTGTTGCTCATTCATGGCCTTTTGCTCAGCCAACGCCAGTTCCTGCTTCATCCGATCGTGTAGTTCCTTATCAAACTCTGCCGTTCTCACTTGAGACAGAAGTTCAGCATACTGACTTTCATTTACTGTAAAGACTTCCCCACAGTTGGGACATTTGATTTCGTTCATATCGTTCCTCTTTCTAGGCTTCTGTAACCATTATATCATGCCTGAGGGAAAATCAAAAACAGTGAGTCAAAACCCACTGTTTATCTTCTGTTACTTTAAATTTTTTCCAAGGCCAAGCGCAAATCTTCGACCAAATCCTCTACATTTTCAAGTCCGATTGACAAACGAATTTGGTTTGGTGTGACACCTGCTGCTTCTAGATCTTTTTCTGACAATTGACCGTGAGTGGTTGTTGATGGATGGACAACAAGCGATTTAGCATCTGCCACATTTGCAAGATCAGAGAAGATTTCTAAATGATCAATTACCTTGCGTGCTTCTGCCTCCCCACCTTTGACATGGAAGGTAAAGATTGAACCCACACCTTTAGGCAAGTATTTCTCAGCCAAGGCATGATATGGACTATCTGCTAGTTTTGGATAATTTACCTTTTCTACCTTAGGATGGTTGACGAGAAAATCAACAATTTTCTCTGCATTTTGCACATGGCGTTCCACACGAAGAGAAAGGGTTTCAAGTCCTTGGAGTAACAAGAAGGCATTAAATGGTGACAAGGCTGCACCTGTATCACGAAGCAATTGAACACGGACAGCGATAATAAAGGCTGCTGCACCCACATCACGAGTATAGCTCAAATTGTGGTAGCTTGGGTCTTCCTCAACAAATTGAGGGAATTTTCCTGAAGCAACCCAGTCAAAACTACCACTATCGACAATCACTCCTCCAATAGTCGTACCATGCCCACCAATAAACTTAGTCGCAGAGTGAATAGCAATATCTACACCGTGAGAGAAGACGTTAATCAAATATGGTGTAGCAAAAGTGTTGTCCGAAACGAGTGGAATCTGGTGTCTATGCGCAATCTCAGCCAATTTTTCCAGGTCTGGAATGTTAATCAAGGGGTTACCCAAGGTTTCAATCAAGACAAGCTTGGTATTGTCATTGATCGCTGCTTCCACTTCTTCCAAATTATCCACATCAACAAAGGTTGTTGTGATACCATAACGAGGAAGGGTTTCCTTCAAGAGATTGAAGGTTCCACCGTAAATAGTCGAAGCAGCCACTACATGGTCACCAGCATGGGCAAGAGCCAAAATCGTATAAGTCACTGCAGCCATACCTGATGCTGTTGCAAGAGCTCCGACACCACCTTCGAGAGCTGCAATTCTTTCTTCAAAAGCAGCCGTTGTAGGATTGGTGATACGAGTATAAATGTTCCCTGGTTTTCTCAAGGCAAACAGATCGGCACCTTCCTGCGTGTCATCAAAAACAAAAGATGTTGTTTGATAAATCGGCACTGCACGAGACTTGGTAGCTGGATCCGCAACTTGACCAGCATGTAGTTGCAAAGTTTCAAATTTAAAATCACGAGTCATAAGGCGACCTCCATATAGTTTGATTAAGGATATTGTAGCACCTTGAGTTATAGTTTACAAATATCAGTTTTCTATATTTTGGTATATGAAATAGCTATTACCTTATTTTGAAAATGAAAAAAGCACGACTCAATCGTGCTCATTTTCTTAATCTACATAAGTATCTTCGTTTTTATTGAGGAAGGCATATGGCAGCCCCATCAAGAGGCCTCCTCCGATAAAGTTTCCGATGAAGGTTACACCCCAGTGGCGAAGCATATTTCCAACACCGAAGTTAGCAATTGAATCAGCAGCAACACTGAATTTTACAATCGCGAAAGAAGCAAAGTTCGCCGCAATGTGCTCGTTTGTTAAGAATACAAACATGTAAATCGCTGATAAAACGAGCCAAAGTTTGACACCACCATCTTTGACCAAAACAAATGAAAGAATCGCAATATTTACGAAAATATTTGCCAAAATCGCCTCAAGCAAGACCAATTCATTTGAGCGGCCTAACTTCATCTCAACAACACCTGAGATGAAACTATCGTGTGTCAGATTCGCATAGGCTGCCGAGTGGGCAAAGCCCCAACCTGCTATCAAAGCCCCGATAAGGTTGAAGAAGGTACAGTAAAGTAAAATCTCAGCTGTTTTTCTCCAAGAGATTTTTTTCAAGAAACTACCTGCAGTCAAGAACATCATGTTTGATGTTACCAACTCGGCATTCAAAAAAACAATGTAGGCCAATCCCCAAGCAAAGACAAATGGGAAGAGGAAACGTCCACTACCTGGTGCAATTTTATTAATCAAGTCAGCCCCAACTGCACCAGCAGCTGTACTGAAAGTTAAAAATGCACCTGCAAACATAGAACGAATCGCATACTTAAATTTGCTTTGGCTATAAAGACTTTCTTTCTTCTTGCAAGCAAATTCAATCTTTGAGATAAATTCTGAAGAAACCATAATAAACTCCTAAATCTTTTTTCTTGATAATTATATCACAAACTTTAGATTTTAGGAAGCGTTTTCCGCATTTCATAAAAGTTTATTTTTATGAAAATCTTAAAAAAATCAGTGAAATTCTGGATTTCACTGATTTGTATTAATAAAATTGTTTATACGGTTGATTGAAAGCTGTTAGGATTTCATCAGATGTTTGTGAATAATCTTTTGTTTCTTTCAAATCACCTTTTACAATAATACGTTCTGTAGCAGCAAGGTCTTCACAGGTTACTAATGTGATTTCATTGACCCCATCTCTATCATCAACCTCATCAACGCGATCTGGTGTCACACGTTTGACTTCTCGTATTTCATAAGTATAAACTTTATTTTTATCGGTTAGATAAATCTTCATACCATTTTTAGCATTATCTAAAGGAGAAAATAACATTTTATTAGCATTATCAACACCAAAGATATGGTGACTAGCTAGACTATAATTTCCTTCTCCCATTACTTGCTCGCGTTTCATTGTACCAGCGCCGTAGAAGAGATTAACATTATCAAGTCCTTTAAAAATCGGCAAATTCATTTCCAATTCAGGAATTGCAATTCCCCCAATAACTGGTAATTTTTGAGCATCCCATTGAGAAGCTAGAACAGCTTCCGAAGAAATCGCTTTGACCGAATCAAAATCAAAATTTCCTTCTGTATCCTGATTTTCTTCTATTTTTTCTTTTGATACTTGACTAACTTGATACTTATTGGTATTCCAGACCATGAAAATATTTCGAATTTGCGCATTAAAAATCAAAGCCAGTGACAGTAATATCAGAAATCCTGCTAGGATATTTGTCAGCAGATTTTTTCGTTTGTTTTTCTTCTTATTATTTTTTTGAGACATTATGCTTCACCTTCTGTTTCATTTTCTGTCCCAACTTCTTCTTTTTCTGCCGCTGCAACCGTTGTGAAGGTCACTATCTGAGCATCTTGATCCAGACGCATTACTTTAACTCCCATAGTTGCGCGTCCTGTTTGTGAAATATTGGCAAGATTGGTTCGAATCATGACACCTGTATCAGTGATAATCATCAAATCCTCATCCCCTTGAACAGTCATAAGACCGGCCAGCAAGCCATTTTTTTCGGTAATTTTAGCTGTCTGCATTCCCTTACCACCACGACCTTTTGTTGGATATTCAGTAGCAGCTGTACGCTTACCATATCCTTTTTCAGTAATGATAAGAACCTCATCTTGATCAGTAATTACGCTCGCTCCGACTACTGTGTCTCCATCACGGAGATTAACACCTTTCACACCAGTGGCGATACGGCTCATACCACGAACGGCTGATTGATTAAAGCGAACTGCATAACCAAACTTGGTACCAATGATAATATCCGTATCTTCTTCCGTCAACAAGACATTGATTAACTCATCTTCATCCTTAAGATTCAGTGCTTTAAGTCCATTCTGACGAATGTTAGCAAACTCCTTAACACTGGTTCTCTTCACAATACCGTGACGGGTTGTAAAGAAGAGATAAGCATCATCACTGCGATCAGACTCAACATTGATAATAGTCTGAATACTTTCGCCTTCATCTAATTTCAAGAGATTAACTACTGGCAGTCCTTTGGCCGTCCGACCATACTCAGGAATTTCATAACCTTTCAAACGATAGACACGTCCTTTATTTGTAAAGAAGAGCAGGTGATCATGGGTGCTAGTTGACACTAACTCACGAACAAAATCATCATCCTTAACACCTGTTCCTTGGACACCACGACCCCCACGTTTTTGAGCAGTAAATTCAGCTTGGTCCAGACGTTTAATGTATCCTTTGTTAGAAAGCGTAATCAAGACATCCGATTCTTCAATCAAATCTTCATCTTCAAGACTCAAGACTTCACCGACCATCAACTCTGTACGACGTTTATCGGAAAATTTACGTTTAACTTCATCTAATTCGTCTTTGATAATTTGAGAAACACGTTCTGGCTTAGCAAGAATATCCGCCAAATCCGCAATCAGAGCCAAGAGGTCATCATACTCAGACTGAATCTTATCGCGTTCCAAACCTGTCAAACGACGAAGGCGCATGTCTAGGATAGCCTGACTTTGACGTTCAGAAAGCTTGAACTTACTCATCAACTCGGCTTGTGCTTCTGCGTCTGTCTCACTAGCACGGATGATACGAATCACTTCATCGATATGGTCTAGCGCAATTAAGAGACCTTCTAATATATGAGCGCGTGCTTCCGCTTTTTCCTTATCAAAACGTGTCCGACGAACAACCACTTCTTTTTGGTGCTCGATATAAGCATCCAAAATCTGACGAAGGGATAAAATCTTCGGTACACCATTTTGGATAGCAAGCATATTGAAACCAAAGTTGGTTTGCATCTGGGTCATCTTAAAGAGGTTATTGAGGATAACATTGGCTGAGGCATCGCGCTTGACTTCAATAACAAATCGAACCCCTTCACGGTTTGACTCATCACGTACTGCTGTAATCCCCTCAATCCGTTTTTCCTGAACCAAGCGAACAATATGCTCATGCACCTTGGTTTTGTTGACCATATAAGGAAATTCTGTTACAACGATGCGCTCACGACCAGTCTTAGTCGTTTCAATCTCTGTACGAGAACGTAGGACAATCGAACCTTTACCTGTTTCATAAGCCTTATGAATGCCTGATTTCCCCATGACAAGGGCACCTGTTGGAAAATCTGGCCCAGGCAAGACTTCCATCAAGTCCTTGGTAGTCACTTCAGGATTATCCATGACCAACTTCACTGCATCAATGGTTTCACCCAGATTATGAGGTGGAATATTGGTTGCCATCCCAACAGCGATACCAGTTGCTCCATTAACCAAAAGGTTTGGAAAACGTGCAGGCAAGACCAAGGGTTCCCGTTCATTGGCATCATAGTTATCGACGAAATCAACCGTATTCTTATTGATATCTCGAAGCATTTCTAGAGCAATCTTGCTCATACGTGCCTCAGTATAACGCTGGGCGGCAGCACCATCTCCATCCATGGAACCAAAGTTCCCATGACCATCTACAAGCATGTAACGGTAGCTCCACCATTGAGCCATACGGACCATGGCTTCATAAATAGAGTAATCCCCGTGTGGGTGATATTTACCCATGACATCCCCTGTAATACGAGCAGATTTTTTATGAGGTTTGTCTGGAGTAACACCCAATTCATTCATTCCGTAGAGAATGCGACGGTGAACAGGTTTCAAGCCATCTCGAACATCAGGAAGAGCCCGGGCTACGATAACACTCATGGCGTAATCGATAAAGCTCGTCTTCATCTCCTTTGTCAGATTGACATTCACTAAATTTTTATCCTGCATTAATAAATGCCTCATTTCACAATTAGTAAGTAACAACATTATACCATAAATTCCCATCTATTTCAGCCTCTAAACCACTAAAACGTTTACATTGAGAACTATAAGGCATATTCGTGACAAAGTTTTTTAAAAGTGATAGAATGAAGTTATCTGGGGAAAATCCCCTAATAAAATTAAGGAGATGTTTAGAACAATGACTTCAACTAAACAACACAAAAAAGTTATCCTTGTCGGAGATGGTGCTGTAGGTTCATCTTACGCTTTTGCACTGGTTAACCAAGGAATTGCACAAGAGCTTGGAATTATCGAAATTCCACAATTGCATGAAAAAGCTGTTGGTGACGCGCTTGACCTTAGTCACGCCCTTGCCTTCACTTCACCTAAAAAAATCTATGCAGCTCAATACTCTGACTGTGCAGACGCTGACCTTGTTGTGATCACTGCAGGTGCGCCTCAAAAACCAGGTGAAACTCGTCTTGACCTTGTAGGTAAAAACCTTGCTATCAACAAATCAATCGTAACTCAAGTTGTTGAATCAGGTTTCAAAGGTATCTTCCTTGTTGCTGCTAACCCAGTTGACGTTTTGACTTACTCAACTTGGAAATTCTCTGGTTTCCCTAAAGAACGCGTTATCGGTTCAGGTACTTCACTTGACTCAGCTCGTTTCCGTCAAGCACTTGCTGAAAAATTGGATGTGGATGCTCGTTCAGTGCACGCCTACATCATGGGTGAACACGGTGACTCTGAGTTCGCTGTTTGGTCACACGCAAACATCGCTGGTGTAAACCTTGAAGAATTCCTTAAAGACACTCAAAATGTTCAAGAAGCTGAATTGATTGAATTGTTCGAAGGTGTTCGTGATGCAGCCTACACAATCATCAATAAAAAAGGTGCAACATACTACGGTATCGCAGTAGCCCTTGCTCGTATCACTAAAGCAATCCTTGACGATGAAAACGCAGTACTTCCACTTTCAGTATTCCAAGAAGGTCAATACGGAGTTGAGAACGTCTTTATCGGTCAACCAGCTGTTGTTGGTGCACATGGTATCGTTCGTCCAGTAAATATCCCATTGAACGACGCAGAAACTCAAAAAATGCAAGCATCTGCTAAAGAATTGCAAGCTATCATTGACGAAGCATGGAAAAACCCAGAATTCCAAGCAGCTTCAAAAAACTAATTTAACTATAGACAACTCCTTGAATCATCAGGGAGTTGTTTTTTCTGTATTATAGTAGGTTGAAGTTAGAGTAGTACACAACTGCTTCTAAGATCTGGTTAAAAATTGCTTTCTTCAGATTTTATAGTTCATTGAATCTATAACAGTACGTATCGACTGCTAAAATATTTCTATAAATCAATTTTCCTTTCCTAATCGATTTGTTCATATCTTATTTCAATCCATTATACATCTTCCCACAATAAAACGCATAATACCAAGGATTGTCAATACCTTATCTTATGCGTTTTTTCTGATTTCAAAGAATTTTGACTCGGCCTTCTTTTTAATTATTTTCAAAATAGGAATCAACCAACTCCTGAATTCTTCCTGCTTTAGCTGCTGGAATAGTGTCTTCTAAAACAAAATTCTTCCTACTGATATATTTAGAAAAATTGCCAAATATAAAATTAGTCGAGATATTATAGATAATCTCAGACGGAGCAAATCCATAAACCTGATTCTCTAAAATATGCTTCAAACGTTTTTCAGAATCTGGAAATAATTGTTTCAAACCATCACTATTATAGAGGCGTTTAACCAATTCTGCAATATAGAGGCCTGACTTCATATATAAATCAATAAAAGTCTTAGATGGATCATCAAAAATCCCTGGATTTTCCTTTTCCAAATCATCCACCATCCTTTTCACCACTCGTTTAGGAGTGAAAATTTGGTTGGTCTTCTGCGGTGGAATATAGTCAAAAATGTCTTCTTTTTGATCTTTAAAATAATCCGCCAACTCCTCTTTCTTGCGAAGAAATTCTTGGATTGCTTCATCAAATGTTGCTTGATCAAAGAGATGCCCTGCAAAATCTTGTCCACCATCTCTCAAATAACGAAATTGGTCAATCGTAATACCAGTCACTTCAAAGAAGACATGCTCAGGAACAAAGGTATCAAAATTATCAAGTGTTAGAGATTGATTACCATAGGCCATGATGAAACTTGGAATTGTTCGTGCAAATCCTCGAAGATGGTCCCGAATTTCATCTTGGGCTGATTGTTTCAGCTGCTCAACACGTTTTATCTCAACCTGTTCGATAAACTTCTCAGGCATTTTTTCCACTTCTTTTTTGAGTGTTTGCTCTAGTTTTTCTTTGTGAATGAGATTGTTTTCTTCTAAACGTTTTTCAAAATTTTCTTGAATCTTATCCTTTTGCTCCTTATCAACCGCTTCCTTGATTTGTTGTTGCAATTCTTCCCTGATATGAGCTTCAGAAATTTTTCTTTCGATATCATTTTTTCGAATTTCATTCTCAAATGTTACTGTAATTTGTTTCTTAATTTGCTCAGTTTCCCGAGTTTTTAGGTTGTATTCACCTTTCAAATCTTCTACAATCACTGAAGAAACCGTCTTACTCAAATCATTAACCAGCTGTTTTTGAGTTCTGTCCTCATCCTTAGTGAACAAATCTGTCACAGATTGACTAAGTCCATAGACTTTTTCACCAAAAAGTCGCATTTGCTGATTAACTACAATTTCATCGTCAACTACTGCATTGCCCTCATCATCTACTGTAACATCTGAAAAGTCTAATAGTTCAGATGATGTTTGTAACTTCCCTTCCTTTTCAACTGGGAGTTCATTTAAAATGTCTAGAACTGTTTGACTAGCTTGGAAAATACCGCTGATATTATCAAATAAGAGATTGGACATAAAGCCACGTTTAAGAACTTCTCTAGCTTTTATCTGGCGAGGAATGGTTAGAACCGCCTTAGCATCAATTTCAACCATCTTACCAGCACTATCTTCAGCTATGACAGGGAAGAAATTTAGTAATTCTCTGATATTTTCTTCACGAGTTGTCGAAGTCCCGCCGCCTCCTGCAGTTGCAAGCGATAAGTTGTTGGCAAACTCATCAAAGAGAATCAAGGTTCTTTCCGGCGCAAAGTCAAATACATAGGCTCTTTCTTTGCGAAAGTGATTTCCTTTGTTATCGGTCCATGAGTAAGGATTTTGAGCACGGAAGGCGGCCTGCATATAAAGTGCAGGTGATTTCAAATTTGATAACATCAATACGCCCGTCCATTCAGGGATAGTGACACCTGTCGTCAATTGACCGACGGATAGGGTGATGGTTTTGTCATTCTCTGCTATCGCTTTTCTAACCAAATCTAAGGATTTGAGTTTGACTTTATCGTCATCCTCAGACATACGCCCGTCGCCAGCAGCTAACACAATCTCATAATTTTCATAGATGGGATGTTCTTCTAGTAGAGCTTTTAAAGCTTTAGCTGAGGCTACACGTTCTAACAGCCAAAAAGTATGCTTGAGTTCATTTCGAAGTTCTTTAGTTGAAAATGGATATTTTTCATTGCTCGATAGAGTATCTAACCAATTTCTGACATCTTGCTCATGGATAAATTTCCCTTTATCATCTGTGGCGAAAAATTCACTCAAGTCAAAAGCATAGTCGATATTTTCGCCATCCAGTTGAACACCTTTTTCTAACTCCTCACCAATCATCTGAGACATTTGATAGGTAAAGAGATTTAACTGAGGTAAGGTTTCATATGGATTTTCCTCTTCTTGCTCAGAAGACCAAGTCGATTTAGCAGACTGTTCATCCGCATAAGACCAGTTGTAGATTTGATCCTCTGTAAAATCTCCTTTGGCCAATGCCTTAAATGGTGTACCTGACAAATGCAGAGTGAAATTCCGCCGAATCTTATTAAAAGCTTGGTCTGTCTTAAAGGTATCAACTCCTTCGTGAGCCTCATCGATAACCAATAAATCCCAGTAGAGATCTGTCACCCATTTAAGTTTGTTATGCTCTCCACCTAGATAAGCAGAGCCTTTCAAGTCTTGGAGACTGATAAAAGCAAGTTGTCTTACATCGTCATCTAAAATACCAACAAATTCTTTACGTGACAAGGTTGGACGACTCTTAAGGCTGTCTGATTCAGAAACAAACTTATAAGTCGTTTGACCTGCTATGAATGTTTCGAAATCATCATACCATGAGTTAGCAATGGCAGGCCTGTTGGTTACAATTAGGACATTAACAGCTTCCATTCGACGAGCTAGGTCATAGGTAGACAAGGTTTTACCAAATCGTGGCTTGGCATTCCAGAGAAATTTGCCTCCAGCATGTTCTTGGAAATAAGCTAATGTATTAGCAACTGCTTCTTCCTGCTCTTGTCGCAAGGTATAGTCCTGTCCTTGTCCAGGCTGATAACCTGATAAATCATGCTTAACAAACTTATCGAAGAGATTTTTGGATTTTTCAGGAGTTCCATTAAAATAGAACCATTCCGTCTTAGGACGACGCTCCACATCATGAAAAGAAAGGAAATGGTGGAAATCATGATCCTTGAAAGTTTTACCCTTATCAGGATCTTCTGTATAGGTCGCATCTCCAGTCCATAAGACATCTGTATCAATATGAGCTGTATGCGTTTGTTCTTTAATCCGTTGTCTGACATCACGCTCCGTATAACCAATCTTAATCCAGCCCTCATTGCTGGTTACCGTCGGTGTAGTGTAGGCATAGATTTTAGGATGAATTTCTTTAGTTGTTTTAATTTCTACTGGCATAAGTATTCCTTTTTTTAAAAAACTAAGATAATTTTTCTAACTCTGTTAAATCGATTCCCATCGTGTTTAAAATGTCATCAAACACTACAGTTTTAAATTCATCAGCATACTGATTGAATAGATTCATTAAAGCTTTATATAATCTTTGAAAATCTTTCTTATCAAGTACAATTTTTAAAAATAGAATAACCACTATAAAACGTTTATTATCATATCTCCTTATCCCAAAATGATTTGCTATTTGAGATATTCTGACATTTCTTAAATTAACATTATACAGTCGTTCATCATGTGCACAGATATTTCTAACTAGATTAGCCACTTTCAAACATGCACTTAAATCTGCACTAGATAGTCTAAATGTATTGTCTTTATTTTGTGTTCTATATTTATCTGTATAAAATTTTGCAATGATATTCTTTGTACTATCCGTTAAAATATTGTAAAAATTAGCAATGTTTCCCATTGTAAGAAAATTAACTAAAACCCAAAGTGGTACTTCCCCATGTTCCTCAATGTAATGTTTAATAGCGCCAGTTCTATCTACCTTATCATGAATCGTCTTGGTTAAGATAGAGATTTGTTGAAGAACTTTTTTAGGATCATTGTCTACAAAATTTGCAATATCTAAATAAGCATTCTTACGAGGGTGTTTTTTAGAGAATTCATATGCAACTGTGGTCTTTATTGAATTTTCGAATATCAATAAATATTTCAATAATAATATCCTTAGCTCTCTATCAAATAAAAACAAGGCCTTTAGTTCGTTAAAGTGGGTTCCTTTTTGATAAATTTCAGGTTCAACAGGTCGATTATTGCTGTCCTTTACTAAAAATAAATCTTTATAACCGTTTATAACATTGTAATAGTTTTCTTGTTCTAAAAATCTCTTTGGCTTTCCATTCGTTGGGACTACAACACCCCTATTTCTTAAGATTGTTAACTGTTGATTAAATGTTTTATGTTCCTTCAAACTTATCTCCTATAAAATAAAAAGGGTCAGGGCATCGTATGCTTCCTGACCTAATCCTATGTGTCTATTATAGATCACTGAGCGCTATTTGTCAAATAAAAATACTTCTCTAATCCATCTCCCTTACATGAGTCTCAATAAAGGCAATTTCCTCTGGAGAAAGACCATATTTTTGATAGAGCTGACGGTCAATATCAGCCACTGATTGTGTCCAATCAATGTCCGAATTGACCGTAAAGTCTTGAAGTGGGATATAATGCCATACTGCTTTCGTATTATCTTGAGTAATTTTCAAAACTCCAAGCATTGTGCGCAAAAACTTAGATTTAATGTATTTTAAACAAGCCTCGGCTTCTTCTAAAGAATTAAATTCACCAACAGAAATAAACGTTTCTGTGTACCCGATGACGGGGTACCCGATGACGGGGGTCGATAGGACTTCGCCAATCGCCCCACTTCCATTTGCTTTTGGAAGAATTATTTTATACTTTTCAAAATTTGATGGACATGTTACATAATCTTTTCTAAACCATTTATATACACGTTCATTATTAAAACGCCCATATATTTTAATATACTCATTTCCATCTTCAGGTTTAACATCAAAAAATAATTCAGGCAATTTTTCAAAAGCATTAGAAGCAACTCTCCTATCTGAAACTCTCTTCATAAGATTAGGAAAATCTGTATAAATCAAATCAGAATATCGATATGATCCTCTATTAGTAACAAATTGATCAATAGATTCAAAATTTTTCTTAATAACTTTTTTTCTAATTGAATTCATTTCTATAAAGGGAACAAAAACTTCAATTGGTTCAAATTCTTGTTCAGTATCATAATAAGTAACTGCTACCCCACCTTTAATATCAGTTCCAGGAAAAACATTGCCACTTTTTTGTTCAAAAAAAGATACCTTTACATGTTGATTATTCAACATTTGTTGATTCCAAGTTTTTGGAGTCCCTCCAGCATTTGATAAAAATCTAGCAGGAGTTATTAAAGATGCTTTTTTAGAAATTTTGTATGATTCTGAAATAAATTTATGATATATAGGCATATCCTTTGTACTTGTTCCCTGCGCCTCCTCTTGGTAAGGCGGATTTCCTATCACGACATCAAATTTCATTTCACTTTCCTCACTAGATAGGCGCTCAAAACCTATCATTTTATTCTTTTTCCAGTCTTTGATTTGGGTTTTAGATTCTTCTGCTTCTTGAATTTCTAGCTCATCTGTAAACAAGCTTAGTTGTTGAGATTGTCCTTGGCTAGCTGAATAAGGACTATTTTTTTCCAATCCATCCATCTGAAAGACATTGTAGGATATAATAGTCGCAATTTCTTTCTTTTGCTCTAAGGTTGGTTGATTTCCAATCTTTGCAAGATAGTAGTCCTCAAATGTTGCTAAAAGATTTTCACGCGCCAAAAGGAGAGAATCTCCTTGATACTCATAACCATAAGAAGCTCGATAAGCTTTTTTTACAAGTTCATAGAAGGTAGCTTCGTTCGAAACCTCACGACTAATGCGCTGCAATTTTCTATCTACAAAACCAACTCGTTCAGATAATGGAATTTCCTCACCAGTTACGGTATCATAGCGCGTTACCATATAAGGTGCTTCACCACAAGTTACCTCTAACCACCGTAAGTCCACATACTCCTCAAGACTTAACGAGCCTAATTCTGATTCTACATATCCATTTTGCTTTGCGACCAACCACGTTGGTGTAAACACTTCTGCCCTTATTTTTGTCCGATCTTTTTGTTCATATTTGGATTTTTCAGATCTGGGTTGAATCAAGTTGGCATAGGTTCCCGTCACCTTACTTGGATTGATGCGATCACTTGGAGCAAATCCCTTTCCTAACAATTCATAAGAATGCGTAGCCCAAACAATTGATTTCTTTGTCGTTCGATCTTTTAAAAGAATTTTTAATAAGTCAGCCGATTCTTTAGATAAACTTTCTTCACTAATATCTATTGTCATAAGCAACCTCTCTTATATTGTAATCCCTATTATATCATATTTTAAAGAATGAAAATTTACTTGGAAAAAAGTAATTCAATAAATATCTCTCCGATGACCAACTTCTAGAGTAGCAACGACTAATTCATCATCTACAATTTGTACGATAACTCGATAATTGCCAATTCTATAGCACCATTGACCAACGCGATTACCAACCAAAGCCTTTCCGTGTCGTCTTGGGTCTTCCAAAACATTGGTTTGTAAATAGTTTGTAATTAGCTTCTGCGTATAACGGTCCAATTTTTTCAATTGCTTGATGAAACGTCTTATTGGAACTAATTTATACAAATTATTCATCCTCCAAGCCTAAATCATGCATCATTTCTTCCCAAGTAATGGGTTCAACTCCTTTTTCCAAGTCTTCTAAATACTCTTGATAGGCTAAATCTGCCACACGAGCATCGTATTCGTCTTCTAGAGCTTCGAGAGTTTTGGTGCGGATCAGTTCCGACAGGGAAACTCCTTCAAACTTAGCCATTGCTTTCATAAATGTTTTATCAGCTTCAGAAACTTTTAATGTAATAGTAGCCATCTTTTGTACTCCCTTTTTTAATGGTAACACTATTGTATTACTTTTTAGGTGTTCAGTCAATATAAAAAGAACACCTTCTCAGCGTTCTTTCTATATGTCTGTCAAGGGTGTTGCGGTATCTGGTGAGGTATCATAAACCTTAAAGTCTACTCCGACTCCCAGATCAGCTTGTGCTAGCTGATTGACCATGGTCATGTGAGCCAGCTCCTTGATATTGTTCTCTTTAGACAAATGTCCTAGGTAGATTTTCTTAGTACGATTTCCTAAGGTACGAATCATGGCTTCGGCACCATCTTCGTTAGAAAGGTGACCTAGATCCGATAGGATTCGTTGTTTGAGTCGCCAAGCATAAGATCCTGCTCGCAAAATCTCTACATCATGGTTGGACTCGATAAGATAGCCATCTGCATTTTCGACAATTCCTGCCATACGATCACTAACATAACCTGTATCAGTCAACATGACAAAACTCTTGTCATCCTTCATAAAGCGATAGAACTGCGGTGCGACTGCATCATGACTTACACCAAAACTCTCGATGTCAATATCTCCAAAGGTTTTGGTTTTGCCCATCTCAAAGATATGCTTTTGCGAAGAATCCACCTTGCCAAGATATTTACTATTTTCCATAGCTTGCCAGGTCTTTTCATTGGCATAAAGATCCATACCATACTTGCGAGCCAAAACGCCCACTCCATGGATATGGTCTGAATGCTCATGCGTAATCAAGATGGCATCCAAATCTTCTGGTTTGCGGTTGATTTCAGCAAGTAGGCTAGTAATCTTTTTACCAGACAAGCCAGCATCCACTAAAAGCTTCTTTTTTGGGGTTTCCAGATAAAAGGAATTTCCACTGGAACCCGACGCTAAAATACTGTATTTAAAGCCTGTTTCACTCATTCTAGTCTTCTACTTCATCCTCCCACACTTCTTCTTTCACTGCATCCTTATCATAAGGGAGCACAATGGTAAAGGTTGATCCCTTACCGTATTCACTCTTGGCCCAAATAAAGCCCTTATGTTGTTTGATAATTTCTTTGGCAATAGACAGTCCTAGACCTGTACCACCTTGGGAACGACTTCTAGCACGATCCACACGATAGAAACGGTCAAAAATACGTGGTAAATCCTGCTTGGGAATCCCCAATCCCTGGTCTGAAATGGATAAAATCATCTGATCATCAGTCGTCTTCATGGTCACTGTGATTTTCCCACCATCTGGCGAATACTTGATGGCATTGTTGAGAATATTATCAATCACCTGTGTCATCTTATCTGTATCTATCTCTATCCAGACTGAGGTAATGGGGTAATCTCTCACCAGTTCGTATTTCTTCTCTTCATCCTGCCCTCTTATCTGATCAAAACGGTTGAGGATAAAGGTAATAAAGGCAGTAAAGTTAATCAGTTCCACATCCAGATGACTGGTCGCGTTATCAATCCGTGAAAGATGAAGGAGGTCCGTCACCATGCGCATCATACGGTTGGTTTCATCAAGAGAAACCTTGATAAAGTCTGGTGCTACAGTTTCACACAAAGCTCCCTCATCCAAGGCTTCAAGATAAGATTTAACACTGGTTAAGGGTGTCCGTAGCTCATGGCTAACATTGGAAACAAAGAGTCTTCGTTCGCGTTCTTCCTTCTCCTGCTCCGTCGTATCATGCAAAACAGCCACCAAACCTGAAATAAAGCCAGACTCTCGACGTATCAAGGCAAAGCGAACTCGAAGGTTCAAATATTCGCCATTGATGTCTTGGGAATCTAGCAACAATTCTGGACTTTGGGTAATCAAATCACGCAATTCATAGTCTTCTTCTATCTTGAGTACTTCCAAAATGCTTCTATTCAGGACATCTTCTTTAACCAACCCCAGTTGCTTCTTGGCTGTATCGTTAATCATGATAATCTGCCCCCGACGATTGGTCGCAAGGACCCCATCTGTCATATAAAACAGAATACTATTTAGTCTCTTACTCTCTTGTTCTAGATTTTCCTGAGTGAGACGAATAACCTCCGACAAGTCATTCAAATTATTGGTAATATTGGTGATTTCAGACCCACCTTGCATATCAAGAACCTTGGAATAATCTCCTGCAATCAAGTCTTTAACCTTTTGATTGATTTGCTTCAATCGAATATTATCACGTCTATTCTCTAGTAATAGGAGAGTCACAACAAGGATGAAACCTAACAAAATCAGGATAAAGATAAAATCTCTGGTAAAAATGGTTTGTTTCAGTAAATCAAGCATTATTTCTCATGTAATACCCTACACCACGGCGCGTCAAGATATACTCTGGTCGGCTGGGCGTATCTTCAATCTTCTCACGCAGACGTCGGACAGTCACATCAACTGTACGGACATCACCAAAATAGTCATAGCCCCAGACAGTCTCAAGCAAGTGTTCGCGCGTAATGACTTGACCTGTATGCGATGCCAAATGATACAAAAGCTCAAACTCACGGTGGGTTAAGTCTAGTTCTTCGCCATATTTTTTAGCCACGTAGGCGTCTGGAACAATTTCTAAATCCCCAATTTGGATAGGCTGAGGTTTACTTTCTGCTTCCTGCCCATCTACTGGCATAGGTTGAGAACGACGCAGCAAAGCTTTAACACGCGCCTGCAACTCACGATTTGAGAAGGGTTTGGTTACATAGTCATCAGCCCCAAGCTCCAAACCGATAACCTTATCAAATTCACTGTCTTTAGCCGACAGCATGATAATAGGCACACTGCTGGTCTTGCGAATGGTCTTAGCAACTTCTAAACCATCAATTTCTGGAAGCATCAAATCCAGAATAATAATATCTGGCTGCTCTGCTTCAAATTGCTCTAGCGCTTCACGACCATTAAAAGCAGTTACAACCTCGTAACCTTCCTTGGTCATATTAAACTTGATAATATCCGAGATTGGTTTTTCATCATCTACAATTAGTATTTTTTTCATATGTTCACCTTTTTCTCTACTATTATACCAAAAAAATAGCAAGAAGACACAATAGCTAGTCTTTACTACTGTCTAAGTTGGCTTGTGCATAAGTCTGCCAGATTTTTTGTTGGGGTTTGGCAAATGGAACATCCTGGAACTCTTCTGGTGAAAGCCAGCGAACTTCCCTATCTGAAAAGTCATGAAAGTCACTCACCTGTCCTGCTACAATTTGAACATGCCATTTACGATGACTAAAGACATGTTTGACAGTCTCAAAATAAACATCAAGCCAATCAACATCTAGGTCATAGTCCTGCTGAAAACTCTCTTCTGGACTGGGGCCAAAATTCACACTTTCTTCTGCAACCTGATGGAAGAGGTCAAACTGCTCCTCTTGCGAAAAGTCATCAACTTCTATCAAGGGGAAATGCCAAAATCCTGCCAAGAGCTTTTCACTTTCATTTTTTTCAAGCAAAAATTGTCCCTGACTATTCTTTACCACCAAGGCTTTAAGATAAATAGGGACCGGCTTTTTCTTGGGAGCCTTGATTGGATAACGGTCCATTGTGCCATTCTGATATGCCGCACTAAAGTCCTTAACTGGGCTTTCTTCTGGTCTGGGATTTACAGGCGCCTCAATATCAGATCCTAAGTCCATCAAAGCTTGATTAAAGTCACCAGGCCTTTCTGGGTCAATCAAGATTTCCATCATTACCTGAAAAATTTTGCGATTACTTGGAATCCCAATATCATGGTTGACTTCAAACAGACGGGCCAAAACACGCATAACATTACCATCTACAGCTGGCTCAGGCAAGTTAAAAGCAATACTGGAAATCGCACCTGCGGTGTAAGGTCCAATTCCTTTTAAGCTGGAAATTCCTTCATAGGTGTTTGGAAATTGACCCCCAAAGTCAGCCATAATCTGCTGAGCCGCAGCCTGCATATTACGAACTCGAGAATAATAACCCAAACCTTCCCAAGCCTTCAACAAACCTTCTTCGGGAGCATTTGCCAAACTTTCTACTGTTGGAAACCAGTCCAAGAATCGTTCGTAGTAAGGGATAACTGTATCCACCCTGGTCTGCTGAAGCATGATTTCAGATACCCAGATATGATAAGGATTCTTACTCCTACGCCACGGCAAATCTCTTTTGTTTTCATCATACCAACTGAGAAGTTTCTCACGGAAAGAAATAATCTTCTCCTCTGGCCACATAACGATACCGTATTCTTTCAAATCTAACATATCTCTAGTATAACACAGAAGATTCTAACTGTCCTTTTCCTAGTATTAAAAAACCTCTTCCCAAGGGAAAGAGGACTGACACTCAATGAAAATCAAAGAGCAAACTAGGAAGCTAGCCGCAGGTTGCTCAAAACACTGTTTTGAGGTTGCAGATGGAAGCTGACGTGGTTTGAAGAGATTTTCGAAGAGTGTAGTAGATTGAAATAGACTGTGAACAAATTGATAAGGAAATTTTAAAGTAATTCCTAATAATGCTTTAGAAACTATGATGTACCATTCTAAATTCAATACACTATATAAATCTTATTGATGAACTGCTTGCAGTCTGATAAAAAATGAGCTTGGATAGTATTTCCAAACTCATTTGAATTCAATTAAACTATTAGAACAAGCCTAGAACGGTTCCATCGCTTTCAACATCCATGTTGAGGGCTGCTGGTCGTTTTGGAAGTCCTGGCATGGTCATGACATCACCAGTTAAGGCAACGATAAAGCCTGCACCTAATTTTGGTACCAATTCACGAATGGTAATTTCAAAGTTTTCAGGTGCTCCAAGGGCATTTGGATTATCTGAAAAACTATATTGAGTTTTAGCCATACAGATTGGCAATTTGTCCCAACCGTTTTGAACGATTTGAGCGATTTGTGTTTGAGCTTTCTTCTCAAAGTTTACTTTGCTACCACGGTAGATTTCAGTAACAATCTTTTCAATCTTTTCTTGGACAGAAAGGTCATTATCATACAAACGTTTGTAGTTAGCTAGGTTTTCAGCGATAGTCTTGACAACCGTTTCAGCAAGCGCTACTCCACCTTCTGCACCATCAGCCCAGACACTTGCCAACTCAACTGGTACATCGATTGAGGCACAAAGCTCTTTCAAGGCTGCGATTTCTGCTTCAGTATCAGAGACAAATTCATTGATTGCTACGACTGCAGGTACTCCAAATTTACGGATATTTTCAACGTGGCGTTTCAAGTTAGCAAAACCTGCACGAACCGCCTCCACATTTTCTTCTGTCAAAGCGTCTTTAGCTACACCACCATTCATCTTAAGGGCACGAAGGGTTGCGACGATAACAACTGCATCTGGAGATGTTGGCAAGTTTGGTGTCTTAATATCAAGGAATTTCTCAGCACCAAGGTCTGCACCAAAACCAGCTTCAGTAACTGTGTAATCAGCCAAGTGAAGGGCTGTGCTTGTTGCCAAGACTGAATTACATCCATGAGCAATATTAGCAAATGGACCACCATGTACAAAGGCAGGCGTTCCATAAATTGTCTGAACCAGGTTCGGCTTAATAGCATCCTTCAAGATCAAAGCTAAGGCACCTTCAACCTGCAAATCACCTACAGAAACAGGGGTACGGTCATAGCGATAACCGATAACGATATTAGCCAAACGGCGTTTCAAGTCCTCGATGTCTGTTGCCAAGCAAAGAATTGCCATGATTTCGGAAGCAACTGTAATATCAAAGCCATCCTCACGTGGAATACCATTTAGAGGGCCACCAAGTCCAACGGTCACATGGCGAAGAGCACGGTCGTTCAAGTCCACTACACGTTTCCAGAGAATACGGCGTTGATCAATTCCAAGCTCATTTCCTTGGTGCAAGTGGTTGTCAATCAAGGCAGAAAGAGCATTGTTGGCAGTTGTAATGGCATGCATGTCTCCAGTAAAGTGGAGGTTGATGTCTTCCATTGGCAGAACTTGAGCGTAACCACCACCAGCGGCACCACCCTTGATACCCATTACTGGACCAAGAGATGGTTCGCGGATAGCGATCATGGTTTTTTTGCCAATCTTGTTCAAGGCATCCGCAAGACCAATGGTAATGGTTGATTTTCCTTCACCTGCAGGTGTTGGGTTGATGGCAGTAACCAAGATTAATTTCCCAACTGGATTGCTCTCAACTGCACGAATTTTATCAAAGCTGAGCTTAGCCTTGTACTTTCCATACAACTCCAAATCATCGTAAGAAATGCCCAGTTTCTCTACAACATCAACGATTGGCTTCAACTCAATACTCTGTGCGATTTCAATATCTGTTTTCATTCAAAACTCCTCTAACCTCTTTTATGATAATTCATTATAACACAAAACAAGATTTTTAACATCCGAAAACTCTCTAAACGTTCGTAAATATCCCTGTTTTTAAGGTTTTTAGAGCCCTTTCTTAAATTTTATATGGCTTTATAGTTTGAAACTATATTCTTTCCTTTTACCAAATTTTTATCACTTTCATTTTACTTACCGTTTATTTTTGTGTACAATAGTGCTATGAAAATTTTAGTTACATCGGGCGGTACCAGTGAAGCTATCGATAGCGTCCGCTCTATCACTAACCATTCCACAGGTCGCTTGGGGAAAATCATCACTGAAACCTTGCTTGCTGCTGGGCATGAAGTTTGTTTGATAACGACAAAACGAGCCGTGAAGCCAGAAGCCCATCCCAACCTAAGCATTCGAGAAATTAACAATACCAAGGACCTTCTACTAGAAATGCAAGAACATGTTCAGGATTATCAAGTCTTGATTCACTCAATGGCCGTATCCGACTACACTCCTGTTTATATGACGGGGCTGGAAGAAGTTCAGGCTAGCTCCAATCTAGAAGAATTTTTAAGCAAGCAAAATCATCAAGCTAAGATTTCTTCAACTGATGAGGTTCAGGTTTTGTTCCTAAAAAAGACTCCCAAAATCATCTCTCTAGTCAAGGAATGGAATCCTGCTATTCATCTGATTGGCTTTAAGCTGCTGGTTGATGTTACCGAAGATCATCTGGTTGACATTGCTAGAAAAAGTCTTATCAAGAACCAAGCAGACTTGATTATCGCAAATGACCTGACTCAAATTTCAGCAAACCAGCATCGTGCAATCTTTGTTGAGAAAGATTATCTTCAAACGGTTAACACTAAAGAAGAAATTGCAAAACTCCTCCTTGAAAAAATTCAAGCCTATCATTCGTAGAAAGGAAAGCTATGGCAAACATTCTCTTGGCTGTAACGGGCTCAATCGCCTCTTACAAGTCGGCAGATTTAGTCAGTTCTCTAAAAAAACAAGGTCATCAAGTCACTGTCTTAATGACTCAGGCTGCTACAGAGTTTATCCAACCTTTAACACTACAGGTCTTATCGCAGAATCCTGTCCACTTGGATGTTATGAAGGAACCCTATCCTGATCAAGTCAATCATATCGAACTTGGAAAAAAGGCGGATTTATTTATCGTGGCCCCTGCAACAGCTAACACTATTGCAAAACTAGCCCATGGTTTTGCGGACAACATGGTAACTTGTACAGCTCTAGCCTTGCCCAGTCATATTCCTAAACTAATAGCTCCTGCTATGAATACAAAAATGTATGACCATCCAGCAACTCAGGCTAATCTAAAAACATTAGAAACCTACGGCTATCAGCTGATTGCTCCTAAGGAATCCCTACTAGCTTGTGGAGACCACGGACGAGGAGCTTTAGCCGACCTCACAATTATTTTAGAAAGAATAAAGGAAACTCTCGATGAAAAAACGCTCTAATATTGCACCCATTGCTATCTTTTTTGCAACCATGCTCGTGATACACTTTCTGAGCTCGCTTATCTTTAACCTTTTTCCATTCCCAATCAAACCGACTATCGTTCATATTCCTGTCATTATTGCCAGCATTATTTACGGTCCACGAGTTGGGGTTACACTTGGATTTTTAATGGGACTACTTAGCTTGACAGTTAATACGATTACAATTCTACCAACAAGCTACCTCTTCTCACCTTTTGTACCAAACGGAAACATCTACTCAGCTATCATTGCCATCGTCCCACGTATTTTGATTGGTTTAACTCCGTATCTAGTCTATAAACTGATGAAAAATAAAACTGGTCTTATTTTAGCTGGTGCCCTTGGTTCACTTACCAACACAGTCTTTGTCCTTGGTGGAATTTTCTACCTTTTTGGAAATGTCTTTGATGGTAATATCCAAAAACTCCTGGCAACCGTTATCTCAACAAACTCCATTGCCGAATTAGTTATTTCCGCAGTTCTAACCCTAGCCATTGTTCCACGACTACAAACCTTGAAGAAATAAAAACAATCTCCGCTTTCAAGATTGAAGGTGGAGATTTTGCTCTATACAGTTTCTTTTTAGTGAAATCTTTACTAACTTTTAACTAAAAAATGATCTATAAACCCAAGTAAATCCTTGCTTTATTGTCTGGTTTATTGTACTATACTAGTGTATATACAGCTAAAAAGGAGATTCTTATGAATACACGGAAAAAAACACAATTTATGACCATGACTGCCCTCTTAACGGCTATCGCAATTTTGATTCCAATTGTTATGCCTTTCAAGATTGTCATTCCACCTGCTTCTTACACTTTGGGGAGCCACATCGCTATTTTTATTGCCATGTTCTTGTCGCCCTTGATGGCAGTTTTTGTCATCCTAGCCTCTAGTTTTGGATTTTTGATGGCTGGCTATCCCATGGTTATCGTATTTCGAGCTTTTTCCCATATCTTTTTTGGGACTTTGGGAGCTCTTTACCTACAAAAATTCCCCGATACCCTAGATAAACCAAAAGCTTCCTGGATTTTCAACTTTGTTTTGGCTGTCGTTCATGCCCTTGCTGAAGTATTAGCTTGTGTCATTTTTTATGCAACTTCCGGTACCAATGTAGAAAATATGTTTTACGTTCTATTTGTGCTAGTTGGATTTGGCACAATTATCCATAGTATGGTAGACTATACATTAGCACTAGCTGTCTATAAAGTGCTTCGAAAACGCCGTTAAAAAGGAAAAGCTATGACAAAAGATCGCAAACAAGCTCTGCTCCAACTCTTGAAAGAAGCTCCTAAAGCCCTCAATGGCCAAAGTTTGGCGGAACATTTTCATGTCACACGTCAGGTCATTGTGCAGGACATTGCAATTTTGAGAGCCGATGGCGCTCCTATCCTATCTACTAATCGTGGCTACATCTATAAGCAAATTGATACCAATCCTTATGTCCATAAACTTTTCAAGGTGAAACATGAAGTTGAAGAAATCGGTCAGGAACTTCTTGCTATCGTAGATAATGGAGGGCGTGTTCAAAATACCTTGATTGATCATCCTGTTTACGGAGAAATTGAAACTCTACTCAAACTTTCTTGTCGCAGAGATGTGCAACATTTTCTAGAACAAGTCGAGCATTCAGATTTTAGACCTCTGTCTGAATTAACAGATGGCATCCATTACCACCTAATCGAAGCCGAAACGCAACAAGACCTCCACTATATCGAGGAGGCCTTGGATCAGCTCGGTTATTTAGTAAAGGATTAGAAAATTTTCTTTTCCCAATCGTCTTCTGTACGGTGGCGGTAGAAAAACTCTGACTTGTCAGGAGCGTCCATCATCTCCATCAAAGGTAACATATCATAGGCCAGATCCAAGTTTGGAATCTGGTCTTTTTGAATCCAATAGCGCAAATAGTAACAATGATATTTAAAAACTACATTGAATGAAAATTAACAACTACTTGCTTACTAAAAATATATCACCAGTTATGTTGATCAACATTATCCTTAGTCACAAGATAAATTGGAGAAACTGTTTCTTTTTCCAGTTTTTTCCCTTGATAATGATCGATAGCTGATTGAATAGCAATTTCACCCATCTTAGCTGGTTGCTGAGCAATAGTGGCAGTAATATCACCTTTTGCAATAGCATCATGTGCATCTGGTTGACCATCAATACCAACAATTAATACATTGATAAGACCAGCTGCTTTTACTGCTTGTGCAGCTCCTAACGCCATCTCATCATTCTGTGCAAAGATTGCTTGTACTTCTTTGTTTCCTTGAATCATATTTTGCGCTGTATTCAAAGCTTTTGCGCGATCAAAATTAGCGGATTGACTAGAAAGAACATCTAAATTTGTCTTTGAAATTTGTTCAAATCCTTTACCTCTATCTACAGTTGCAGAAGCGCCAGGGACTCCTGATAATTCAAAAGTTTTTGCTTTTTCTCCCAATTGCTTGGTAATAAATTCGGCAGCCATTTTACCTGCTTCTACGTTATCAGAAGCAACAGTTGTCAAGACTTCACCACCATTACTACCGCGGTCAATTAAGATTACTGGAATATTTGCATTATTAGCAGCTTTAATAGATGTAACAATTGCATCAGAATCAACTGGATTAATTAGTAAGGCATCTACATTTTGACTAATAAAATTCTGAATATCATCTGCTTGTCTAGCAGCATCATCTTGTGCATCTGCTATCTTCAAAGTTACTTCTTTTTCTCCTGCGGCTTTTTCAAGACCATCTTTCATAGCTACAAAATAGGGATTGTTAGTAGTCGAAATAGAAACTCCTAATTTTAATTCTTTTGCCGACTTTTGAGTCGTAGATTTATTATCATTTGATGAATTTCCTAAACCAGTTTTTCCACAAGCTACTAAAGCAAAAATAAATGTTACAAACAAAGCAAAAATGCTAATTTTTTTAATAATTTTCATGTTATTACTCCTCGTAATATATATCTATAGGGATAGTTTCCATCCCGACTATTGTTCGTCATCTAATAAATTGTTACTATTTCCAAAAAAATTGAAAATGATTCTACTGTTTTACAACTTTAAAACGATCAATCAGAACAGCAATTAAAATTACAACTCCTTTTACTACTTGCTGCCAAAATGCTGAAACACCAATAATATTAAGTCCATTATTCAAAACTCCAATAATTAAAGCACCTATTAGAGTCCCCAGTATACGACCTTTACCTCCTGATAATGAGGTTCCCCCAAGAACAACAGCTGCAATAGCATCCATTTCATAACTAGCACCTGCTGTTGGTTGAGCAGAACTTAAGCGTGATGTTATAATCAATCCAGAAATTGAAGCCATCATACCTGAAATTGAATAAATGATAATTTTCACTTTATTTAGTTTCACACCTGATATATATGCTGCTTTTTCATTCCCCCCTATAGCATACACAGATTTACCAAATGCTGTTTTATGAAGTAAAACATATAAAACAATAAATACAATAAACATAATAATTACAGGAAATGGAATTCCGACTATGTAACCTTGCCCCAAAAATTGAAATAAGAATGTATCACTTAATCCTTTTGTAATAGGATTCCCATTTGTATAAACAAGTGTTGCGCCTCTAAAAATAGTCATAGTTGCTAAAGTAACGATAAATGGAGCTAATTTCCCGTAGGAAATCAATAACCCATTCATCATCCCCAGAATGCAACCCAAAATTAAAGAGCTGAGAATTGCTAACGCAACAGGCATTCCAGATCCTAATAAACCAGCTGTTAGCGCACTGGATAAGGCTAAAATTGATCCTACTGATAAATCAATTCCACCTGTTAGAATAACAAAAGTCATTCCAAAAGCAATCAGTGCATTTGATGTTACTTGCAATAGTAAATTTAACAGATTATTTGCTGTTAAAAAATTTGAATTGATAATAGTGATGACAGCCATTAAAATTATCAATGCTATTACTGTTGTCAATTCTGACATATACTTCATAGTATTTTTCACACTATTGTCCTCCTGTAGCTAGTTGCATAACTTTTTCTTGTGTAGCTTCTTGACGTGTTAATTCTCCACTAATTCTTCCTTCATGCATGACCATAATGCGATCACTGACTCCGATCACTTCTGGTAAATCTGAAGATACCATAATAATCGGCACACCTCGTTCAGCCAATTCATTCATTAATTGGTAAATTTCACGCTTAGCACCAACATCTACCCCACGAGTTGGCTCATCTAGAATCAGTACTTTTGGAGCAATACCTATCCATTTTGCTAAAACTACTTTCTGTTGATTACCACCAGAAAGTGTTCCAACTTCCTTATCTGGATAACCTGATTTAATTCGTAGCCTATCAATTAAACGTTGTACAAATATATCACTTGTTTTATTATCAAAAATGCCATTTTTAACAAAATCACGAGTACTAGGTAAAGTCATATTATCTTTAATAGAAAAATCTAAAATCAATCCCTCATCTTTACGATCTTCTGTTAAGAAACCAATTCCATGCTTAATTGCTTCAAAAGGATTTTTAATTATCAGTTGTTCTTCGTTTATTATAATTTGACCAGATTTTAAAGAATCAATTCCAAAAATTGCTCGCATTATTTCAGTACGACCAGCACCCATCAAACCAGAAAAACCAAGAATTTCCCCTTGACGTACATAGAAAGAAATATCCGTAAAAGCATCACCAGAAAGATTCTTAGCTTGAAAAACAATATTCCCAATCTCAGCCTTTTTTTCTGGATAATAATCTTCTAATTCACGACCTACCATCTTCTGAACTAATTCATCCGCATTAGTTAAGTTCGTTTTCTTGGTATCAATTACAAACCCATCCCTCATAACAGTTATAAGATCTGTAATCTTAAAGATTTCTTCCATCCGATGTGAAATATACACAATACCTACACCATCAGATTTTAATCCTTCTATCACTTTAAAAAGTGTTTCAGTTTCACGATCAGTTAAAGCTGCTGTGGGTTCATCCATAATTAACAAGGAAACTTCTGATAATAAACATTTTGCTATTTCTATCATTTGTTGTTGTCCGACTGATAATTGACCAATGATTGCATCAAGAGGAATAGAGATATTAAGACGTTTAAATGCTTCTTTAGCTTTCCTTTCCATACTAGCTTTATCTAGAAACCCAATCGAATTTTTAATTTCTCTTCCTAAAAAAAGATTATCAAGTACAGTCATATCTGGCCAAGTATTCATTTCTTGATGAATAAAACTCAGTCCAAAACGTTCTGCCTCTTGAGGATTAGAAAATGTTTTTTCTTTTCCATCAATAAAAATAGTTCCTGAAGTAGCTGGAAAAAGTCCAGTTAAAATATTCATTAAGGTTGATTTGCCTGCACCATTCTCTCCCATTAAAGCATGAACTTCTCCTGAATTAAGAACCAAATCAATACTTTCTAAAACACGATTATTCCCAAAAGATTTTGAAATGTTCTTCATTTCAATTTTCATAGGCAACCCCCTTCTAAATAATAACTCCTGATTGCAAGATTATATTCGAATATGGTGTATCTTCCCCAGTGCGAATAACTGCCTTAACTTTAGTATTCATAGCTTTCAATTCTTCATGACTAATATATTCAATAATTATATTCGATCCTAAAAGATCTAGAACTGCTTGCCACTGTTCTTTGTTTTTTTCCTTAATTTCTTCTGCTAAGAAAATTTTTTCAATAAGTACATGATCTGAATATTCTTTTAAAACTTCTAAAAAACTTGGACTACCTTTTCTTAATGCTAAATCAATTTTATCAACACCTTTTGGAACTGGCAATCCTAAATCTCCGATACAAACCAAATCCATATGACCTAAATCATCAGCTAGTTTTGCTATATTACTATTTAAAATCCCATATTTCTTCATATCCTGAATGCTCCTTTATTTCTTTCAAACTCGGCATGCCTCCTTGCGCTCCAAATCTTTGAACAGAAAGATGTGAAGCAATCGTTGCAAAGGACAATGCAACATTCATCTCTTTTCCTTTTGAGATAGCATAAGCAAAAGCACCATTAAATGTATCTCCTGCTCCTGTAGTATCAACTACTTCTGCTTTTATAGCAGGAATCTTCTGAACTACTGCCCCATCATAATAAATGGAACCTTCAACTCCTAATGTCACAATCATTTTATTAGGATAAATTTTAATAATTTCTTCTAATTTCTTATCTGGAAAAAGCTCTGAACATTCATGCTCATTAGGAATAATAAAATCACAAAAAGGAATCATCTCTATATCTGTTTCTCTAGCTGGTGCAGGATTGTAAAGCACCTTAACTTTATTTTCTTGGCAAAATTTAGCTATAGATAGGTTGGCTTCATGTGGTATTTCATTCTGTAATACAACAATACTTGCATCACTAATCAATTCCCACTCATTTTTCCAATCATTTGTTTTAACTAAATTATTCGCTCCGGGATAATAAATAATCCTATTATCACCTCCATATAAAGTAATTTGTGCAACTCCTGTAGATTGTGGTACCGTTCCCACATGTTCTGTAGAAATATTATTATTTTGCAGATTACTTAGTAAATCTGCTGAAAAAATATCTTCTCCGACGTTTCCAAATATGTAAATATGATCTTCTACACTGGATAATCTACCAATAGCTACAGCTTGATTTGCACCTTTTCCACCTGGAACTATATTAAATGAATCCCCAAAAATCGTTTCACCTCCTTCTGGAATCCTTTTTGTTCTCATAACTAAGTCCATTGAAATACTTCCAACAACAACAATTTTACTCATTACTTTCTCCTTAATGTATTTCTTTCTACGTATCTAACAGGTAGTTTAATTTTAGCTTCATCTATAGAGAACTTATTTGCCATATTATAGATTAGCTTTGCAGCCTGTTCTCCCATTTTATATGATGATTGGTGAATAGTTGATAAAGAAGGGTAAATAAATTGACTAAGTACAATATCATCATAACCAATGATTTGAATATCATCTGGAATTTTTTTACCAATTGCTAAAATTTCATGAATATAAGCTATCGCATGAATATCAGAAGGTGCTATAATACTATCGATATTTGGATTTCTTTTTAGATTCTCTTTAGCTTCTTTTTGAATTTTTTCAAAGTCAAACGTTTCACTTTCTTCAATACAAATTTCTAAAGATTTATTCCTCAAATAGTTTAAACTTGCTTCAAACCGTTCCGCGATATTCTCGGCTTTATCATCTAAAACTTTAATAATCAGAACTTGTTTAGCACCTGCATTACAGATTGCTTCAGCAGCCAAACGACCACCTGACTGATTATCAGAAAAAACACCGTAACCTGTATCTTTACTAATCCGGTCAACCACAACAACAGGTAATGATAAATCTGGATATTCTTTTGTGAAGTCATGTGTAGTAATAATTCCAGCAGCATTTGTTTTCAACAGTAAGTTAACATATTCACTCAAAGATTCTTGGTCTGAAATCGTACCAACCATAATTCTATAACCTTTATCTTTCAAATATGATTCAGCTCCTCGAACCAATCTTGGGAAGAAGGGATTTGAAATATCTGGCAATAAGAGTCCCACCATTTGGTTTTTTTTGGTTTTCAAAGATTGTGCTAATACATTTGGTGTGTAATTTAATTTTTTAATCGCATTTTTTATTTTCTCTCTCGCATCATCTCCAACATAACCTTTTTTTGATATATATCTTGAAACCGTTGATTTTGATACTCCAGCTTCTTCAGCAACCTGTTTTATTGTAGTCATCATTCCTCCTTCTTACGTTGTGGAACCGTTCCCTTATTCTATAGTAAACGTTTTCTTTTGATTTGTCAATACTTTTCTAAAAATATTTTAAATTTATTTCAGAGTACATATATTTTTTCCAAATCCATTATTACTATTATACAGGAAACACAACAAGACCTCCACTATATAGAGGAGGCCTTGGATCAGCTCGGTTATTTAGTAAAAGACTAGAAAATTTTCTTTTCCCAATCGTCTTCTGTACGGTGGCGGTAGAAAAACTCTGACTTGTCCGGAGCTTCCATCATCTCCATCAATGGTAACATATCATAGGCCAGATCTAAGTTTGGAATCTGGTCTTTTTGCACCCAAGAAACTTCTCCCTCTTCTGAAGAGCGAAGGGTACCAAAGAACTCAGTCGCCTTATAACAAACGACAATATAGCGCCCACCTGTATCTAGTGGCCAATTTTTAATACCGACAAGTTGAGGATTTTGGATAGTCAATCCTGTTTCTTCATAGATTTCACGAATGACTGACTCTGCAAAAGACTCGCCATTTTCTACATGACCTCCTGGAAAGGCATAACCAGACCAGCGATTGGTTTCAGGAGCGCGGTACTGCATCACCACGCGCTGGTTTTCTAGGTCTTCAATCAGACAAATATTTGTTAAAATCGTTAATTGGGAACGGGACATAAATTTACTCGCTTTCTAAGTTATTAAAACATATCTTCGTTGTATTTTACTTCTGACTTCATGATACAGGAATTGATCAATTCATGATGTTGCCACAAAACCTCTGACAATGATAATTTCTTTATTTTGTATATGATAGTCTATATTAATGGAAATGGCTGAACTCGGAATGATTGACAAAGCAAGAATGCCGAAAACCAAAAGTAATACTCTTCGAAAATCAAAGAGCCAACCACGCCAGATTCGCCTTGCCGTAGGTATATGATACTGATTCTGTCAGTTCTATCCACAACCTCAAAACAGTGTTTTGAGCAACCTGCGGCTAGTTTCCTAGTTTGCACTTTGATTTTCATTGAGTATAAAGTGCGACTAGTGCATTGAATAATTCAAAAATGAGATGATATCAATGAAAATCTCTTGTCCTAAAAAAGACTATCCAAGAATGGATAAAGAAAGTCAAACAAAGAATAAAAAACCATCTATTCCACAAGACCGAAGTAAAGGATAGACCTAAAACTAACAAAATCAAATGAAAAATTTCAAAGGTTAGGAAGTTCAGATAGAGTGTTTTAAATGAAAATACCTTTGAGAAATTTACGTCGGTAATTTTTTTCTCCTTTTTTATTATATTTTAAAATCACCATAGTAAATAATAGGGTGAAGAAAAAGATTAGATAGGTAACAATTGGAAAGCAAACATAGCGGGAATCAAAACTGATTAAAGATGGAAAAAAACATTTCCATCTTTATTTAATCAGGCTACCAAATCGAAAATAATAAAGAATAAGCACCAAGAGGAACAAGTATACATATAAAGGACTAATATAATTAAAATAACGAAGTGAAGCAGGAATGCTCTCATTACCAAAAGTTAAATATCCGACACTAATCGCAACAACTATTAAGACTAAATAATTTTAAAAAGCTTCTACTATCCAATGTTTTTCCAACTAAAGACTAAACTTGTTCTCCTGAACTTTTACTTTTCTTGTTTCTCTTACTTCTCATTCACCAACTCCACTATCTTCTGGAAAGTCTTACCATTTCGGAAAATTAGTTGCTTGTAGAAACTGGACTTGCGTAGTTTCTTATGGTAGTTGGACTTGAGATAGTCCTATAGGTCCACATTGCTATAAAAGAAAGCAGCCTGCCCAAAGTGCATCTGCTCCCTGTCATTTGCCCGACTACCTGCCAGCTCTTGAACACTCTCCCTGTCAATCTTGAGCAGATAAAAGAGAACGTCTAGCTGAAAGGCTGTTTCAGCCTGCCACCATGTAAGTAGATTTGCTGTTTCCTTTTCAAGTATGGAAGAGTTGACAAGGACAAAAGGCAGAGGAAAATCAGAAGACCGGCTGAAACAAGCCGTAAAAATCTCCCGAATCCTCTCCTTTTGCTCCTCGCTATCAAAGAAAAGATTGCCACTATTGATGTAGAAAACTGGATTTTCAAAATTCAACTCAGCCAAACCGTCTTCAAATCAGACATGACAACCTTGATTTTTCCACCGACATTGATGTCACGGAGTAAAAGCTCATGATGCCTATAGTCCTCCTTTTATCTATTCAGTAAGGCTAAAATAGTAAGTTGTTTCTGATAATATTCTATTACTTCTCTTTTGAAGTTTGTTCACCGCTTCTAGACTCCACTGAACCTAATTGTGTAATATCAATCCTTTTCACATAAGGTAATACGATAAATATAGCACTAGTCAATAAAAATGCTAAATCTATCCAAGTTAGTTAGATTTTTCTTAATTGACAGTAGTTTTACTGTAACATCACTTCTGACAATCAATAATATAAGGAACTTTAACTATACTCAGAAATATTTTTAAATGTAAAAGTCCAATCCCAAATTTCACAATATCGCTCTATTCCAAAAATATCAATTATAAAATGTGGAAAAGCAGATAAAATCAGAACCTGCTCCCTCTGATTAATTAATTTTTCATATTGTTTTATAAATATAGTTTCAGAATTGGAAATATCGGTTGCATTTTCAACCAAATAGAAAGAACACAATATAAAATATTGGACTAATTTTTCAATCTTCTCTTTAGAATAATCCGAATTTTTATAACACTCTGAAGATATACACTTATATTTTCTTTTGAATGTTGTACTACTACCTTTCTTCTTGACCTCATAAATATTAAACAAATGGCACAATACATTACTCCCATTTATAAAATCATCTTTAAAGCATTTTAAAGCTTCAAACATAGGATAACTAATTAGTAGCTTTCCTTTGTCAGTTGATTCATTAAAAAAGGACAAAAGTTTATTAATCTCTTTATAAACCTGATCATTCCTTTTATCTTTCTTGTAGTGGTAATGTGCATCTAAGTCAAAAAATAGAAAAATATCCGAGAACTTTTCATGATTTTCTAGCTCATCACTATACTCTATGGACTTATCTTTTAATATTTCTAGTAGGACAGGAATCGTTTCAAATTCATCCTCCTCTGGATAACTAGAAATCCTTTTATATAGATCATAAATCAATGTTCCGTAGCTCTGGACAATAATCGGAGATACATCATTTCCGTTTTGCTCCATGACTTCTTTGTGATATTGAATAAATTGGTCTATATATTTCGGTTCGTCTTTGGCTCCCTCAACAATAAATAATATATTACTCATTATCAAAACTACCTGCGCGATACATTTTTTCTATATTTTGTGCTTGACGTATTTCACGACCAGAACGATTCGCAATATTAGCAATTCTATTATTAGAAATAGTAAAATAACTATCAGGTCTTAAAATAGAGTTAGACATATTTGCAGTATTATGTGTAGTTAAAACAACTTGAACCGATGAGGATTTTAATTTATTTATTAACACTCTAGATACATTATGGTGAAAATAAGAATCAAATTCATCAATAAACAAAAATTGAATTCCATCTACTATTTGCATATACCACATGAAAAACAAAGATAAAGCTAGAGTTCCTTTAGACATAATATTAAAGAAATTAGCCTCTTTTCCCGATGGAAATTTTGCAAAAATATGTTTCGAATCATCAATCTCTTTTTCAAACAATTCATAATGAATACCAACCTCAGAAAGAAATTGTTGATAGTCTTTAACCTTATCTTTTTTAATAATCATTTCAGCAATTTGTCCACGTCCTGTCGTATATCCTTGATAGTGATTTCCATAAATTGAATCAAAGGATAACATTGAATCAACAAACTTAATAAATCTATCAAAAATAGCATCTTTTGTATCTTCTTCCTGATCACCACCTGTCGAATAAACATAGGCAAGTTTTACCAGTGATTGATCATCTCTTAATTTTTCAAAATTTATTTCACCACCATTTTTCAAATTTATTATTTTTATCTGCTCCTGCCTATCGTATTTAACAATCAATTCATTATCTATGAATAATTCTTCATATAAAATCACATCATACTCTTTTTTACAATAATTATATTTTACAATGTGATCATTGAAATTAAAGGTATAATCAAATTTGGCATACTCAGGCGTAGTTTCTAGATTTAAAAAATGTTTTTTATAATCATTAATATTTTTTTCATTATCTGTCAGATGAGTTATAATATCCATTATAGCTAAACCTAGGTTTGATTTGCCCGAAGCATTATCACCATATATAACTGCAGTAGTAAGAATATTATTTTTTACAATACTATCATTAAATGAATAATTTCCAGCTGTTAAATCAAACTCAATTTGTGATGCAAAATTTTTAAAACCTTTTACCTTAAATTTTTGTAACATTTCCATACCTCCTATTAATCGTAAAAAAATTACGGCCATTTTAATTATACAACAAATTTTCACTCAGTGCAAGATACGCCCCCCAGTATATTAAAAATGGGGCTTTATATCAGTAAAAATTGGCTAATTCATTATCACACTACATTTACGAATTCCCTTACCCCAACGTCTTGACTTCCAGCATCATATCACGAATCTGAGCTGCTAGTTCAAAGTCAAGCACTTCAACTGCTTCTTGCATTTGTTTTTCTAGTTTCTTGACGAGTTCTTTGCGCTCTTGTTTATTGAGGCTGTTGATGTCAACTTCCTTGTCTTCTTCCTTAGCAACTGCCTTGGTCACAGCAATCAGGTCACGGATTTCTTTCTTGATTGTCTGTGGTACGATACCATGCTCTTCATTATAAGCCATCTGAATTTTCCGACGGCGAGAAGTTTCATCGATGGCACGTTGCATAGACTGGGTAATCGTGTCCGCATACATAATGACATGTCCCTCACTATTACGAGCAGCACGTCCAATAGTCTGGATGAGGCCACGCTCATTTCGTAGGAAGCCTTCCTTATCAGCATCGAGAATCGCTACGAGGCTCACTTCAGGAACGTCAATTCCTTCACGGAGCAGGTTGATTCCGACCAAGACGTCAAAGACACCCAAGCGCAGGTCACGGATAATCTCCGTCCGTTCCAAGGTCTTAATATCTGAGTGCATGTACTTGACCTTGATGCCCATTTCCTTAAAGTAGTCGGTCAAGTCCTCTGCCATTTTCTTAGTCAAAGTTGTGATAAAGGTTCGTTCGTTCTTTTCAACACGGGCATTGATTTCACCTAAGAGGTCATCAATCTGTCCCATAGTCGGACGAACTTCCACCTCAGGATCCAAAAGACCTGTTGGTCGAATGATTTGCTCAATCACTGTCTCAGTCTGTTCATTTTCATAGTCACCAGGTGTCGCTGAAACGTAAACAATCTGATGAACGTGACTCTCAAACTCCTCCCGACGGAGAGGACGATTGTCCAAAGCTGATGGCAAGCGGAAACCATAATTCACCAGCATTTCCTTACGAGAACGGTCTCCATTGTACATGCCTTTGATTTGTCCCATGGTCATGTGGCTCTCATCAATCATGATTAAGAAATCATCTGGGAAGAAATCTAAGAGCGTATAAGGAGGCTCACCCTCACTACGTCCATCCATGTGGCGTGAATAGTTTTCAACCCCGTTGGTGTAGCCCATCTCACGCAGCATTTCGATATCGTACTCTGTCCGTTGTTTCAAGCGCTGGGCTTCAAGCAATTTGCCTTCCTTTTCAAAGACAGCTAGTTGCTCTTCCAACTCTGCTTGAATCTTAGCAATGGCAACTTCCATGTGGTCGTCATTGGTCACAAAGTGAGTGGCTGGGAAAATCGCCAGATGATCCACTTCTCCCAAGACCTGACCTGTCAGAGCCTCAACTTCACGAATACGTTCAATCTCATCACCAAAGAACTCCACTCGAAAAGCGTGTTCATCACGGGAAGCAGGGAAAATCTCCACCACATCCCCACGAACGCGAAATCTTCCCCGTTGGAAATCAATATCATTTCGCTCAAATTGGATATCCACCAAGTCATTCAAGAGTTTATCACGGGAAATTTCAAGACCTGGACGGAGACTAACGACACTATCAGCGTATTCCTTGGGCGAACCCAGACCATAGATACAAGAGACTGAGGCCACTACAATAACATCATTGCGCTCCAAAAGGGCTGAAGTCGCTGAGTGACGAAGTTTGTCAATCTCGTCATTGACAGAACTATCCTTTTCAATATAGGTATCGCTAGAAGGGACATAGGCCTCAGGTTGGTAATAATCATAGTAAGATACGAAGTACTCAACTGCATTTTCAGGGAAAAATTCCTTGAACTCTCCATAGAGCTGGCCTGCTAGCGTTTTATTGTGGGCAATGACCAGAGTTGGTTTATTGACTTTGGAAATGACCTGACTCATGGTATAGGTCTTCCCTGTTCCAGTCGCCCCCATCAGAATCTGAGCTTTTTCTCCACCCTCGATATTATCAACCAACTGCTCGATAGCTTGTGGTTGATCTCCTGATGGTTGATATTTTGATACTAGTTTAAATTGATTATCTGTAATACGATTGATCATAATAATCCTCTCTCCATGTGTTATTCCTATTTTAGCATACTTGTAGCATTTTCACGAAGAAAAGGACGGACCAAAGTCACATCCTTTCATTTTCTTTCTTTAATTGATAGGCGAGATAGACAATCAGCAGTAGCAATACTAGACTTGTCATGATAGAACCCTCAATCCCAAAAGATCCTCCTGATAACCAGCCTTGATTGCCTTGTGGAGTAAATTTCATGATTGATGTTCCTGAAGACTGACCACTAACTAATACTCCAAAGAGGTTTCCCTGTGCGAAATTCCAAGCTCCATGAATACCACCTATACCCCATATAGTATCTGTTTTAAGAAGATATAGGGACATGGCAACTCCGAATAAGAAGAGATTCACTAGAGATAGAGGTGTTAGACCAGAATTTCCCACATGAAGCAGGGTAAAAAGTACGCTAGATATAAGAATAGCCAGTTTTAGATTGGTTCTTGAGGCCAATTGAGGAAGGAGCCAAGCACGGGCTACCACTTCTTCTGTTGTCCCCTGTAAAATCCAAAAAGGGATAGTAAAGACTACAAAGACAAGCGAGTAAAGATTCAAGTGAATGGATTCCAAACGATATTGACCTAAGACCACCAAACCTAACAAGGTCAGAAGAAAAAGTGCCAGACCTAGACTAAATCCTTTCAGAAGATTGCTGAGGAAATTCTCTCTATAAAATCCCAAGGTTCGAATAGGTCTTTTCTCAACTTTTCTTGTCCATCTGAACACAGTGTTAAGAATAAAACCAAAGGCCAGTAATCCTAAAATTAAACGAAAGTCACTTGTTTTATCCGTCAAGCTCTGATGCAAGGTCTGCAAGTAGGTTGCAAGATTTTGACCAGCCTCTCCAAAATTTCTAGCAAGTCCGATGAGAGCTAACAAGCCAATACCATACAAAGTAAAAGCCACAAACTCTCCTATGAAGACAAAAACAAAGGCTAACAAGGGGCTTGTGTAAATGTTTAAACTCATTTTTGAAGTTTGGAAGTCTTTAAATATTCTTTTGTTCTTCATATCCTCGTCCTCTTTTCTTCTATTATATACTATTATTATAGCACTTTGTGATAACAATTCAAGAAAGAAAAGAAAAAATCAATGTTATATTTTCTGACACAAAAAATATAAAAATTTGCCTTTTTTTACTTTTTCTGATATAATGAGAGAATATTCGGAAAAGGAGACTAAAAATGAAGAAAAAATTTCTAGCATTTTTGCTAATTTTATTCCCAATTTTCTCATTAGGTATTGCCAAAGCAGAAACTATTAAGATTGTTTCTGATACCGCCTATGCACCTTTTGAGTTTAAAGATTCAGATCAAACTTATAAAGGAATTGATGTTGACATTATCAATAAAGTCGCTGAGATTAAAGGATGGAACATTCAGATGTCCTATCCTGGATTTGACGCAGCGGTCAATGCTGTTCAAGCTGGTCAAGCTGACGCTATCATGGCAGGGATGACAAAGACGAAAGAACGTGAAAAAGTCTTTACCATGTCTGATACTTACTATGATACAAAAGTTGTCATTGCAACTACAAAGGCACACAAGATTAGCAAGTACGACCAATTGTCTGGTAAAACTGTTGGTGTTAAAAACGGAACAGCCGCTCAACGTTTCCTAGAAACGATTAAAGATAAATACGGCTTTACTATTAAAACATTTGACACTAGTGATTTGATGAACAACAGCTTGAGTGCTGGTGCCATCGATGCCATGATGGATGACAAACCTGTTATCGAATATGCCATTAACCAAGGTCAAGACCTCCATATTGAAATGGATGGTGAAGCTGTAGGTAGCTTTGCTTTCGGTGTTAAAAAAGGTAGCAAATACGAGCACCTAGTTACTGAATTTAACCAAGCCTTGGCTGAAATGAAAAAAGATGGTAGTCTTGATAAAATCATCAAGAAATGGACTGCTTCATCATCTTCAGCAGTGCCAACCACAACTACTCTAGCAGGCTTAAAAGCTATTCCTGTTAAAGCTAAATACATCATTGCCAGCGATTCTTCTTTTGCACCTTTTGTTTTCCAAAATTCAAGCAACCAATACACTGGTATTGATATGGAATTGATTAAGGCAATTGCTAAAGACCAAGGTTTTGAAATTGAAATCACCAACCCTGGTTTTGATGCTGCTATCAGTGCTGTTCAAGCTGGTCAAGCTGATGGTATCATTGCTGGTATGTCTGTCACAGATGCTCGTAAGGCAACTTTTGACTTCTCAGAATCATACTACACTGCCAATACTATCCTTGGTGTCAAAGAATCAAGTACCATTGCTTCTTATGAAGATTTGAAAGGGAAAACAGTTGGTGTTAAAAACGGAACTGCTTCTCAAACCTTCCTAACAGAAAATCAAAGCAAATACGGCTACAAAATCAAAACCTTCGCTGATGGTTCTTCAATGTATGACAGTTTAAATACTGGGGCAATCGATGCCGTTATGGATGATGAGCCTGTCCTCAAATATTCTATCAGCCAAGGACAAAAATTGAAAACTCCAATCGCTGGAACTCCAATCGGTGAAACAGCTTTTGCTGTTAAAAAAGGCACAAATCCAGAATTGATTGAAATGTTCAACAACGGACTTGCAAACCTTAAAGCAAACGGTGAATTCCAAAAGATTCTTGATAAATACCTAGCTAGCGAATCTTCAACTGCTTCAACAAGCACTGTTGATGAGACAACTATCTGGGGCTTGCTTCAAAACAACTACAAACAACTCCTTAGCGGCCTTGGTATCACTCTTGCTCTAGCTCTTATCTCATTTGCTATTGCTATTGTTATCGGGATTATCTTCGGTATGTTTAGCGTTAGCCCATACAAATCTCTTCGTGTGATCTCTGAGATTTTCGTTGACGTTATCCGTGGTATTCCTTTGATGATTCTTGCAGCCTTCATCTTCTGGGGAATTCCAAACTTCATCGAGTCTATCACAGGCCAACAAAGCCCAATTAACGACTTTGTAGCTGGTACTATTGCCCTCTCACTCAATGCGGCTGCTTATATCGCTGAAATCGTTCGTGGTGGTATTCAGGCTGTTCCAGTTGGTCAAATGGAAGCCAGCCGAAGCTTGGGTATTTCTTATGGAAAAACCATGCGCAAGATTATCTTGCCACAAGCAACTAAATTGATGTTGCCAAACTTTGTCAACCAATTCGTTATCGCTCTTAAAGATACAACAATCGTTTCTGCTATCGGTTTGGTTGAACTCTTCCAAACTGGTAAGATTATCATTGCCCGTAACTACCAAAGTTTCAAGATGTATGCAATCCTTGCTATCTTCTATCTTGTAATTATCACACTTTTGACTAAACTAGCGAAACGCTTAGAAAAGAGGATTCGTTAATGGCAAAACTAAAAATTGATGTAAATGATTTACACAAAAGCTACGGAAAAAATGAAGTCCTAAAAGGAATTACGACTAAGTTCTATGAAGGAGATGTGGTTTGTATCATTGGTCCTTCAGGTTCTGGTAAGTCAACTTTCCTCCGTAGCCTAAATCTTTTGGAAGAAGTTACTAGCGGTCACATCACTGTGAACGGTTATGACTTAACTGAAAAAACAACCAACGTTGACCACGTCCGTGAAAATATCGGAATGGTGTTCCAACACTTCAACCTCTTCCCACACATGTCCGTTTTGGACAACATCACCTTTGCTCCTATTGAGCACAAGTTGATGACTAAGGAAGAAGCTGAAAAATTGGGAATGGAGTTGCTTGACAAGGTTGGGCTAGCAGATAAGGCTAAGGCATGTCCAGATAGCCTGTCAGGTGGTCAAAAACAACGTGTAGCCATCGCTCGTGGACTTGCAATGAATCCAGACATCATGCTCTTTGATGAACCAACTTCTGCCCTTGACCCTGAAATGGTCGGAGACGTACTAAACGTTATGAAGGAATTGGCTGAGCAAGGTATGACCATGATTATCGTAACCCATGAGATGGGATTTGCTCGTCAGGTTGCTAACCGCGTTATCTTTACTGCAGATGGTGAATTCCTTGAAGACGGAACACCTGATCAAATCTTTGATAACCCACAACACCCACGTCTGAAAGATTTCTTGGACAAGGTCTTAAACGTTTAAACGCAAACTGTAAGGATTTCCTTGCAGTTTTTTTCTACCTCGTATTGGAATTTTTGATTTTTCGGAAAATTATGTTAGAATTAAGTTTATGAAATGAGGTTTCCTCATACCTAGCAAGACTAGGAATAAAAATAGAAATTAGGTAGCTAGATGTCATCTAAGGTTATTGTTACAATTTTCGGTGCGAGTGGAGACCTGGCTAAACGCAAGCTCTACCCTTCCCTATTTAGACTATATAAATCCGGCAATCTTTCCAAACATTTTGCCGTCATTGGAACTGCTCGTCGTCCTTGGAGCAAGGAATATTTTGAATCTGTAGTAGTTGAATCTATCCTTGATTTGGCAGATAGTGCCGAACAGGCTCAAGAATTCGCTAGCCACTTCTACTATCAAAGTCATGATGTCAATGATACAGAGCACTATATTGCTTTGCGTCAATTGCAGGCCGAACTCAATGACAAGTACCAAGCTGAACACAACAAGCTCTTCTTCTTGTCGATGGCACCTCAGTTCTTTGGAACCATTGCCAAACACCTCAAGTCTGAAAACATTGTTGACGGTAAAGGTTTTGAGCGCTTAATCGTTGAAAAACCATTTGGTACAGATTACGCAAGCGCAAGCAAGTTAAATGACGAACTCCTAGCAACATTTGACGAAGAACAAATTTTCCGTATCGACCATTATCTTGGTAAGGAAATGATCCAAAGCATCTTTGCAGTTCGCTTTGCCAACCTGATTTTTGAAAATGTTTGGAACAAGGACTTTATCGACAATGTTCAAATTACCTTTGCAGAGCGCTTGGGTGTAGAAGAACGTGGTGGCTACTATGACCAATCTGGTGCCCTCCGTGACATGGTACAAAACCATACTCTACAACTGCTTTCCCTCCTTGCCATGGACAAACCAGCAAGCTTCACAAAAGACGAGATTCGTGCTGAGAAGATTAAGGTCTTTAAAAACCTCTATCATCCAACTGATGAAGAACTTAAAGAACACTTTATCCGTGGTCAATACCGCTCTGGTAAGATTGATGGCATGAAATACATCTCTTATCGTAGCGAGCCAAATGTAAATCCAGAATCTACAACTGAAACCTTTGCATCTGGTGCTTTCTTTGTAGACAGCGATCGATTCCATGGTGTTCCTTTCTTCTTCCGTACTGGTAAACGTCTGACTGAAAAAGGAACTCATGTCAACATCGTCTTTAAACAAATGGACTCTATCTTTGGTGAGCCACTTGCTCCAAATATTTTGACCATCTATATCCAACCAACAGAAGGCTTCTCTCTTAGCCTAAATGGGAAACAAGTAGGAGAAGAATTTAACTTGGCTCCTAACTCACTGGATTACCGTACAGATGCGACCGCAACTGGTGCTTCTCCAGAACCATACGAGAAATTGATTTATGATGTCTTAAATAATAACTCAACTAACTTTAGCCACTGGGATGAAGTTGGTGCGTCATGGAAATTGATTGACCGTATCGAAGAGCTCTGGGCTGAAAATGGTGCCCCACTTCATGACTATAAAGCTGGAAGCATGGGACCTCAAGCCAGCTTTGACTTACTTGAAAAATTCGATGCCAAATGGACTTGGCAACCAGATATCGCTTATCGTCAAGATGGTCGTTTAGAATAAAAAAAATCCTGCAAGTTTGTACCTTGCAGGATTTTTGCTTCTGATTAGATTAAGCCTTCCAAGAGACCCTTCATAAAGTTTTCTGAGTTAAACTCTCCAATATCATCGATTTTTTCACCAAAACCAATCAATTTTACAGGAATATTGAGTTCTTCACGGATAGCTAAAACAACACCACCTCGAGCAGTTCCATCAATCTTAGTCAAGACAATTCCTGTCAAAGGGGTAATTTTAGAAAATTCTTTGGCCTGTACAAGAGCGTTTTGACCTGTTGATGCATCCAGAGCCAAGAAGGTTTCATGAGGTGCTTCGGGCACAACACGTTTGATAATACGACCAATCTTCTCCAACTCAGCCATGAGGTTGTCCTTGTTTTGCAGACGACCAGCGGTGTCAATCATAAGAATATCGATACCTTCAGATACGGCACGTTCCATTCCATCAAAGACTACACTGGCTGGGTCAGCTTTTTCAGGTCCAGTCACAACTGGAACGTCCACACGACGGCCCCATTCAGCTAGCTGGGCTACCGCTCCTGCACGGAAGGTATCTGCCGCAACCAACATGACTTTCTTACCTGCTTGTTTGTAGCGGTGAGCTAGTTTCCCGATAGAAGTTGTTTTCCCAACACCATTGACCCCGACAAAGAGCATGACTGTCAAGCCATCTTGGAAGTGGATACTTTCATCGTAGTTGCCATCCTTTTCATAAAGCTCAACCAATTTCTCAATAATGACACGGCGAAGTGCATCAGGTTTCTTGGCGTTTTCAAGCTTGGCTTCGTAGCGTAACTCCTCTGTTAAGTTAGAAGCGACTTGGACACCAACGTCACTCATAATCAGCAGTTCTTCCAGTTCCTCGAAAAATTCTTCGTCAACAGAGCGGAAGTTAGCAAAGAAGGCATTCAAGCGAACTCCGAAGCCTGTACGAGTTTTCTTGAGACTACGGTCATATTTTTCCTGAACAGTTTCTTCTGCTTGAGGCCTTTCTGGTTCAAGCACTTCAAAATTATTTTCTTCTACAGTCTCTAGTAGCTCAGAATTCTCTTCCTCTGTGACTTCTTGTGAGTTTGGCAATTCTTCGACTTCTTCTTGAGAAACTTCTACAACTGGCTCTGAATTCACACTTTCTTCAACTGTCTCTTGATTATCCTCTTCTTCGAGCAAAGATTCTTCAGAACTTTCAACCACTGCTTCTTCTTGAGGAACTTCCTCAGCTTCTGTTAAGGTAGGCTCAACATCTTCAGACAAATCAAGATTTTCTAGAGCTTCTTTTACAACTTCTTCGATTTTAGGTTCTTCTTTTTTTCCGAATAGACGGTCAAATAATCCCATATCTTAGTTCTCCTTTAGTACATATTCTTCGATAGCCCAGGCGACAGCTTCTTCATCGTTGGTCATTGGAGTCACTACATTTGCGACTGCCTTGACTTCGGGAACAGCGTTTTGCATGGCAACACCGAGCCCTGCCCACTCAATCATAGAGAGGTCATTGGCCTCGTCACCACAGGCCATAACTTGGCTTTGGTCAATTCCAAGATGGCTGATTAGTTTTGCCAAGCCTGTTGCTTTATGAACATTCTTTGGTGACCACTCTAGCAACATTTCACGTGATTTAAAGATTTCATATTGGTCAAACAATTCTGGAGAAATCTTCTGAATGGCTGCATCCAAGGGTTCTTGAGCAAAGGCAGTCACACATTTATTGTAAGTCATTTGACTAGATAGGTCTTCAAAAGCAGTTGGAATAAACGTTAGAGTTGGGTTTAACTGGGCATATAAACTTTCTTGGTCAGACTGAAGCTGATAAACTGTTCCTTCTGAAATGGCGTATAAGGGGATTCCTAGTTTTTCAGTTTCCTCGTAAATTCGAGTCACATCATCATATGAAAAGACTGTCTTATCAAGGATTTCACCTGTATTTTTCTGAACTAATCCACCATTAAAAGTAATGGTATACTCATCTTCGTGGCCGTCAGTCCCTAGCTCATGGAGGAAGAAATCCATAGCTTTTAAGGGACGACCAGTTGTCAATACAACCTTAATACCACGATCACGCGCTGCTTTCAAGGTTGCCTTGGTACGATCCGTCAACCTTTTATCAGTAGTCAGCAAGGTCCCGTCCAAGTCCAATGCAATCAATTTTATATCTGCCATTATAAGCCCTCCATGTAAGCTATAACCGACTGGTCCTTATGGTGACCAATCACAGTCTTTGCTAATTCTAAAATTTCAGGTCGTGCATTTTCAGGAGCTACAGGATGTCCCACAACCTGCATCATATGCAAGTCATTTAGATTGTCTCCAAAAGCCATAACCTGATCCATTGTGATGCCAAGTTTTTTAGCCAATTCAACAATGGCCACTCCCTTATCGACATAGTCCAGAACAATATCAATGGATTCAAAGCCAGTTGTCATAGCCTTAACACCAGGAACATGTTCATTGACCCAAGCTTCACCAGCTTCCAGCGTTTCTTCTGTGAAGTTAGTCGTAAATTTGAAAATATCATCTGTAATATCTTCCAGACTCGCTACTTTTTGGATATTTTCATTATAGTGCTGACTCACTTTTAAATAGGTCTCATCAACCGTATCTAGCACATAAGAGCCTTTTTCCCCCGTCAAGAGCAGTTTATTGATGTCTACATAAGGTGACGTTTTCAGCTTTTCAAAAGTCGTCAGATAAAAGTCACGAGACATAGTCGCTTCATACAAATCCTGACCTTGATACTCTACCAAACTGCCATTTTCCGCGATGAAAATAATATCATCACGTACATCAGCAAATAATTTTTCTAAGGATAGAAATCCGCGCCCTGAAGCTACCGCAAAGTAAATCCCTTTTTCCTTGTAGGAAACCAAGAGAGACTTGAGGCGGTCCATATCAAAGCGTCCTTTCTCATCTAGGAAGGTTCCGTCCATATCCGTTGCTACTAGTTTAATCATAAATTCTTCATACTCCAATTAATAAATCCATCTTCTATTATACCATAGAAAAAGCAAATAGCGCCTAATCCATTTGAGATTAGACGCTTGATAAACATAAGCGCGTCATAACAAGGTATCTATCATTCATGGAAGACCTCCTGTATACTATTAGTAAAGTAAAACTATTGGAGGATATTGTAATGCCACAACCTATTGTTCCTGTAGAGGTTCCACAATCTCATCGTTTTGATTCTAAAAAGAGAAATGATCTTCTGCTTACAGTTCGTATTGGAAAGCTTGAACTCAGTTTTTTCAAGCTCTCAATCAAGAAATGATAGAAAAACTTTTGGATAAGGTGTTGCTCTATGGCAATTCATCTATCTAGCCTAGGGCAGGTCTATCTCGTTTGTGGGAAAACCGATATGAGACAAGGCATTGATTCACTAGCTTATCTCGTTAAAACCCACTTTGAATTAGATCCCTTTTCAGGTCAAGTCTTTCTCTTTTGTGGTGGACGTAAAGACCGCTTTAAAGCCCTTTACTGGGATGGTCAGGGATTTTGGCTACTTTATAAACGCTTTGAGAACGGTAAACTGACTTGGCCAAGTACAGAAAAGGATGTCAAAGCTCTCACACCTGAACAAGTAAACTGGCTTATGAAAGGCTTTTCTATCACTCCCAAAATAAATTCATCAGAAAGTCGTGATTTCTATTGAAATGAGGACTTTCTTTTTAGTATAGTGAATTGAAATAAGATATGAACATCTCTATCAGGAAAGTCAAATTAATTTATAGAAATATTTTAGCAGTCAAGGTGTACTGTTATAGATTCAATACACTATATAATAAAGTTAGGAAATAAGGAGGAAAGTCTATGGGAGAAGATTGAAAATCATTCAACAACAGAGTGCTATAATTGATAGTCTCACCAATGAACTTGCCCTTCTGCGTGAACAAGTGGCTTATCTAACGCAAAAGCTCTATGGAAAATCCTCTGAGAAAAGTGTTTGCCCCTCTGGACAACTCAGTCTTTTTGAGGAGGAACAAAATCTGGAAGAAGACTCTGACTTACCCAGTTGAAAGAGAAGAAATCACCTACAAACGTAAGAAAGTTAAAGGGAAACGTCAATCTCTTCTTGCCCAATTTAATTCAGAAGAAGTTCATCATCGCTTAGAGGTCTGCATTTGCCCTAACTGTCAGGGAGAGCTAAAAGAAATTGGAGCGAGCCTTCAAGGACAAGAATTGGTCTTTATTCCTGCGCAATTAAAAAGAGTTGATCATATTCAACACGCTTACAAGTGCCAAGCATGCAGTAAGAATAATCCAAGTGATAAAATTGTAAAAGCTCCTGTCCCTAAAGCCCCTTTGGCGCATAGCCTTGGCTCAGCCTCTATTATCGCTCACACCATCCATCAGAAGTTTAATCTGAAGGTACCCAATTATCGCCAAGAAGAAGATTGGGCTAAGATGGGTTTACCAATCACACGTAAGGAAATTTCTAATTGGCATATCAAGACGAGTCACTATTATTTGGAGCCCCTTTATAATCTTTTACGAGAAAAGTTGTTAGAACAATCTCTTCTTCATGCGGATGAAACCTCTTATCGGGTTTTAGAGAGTGATAGCCATCTGACCTACTATTGGACCTTTTTGTCAGGGAAAACTGAGGAACAAGGCATCACTCTTTACCATCATGATCAGCGTCGGAGTGGTTCGGTAGTACAAGAATTCCTAGGAGATTATTCTGGATATGTGCATTGTGATATGTTGCGGCAGTAACTTAGGACTTTAGTCCTCTAGTTCTGCCTATGCGATAGCAGTCCAAGGTTTAGGAGCAAGGCGACGCTAAGCTTGGTAAACTGCGAACCGCTAGAAGCTTATCGTCAACTGGAAGAGGCTGAACTTGTTGGATGTTGGGCACATGTGAGAAGGAAGTTTTTTGAAGCGACCCCCAAGCAAGCAGATAAATCATCCTTAGGAGCTAAAGGTTTAGCTTATTGTGACCAGTTATTTGCCTTGGAAAGAGACTGGGAGGTTTTGCCAGCTGATGAACGACTACAGAAACGTCAAGAAGAGCTCCACCCCCTAATGGAAGACTTCTTTGCTTGGTGTCGGCGTCAGTCAGTTTTACCTGGTTCAAAACTAGGAAGGGCAATTGAATACAGTCTCAAGTATGAAGAAACCTTTAAGGCCATTTTGAAAGACGGGCATCTGGTCCTTTCCAATAATCTAGCTGAACGTGCCATTAAATCATTGGTTATGGGACGTAAAAATTGGTTGTTTTCTCAAAGTTTTGAAGGAGCTAAAGCAAGAGCTATTATTATGAGTTTGTTGGAAACAGCTAAACGTCATCAACTAAATAGTGAAAAATATCTATCCTATCTTCTAGAATGTCTTCCAAACGAGGAAACTCTCGTAAACAAAGAGGTTTTAGAGGTTTATTTACCATGGATTAAAGTTGTACAAGAAAAGTGCAAATAAGAAATCTCCAGATTAGGAACTGTCAATGAGTTCTCTAGTCTGGAGATTTTTCAATATACTTCGTTATTGGGCGCTTACAAAGATTATTACTAGATGTTTTGAATATATTCCTATTTTTCAGTTAAGACACCTAACACCAATAATTTTTTGATAATTTTTTCTAAATCTTTTTCGGCTTTCTTCTCCTTTACATCATAATTATTTAATATTTCTGCTAACAAATACTCCCTAGAGATTCCATTTCTGATGCTTTCCCAAATAAATGGAGCAATACCTGTAAGGATGTGAACCTTATTATTATAAATTAGGAATAAATTGTTGTCCTGATATTTTTCAGTGACAAAAGGATTCTTTTCTAACATTCTTAGTTCTCCTCTCCTTTTGATGATTTAAATTACAATATTTTAATAAAAAACTTTATTTCACTAATGCCACAAAATAGATTTATTCTGTGTATTGCGCAATTAATTTTTCGCACTCTAAGTTTATTTTTTGACATTCTTTTAATACTATGACTGTCTTAGCCTTTAAACTTAGTTCATCCGAAAAATCAATCTGATTGTATGATATCACCATTGATTCACTTAAGCTGATATTCAGCTGGTTAGATTTCTCAAGTCTGTGTATTTTTTTAATTAACCATTTTTTATTTGGATTAGTCTCACCAAAAAGTGAAAGGTAGGAACTAATGCAGTCTTCTAACAAAGACAATGCCATATATAGAGAAGTGTCATATGCTCCTTCTTCAAAAGCTCCTTGAATATCTGTAACTCTAATACTATAATACATCCTCACTCCTAGAGGGACAATCAAATTATACTTGTTATAGTCTATAGAATTTTTTAATTTTCTAAAAAATTCTACTCCACCAAGTGGTTGCGCAAATTTTAATCGATGAAAAAAATCATAATAAGGACTATATTTCGATCCTTGTCCTCTATTAACAAGCTCTGCATAATTCTGGATAGCATCTACTTCATGTAACTCAATGTCATAATCAACCTCTCTATATGTAATCGTTAACATTCTTTTATGTTCACGTTTGAATAATGAAAAATCTTGATTTTGATTGACAAAACTTGTTAGAACTTGATCATCAATTCTATTTAAAATTATGAATATATCTATATCAGAGCGACTATTACCAAAACCTTCAAAAATTGAACCTGCAACAAATACTGTATTTATATTAAGAATATTGAATTCCTCGTAGATACTAAATCTCGATAATAAATTTTCTGCTAATTTTTTAGCATTATTATTTAAATGATTCATTAAAACACCTCATTCTTTTGTTTTTTGCTATAAAGGTACATTCTATAATTAGTAACAAACCAAGGTATATTACACAATACATGGAAAATAATTGAATAAATAATATTATGTGTAAAATAGTATATTAGAAATGAGAATAAAGATAGGATGAATAGTTTCAAGTGAAATGTTATATCATTACTCTGTCCAATATAATGAGCTAGATTAAACAATAAAGTTGTTAGTAAAAAGATAATCAATATTTCCTTTATAGAGCCTGTGATTGGGATTGTTCCTCTATAAAACAGTTCCTCTATAAGAGGCATCACGGTAACCTCGCTAAAACGTGATAATAATTGTTCTTTCCTGACCTCCCCAAAATATGAAAATATTGCAGGATTATTTGAATAAGATAAATTTTTAAAATCAATAAGAATATATATGATACTTAAAATAATTGGTAATAAAATCATATAATTTATAAAAAAACTATATGATGGATACTTTATAATAAGAAATATAGCTAGATATGGAATATTAATACTTAATATCCTGACAATACGTAAAAGTAAATCACCTCTAATTTTGCTTTGAATTTGATAAGATAGAGGCAAAGCAATCCAAAATACAACAATTATTGCTAAAACTAGTCTAATCAATGATTTCTCCTGTTTTTTAAAAAAAGATAAAACCATCTTAAGTATTAGACTTAAGATGGTTTTTAAAATTAACTCTATAACACAATCCTGTTAAGCCTTAACATTAATTCCAGCTGCTGATTTTAACTCAGATACTTTAGGTGTTTGGTATTTTTTCTTTGCCATACACTATACTCCTTTCTAAAAATTAAGAACTACACTCTTATTATATATGATTACTATACAAGTATACTATAAATAGCAATAAAAGGCAAGTCTTTCCGTTAATATTAATAGAAATCGATACTACCATTTTTCCTTAAATGAGCCTCTCCAAGTTTTAGCACAACTATTGTAGTTAATATTATTAAAATATTAACTACTAAAAACACAAAGAAAATTGATGATATTTTTAGTAAGGATTGACCAATTAGTATTTCCCTTAGTAAAGAGATTGTATATGATAGAGGGAATAAGCTTCCAATAATTCTTACAAATTTTGGGGATATGCTCAAAGGTACTTGGACACCACTAAAAGTATCTTGTGGACCTTGAATTAATACAAATAATAATGTCCCGTCTCGCATTATTATGAAAAAGCTTGCAATGAAGGCGGACCAAATCCATACCGCTACTATCATTATTATAATAGCTAACGTAATTTTAAGAACGGAAATAAAATCCTTTTCGCTATATAAAAAAATACCTAAAATAAACAATAATATGAAAAACCATGAGTTACTCAAAACTAGTGAAAAACTTCTAATATATATCCACCTTATTTTGTTAATTGGAGCTAAAAATATTTGGCTTAATGTACCTTGAATTCTTTCCGAACCAAGACGCCATGAACTTTGCACAGCATTTGAAAATAGTATAAAAACACAATAGCCTATAAAAATAAAATAATATAGCTGCTGTTCTGAATTAATATTGTCAATTTTTAATTTTTCAATAGGAAACAAACTCAAATTATAAAACGTCTGGATAAAAGAAAAAAGTGGCCAAATAATAAGTGAAAATAAATAGAAGCGATTTATACTATCGTTTAATAATGTTCTCCTCAATTCAGCCCTAAACATGCTAATCATCTTTATTCTCTTTCTTTAATTTAATTATAGCGTCTTCAAGAGACGGTTCAATTACTTGTAGTTTATTGAATTTGTACCCATGTGACGTTAAAGTACTTAGCACTTCTGTAACCTCTCGATCTTTTAACTTCAGCCTAAATACACACTCTCCATCCACATCAGTTATTTCACTTTCGGGAAATATATTATTCAGATTTAGTATAGACCGATCATCTGTACCAGTCTCGATAAGATTAATAATAACTTCCTTATCTAAAGAAAGCTTCTGCAGTACTTCGTCTTTCGTTCCTTCTAGTATAATTCTACCCTTGTTCAGTATATAAATATAATCACATAATTCTTCAGCTTCTGCCATATAGTGTGTTGTGAGCAAAACTCCCTTATTTTTATTATTAGCAATATCTTTAATTCTTTCTCTTAGATCCCTAGAAACACTAACATCTAATCCAATTGTAGGCTCATCTAGAAAGAGGTAGCTAGGATTGTTAAGTAATCCTTTAATGATTTGAAGACGCTGTTTCATTCCCTTCGAATATTGTTCAACTGGAATATCGCGACTTTCCCACAGACCGAACTCAATTAGTAATGGTTCTGAGATACTTAATGCATCATCCCTCGATATATTATATAGCGAGGCAAAATATACAAGATTTTCAATAGCTGTAAGACGCCAATAAAGATTTCGTTCACCACCGTTAATAACATTGATTTTTTTTCTTGTAAGAGCCAGGTCATCATTAATATCATTACCATCTAGTAAAATTTCTCCACTATCCGGTAGAAGCAATGTCGTCATCATTTTAATTAGAGTAGTCTTTCCTGCACCATTTTCACCCAAAACTCCTATAATTTTTCCTTTAGGTATATTTATTGATACATTCTTTACTGCATTCTTTTTAATTTTAGAACTGCTAAAAATTTTGCTTCTTTTTTTTATAACATAATGCTTACTTACATTTTTTACTTCTAACAACTTTTATCTCCCCTTATTTTTTAATATGAGATGTATCCAATAACTTTCTGCTCCACTTTCTTGTAGTAAAATAAACCAACAAGATAATATATTACTGCCCCTATCAAACCTTTTAAAACCACATTAAATATGTCGTTATAAGTATAGTTAGAAGTCATAAGCATACGGATAAATTCTAGTGCATGAGTCAATGGAATAAGTTCACCAATAAAGCTCAATGGTATTGGCAATATATGTCTTGGAAATGTTATACCTGATAATAAAAATATTACTACAAAGAGTGTATTTTGACTAAGAAATGTGTCTCGCAACCACAGCATAATATTAGAAAGTAACACTCCCATACAAAACGAAATAAGCGAAACATACACAGTTCCTAATATCCATACAACAGGAGATATACTTAAAATTTCCGCCCCTAACATCAAAGCAAGAAGGATTGTACACATACATTCTATACAAGTTCGTCCCAATTGTTCGATAAAAACCCCAAAGTAATATTTTCTAACTTTATAAGGTGTTATTAGTAAACTTTCTAGAGTACCTTCTTTGACTTCTGTAATTAGCGACCTACCAACATTCATTAGAACCGCTACAGACACATTATAAAATATCATTCCTATAGCAGCGTAGGTGAAGTAGTCTTTAATAAAATAACCAGAGCCAATCTTTGATTGATTAGTAAACATATAATTAGCTATCAACCAAAATACTATTAGTTGAAAAAATGCATCTAAGATTCTATTCAAAAATAAAGTAATTGGAAAGTATCTCTTGTACATTTGCCAATTTCGTTTAATTACAGCTAGAATCATCTGTCTCCTCCTTCATAATAGATCTTTTCATAATAAATATTGTGTAAGTAGCTTTCTATGGCTACTTTGTTTTGTGGAAGTATATTTTTAGGTAAACTATAAAGCTTGGACCAAAATAAACCTTTTATTTGATTAGGCTCGTTTATACGATATTTAATTTCTCCATCAATTGGGAGATCATAAAGAAAATAAGTATAAATATAATTATCTCTAACATTTTGTATCATCGTAATGAATTTCAATTTTTCTGGAACAACTTCCAAATTTAATTCTTCATGAGCTTCTCGAACTGCTGCATCCCTTAATTCTTCCTGATTTTTAACATGTCCACTGACACCTAAATCCCAATATCCGTCCATATAGCCCGTCTGATCACGTAACTGAAGAAGCACCTCATCCCCACTCTTTATAATTATTGAAACTGTCAATTTAAAGTTTCCGTCTTCCAAAATTATCAAATCAATTTTCCTCTTTGTTTAACATCCAATATTCCCAAATATAATAAACCTGCAAAGATTTATTACCACTCCAATTGTTTGTTACACTATTCACATTTATTTTGGATATACTTCTTTCAGGTAAATTATATAGATATTCAATAGCCCGATGCAAGCCTAGATCAGCAACTGGTACAATATCCGGGGCTGTAAAATAAAACAAACCTAACATTTCAACTGTCCATTTACCTATACCTTTGATACAGATCACAATATCTTTCAATTCACTATATGAATAATCATCTAAAGGTTTCTCCATTTTGCGTACTTTAATAGCTAAACTAATGATAGCGTCTGCACGTGTTAAGGGAATTCCAATTTCCCTTAGTTGAGTAACGGTTAAACTTGTAGCAATGAATTCAGCTGTAGGAAATTGAAAGTAGTGAGTTCCTTCGAATTCTATGCTATCTCCATAATACTCAATAAATCTTCTAACTATATTTGAGGCAGCCTTCAAACTAACTTGTTGGCTAATAATCGTTCGTATTATACAATTCAAGATGTTTGTATCCTTTATGATTCGGAGTCCCTTTAATGATTTAAACAATATTGTGGAGTCTACTGTTCCGTAAGCATAAGCATCTATTTTATTATAATTATTATTATGTAAATCAAAAATACTAAATACTTTGTTAAACATCTGCTGAGTCTCACTATCACTTAGTTCACCTAATAGCATAGTGACTTGAAAATCATTACCACATTGTGAGACTTCAAATAAATAATTAGTATCATTATTTCTAATAAAAATTCTACAAGCACTGTCATCAATTCTCACAATTGGGAATAATTTCCCCATCCTCTCAAGACAGTCCAGTGATTTACTCAAAGAATAATTAGTTACTCTAACTTTTTTTATTGTTTTCATTGTTTTCATTATTTTCTATCTCTGTCATAGCCCAGTTCTTGCTCACATATTTAGGGACGCTACAATATTGTAATGTCCATACACTTTCATATCTATGAGTACACTCCCTTTCATCATACTCAACGACTTGTCTAAAATACTTAACTTTATTCCTTATTATGCTATAATACTTATCTGCGGGTTCAAATATCTGACATTCGATTAACTTATATACTGGCACAGTCACACATGTGATTAAAGGTACATACCCCTCTTCAAATGCCTTTTGCTTTACCCAATCAGCATATTTAAAATATTTGTCATCCAAGTCTAATAGTAGGACACTCCTCAATTGATTTGTAAGAAAAATTGTCTGTTCCAATTCTTTGCATTTTTCCCTATTTAATAGTTTGTATACTTCGTCACATGAGTAGTCAAATTCATTAAGCGATAAAACCCATTCCCCTGAAAAAAATTTTTTAACTATATCAATCGGGATAATCTTCACATTAGAGCCCTTATTAGCTTTCCATTCTAAAAATTCAAATATCACACCTTCAGGTAATTGGTGATTTTCATTATCAGAAAAAATCCAAAGCTCATCACAAATTAGCTCAAGAGATACACAATCTTTGACACATTCAAACTTATTATTCTCATAATAAGTAGTTGACAAATAGTAACCCAAATTGTTAGTTGGATTGACAGGAATATTGCCAGTATTTAATACAAAACTTATAAAAAGTTCAATTAAATGGATGTTATCACCATCGTAAGAAGTATATATCAGCTTTTTCATCCTTTTTGTTCTCCAATTTACTACGTTAATTAATATCAGCAATATGAGTTAATATTATCTTTCGTACTCGTATAATCCACTTATAATCAGATGTATTACTAATGTGAGCTTATTGTCTGACATTAAATAATTAAATCTATCGTATCTTTTGCTATCTTTCTTTCATCTAAGATAATTGCTGGTACTTTTCTTTCACGCAAATGAATACTCAAATGACCTAACACGGAGCCTGATTTAAAAATAAATCCCGATACTTTATTTAATAAAGGAAATAAACTTATATCTGGATAAGGTGCTAGCAATATAGGATTGGAAACTGTTGATATTTTCATTTCTAATTCTTTCAATATAGAGTTATTCTCAACATTTTCCATTTCGTTTACACTAGGTACAACGCTAACTAAGGTTTTATTTTGCATCGCTAGCTTAGAAAATAAAATCTCATCCAGCTCTATAATATTTCCAGATAAAGATCCAGTGGAAATCACACGATACCCTTCAATAGTTTGATAGTTATCATTGATAACTGATTTATCGTCGGACATATCATATACTAAAACCCCTCTATCAGTTAATACCCACTCTACGACCACACCCCTATATTCTATATCTAAGGTTGTCGTTATATCTCGTATTTGATTCAAATGTTCATTTGAGATTTTTGGTACCGGTTCATAATAATCCACTCTAACCGAATTGTTTGTTTGATCAAAAGAATACTGTATTTTCTGTTCAGAAATACACTCATGTATTTTAATCCCATTAACAGAAAGAATAACCTCAGACATATAATTTATCACTTCATTCTTCAAGCCAATCAAATCACCTACAATGTATTCTATTATAATGTTCTGGTTTAATATTTTAGAATAGCCAGACAAAATTGGTTTATGAAATTCAGTTACCCAAACTATGCTAATCCCACCCAACATAGCAATTGAATCTATTGAAGTGCTAAATTCACTTCTATTTATTATCTTATTTTGTTTTTTCCCATCCTGAGTCTCAAATATAAGTAATAATTCTTGACTTGAAAATATCCTATCAATCTCACTCTGAATTGTAACCTCACTTGCTCTAACTTTATCAAATACTAAGAATCCAAGTCTATAATCTCTGTTGATACCTGCATTACGGAGGATTTGTTTCATCCAATGTCGCTTCTTCCATTGCTTAGAAATCAGCCCCTTTTGAAATTTCGGGAACCCCATTTTATGCACTTCGTCTGAATCTAAATCGATGAAAAAGCACTTCTCCTTTTGAGCTCTTTCAAAAAATAAAGGTTTCGTTGTGATTGCTCGTATTTGAAATACAAATAATTGACCATCTTGACTAAGTCCCCATTCTAAATCTACTCCTGTCTTACTAAATCCAGCTAATTCTTCAACTTCATAAATTAACTCCTGAATCTTATCTTTATATTCATTATCTTCTTTAAATTGCTTTTCTTCTTGCGTCTCTTCCACTTGCTCGTTATCTATGCTATATATCGAAACATAGTTAATTTCTCCATTAACAACAGATTTATTACTTTTTCCTATCTCTAGTATAAATTCATTTTCCATAGTTAACGGGTTTCTAGAGAATGCCACCCCATTGTATTTTAAGTCAATATACTCTTGAATTAATACCGGAAATATGACATGTTTTTCTTTCCATGTATATTTGTATTTTATATAAGACTCGAATACTCTCATTACTCCACTAACTATGTCAAAATGATTCATTTTGACATTTAACACTGTAGTGTAATTACCCGCACTTGCTGTATCAGTATTATCTTCATTTAATGAGGTACTTCGAATTGCAATCCTTTTATTAACACCATAAGCATCTTCAATCTCATTGAATAAATCATTCCAAAGTGGATTATACTTTGAATCTATTAATTTCTTCTGTAGTAAATTTCCCAAATTTGTAGAATCACTATTAACATCAAAGAAATCACTCCCTATTAAATCCATTAAAAACTCTGAAGAAATGGCGTAAGAATGTGGGGTTTTGACTTTTATTTTTTCTAATAAATTTACATAATAGGCCTTATTACCTATCGTCTTTTTAGTTATATTATTTGCACCATTTAAATTAATTAAGTATTTTTTCATAGATTACCCTTTAAATAAATTTTTATAAATCTTCTTTGGAATAGGACATGTATATTTTGCCGCAGATAAATTATCTGGCTTATGTCCTAAAACTCGCTCTGTATTTTTAAAAGAAAGCTCCCATAAAGCATCTTGCTTCCTTGGTTCTATCATATCTACTGGCATATCAGCATTGTGAGCATCACTAACATTTTTAGCCTTATGATACATGCGTCCAGTATCTTTAACCTTTAACCTTATTACGATTTGTGTAATTGGACATTGCCTAGTTGCTGGAAAATTACTAAACGGTCCCAGTGCCATTATCCATGAGTTATTTTTATTACCCGAGATATCCAGTCTGAGTGAAAGTAATATTAATTCCTCAGAATATTCTTGAGTATTTTCAATAAAAAATGGAGTGTACTCTACTAGTGACTGAATTAACTCTGCAAATCTAACATCAGAATCAATATTTGGAAATAATATTGATAGTACCTCATCTCCTGAAGCTTGCAAATGTTCATTAATTCTACCATATAGCTTACTTATTGAAGATTTAGTGTACTCAGATTCTTTCTCAACAATAAAACGCCAACCGAATTTATCAGCATCACCTGCCATATATTGCGCAAATCCACAGCCAACTTGACCTTGCTTAAACCAATTTTGTGTTAACTCGATAACTAACTCGTCATTCTCCAAAACCTCGTTTTTAGGAATATTATATTTCTTGGAAATATACTCTATATAATCATCTCTATCAGAATAAAATTTACCACTTATATAGTTAGATCTCTTCAATTTTTTAAACTTTTCCATTACAATACCCCGCTTTTTTATATCTTTATAATAAACTATTTTCAGAATATCTTCAACTGCAGCTCTTATTTCATGGTTTAGATAAAAATTAAATATTGTATCAATTTCCTTATCCCGATTTCTGTTGCTACTAGTTTAATTGTCATCCTTCAATACTTTCTAAATCTTTTAACTTAACCGAAACAATTTTTGAGACACCTGACTCTTGCATGGTCACTCCATAGATAGAATCAGCCGCTGCCATGGTTCCCTTACGGTGGGTTACGACGATGAACTGGCTGTCCTTGTCAAAGCGGTTGAGGTAATCCCCAAAACGCTTAACATTAGCTTCGTCCAGCGCAGCTTCTACCTCATCCAAGATGACAAAAGGAATGGTCTTGACACGAATAATGGAGAAAAGCAAAGCAAGAGCTGATAAGGCTTTTTCACCACCACTCATGAGGTTAAGAGACTGGATTTTCTTACCTGGAGGTTGAACAGAAATCTCAACCCCAGCTGTCAGCAGGTCTCCTTCAGTCAAAATGAGGTCCGCTTGACCTCCGCCAAACATCTGTTTGAAGGTCACTTTAAAGGACTCACGAATAGCTTCAAACGTTGATTTAAAGCGTTCCTTTACCTCATCATTCATCTCTGTGATGGTTTCAAGAAGCAGATTTTTCGCTGACAAAATATCATCTCGCTGGCTATTTAGGAAATCCAAACGGTTGTGGACTTCTTCGTACTGGTCAATAGCATCCAAATTGACAGGACCCAGTGAGCGAATAGCCTTCTCTAATTCCTGCACCTCTTGCTCTGCCAGATTGAGGTTTTTCAATTCATGTGCCTTTTCTAGTGCTTCAGTATAGCTAATCTGATACTGGTCTGTTAATTGACTTTGTAAATGGCGTAAGCGCTCGCTGACCTTTTCTTTCTTAGCTTCAGCACGTGTTTGCTTGCGAATCCACTCTTCATTCTGCTGGCGAGCCTGATCCAAATGACTAGCAATATCATCCAGTTGACCTTCAATATCATCCAACTCAAACTGCTTGCGAATTAAACCTTGTTGGAGGTTTGTTTTCTGAGTTTTAGCTTCTTCGGCCTGCTGACTGAGTAAATCCGTATCAACTTTCTCAAGATTGTCAACCTTTTCTTGAAGAAGGCGCTGAATTTCCTCTTGCTCGATATCTAAATTGTCCAATTCCTTGCCTAAACGTTCAATATCAGCAACTTCATAACGTTTTTGCCCTTGCAGTTCTGTCTTAAGCAAGCGAGCTTGCGCTAGCTCTTCCTGCAAGTTCTGATAACGTTCTTGGATGGCATTTTTGTTAGACTTGATCTCTTCAATCTCAGCTTCCAGATTTTGCTTGTCACTGGCGATAGTAGTAAGACGCTCTTGGCATTTTTCCTTATCTGCTTGCCAATCTCCGTCAGAAAGACGATTTAATTCCTCTTCTTGGAGTTTCCAAAGAGTTTCTAGTTCCTCAACTAGCTGACTGGTCTGCTGATAAGCGAGGGATAAGCCCTGCTCCTGAATACGAGCCTGCTCACCCTGAGATTTGATGGCTTCTAATCTTTCTGTCAGTCTAGCCACCTCCTCTTGCAAGGTCTTCAAACTCTCTTCATCTTTACGCAAGCTTGCTTCTTCTTCAGCAATTTCTTTTTGTAATTGCTCCAGTTCTGGCTTGATGAAGATACTATTATTCTGGCGATTGGCACCACCTGCATAAGAACCACCTGTGCGCAACTCTGTACCATCCAATGTCACCATACGAACCTGATAACGAACCTGGCGCGCTGCTGCACGCGCATGTTCTACGGTATCAAAAATCGCTGTCGTGGCTAGCAAGTTTTTGAAAATGGCTTCTAGTCTCTTATCAAACGACACCAACTCATCTGCCATCCCAAGAAAACCTGGGCTTGCAGCGATAGCATCTTGATTCTGGCTAGAAATCGTACGCGCCTTGATCGTTGTCAATGGAAGGAAGGTTGCACGACCGGCTCTGTTTCGTTTAAGGAAATCAATGGCTTTGGTTGCCGACTCTTCATCTTCTACGATGATATGCTGGCTGCTGGCTCCAAGCGCAATCTCTAGGGCAGTTTGATAATGCACATCAAAAGTCAGGTGCTCACTGACTGCACCAATAATCCCACCAAGGCGATCTTTTTCTTGGAGAACACTCTTAACACCTGCATAAAAGTTACTATGATTTCTCAGAATATTTTCCAAACTCTGAGCTCTGGCCTGCTTGTTTTTGAGATTATCCAGACGGTCAAATAGTTGACTTTGTTGAGCTTGATAGGAAGCTTTCTGCTCCTCTTGCTCCTTGGCAATAGCTTGATAATCGGCCAATAATTTTTGAACCTGCTCCTTGGCAGTTTCAAGCTCTTCTTTTTGCTGACTAGCCTTCTCTTTAGCTGTAGTCAGCTGTTCTTTCAGCTTTTCTAGTTGATCTGCTTGTTTTTGAGAAAGCTGACGACTATTTTCCAACTCGTTTTCGATACGGGTCAGCTGGTTTGAGACATCAGCTTCTTCTTGTAAAAGCGCCACAAAGCGTTCACGCAAAAGCTCAATCATCTGATCAGGATCATCTGAAAAAGCTAGCAATTCAGCTTCTAAACGATTGAGTTTTTGATTATTTTTGACTAGATTTTCCTCTAACAGAGTTAAAGAGCTTTCTTTATCAGATTTTTCTTGACTTAGTAAATTTCTCTTATCCTCCAAAGCAGCCAAACGAGCTTGTGCTTCCTGTTGATTCAGGGCTACTTGCTCAGATTCCAGTTTAGATAGGGCTAATTTTCTCTCTAAATCACTAATCAGACTAGCCAAGTCCATCAAACTGCCCTGATCTTTGGTCATTTCAGCTTGTAAATCTTGGCGTTGCTTTTTAAGAGTTTGGTTTTCTTCTTCTAATTTTTCACGCTTTTGGTAATAGCTAGTTAAGAGTTCCTGAACCTGTGCCAACTCTTCTGCTGTCGAGTCTAGTTCAGCCTTATTTTCCTTGATTTGAGCAACAAGGACATCCAAGTAAATAGCCTTGCGTTTACCTTCCAAATCTAGAAACTTACGGGTATTTTCAGCTTGCTTCTCAAGAGGCTTGATTTGATTATCCAACTCGTAGATAATATCTTCTAGACGATCCAGATTATCCTGAGTTTGCTGCAGTTTACTCTCAGTTTCTTTTCTGCGAGTTTTGTATTTTAAAACTCCAGCAGCTTCTTCAAAAATAGCTCTGCGTTCCTCAGGCTTGGAATTAAAAATCTCCTCAACCTTCCCTTGGGAAATGATGGAGAAGGAATCTCGCCCCAACCCTGTATCCAAGAATAGATCATGAATATCACGCAGACGAACTTTCTTGCCGTCAATCTTATATTCGCTATCTCCACTACGATAGATATGGCGTTCCACCCTGATTTCTTGGCCTGCATCCTCAATAAATCCGTCATTATTATCCAGAGTCACAACTACAGAAGCATAATTGAGCGGTTTGCGACTTTCTGTTCCGGCAAAGATGACATCCGGCATCTTGCCCCCACGGAGACTCTTAACACTTGACTCCCCCAAGGCCCAACGCAGACTTTCTGTAATATTCGACTTCCCAGAGCCATTGGGTCCAACAACTACCGTCACACCTTGGTCAAAGACGACCTTAGTCTTGTCAGCAAAAGACTTGAATCCCTGAATTTCGATTTCCTTTAAATACATGAATCGAGCCCTTTCTCAACGGCATTTTTGGCAGCTTCCTGCTCTGCTAGTTTCTTAGAACGACCTTGACCTTGACCAATGCTCTTACCTTCGACAAGAACTTCTACATCAAAGACCTTATCGTGTGCAGGACCCGTTTCAGAAATCACCTGATAACGAATAGCCACATCGCCATTGACCTGAAGTAACTCTTGGAGATGGGTTTTGTAGTCTGTAATCATCTCAAATTCGCCTGCTTCAACCTTAGGAATCATGACTTGATAGATAAATTCCTTGACCTTGGCCACATCCTTGTCCAAAAGGAGAGCACCAAGAAAGGCTTCGAAGGCATCACCAAGAATGGTGTCACGATTGCGTCCACCAGACTTTTCTTCCCCCTTACCCAGCTTGATAAACTGATCAAACTGGCAATCACGCGCAAAACCAGCCAAACTCTCCTCGCGAACAATCATAGCACGGAGTTTGGACAAATCACCCTCAGACTTTTTAGGATATTTTTTATACAGATATTCTGAAATCAATAACTGTAGAACAGCGTCTCCTAAAAATTCCAAGCGCTCATTGTGTGAAATTTTTAAGAGGCGATGCTCATTGGCATAACTCGTATGAGTAAAGGCAGTTTCCAGTAAGTTTTTGTCTGCAAATTCGATTGCAAAATGGTTTTTAAGTACAGTTTGTAATTCTTTCATACCAACCTCTTTCTAACTGATAACAGTCCTTTTTATTATATCAAAAAAAGCCCCCTGAGTCACTTTAAAACGGGACTCGAGGAGATTTGGGCATTCTATAAAATATGATTTTCAGTTTTATACTCAATGAAAATCAAAGAGCAAACTAGGAGGCTAGCCGCAGGTTGTTCAAAGCACTGCTTTGAGGTTGTAGATAAGACTGACGAAGTCAGCTCAAAACACTGTTTTGAGGTTGCAGATAGAACTGACGAAGTCAGTAACATACCTACGGTAAGGCGACGCTGACGTGGTTTGAAGAGATTTTCGAAGAGTATTAGGGGCAAATTTGAGGCAGAATAAATAAAAAGCCCTATTAAAGGCTTTTTAGGATGTTTACATCCACCCTGAGGGAATCGAACCCCCATCTCAAGAACCGGAATCTTACGTGATATCCATTACACTAAGGGTGGAAACTTGTTTTATTATAACAGAAATTTGCTCTAATAACAAGTTTTTTTCTAGACGGATAGCCCGTCTTAGTGGGAAGCATCCCCATTCCAGATGGAGTTTTTCACGATAACATAATCAACGTGTTTAAGGTCAGCAACCTGACGTCCACCTGCATAAGAAATAGCACTTTGAAGGTCTTGTTCCATCTCAGTTAAAGTATCTTGCAGATGACCTTTGGCAGGAAGCAAAATGCGTTTGCCTTCCACATTTTTGTAAGCACCTTTTTGGTATTGAGAAGCTGAACCGTAGTATTCTTTGAACTGTTCACCATCGACTTCAATCGTTTTCCCTGGACTTTCGATGTGTCCTGCAAAGAGGGAACCAATCATAACCATGCTGGCACCGAAACGGATAGACTTGGCAATATCGCCATGAGTACGAATTCCTCCATCTGCAATGATTGGTTTACGTGCAGCCTTGGCACACCAGCGTAGAGCAGCCAACTGCCAACCACCTGTACCAAAACCAGTCTTGACCTTGGTGATACAAACCTTACCAGGACCAATTCCGACCTTAGTCGCATCTGCACCAGCATTTTCCAATTCACGCACAGCTTCTGGTGTTCCCACATTTCCAGCAATGACAAAGGTATCTGGCAATTCTTTCTTGATGTGTTGAATCATAGAAATTACGCTATCCGCATGACCATGGGCAATATCAATCGTGATGTACTCAGGAGCATCAGCCTTGAGCTGGCTAACAAAATCATACTCATAATCCTTAACACCAACAGAGATAGAAGCAATGAGCCCTTGATCGTGCATACGTTTGATAAAAGGAATGCGTCCTGCCTCATCAAAACGGTGCATAATGTAGAAGTAACCACCTTTAGCCAGTTGCTCTGCTACACTTTCATCCAAAATCGTCTGCATATTAGCTGGCACAACAGGTAGTTTAAAGGTGTGATTTCCTAAAGTGACACTTGTATCCGCTTCTGCTCGGCTTTTAATCACACATTTATTTGGGATCAATTGAATATCTTCGTAATCAAAAATTGGAAATTCATTTAACATATCGATGTCTCGTTTCTTTTGTAATGACCTACCTATGCTCTCGCATCACTACGCCTTTTCCGACGTTTCCTTAATTAATTATAAACCAAAGTACAGTTTTTGTCAAATATTTTTATAAATAAAAACATATCGTTCGGGTTTTATTGTGTAAATAACAAAAGAAAGGAGAGATTATTTTCTCCCCACTTCCTACATTCTAATAATACTCACCCTGACGGTAGTCCCATGAGTTAAAGGTATCTGACAGGTGCATCATGATTTTATCAATGTCAAGCCCTTTGCGGATTACAACTGGAGCTGGTGAAGTTGAGCGAGCTCCTCCTTGTTCTGGAATGAGTTTGCCGTCTTTATCGACCATAGAGACCATCACACCTTGCTCGTAGCGTGTTTCAATCGTTTTGTCAGGTTGGATAGATGCCACATAGTCATCTGCTTCAATGACAAGGTCCACTGCTCCTTCGATGCGTTCTCCGATACCTTCTACCTTACCACGGTTTCCTTTTCCAGATGGGTTTGCAGATGAGGCATAGACCATCTTGCCTTCTTCCCAAAGTTTGGCAGCCAATTGTTCACCAGCTTTCCCAAACTTGATAACGAAACAGCTAGTACCACGAACGTCAGTCATCAGTTCTTCACGGCCATCCCCATAAGCTTTCAATTTCTCAAAGGCTTCTGGTTTCCAAGGAAGGATACAACCAAGAAGAATATCTTCATCCCAATGTTTTTGGTAGAAGGCTTCAATTTCTGGATTGAGTTGTGCTAAAGCACGAAGCTCATCCATGCTACCGCAGAGAACAACACCTGGTTTGTTACGATTACGCTCTTTGGCTGCGAACTTGCGTTCAAGACCTGCCTTGTCACTAGTCATAATAATGTAACCAACTTTTGTAGGGCAAACGATACATCCGCCCTCACCTTTTAAAATGTCATAGCCTTCTTGTGAAAGTGTTCCGTTCCATTGAATGTGTTTTGTCATAGTTCTATTTCCTTTTCTATTTTTCTTCTAATCCTGCCAGTAGGCTGGTCGTTGTTTTTCATAAGCAGCAATCAAATCTTCATACTGCAAGGTAATACCGATATCATCCAAACCATTTAAGAGTTTGTGTTTCCACTCACTATCGATTTCAAAAGTGAATTCTCCAATTGGTGAGATGATTTTTTGTTGTTCCAAGTCCACAGTTATCTGGTCACTTGGTTTTAGCTGTGCTAGTTTCTCTCTAACCTCTCTGGGCTGTACAATAGGCAACATGCCATTATTGAGTTCATTATTGTAATGAATATCACCAAAAGATCCTGCAATTACGACCTTGAAACCATAGTCCGCTAGAGCCCAAGCTGCGTGTTCCCTCGAAGACCCTGCCCCAAAGTTATCCCCTGAAATGAGAATACTAGCTTTACGATATTCAGGTCGGTTAAAGACAAAGTCTGGGTCCTCAGTATACTTGTCATCCAAATAACGCCAAGCATACATGAGGTACTTACCAAAGCCTTTTTTATCAATTAACTTGAGAAACTGCTTGGGAAGGATTTGGTCGGTGTCGATGTTATCATTCATGAGAGGAACGGTCGTTCCCGTATAAACTGTAAATTTCTCCATATCCTCTCCTTACTGGGCTTCTGGCATTTTCCGAACATCTACAAAGCGCCCTGCGATAGCTGCTGCAGCTGCCATGGCTGGACTGCAGAGGTGAGTCTTAGCACCAAATCCCTGTCTGTCTTCAAAGTTGCGGTTGCTGGTTGAGGCACAGTGAACGCCATCTGGAACCTTGTCAGGATTCATCCCCAGACACATGGAGCAACCAGGGTCTCTCCACTCAAAGCCAGCATCTAGAAATACCTTGTCCAAGCCCAACTTCTCAGCAGCTCGTTTGACAGGACGAGAACCTGGGACTACGATAGCCGTTAAGTTGGGGGCTATTTTCTTTCCTTTGACAAATCGCGCAGCCAGTTGCAAGTCACTGAGACGAGCATTGGTACAAGAACCGATAAAGATATAGCCTAGTTCAATATCAGCTGGCTTTTGACCAGGCTCCAAGTCCATGTAATTGTAGGCTCGCTCATCATTCATATCCTTAATTTCTGGGAAACTGCTGTCAAAGTCAACTCCCATAGCAGGATTGGTTCCCCAGGTTACCATAGGAGCTAAGTCTGAGACATCCATCTGGATAACCTTATCGTAAACAGCATCATCATCGCTGACAATTGTTTTCCAATCAGCCACAGCCTCCTCGAAATCTTCGGGAACACACTCGCGTCCCTTGAGATAGTCATAGGTGGTTTGATCTGGATTCATGATTCCCATCTTAGAGCCAAACTCGATGGACATATTGCAGATGGTCATTCGCTCTTCCATGCTCAGTGCATCAATCGCTTGCCCACGATATTCCACCACATAGCCAACACCACAGGCAACACCGTACTTGGCAATCAAGGCGAGAATATAATCCTTAGAATAAACTCCTTTTTGAGGAACACCTGTAAATTCCACCAGCATTTTCTTAGGTTTGACCTGCCAGAGGGTCTGGGTAGCAAAGACATGCTCGACCTCGCTGGTCCCAATTCCAAAGGCGATAGCTCCGAAAGCTCCGTGGGTTGCCGTATGGCTGTCCCCACAAACAATGAATTTTCCTGGTTGCGTCCGTCCTGTTTCTGGACCTACCATGTGCACGATTCCCTGTTTTTCAGAACCGTGGGCCGCATGTTCAATCCCAAATTCCTCAACATTCTCAGCTAACTTATCAATTTGCGCTTTCGAAATGACATCTCGAATATCGTAGATATTAACCGTTGGGACATTGTGGTCAAAGGTTCCAAATGTCAAGTCTGGTCGTCTCAATCTGCGCCCTGTATCTCGCAGTCCTTGAAAAGCCTGAGGACTGGTCACTTCATGAATATAGTGCTGGTCCACATACATGAGTTGAGGCTGCCCCTCTTCTCCCGTGATGACATGTCGGTCCCATAATTTATCAAAAATCGATTTTCCTGCCATCCATTACCTCCAAATAAAATATAAGGCTACTAGTGTGGTCACCATCCCGAGAAACCAAACTGTCTTAAAGTACCATTTTCTAGTCTTGTGATGAAAAGTAATTCCTGCTAACCAAGCTCCAAAACCACCACAAGTAAAGGCTAAAATGAGTAAGATTTTCTCTGGGATGCGCCAAGCTCTTCTCCTTGCCTTGGATTTGTCAATACCATAAATCAAGAAAACCATGACATTCCAAATCAAAAGGACTAGAGTAATTTTTTCGTCTAACTTCATAACCTTGCAATAATAGCTTCCGTCATTTCATTGGTCGAAGCCTGTCCACCTATATCTCTCGTTAAAATGCCAGCCGCTAAACTTGCCTCAACAGCACGCTCGATACGTTCCGCATCCTCATAACGTCCAAAACTGTCTCTCAACATCATGGCAACTGATAAAATCATGGAAATAGGATTAGCAATTCCTTGACCTGCAATATCAGGTGCTGAACCGTGAATGGGCTCATAGAGGCTTGGACCCTTTTCAGAATGACTAGCTGATGGCATGACGCCAAGCGTGCCAGATAGAACGCTTGATTCATCAGAGAGAATATCTCCGAAAAGATTCTCTGTCACGATAACATCAAACTTGGCAGGATTGGTAATCATAAGCATAGCAGCTGAGTCGACCAATTGGTGTTCCAAGGTCACATCTGGAAAATCCTGTGCGACCTTCTCAGCTACTTTCCGCCAGAGTTTTGAGGTCGCTAACACATTTTGCTTATCGATGCTGGTAAGGATTTTTCTGCGATTTCTTGCAATTTCAAAGGCCTTACGAATAATCCGCTCCACTTCCTCATAACTATAGTCGTTGATATCACGCGCTTTTCTTTCTTCAAGGATATGATCCCCAAAATAAATTCCACCTGTCAACTCCCGTACCACGACAAAGTCTACACCAGCAATTCGTTCCGGTTTGAGTGGTGACAAATGCTTGAGACTGTCAAAGATTTTTACAGGGCGAATATTGGCGTAAAGATTGAGTTCCTTACGGAGAGCCAGCAAGCCTTGTTCAGGTCGAACCGTTGCACTATCATACTGAGGACTACCGATAGCTGCTAGTAGGATAGCATCTGCTTCTCTACATGCCTTGAGAGTTTCATCAGGTAAGGGATGGCCCGCTGCATCAATACCTGCACCTCCGAAGGGGCGTCTGTCAATATCATAGTCAAAATCTGTTTTTTCAGCTAGGGCTTCCAGAACCTCTAAACCAGCCTCCATGATTTCTGGGCCAATTCCATCCCCTGCTAGAGCTACTATTTTCTTTGTCATAGTATTCTCCTTTACACACTAGGCATATCGCGATAGGAAACGCTACGTCCCATCTCACCAGCATTCTCTTTTTGAACAAAGGTATTGGCATTGATGTAGGCAATAGCCGAAGCCTTCAACACATCGAAATCAAGACCTGCTGCGTTAAAGATGGTTTCTGTATCTCTGTTTTCAACAGTGACCAAGACCCGAGCTTGAGCATCGATTCCATCCGTCACCGCATCGATAGTGTAGGACACCAAGCGAACGGATTGATTGAAGAATTTGTCAATAGCGTTGAAGATAGCCTCAACAGAACCTTGTCCTGTCGCATTAAATTCGACTTTCTCACCATCCATATTAGCCAGGCTAACAAGCGCTTCAATGTCATTATCTGCATGGGTTTGCAGTTGTAAATCATCAAAATGGAAGCCTTCTGGGTTTTCAATCATAGTTCCAGCGACCAGCGCTCGAATATCTGCATCTGTGATTTCTTGCTTCTTGTCTGCCAGTGCCTTGAACTTAGCAAAGAGTGGTTTGATGTCCTCTTCTGTAAAATCTAGGGCCAATTCTCTTAGTTTCTCAATAAAGGCATGGCGACCTGACAATTTTCCAAGCGGAAGACTGTTACTCTTGACACCGACCAATTCAGGAGTGATGATTTCATAAGTGAGAGGATTTTTAAGAACTCCATCTTGGTGAATACCAGATTCATGAGAAAAGGCATTACCACCAACCACAGCCTTGTTTTTAGGAACTGGAATTCCTGAGAAGCGAGAAACCATTTCTGACGTATTGATTGTCTCATTTAGGACAATACTGGTTTCTGCTTGGTAGTAATCTTGGCGAATATTGAGGGCTACTGCAATTTCTTCCAAGGCAGCATTTCCAGCTCTCTCCCCAATACCGTTGATAGTTCCTTCAACACGTCCTGCCCCATTCTTGACGGCAGCAAGGCTATTAGCTACTGCCATTCCAAGGTCATCATGACAGTGTGGTGAATAGATAATCTGACGATCTGTCTTGACATTCTCAATCAAGTGTTTGAAGATGGCTCCATATTCCTCTGGTGTGGTAAATCCTACCGTATCAGGAATATTGATATAAGACGCCCCTGCATCAACCGCTGTTTGAACAACTTGTAAGAGGAAATCCAACTCTGTTCTAGTCGCATCCTCAGGAGAGAATTCGACCACTTCAAACTTAGAACGGGCATAAGAAACATGCTCCTTAATAGCTTCCAGAATCTCTTCCTTGCTCTTATTGAGCTTATACTTGCGGTGAATCGGACTGGTAGCGATAAAGACGTGAACCTGTGGATACTTGGCGTCCTTGAGGGCCTCATAACAAGCATCAATATCAGACTTGACAGAGCGTGCCAAACCAGTCACCGCTGTTTTTTTCAAGACCTTGGCAATCTCCTGCACTGCCGTAAATGAGTCTGGGCTAGCCGCTGGAAAACCAGCTTCGATTGCTGAAATACTCCATTTCTCCAGCTGCCTTGCTATGGCAATTTTTTCTTTGATTGAAAAGTTAACACCGGGTGTCTGCTCTCCATCCCGAAGGCTGGTATCTAGAAATTCAACTGTTCGCATAAGATTTCCCCTTTTCCAAATGTGATTTTAAAAAAACATCTCGCTCAGAAACCCAAGCGAGATGTTGATTTACTCCCGCTTGGTAAGCCAAACAGGACTAATGCTTTTTGCACTAGCCCGAGTACCTCAACAACAAAGCAAATTGATTAAACTTAGCTGTTTTCATGTTTGACTTTCTCCTTCGTTTGATATCTTGTTTAGTATTTTAGCATAGGCAAAAGCACTTGTCAAGAAAAAATCCAATATTTTCTGAAAATTTCTTCAGTAGAGAATATTTAGCTAATTGAAAGTTATTGAAAATCCTTGAAATATTTCATTTTTTAGAAGTTAAATTCCAGCTTCTTTCTATCAATTCCAGTACTTCTTCATCTGATAAAGTATCATCAAGCGCCACACTAATCCAGTAGCGTTTGTTCATATGAAAAGCTGGATAAATGCCCTTTTGTGAAAGCAAGTCCGCTACTTGGTCGTGTTTGAGATTGACTGCTTCCACTTGTCCTTCTCTGCCCTTTTCCAGCTTATCCCAAGAGATTTTCATCAAAACAGCATACCACTTTTTATTGCCTTCATGTCTTAAGACTGCCGTATCAGGTGATTTCTCCCACAGATATTCCAACTGATTACCATATTTTTCCTGAATCTGAGCCATGATACGCTTAGTCTGAGGACAGATAAAATCTTGCACATCAAAACAAACCTTCCGAATCTGGTAGAGAATCTCCAGACAAGCCTCACGGACACTTGCAACAAAACTTCCTGTCATACTTTCCATATGAACTTGAGGATAGAGGTCGCCCGTTTCCTGATCAAAGACCTGAAAACTCACATTATCAGTAGTGATGGAGACTGTCATGACAAAGTCACCCTGCAAAATCTTGGAGCTATAATTCCAGACTTCCCCATTTTCTACAAGACCATAGGCATGAGCTTTTTCTTTATTAAACTGATAGGATTTAAAAATTTCAAACATAAGTGAAAACTGCTACCCAAAGCTAGCAGTTCCTTTCTATTTTTTAAAAGACAACCTTAGTTCCATGCAATTGAGTCACGCCTAGCTGATCGATAAAGGTTTGACGGTTGTCAAGGTCAATCCCTCCACCAGGTAGAATTTCAATTTTACCTTTAGCGTGCTCTAAAATTCTGTGATAGTGAGCAAAGCGTTTTTCTAAGGAGTCACCAGACACACCAGCACGAGTTAGGATACGAGTGACACCGGCTTGGCTGAGCCAGTCAATAGCCTCCAACTGCTCTTCATCACTCAATTCATCAAAGGCCATGTGGAAGACAATTTCCATTCCTTTTGATGCAGCAATTAACTTTTCAAGATTAGGCTTATCCAACTTCTTATCAGCAGTTAAGGTACCAAATACAACCCCTTGACTTCCAGCCTGAGCAGTCAAGCGAATGTCTTCTAGCATAATAGCAATTTCCATATCATTATAGACAAAGTCGCCACCACGTGGGCGAATCATGGTCATGATGGTCGTATCATAGTTAGCTGCCAGTTCAACTGCTGCCTTAGTTACTCCATAGCTTGGTGTTGTCCCACCAACTGCTAGATTATCACAGAGTTCGATTCGACGAGCTCCAGCCTCCATAGCTTTTTCAAGCAAGGTCACATTTTCAGCACAAAATTCGTAAACCATTTGATTCTCCTTGAAGATTACTTTAAATTTATTATATCATATTATTGTGAATATGCTTTCAATTTTATCAAGGGAAATAGTTACAAATTTTACTTATTCTTTGTCTGGAATAACCTTAAAGAGATAATAGGTGATAAAGATGGTCAAAGCACCCAGACTGATTTTGACTGGTAAGAGAGGGGCAAAATAAATGGAAATTCCCATCAAGATGTAGATGGATACGATGATTTTTTTCTTACGTTCACGCGCAATTGACTTGGTTTCCCGAAAATCAGCTACATATGTTTGATAGAGCTTGGTATGATAAAGCCAGTCTTCGAAACGTTTGGAACTTCTGGAGAAACAAGCAATAGACAACAAAAGGAAAGGCGTTGTCGGCAACAAGGGCAAGACAACCCCAATAATAGCCAAAGCCAGTGATAAAAAACCAATTATCAGATAGATAAGACGCATAACTACTCCTAATTAATACTCTTCGAAAATCTCTTCGAAAAACGTCAACGTCGCCTTACCGTAGGTATGGTTCCTGACTTCGTCAGTCTTATCTGCAACCTCAAAGCAGTACTTTGAGCAACCTGCGGCTAGTTTCCTAGTTTGCTCTTTGATTTTCATTGAGTATAAAATAATCTTCTTCTAGTTTCGCATAAAATGATGAATTTTGTCAAGTTCCAACCAAAAGAGCCTGAAATTCACTTTCAGGACTCTCTTCTTATTTAATCTTTTCTTCTTCGTAGTCACCCTTGCTACAAACAATCTGCTTGCCGCCACCACGGACTTTTTTCTCCATGAGGAAATTGCCACATTTTGGACAGTCACGACCAACAGGCTTGTCCCAAGAAGTAAATTCACAGTCTGGATAGCGATTGCAACCATAGAAGAGGCGGTTACGCTTGGTTTTACGCTCAATAATTTGTCCCTGATGACAACTTGGACACTCAACACCGATTTCTTTCACGATTGCTTGGGTATGACGGCAATCTGGGAAATTGCTACAAGCGTAGAACTTACCAAAACGACCAAGTTTAATGACCATTGGACTGCCACACACTTCACAGTCAAATCCAGCTGGTTCATCCTTGATCTGGATTTTTTCCATTTCTTCTTCAGCCTTGGCGACTTCTTTAGAGAATGGTTTGTAAAAGGCGTCTATAACACGTTGCCACTGCTCTTTTCCGACTTCGACATCATCTAGTTTGCCTTCCATTTCAGCTGTGAAGGTTACGTTTACGATATCTGGGAAATATTCAACGATGAGCTTATTAACAATTTCTCCCAACTCTGTTGGTTCAAAACGTTTGGCTACAAGGCGAACATAATAACGTTTCTGAATAGTTTCAATGGTCGGTGCGTAGGTTGACGGACGTCCAACTCCATTTTCCTCCAAAGTCTTAATCAGTGTCGCTTCAGAATAGCGAGCAGGCGGTTGAGTGAAATGTTGCTCTGGTTTGCTATTAACCTGCTTGACCACATCTCCAACAACCATGTCCGGTAACATCTTATTCTTGTCAGAATCATTATAAATGGCAAGATAACCATCAAACTTAACCTGACTACCATTAGCAGCAAATTGGACCCCATTTTGAGATAATTTAACAGCCATGGTATCAAAGACAGCAGCTGTCATCTGGCTAGCCACAAAACGATTCCAGATAAGGGTATAAAGCTTGAGCTGATCCTTGTCCAGATACTTAGCGATGCTTTCAGGTGTATTAAAGACACTAGACGGACGAATCGCCTCGTGGGCATCCTGAGCTCCAGAAGCATTTTTGACCTTGCTACCATGCTTAGAATACTTGCTACCAAAACGGTCCGTAATGAAACTTGCTGCTTCGTTCTGCGCTACTGGACTGATACGAGTCGAATCGGTACGCATATAGGTAATCAAACCTTGCACACCAGAACCGATATTGATCCCTTCATAGAGCTGTTGGGCAACCATCATGGTCTTTCGAGTACGGAAGTTAATTTTATTGGCAGCATCCATCTGCATAGATGAAGTAGTATAGGGTAATGGAGCATTGCGCTTGCGCTCTTTCTTATCTACCTGATCCACTGAAAAGTCTTTACTAGTCAGACGAGACATAACTTCCTTGACCTCGTCATTACTAGTCAGTTTCAGCTTTTTGCCATCTACTCCATAGAAGGAAGCCTGAAATTGCTTGGTTCCCTTTTTAAAGACAGCATCAATTGTCCAGTATTCCTCTGGCTGGAAGGCATTGATTTCATTCTCACGGTCAATGATTAACTTAAGAGCAATAGATTGAACACGACCAGCTGACAAGCCTTTCTTGACCTTTTTCCATAAAATAGGCGAAATCGAATAGCCTACCAAGCGGTCCAAGACACGACGAGCCTGTTGGGCATCTACCAAGTCCATATCAATCTTGCGCGGTTCTTTAAAAGCATTTTTGACTGCATCCTTGGTGATTTCATTGAAGACCACACGGTTGGCATCATTTTCATCCAAGTTGAGAATATGGGCCAAATGCCAAGAAATCGCTTCTCCTTCACGGTCCGGGTCACTCGCCAGAAAAACTTTATTAGCTTTTTTAGCTTCTTTTTTCAAGTCATTGATAAGAGGACCTTTTCCTCGGATATTGATATATTGCGGTTCATAATTATTTTCAATATCAACGGACATACTGGATTTCTTCAAATCACGGATATGCCCGACACTGGCTAGAACCTTGTAGTTTCTGCCTAGATATTTTTCAATCGTTTTCGCCTTAGCAGGCGACTCCACGATGACTAGATTTTTTTTAACTGTTGATTTTTTCTTTTTTGTTGCCGTAGCCACAGTATCACACCTTTTCAAAGTAATAAACTTTATAAAGTGTAAACCATTTTTTGAACTCTGTCAAGACTTAGCTACTATAATAGAAGAAAAGTTTTATGCTTAAGACCTCAGTCTTCCTTTGATATACATAGAAGACTCACGAGAGAAACCAGCTATTCTCAAGAAATTATTGCTCCTCAGACTCTGTATCAAATTTATTGGCTTTTTCCTTTTCTTTTGCTTCCTTATCCTTGATATACTGGAAGAAATACTCTACCAGTTCTTCCTTGCTAAGTTGTTCTGAATCAGACAATTGTGAAACTTGAACAGAAACATCACTTAAACCATAGTCCCCCCTCTTACTGGAAATCATATCGAGTTCTTCTTCTGTCAAATAATTTCCTGAAATGGTTAGCTTTAGGGTATGATTCTTTTTAGAATAGGTTTTTTTCAAAATATTATGCCCCTGAAACTGCTCTGATATAAATTTATTAAGGGACTCTTTTTTCAATGTTTCTTTCACTAAAGTCGTTGCAGAGATGAAACTCGGAATCATCAGCAAAACAGCAACTAAAAGCAAAATCCTGCGCATTTTAGAGTCTTCTTCATTATCTCTAAAATAGTGCTTCTTAACCATCATCAACCTGACACCTATATAAGTCGCAATGACAATAAAGCTACAATTGATGAGGAATAGGTAAGAGGAGCCTATGATAAATTTTAGATTAGCAGAAGCAATAGCGTAACCTACCGTACAAAGAGGAGGCATCAAGGCAGTTGCAATCGCGACACCAGGGACAATATTATTGGTCTCTTTTTTCCTAGCACCAATAATACCAGCTATCCCTCCTACAAAAGCAATGAGAACATCCCAAATAGTCGGAGAGGTTCTAGCAACAATCTCCGAACTAGCATACGAAATGGGAGAAAGATAAAAATAAAGTGTTGAAGCTATTAAACTGGCAAGAATTTGAATAGCTAATATTTTAAAAGATTTTCTTAACAATTTAAAATCAAATATAGCTAGAGAGAGTCCCACTCCCAGAATAGGTGTCATCAAAGGAGAGATTAACATGGCTCCAATAATCACGGGAGTCGAATCCATATTTAATCCGATAGAGGCGATAAGCATGGCACATAGTAAAATCGCTAAATCACTTCTGGAGAGTTCTAATTCTTCATATATTTTATTTCTAAATTCTACCAACGAATACAGTTTATTATTTGTCACAAATATCTTCCTTTCCTAGCTAACTAGTCGCTAATACTCTTCGAAAATCTCTTCAAACCACGTCAGCTTCACCTTGCCGTATAGATGTTACTGACTTCGTCAGTTCTATCTGCAACCTCAAAACAGTGTTTTGAGCTGACTTCGTCAGTCTTATCTACAACCTCAAAGCAGTGCTTTAAGCAACCTGCGGCTAGCTTCCTAGTTTGCTCTTTGATTTTCATTGAGTATAAAATCCTAACAAACTCAATGCTTTAGTAGTCTGATATGCCAATCTCATGAGGTCTTTTTATCATTTTCCATCATATCCTGACGCAAATGTCTACTGCTATCTCTCATCAGCTTCATTTCTAGTAAATGAAAATCAAACTCGGAAACTAACCGTAGCTTGCTCAAAACACAACAAGACAAAGCTGAGCTGACGTAAAAAGATTTTCGAAGAGTATCATCATCAATTTCAGACCATTTTTTATAATAACCATTTTATTTTTATCTGTCAAGGTCTTTAAATTCTTTCTTAAACAAGCCTTGTAATCTCTACTTTTGAAGAATTTATTTTTCCTTACTGGCAATACTTGAGACGATACTGCTCCCTGATAATAAGCTGACCAAGATTAGTCACAAGCAACTCTCCTTTCTCAATTACACTAAATTGCTTTCCTTCCTATGAGAAAAGTCCCCCACTCTACTGATTCACTTAGAAAAAATGCATAATATCAAGTGATGAAAACCTGATAGGATGCGTTTTATTGTGGGGATATTTACTTCATTTTATCTTGAAATTAATTTTTTCTCAGAATTCTAGCTTAGGTCATTTTTAAAATTCAAATTCCGCAAGAACATCTTGCCCACTGGTGACCAATTTTGCCCCTTCTTGAATCAAATGATGGCAACCGTCTGATAGTCCATCTAAAATGCTACCAGGTATAGCAAAGACATCGCGCCCTTCCTCCATTGCTCTCTCACAGGTAATGAGACTACCTGAGCGCATCTTGGCCTCTGCTACAATCACACCACGGCAAAGTCCAGCAATAATGCGATTACGGGCAGGAAAATGAAATTTCAGAGGTTGTTCACCAGGTCCATACTCACTGAGAATCAGATGATCATTGCCGATGTGGTCTTGCAAGCGTTTATTGGCTTTAGGATAAAACACATCCAGTCCTGTTCCAATCACTGCAATGGTTTTTCCGCCATTCTGGAGAGCTGCCATATGAGCTGCTGTGTCAATGCCCTTGGCTAATCCACTGACGATAACCAGTTCATTTTCCAAGCCCTGAATGACTTTTTCAACTGACTTAGCGCCCTGTTTGCTACAAGCACGACTTCCTACGACTGCTACCTTCGGGAATTTCAAGAGGTCCAGATTTCCCTTGTAAAATAAAAGCACAGGCGCGTCGTATATTTCACTCAAATCCCAAGGATAACAGTCGTCTAAAATAGAGAAAGATGGAAATTTTTGAAATTCTTTCTCCAAATGCGAATCATCTATCTGAAAATAACGTTCCATAAAAACGGCTGGATTTCGGCAACCTGATATATCTGCAATGTCACCCAACAAAAGTTCTTGATCAACACTTTCACCGTATTCTAGCACTTTCAAAATCTGTTGATTGCTCAAACCTGATTTTTTTAACTTATAGATTTCATAGTTTGTGATTTTCATAAATAGCTCCATTTCTTTTTCTACTCATCTATTTATTCGTAAAAAATTTGTAAAAAATAAAAAAACATCTGACTATTTGTAATCCCCCAATAATGAAGTATATTGAAAAATCTCCAGACTAGTGAACTCACTGATAGTTCCTAATCTGGAGATTTTATTATTTCCTCATCATAGCTACAAAGCTACTCACTCAGTTCCTGAAAGTAGTGTTTTCTTCAAAACTAGACTTCTTCTTTGAGTTGACTGAGAACAGTCTTGATTTCAGAAATTAGTTCTGCTTCTTTTTGAGAATCTTTTTGATGGCTATCTACAAAGAGTCGTGCTTCATCAGCTAATTTCTTAGCCTTGTTTAGAACTTTTTTATCCTTGTCGCTAGCCTCTAGCTCAACTACAAGCTGGTGCAATTCTCTTGAAAGCTTATCTAGTTGAGAGGATTTTTTACGAGCTACTGCAAAGAGGAGAGCTCCTAGAAGAGAAAGAACTGCAGCTCCTAAGACACCATATAGAGGGACTTCTGTCTCATTTTTAGCTCCCTTGGTACTTTCTGCTTCTTTATTTAAGTTTGACGCAGACTGACTCTTATCAGCTGATGTGCCAGTTTGTAGAGAATTGAGAACCTGTCTAACTTTAGCAAGGAGGTCTGCCAATTCTTGAGCTGTTAAGTTTTCATTATCAAGAGCTGCTTGCGCCTCTCCCAAAATACGCTGTGCTTCTTCAAGTACTTCAGGAGATAGACCTGCTAAGTCTTGCAAGCGACGTTCCAGATCCTCTACCAGAGTACGAAGTTCTGACTTGTCCACAGTCGTTGGGTTTGTACCTGTTTGGGAATTCCCTACAAATCCTACACTTCTACGAGCACGGCGCGGAGGAGTTCTGCGATTTCTTGTAGCAGATGGCGGAGCCACAGGACTTGTCCCAGACTGAGCTGTATCCGAAGGAGAAGCTGGTGTTTGGCTACCATTCTTATCAACATTTCTCAAGCCATTCTTGGCAGTTTCAAGCCCTGTCTTAGCTTGAGCTAAGCCGCTTTCTGCTTCCCTTACCTTGTCTTCAGTCGCTGTGCCGTCTTGTTGAACTTCCTTCGCTTTGGCAACTGCTCGTTTTGCAGCCTCTTTGGCTTGCTCATAAGCTCGTTTACTGTCTTCAGTCTTACCGTCGAGAGAAACTGGTTTATTCAACTCGGTTTCTAGCTCTTGAGTCTTGGTAGAGAGATTGCTCTTATCAACATTTCTCAAGCCATTCTTGGCAGTTTCAAGCCCTGTCTTAGCTTGAGCTAAGCCGCTTTCTGCTTCCCTTACCTTGTCTTCAGTCGCTGTGCCGTCTTGTTGAACTTCCTTCGCTTTGGCAACTGCTCGTTTTGCAGCCTCTTTGGCTTGCTCATAAGCTCGTTTACTGTCTTCAGTCTTACCGTCGAGAGAAACTGGTTTATTCAACTCGGTTTCTAGCTCTTGAGTCTTGGTAGAGAGATTGCTCTTATCAACATTTCTCAAGCCATTCTTGGCAGTTTCAAGCCCTGTCTTAGCTTGAGCTAAGCCGCTTTCTGCTTCCCTTACCTTGTCTTCAGTCGCTGTGCCGTCTTGTTGAACTTCCTTCGCTTTGGCAACTGCTCGTTTTGCAGCCTCTTTGGCTTGCTCATAAGCTCGTTTACTGTCTTCAGTCTTACCGTCGAGAGAAACTGGTTTATTCAACTCGGTTTCTAGCTCTTGAGTCTTGGTAGAGAGATTGCTCTTATCAACTGTCGCACGGATACCAGTATCAGACAGCAACGATATAGCTCCCTCTCCATCTAGTGGTGTATCCGTACCTGAGCGTACAATCATAGCCACTAGTTTAAGCTCATCTGTTCCTAATTTATCTACACCGTATTTTTTGAATCTATCAGGAGTAAAAGTTACCACTCCTTGACTATTTGGGAGTCCATCTGCAATCTTCGTAAATCCTCTTGCATGTGGGATTTGCACATCGTATCCATCGTAATTTCTTCCTCCTCTCACTAGATAGACACGTAATTCGGCTCCGTCTGGTACATTTTTTTGATTTACTGGACCAGGAAGCTTAGCTTGAATATACTTAGTTACATCCTGGTAAGTTGGGTCCTGAGGAATAGTTCCTGCCTTGCCCTCAAGTTGCTTATTTGTTGTAATAAAACTAGCTTTTGGAACAGGAAAACGGAAGACTCCCTGATATATTTGTTCATGTCCCGAACTATCCACAGCCTTAACTGTATATTTTCTGACACCGAACTCGGTTCTAGGAATGTCTCCTGTTAGTTTCAGACGAGCTACAGAAGTTCCTTCGCCAGATTTGGATACAGTTAGATTTAAACCCTCAATTCCTGTAATGCTAATTTCTCGAATCGTTTTCCCATCTGACATCGCCTTAAAGCTTACACCATAACCTTGGAGTTTGTAGTCTCCAATAGTATCCTCAGGATAGTTGGAATACTCATCTCTACCAGGTCTAACTTTTCCAACTCTCAGAGATGAGCTTGCTCTCGCTTTCCTAGATTTAGGACTATCGCTGATACCTTTTTCCACACCATTCTTTAATTGGGTTGCCTTTTTATACTCCTCAAGTGCAGCATTAAAGACATCCTGATTGACAAGTCCATCTTCTTTCGTCTGTAATGCTTCATTGAGTTTATCGTAAGCCTCTTTCAGTTTTTGGATCTGTTCTGGATTTTCAGTGCTGGTCTTCAGTTCTTGGAGGAGTTTATGGATTTTGTCCGATAAAGGATAGCTACCCTGACCATTTGTGTAGTCTGTAGCTTCCTCCTCCGTCTCCTTGGCTTCTTGATTTTCTGCTGGTGCCGGCGTGGCAGGAGGGGTTAGTTGCCCCCTACGACCTCGCCCTCGTTTAGGAGTCGGACTTGGTTCACTCTGAGTCGCACCACTTCCTTCTCCAAGCTGAGCTGGGGATGTGAGTCCACCTGCCAAAGCCTTGTTGACCTCCTCAGTCAAGGTTTTCATGGCTTGAACTTGGGCATTGACCTCTTCTTGACTGGAGTTTGGATTTTCAAGAACAGCTTTAGCTTGTGCTAGACCTGCTTCTACACGAGCGTGAAGTTCTTTCATTGAGTCCAGTGTCAGATTGGCAAGTAGAGCTTGCAGACTGGTTTGTGCCGACTCGGCAAGTGACTTATCTACAGTAGGACGGCTTGCCTCTGCTTGGTTCTCTTTCTTGCCTTCTTCGCTATCTTTTACTAGAGACTTGTTTTCATTTGAAACTTCTTGGTTTTCTCGATTACCTTGCTTAGATTGTTCAGGCTGACTAGGGGCTGTATCAGGACTTTCTTCACTTAGTTCTTTAGATACCCCCCCGAGGAATCGCTTACAAGGGCGCTGGTTCTAGTCATTCCGCTCTCTGTCGCTGGGGAAATGTCAGGTGTTTGTGCCTGTACTGTCCCATTGGCAAAAAACATCAGCGCCGCAACGGCAACGCTAGCAGCACCGAAGTGGTACTTCCTTATCGAATAACGAAAAACCTTCTCCCCTTTGTGGTTTCCTTCATATTTTTGTTTCATTCTTTCTTCCTTCCTTTTTCTATTTGATTTCTTCTGTATAGTCTAGTGCGATCCAGCCCCTACCTGACTTCAACAAACCCCAAGTATAGCCATCTGCTTCTTCTACCTGCATGATGGTAAAAGTCCCAAGAGGACAAAAACCTTTGTCAGGATAAGCCAGACCTGGGCCTGTTCGGATGTAGAGGTCATCATCCACCACACGCACTAGGCGCTGTCCATCCCCATCTCGAGGCTGTTCCTCTTTTGAAACTTGGAAACTATCTCCAGCAAGAATCTCAGCTGCCATCCGGATGAGCCGATTGAGATCAATCCCACCAGGGCAATCTGTAGCTGTAAATTCTTGATGAGGATGGATGGTCTCACGATTGATTGGTAAATTATAACGATTACAAATATCTGCAATCAAACGTGCTGAGTTCCAGTAGGTTTCCTCTGCAATAGTCCAGTCAGGTTCCCCACGGTTATTTAAGTGTTCAATACCAATCGAACGCTGATTGACTTCATAGTTGCCAGCATGATAGGCAACGCTCTCTTCACCAACACACCCCCATATCTTATCAGGAGTCACCTGATAGTGAGCAGATGTGCCATGACCTGTAGAGACATACCAAGTACTTCTAGCCCCCTCATCACTCAGCCCACCATTATGGTGGATGACAATAGTATCAATATCAAGGCGATTTTGATCGCTATTCATGATTTCCTCATCCACATCTGTGATAAGTCCTGAAAACAAATCGCCATTCACTCTTTTTGTCGCAAGCATTCTCCTCTCCTAGTCATTCTCTACCTTATCTTCTACCTGAGGATAAAGAGTCGTTCCCCAAATAGAAATCGTCCGCTTACGCACTAGTGGCAAATCGGTTTTTTCATAAACCGTACGCCACCATTCCCAGGCAAGTCCGGTACACTCTCTAATTTTGACAGAGAGATTGCGAACATTCCCTTTTAAAGGAATACTAGTGGTAAAGTGAGCCGTCAAATCCTGCCCATTTCTGTCCCAAGCCTTAGGAGTCAAGACTTCCTTACCTTGATTATCATAGGATAATTCATCCCAAGTAATGTAATATTGGGCAACATAGGCACCACTATGATCCAGCAGTAAATCTCCGTTTCTGTAAGCTGTCACCTTAGTCTCAACATAGTCTGTACTGTTTTGAAAGGTCGCAACTACATTGTCCCGTAAAAAAGAAGTTGTATAGGAAATCGGCAAGCCTGGATGATCTGCTGTAAAGCGACTGCCTTCTTGAATCAAGTCCTCTACCATATCCACCTTGCCTGTTACAACTCGGGCACCCGAACTCGGGTCGCCCCCTAAAATAACTGCCTTCACTTCTGTATTGTCCAAAATCTGCTTCCACTCTGTCTGAGGAGCCACCTTGACTCCTTTTATCAAAGCTTCAAAAGCAGCCTCTACTTCATCACTCTTACTCGTAGTTTCCAACTTGAGATAAACCTGACGCCCGTAAGCAACACTCGAAATATAGACCAAAGGACGATCGGCAGAAATTCCTCTCTGCCTCAAATCCTCTACCGTTACAGTATCTTGAAACACATCTCCTGGATTTTTAACAGCATCTACGCTAACTGTATAATAAATCTGCTTAAAATTAACAATCTGAATCTGCTTTTCGCCCGAATGGACAGAATTAAAATCAATATCAAGAGAATTCCCTGTCTTTTCAAAGTCAGAACCAAACTTGACCTTGAGTTGTTCCATGCTGTGAGCCGTGATTTTTTCATACTGCATTCTAGCTGGGACATTATTGACCTGACCATAATCTTGATGCCACTTAGCCAACAAATCGTTTACCGCTCCGCGAACACTTGAATTGCTGGGATCTTCTACTTGGAGAAAGCTATCACTACTTGCCAAACCAGGCAAATCAATACTATAAGTCATCGGAGCACGATCGACCGCAAGAAGAGTGGGATTGTTCTCTAACAAGGTCTCATCCACTACGAGAAGCGCTCCAGGATAGAGGCGACTATCGTTGGTAGCCGTCACGGAAATATCACTTGTGTTTGTCGACAAGCTCCGCTTCTTTCTTTCGATAACAACAAACTCATCGGGTAGCTGATTACCCTCTTTGATGAAACGATTTTCAATACTCTCTCCCTGATGGGTCAAGAGTTTCTTTTTATCATAATCCATAGCTAGTATAAAGTCATTTACTGCTTTATTTGTCATCTTCTACCTCCTAATAAGTTCCTGGATTGAGTTGCATAAACTCAGACTTGTTTAGTGAAATCAGCCGTGGTTGGACTAAGTGATCCAAAATTTCCTCGTACAATTCTTCTGAGACATTGCGTCGCCGTCTGGCTAGATAAGAAGTCGGAATGACCGTATTATCCAACATAAATACCTTATCTAAGTCAATCAAGGTTGGTCTTGTAAAAGGATTACGAGCTAGATCCGGCTCTTCTATCATAAAGTTCTTGACCAAACGTCTGGTCAAGAGAGCTGGTTTGAAGGTCTGGTTTTTAACCAACTCTTTGTTTTTAGTCATGCTGTTGTCAATACAAATATACATATGATTCTTCACAGCCAAATCGCTACTAATACTTGGAAAAGGCAAATAAAGAGCCACAACATCTCCTCTCTTAATCAAGCAAGAGCACCCCCTTTTCTCCTAATGTAACATAGACAGGATTGACCAAGTCTTCTGATTGACTCAGTGCTTCCAAAGTTTGAGTTTGGCGCCCTGTCAATTTAGTAGCATCTTGTCTCTTCAATACAAAATGCTTGTCGCCAATTACCTTGACACTATAATCCTTCTCCAAAGCTGACTGGTAAATCCACATCAGATCTTGTCTGTCCTGAGAACTCAATAGAGAAGGATGTTCAAGCCTCCCGATAGTCTGATAAAAATCAAAAACAGGAGCTAACTCCTGCCAATCTGATTGGCTAGTTGTCAAGGCTAGAAAAAGGGCTTTGCGAGCTGATACTTCTTGGTTAGCCTTGAGAGTCCCTTTTCCCTCCAAGTTTTTTAGAAATTGGGAAACTCCAGAAAGCAAATCTTTCTCTAACTGCGAGAAATAAAAACCTTGCCTTCCCAGACATAAGTCTCTCAAGTCGCTTTCTCTAGCAAATAAGAGTTCAAACAGTTGATAATAAAAGAAAAATATCTGGCACTGAGTTGCGCTCATCTTTTCCTTGTCGGCTTCTTTTTTCAACCAGAGCAAGGGCGACAGGTAGCTGGATTGAGACATTTCCTCCACCTCCTATTCTTTTTGCCCTGGAGCTTCTGCACTAGTTGCCACTTCTTTTGACTGGATACTTTCCCACTGGTTGATTTCCTCTGAGATAAGACCTTCGCATGTCTTGACAAATAGGGCAAAAGCCTTGGTTTTTCCTGCATATTTCTCTGTTTGACATTGATAGAGGAATTTTTCTCTCTCCAGGAGTTGCGCAGTTTTTTGGTAAGAAATCCAGTGTTCTTTGGCATTATACAAATTGAGAATCCCTTCACACAGCAAGCCTAAACTGGACAAGGCAACCGAAATCAAACGGTAGCGATCACCTGGCATAGGAATAGCACAAAAGACAGCTATGAGGAAACCTGCCACAATTTCTGTTATTTTTAATACCTTATAGCGTCTACGATGTTGAACGCTTTTCTTTAAAAAATGAGCTATCTGTACATCTAATCGCTCTGTCAGGTACATTTCTTCTGGCGTCATATTCGTAACTCCTTTTATCTATTCATTCTATTCAAAAAACTAGGATAACTGTCTAGTAGGTTTAGCAAATATTAATAATGTTGTCATGTTATTTTGGAAAGGAAGTCTCATGTTTATATCTAGTGGCAAAATATTGCTTCTCCTACTAGCAAAGTTCACCTAGTTTAATTATTATATCATAATCGAGACAAATTTACTTACTTACTTACTTACTTACTTACTTACTTACTTACTTACTTACTTACTTACTTACTTACTTACTTACTTACTTACTTACTTACTTACTTACTTACTTACTTACTTACTTACTTACTCATGGTAGCTGATTTTATCAATGATTGCAAGCTCTATATCTTAAAATGTCAGAATTATTAATTTTTTATTACATGCTTGTTTTTGCCATCATGAGAAGGGAGCGTTTGATTTTTTATAACAGAACGAAGTAATAACTGCATAAATTAGTTGAGAAATTCAAACTAATTTTTAACAATATTTTAAAAACCAAGGTCTACTATTCTAGCTTCAGTTTGCTGTATCATTCTTATTATGATTCTATCTCTGTTAAATCAAAGTTAAAATCTCCTATTTAGGTAGAGGAAGCTATCCTCTATCGGACAAAATTCATAAACTCCTCCAAGAACTGAAGACCAGCACTGAAAATCCAGAACAAGTCCAAAAACTCAAGGAAGCCTATGATAAATTCAACGAAGCATTGGGGCAATCAGAAAATGGGCTTGTCAATCAGGAGGTCTTTAATGCTGCACTTGAGGAGTATAAAAAGGTAGCCCAATTAAAGAATGGTGTTGAAAAAGGTAGTAGCGACATTCCTAAATCTAGGAAAGCGAGATCCGTTGATAATTCCTTGAAAATAGGATTCGGTAAGGGTACAACTAGTGTTCCACAATATAGCGAAGAAACTCTACGAACGCTAAGTACAGGTGAAGCCTTTGGAAATAACCTCCGAATAACCGTCAAATCTTTCAGTGGTAAGACCGTTAGGAGTATTACAGTTAATGGTCTGGAAGGCACAGGACTATCAGCGACAGGATTAACTCTTACAAATGGATTGGGATATGTAGATTTGCGAGGAAGAATGCCGGTTGATAGGCATGGTTACACCAGAGTAACGGTTGTTGCGACAGATTCTTCAGGAAATACAAATCAGAATACACTAACTATTGCTAGACCTTTACCTGATGCGAGGATTACGACAACTAATAAGGAGTTAGAAGGTAAAGCCGAGACTAAGCCGATAATTTCGGGAACTATTGGTGTAAAAGCGGAACCTGGTAACACACCAGATGGCGCTGAGTTGATGGCTTATTTAGTACGTGGTGGTTCACCTAATCCTTATAGCTATAACAATGAGGCTCAGGGCTACCATACCATAGCAAAGACACGTGTCACCGTTTCTGGAACTTTTAATTTTGTTCCACCTGAATACCGAGATTCAAAACTTGGCGAAGGAGATGTCAGAGTAGTGGTTGCTTATGTCCATAAAGGGACAGATACTGTCTATTCTGAAGGAATGAAGTCTGGATTCTCGACAAATAGCGTTAGAGCTACAGCACCAATTGATAGGGATGGGGCTAAGCAAGAACTACAGACAAAAGCTAACGAGAAGAAGGCTACGATTAATGGTATCCAACATCTTACGAAAGAGGAGAATGCTGTGAAAGCAGCCATAGAGTCCAAAGAATACGATTCAACACCTCAAATTGACCAAGCCAAGATCAAAATAGTATTGACACGGCTAAGAATAGCGCTGTTTCCGAGATTAATTGTTTAAAAGATGGTCAAGTGGGACGCGAGTTATCTAAGACAACAAATGAATGAGCTAGAAGCTAGACAAAACTCAATTTTATACTCATTTATAGTAAATCGTAACCGCCCAATAACGAAGTATATTGAAAAATCTGGCTCTATAATATTTGTAGTGGGTAAATCCCCTATAGATATTATGGAGCCTATTTTGTTGTAGAAAAAAAGTTCCATAAGATCTATAATGAAAAGCGACAAAACCATCATTAGAAAGAATCATATGGAACAATTACATTTTATCACAAAATTACTAGACATTAAAGACCCTAATATCCAAATTATGGATGTTGTTAATATGGATACCCACAAAGAAATCATTGCTAAACTAGATTGTGAGGCCCCATCTTGCCCTGAGTGCGGAAGTCAAATGAAGAAATATGATTTTCAAAAACCTTCTAAAATTCCTTATCTTGAAACGACTGGTATGCCTACTAGAATTCTCCTTAGAAAGCGTCGATTCAAGTGCTATCACTGTTCAAAAATGATGGTCGCCGAAACCTCTCTCGTCAAGAAAAATCACCAAATCCCTCGTATTATCAACCAAAAAATTGCGCAAAAATTGATTGAAAAGTCTTCTATGACCGATATTGCTCATCAGCTGGCTATTTCAACTTCAACTGTCATTCGTAAGCTCAATGATTTCCGTTTTAAGTCTGATTTTTCTTACCTCCCTGAGATTATGTCCTGGGACGAGTACGCCTTTACAAAGGGAAAGATGAGCTTTATTGCGCAAGATTTTGACAAGCTCAATATCATCACTGTTCTTGAGGGTAGAACACAAGCTATCATCCGAAATCACTTTCTGCGCTACGATAGAGCCGTTCGTTGTCAGGTGAAAATCATTACTATGGATATGTTTAACCCCTACTATGACTTGGCTAAACAGCTTTTTCCAAACGCTAAAATCGTGTTGGATCGTTTCCATATTGTCCAACACATGAGCCGTGCTATGAGTCGTATGCGTGTCCAAATCATGAATCAGTTTCATCGAAAATCCCATGAATACAAGGCTATCAAACGCTACTGGAAACTCATCCAACAAGATAGTCGGAAACTCAGCTATAAACGTTTTTATCGCCCTACTTTTCGCATGCACTTGACGAATAAAGAAATTCTAGACAAGCTTTTGAGCTATTCAGAAGACTTGAAACATCACTACCATCTCTATCAACTCTTGCTTTTTCACTTTCAGAATAAGGAACCGGATAAATTTTTCGGGCTCATTGAGGACAATCTAAAGCAGGTTCATCCTCTTTTTCAGACTGTCTTTAAAACCTTCCTCAAGGATAAAGAGAAAATTGCCAACGCCCTTCAACTACCCTATTCCAACGCCAAACTGGAAGCCACCAATAATCTCATCAAACTTATCAAGCGCAATGCCTTTGGATTTCGGAACTTTGAAAACTTCAAAAAACGGATTTTTATCGCTCTGAATATCAAAAAAGAAAGGACGAAATTTGTCCTTTCTCGAGCTTAGCTTTTCTTCAACCCACTACAGTTGACAAAGAGCCAAAAATCTCCAGACTAGAGAACTCACTGACGGTTCCTAATCTGGAGATTTCTTATTTGCACTTTTCTTGTATAATAGATTGAAATAGGAGACGAACACACTAATTTGACTTCCCCAATTGATTCACCTAATTCCTATTTCATTTTGATGTAACTATTTTTATCGAGACTATAACTCACATACAAAATTTTTAATTTTCGTTTTTAAGAATTTCTTCTAATTTATGATAGTCTTGGACACTATCGATCTCATAGATGCTATTGCCTTCTAATTCTTCAACATAGACATCTAGCTCTTTGATATTATCCTTAACCATATTGTCCCAATAGAGATCAACAAATTCACCACTTGCATAGGCCTTATCGATAAAGCCGACAATCTTTTCTGCAGTTGGAGCATCCCAGAAGGATACACCACTAAGGATACGACCAGCCTTGCTATCAACAGTAATATCTTGAACCTTGTAGTCGTCTCCATAGACCAAGAACCATTCGTTGGTACAATCTTCACGATAAACACTAAAATAAGTCGAACGTGTCAAATCATTGCGGAACATATTTTTAAAGAGGTAGTTATCTGCATCAATAACATAGCTGTTAGCCAATTCTTCTTTTACAAGATAGAGAGAGTAAAAGTTATTGTAGTCAGCGTATCTATCATTGAAAACGAGGCGAACACCGTATTTGTCTTTTAAGTAATCGAATTGTTCTTTAAGGTAACCAACAATGATGATGATATCATGGATTCCCTTTTCTTTGAGAAACTCAATCTGGTATTCAATCAAAGGTTTTTGATTAACCTGAACCAAGGCTTTAGGGGTATTTTCAGTCATAGGACGCAAGCGAGTTCCCAATCCCGCTGCTAAGATAATGGCTTTCACACGAATCTCCTTTATTCTTTAATAATAATATAAACTCCAGCAATAACGACAAGTGACGTAATAATTGTCAGCATATCTAGCGGTGCACCCAAGAAAACAACTGCAAACAAGACAGTCCAAACTACATAACTCACGTTAAGACCTGTAGCCTTGGCTGGTTGCAAGCGATTGATAGCGATATAATAAGCCAAGTAGGAAATCATATCAAAGGCTGCAAAGACAATCATAAGACCTAGCAATTGTCCATTGGCCACTGCAGCAAATGACTGATGAGAGAAGAGCACAATCACAAGATAGGACAAGAATGAAGTTACTTGACGGATTAAGAGGGCTTCGATTTCACTCAATTCACTTTCCATGGCAAAGGAGCTAAGGACACTCTCACTCCCCCATGCAATGGCACAAACCAAAGCACAAAGAATCCCAATGTAGAAGGAATTGACCTGTTCAACCTTATAGGTCTGAGCAATAATCCCTCCAATAATCAAGACAATCCCAAACACAGTATTTTTCGAAATCTTGTGCTTCAAAAAGAAGAAAGCCAATAAAACTGAAATCGCAGGGTAAATAGCCGATACTGATGAAGCCAAGGAACTTCCGATATACTTAACCGCATAAAGATTGGCCTGCATACCGATAGGGCCTGCTAGCAAGGCTCCGATGATAACACTAACATTGCGAATATTTAAGAAAATTGAGAGGCGAACTTTCCCTTCTTTCACTAAAAGAAAAGCTAGTAAGATAAAGATGCTCAAAAAATCATGAGCAGCAGCCACTACAAAGGGTGACAAATCTGTAAAAATCGAAAAGATGTAAGCACTAATTGTTAGACCTAAACCCCAGAAAATACCTGAGAGTAGACCAAAAGAAACTCCATTTTTATTTTTCATCTGAACCTCCATAAGAAGCCAAACCTTTAACAGCTCTTTGGTAACGACTCACACCATAGTCACCAAAATCTGCACCTTGCTCTTCCTTATAGACAGTCCATAGACTCCAAATAGTGTCTTGTAAAATTTTATAAATGGCAATCTTTTCACGAGAGACAGGTGTTTGCTCACTCTCATAGTGAGACAAGAAGTCTTCTTCCTCTTGACGAGTAAATTCGGACTCTAAAAAGAGGGCTGCCAAATCCCACATTGGATCATTCATTGATGAATATTCCCAGTCAATCAGATATAGACGTCCTTGAGGTGATTCTATAAAGTTTTCAGGCACCAAATCGATATGACAAGATTTTCTGTCAACACCTAAGTCAGCCAGTCTTTTCTCTAAGGAGAAGACTTCTTCTCGAACAGCTTCATAGTTGGCATAAGGGATTTTCTCTTCAATCAAGGATTCGTATTTTTTGATTTCTTCAAAAGGAGCAAATTCTCCTCTTAATTCCTTGCCAGAAGCATGAATAGTTTGTAATATTGGAGCAATTTTATCAAATTTGGTCTTGATTGTAGTTGAATCAAGCGTAATCGCAGATTCGATATACTCATTTACTTTGATACCAGCTTCAATATCAAAAAGATAATTTTTTACATCTAAGTCTAAATCCTTTAGTAGTTCAAGATTGTACTTTTCATCTTGACGATTGATAAGCTTTTCTGTCCCTTTACCAAAGAATTTAACAATGTATTGCTTATTTGTTGTTTTGACCAAATAGTTTTGATTGGTCATTCCCCCCAGTTGTTCAACACTGAGGACTTCCTCTTCTTGACTAAGTAAGGAAGAAATTTTCTCTTTAATGATTTTCTCCACAATTAACCTCCAGCACTTATACTTCCCACTTAAACACGGTTTTAAAGGCTGTGTTTAAATCGGTCGCAAAGACACGGTGAATATCTTTAATTTCTCTTACAGGTTCTTCTAGATAAAGGATATTTTTAAGACGATTGGCAAATTTCTTGACTTCCATCATTTGGATGGCATTTTCAAAATCAATGCGACCAGAACGAGAGGAACCAACCAAGAGCAAGCCTTTTTCTAAGGCATCGCGAGTATTGAGATTGACTTTATATTCGCTAACTCCCATCATGAGAATCGTTCCCTGAGGACGAATGTAGCGAATCAGGTCATTTATAGCCGGTCCAGTACCATCACCACCACAACACTCAAAAGCATGGTCAAAGGCCAAATCTTCAGGAATATTATCAGTAATATAGCATTCTTTGGCAAAAGAGAAAAGTTCCAATTTTTCCCAATGACGACCAATAACCACAATCTCTGCTTCTGGCAAAGTATAATTGATAATATTGGCAACCACAAATGCTAGACTTCCATCTCCGATAACGGCGATTCGGTCCCGCTTGCTATGAGCAAGGGTCAATAAGCGATTCATGGCATGCATGCCAACACTGACAAACTCTGTAATGGCTGCAACCGTATCTTCAATAGCATCATAAGCCACCACACGATCTTTAGGAAGAGAAACAAACTCTCTCATAAAGCCATCAAATCCACTAGACAAGAAATGAGTCCCTGTCATGTAGTTCTCATAGAATTCTTCATCACTCTGCATAGGAGGATGATTGGGAATCATGACAACTTTTTGCCCAACCTCGTAGGTTCCTGTCGGGTCAGAAATAACGGTTCCACATGACTCGTGAATCATTGCCATTGGAAGTTTTTTATTCAAAATCTTTGGATCACGTTTTCCTTGGTAGTAACGCTGATCCGCATGACAGACCGCCATATAATTAGGGCGGATGAGGATATGATTCTCTTGGTCAATAGCCTCTTCCTGATATTTGACATTGATAAACTTAGGCTTAGTTAGTTGATAAATTTGATTAATCATTTTACTAGTCTTTCTCAATCATACTTTTTGCAATCTTCAAATCTGTTACGGTTGTAATCTTCAGATTTGAGTATTCACCCTTGGCCAAGGCTACATCTTTTCCTTTAATGACAAAGATTTTACATGCATCTGTCAAGATTTCTTTCTCTTCAGCAGAAAGAGAGCCATAAAGGTCCATGAAGTCCTTGCAACGGAATGTTTGAGGTGTTTGTCCTTGATAAAGGTGAGCACGATTTGGAATATCTGTAATGAATTGACCATTGGTACTTTCAACGATAGTATCAACCGCTTCTACCACTGTGTCCACTGCGTCATGATTGTGGGCAAGTTGGATATTGTCCTGAATCATGCGAAGCGTAATGAATGGACGAACAGAATCGTGGGTAACAACGATGTCCTCTGGAGTAAGCGGACGATAAGCATCGATAGCTTCAATGATTTTTTCAATACTTGTATTGCGGTCAGCACCACCCTTTGTAATGATGATACGTTCCTTATGAAGAGGCAGATATTTATCTACAAGATCTTCTGCATGAGAAACCCAGTCTCCATGAACCCCAACCACAATTTTTTCAATACTTGGTTCCAAGACAAATTTTTCAATTGTATGAATCAAAATAGGTCGATCACCTAGCTCTAAAAATTGTTTTGGCAAGTTACTGATTCCCATGCGTGTGCCAGTTCCACCAGCAAGAATTCCTGCATAAATCATCTATTTTCTCCTTTGTCTTACTAAAAAAACTTATTCTCTCTATTATACCACAATCTAGTTCTATCATAAAAGAAATACCGGCCCTCCCGTTCTAGAATAGAAGGATTAAGGAGTTCTATTATTCAAAGAAACTAGTCCACTTCTAGTAATGACTTGGAATTCTGTAGTCATTACCAATAAATGGCTGTGAAATTTTAGAGTTCTTCAGAATAATATACTTTCCTTAAAGAAAACTTAAAATTAAGATTTGAAACTTCAAAGTGATTACTTGACTTATACTCAATGAAAATCAAAAAGCAAACTAGGAAGCTAGCCGTAAGCTGTACTTGAGTACGGTAAGGCGACGCTGACGTGGTTTGAATTTGATTTTCGAAGAGTATTACTGCCCTTCATTTCTTATTAGCTGACTTTATGATATAATGAAAAACGAGGTAAATTGAATGAAAAGTATAAAATTAAATGCTCTATCTTACATGGGAATTCGTGTCTTAAATATTATTTTTCCCATCCTAACTGGAACCTATGTCGCGCGTGTCTTGGACCGAACTGGCTATGGTTACTTCAACTCTGTCGACACTATTTTGTCATTTTTCTTGCCCTTTGCGACTTATGGGGTCTATAACTACGGTTTACGGGCCATCAGTAATGTCAAGGATAACAAAAAAGATCTGAATAGAACCTTCTCCAGTCTTTTTTATTTGTGCATTGCTTGTACGATTTTGACTACCGCTGTCTATATCCTTGCCTATCCTCTCTTCTTTACAGATAATCCAATCGTCAAAAAAGTCTACCTTGTTATGGGGATTCAACTCATTGCCCAGATTTTTTCAATCGAATGGGTCAATGAAGCTCTAGAAAATTACAGTTTTCTCTTTTACAAAACTGCCTTCATCCGTATCCTGATGCTGGTCTCTATTTTCTTATTTGTTAAAAATGAACACGATATTGTTGTCTATACACTTGTAATGAGTTTATCGACACTAATTAACTATCTGATTAGTTATTTTTGGATCAAAAGAGAGATCAAACTTGTTAAAATCCACATAAGTGATTTTAAACCGCTCTTTCTCCCTCTGACAGCCATGTTGGTCTTTGCCAATGCCAATATGCTCTTCACTTTTTTAGATCGCCTCTTCCTCGTTAAAACAGGGATTGATGTCAACGTTAGTTACTATACCATGGCTCAACGAATTGTGACCGTTATAGCTGGTGTTGTAACAGGAGCTATCGGAGTGAGTGTGCCTCGTCTCAGTTACTATTTGGGTAAAGGAGACAAAGAAGCCTATGTTTCTCTGGTTAATAGAGGTAGTCGAATCTTTAACTTCTTTATCATTCCTTTAAGTTTTGGGCTCATGGTTTTAGGACCAAATGCCATCCTCCTTTACGGTAGTGAAAAATATATCGGAGGCGGTATCTTAACCTCTCTCTTCGCTTTTCGTACGATTATCCTGGCACTAGATACCATTCTTGGTTCCCAAATTCTCTTTACAAACGGCTATGAAAAACGTATCACAGTCTATACAGTCTTTGCTGGGCTACTCAATTTGGGCTTAAATAGTCTCCTCTTTTTCAACCATATCGTGGCTCCTGAATACTATTTACTGACAACTATGTTATCAGAGGCCTCTCTACTTGTTTTCTATATCATTTTCATCCATAGGAAACAACTTATTCACTTAGGACATATCTTTAGCTATACTATTCGATACTCTCTCTTTTCACTTTCCTTTGTAGGAATTTATTTCCTGATTAATTTCTTGTATCCTGTGGATATGGTCATTCATTTGCCATTTTTGATTAATACTGGTTTGATTGTCTTGCTATCAGCCATCTCTTATATTGGTCTACTTGTCTTCACCAAAGATAGCATTTTCTATGAATTTTTAAACCATGTCCTAGCCTTAAAAAATAAACTCAAAAAATCTTAGGAGTATAGAATGAAACAACTAACCATTGAAGATGCCAAACAAATTGAATTAGAAATTTTGGATTATATTGATACTCTCTGTAAAAAGCACAATATCAACTATATTATTAACTACGGAACTCTGATTGGGGCAGTTCGACATCAGGGCTTTATCCCTTGGGACGACGATATTGATTTATCCATGCCTCGAGAAGACTACCAACGATTTATTAACATCTTTCAAAAGGAAAAAAGTAAATACAAACTTTTATCCTTAGAAACGGATAAAAACTACTTTAATAACTTTATCAAAATAACCGACAGTACAACTAAAATAATCGATACTCGAAATACAAAAACCTATGAGTCAGGTGTTTTTATCGATATTTTCCCTATGGATCGCTTTGATGACCCTAAGGTCATTGATACTTGTTACAAACTGGAAAGCTTCAAACTTCTGTCTTTCAGTAAACATAAAAATATTGTCTATAAAGATAGCCTCTTAAAAGATTGGATACGAACAGCCTTTTGGTTGCTCCTTCGACCGGTTTCTCCTCGTTATTTCGCACATAAAATCGAGAAAGAAATTCAAAAATATAGCCGTGAGAATGGGCAGTATATGGCTTTTATCCCTTCTAAATTTAAGGAGAAGGAAGTCTTCCCAAGTGGTACTTTTGATAAAACAATCGATTTGCCCTTTGAGAATTTAAGCCTTCCCGCACCTGAAAAATTTGATACTATTTTGACGCAATTTTATGGAGATTATATGACCTTGCCACCTGAAGAAAAACGCTTCTACAGTCATGAATTTCATGCCTACAAATTGGAGGATTAGAATGCAATATTTAGAAAAAGAAGAAATTAAAGAAATTCAACTAGCCCTGCTAGACTATATTGATGAGACTTGTAAGAAACATGATATTCCTTATTTTCTAAGTTATGGAACCATGCTTGGAGCTATCCGCCACAAAGGTATGATTCCTTGGGATGATGATATTGATATTTCCCTTTATCGTGAAGATTACGAGCGTTTACTGAAGATTATTGAGGAAGAAGATCATCCACGTTATAAGGTTCTCTCCTACGACACTTCTTCTTGGTACTTCCATAATTTCGCATCGATTTTGGATACTTCTACAGTTATCGAAGACCATGTGAAGTACAAGCGTCATGACACCAGTCTCTTTATTGATGTCTTCCCAATTGATCGCTTTACAGACTTGAGCATTGTCGACAAGAGTTATAAGTATGTGGCCCTTCGTCAACTAGCTTATATCAAAAAATCACGCGCAGTTCACGGTGATAGCAAATTAAAAGATTTTCTAAGATTATGTAGCTGGTACGCCCTCCGAGTGGTCAATCCCCGTTACTTTTACAAGAAAATTGATCAGCTAGTCAAAAATGCTACAACCAACTCTCCTCAATATGAAGGAGGAATTGGGATCGGTAAGGAAGGAATGAAAGAAGTCTTCCCAGTTGATACCTTTAAAGAACTCATCTTAACTGAGTTTGAAGGTCGTATGTTGCCTGTGCCAAAAAAATATGACCAATTTTTAACCCAGATGTATGGGGATTATATGACACCACCATCAAAGGAAATGCAAGAATGGTATAGTCACAGTATTAAAGCTTATCGTAAAAGCTGATTGATGGCAATTATACAAAGTATTGAGTGAGACTTGGAAAAAACTCAATTGCAGGAAAAAATAAAGTAAGTCCCCCCACAACAAAACGCATAATATCAGGTTCATTCTGTATCTGATATTATGCGTTTTCCTTATCTTCTTAAAGACCTTTTATCCAACTTATTTTCCTATTTATACTCTTCGAAAATCTCTTCAAACCGTGTCAATGTCGCCTTGCCGTACTCAAGTACAGCCTGCGACTAGTTTGCTCTTTGATTTTCATTGGGTATTAAATGGCTTCTGTAACAAAACTACGGCTTTCCAGCACTTTGAGCATGGCATTAGCTGTATCTAAGGCTGTGAAGAGAGGTACACCGTGTTCAATGGCTGAACGGCGGATTTGCTCACCATCTTCATCAGCAGTTCGTTTTGTTCCTACTGTGTTAACGATAGCTTGAATTCTTCCTTTGCGTACAAAACTTGGAATATCCTTATCGTCATCACCAATCTTTCCAACAGGTTGTGCTTGCAATCCATGACTAGCAAAGAAGGCTGCTGTCCCTTCTGTCGCGAGGATTCCATAGCCAATATTTTGGAAACGACGAGCCAAGTCCAAGGCTTCTTCTTTGGCATCATCAGCAATGGTGAAGACTACATTTCCAAAAGTTGGCAAGTGGAGGTAAGAAGCTTCAAAGGCTTTATAGAGAGCTTTTTCCAAAGTCGTATCAGAACCCATAACTTCCCCTGTCGACTTCATTTCAGGACCAAGTAAGCTGTCTACCTTAGCTAGTTTGGTAAAGGAGAAGACAGGTGCCTTGATATGAACGCGGGTGCTTTCAGGGTAAAGTCCCTCTTGGTAACCAAGTTCTTCAAGTTTTTGACCAAGAATAAGCTTGGTTGCTACTTGAGCCATAGGAATATTGGTTACCTTAGAAAGGAATGGAACGGTACGGCTGGCACGTGGATTGACCTCAATAACATAGACTTTTTCATCCTTGATGACAAACTGGATGTTCATCATTCCAAGGCAGTTAAGACCGATTGCTAGGCGTTTAGTATAGTCTGCGATTGTTTCTTGCACCTTTTGCGACAAGGTTTGTGGTGGGTAAACGGCCATTGAGTCACCTGAGTGGACACCGGCACGTTCGATATGCTCCATGATACCAGGAATGAGAACATTTTCGCCGTCTGAAATGGCATCAACTTCACACTCTTGTCCAACGATATAAGAGTCTACAAGGACTGGATGGTCAGGACTAGCCTTAACCGCAGTTCGCATGTAAGAACGAAGGTCTTCTTCGTTTTCAACGATTTCCATGGCACGTCCACCAAGTACATAAGATGGGCGGACAAGAACTGGGAAGCCAATCTTGCGAGCTGCAAGCACTGCTTCTTCTTCATTTGTAGCCGTTTGTCCTGGTGGCTGTGGAATATCCAAGTCTTTAAGAGCTTGCTCAAAGAGGTCACGGTCTTCAGCACGGTCTAGGTCAGCAACCTGTGTACCAAGGATGGTTACACCTGCTTTTGCCAATGGCTCCGCAAGGTTGATGGCTGTTTGACCACCGAACTGAACGATAACCCCTTTTGGTTGCTCCAAGTCAATGACGTTCATAACATCTTCGAATGTCAATGGCTCAAAGTAAAGCTTATCTGATACAGAGAAGTCTGTTGAAACGGTCTCTGGATTTGAGTTCATGATGATGGCTTCATAACCAGCTGCCTGGATAGCCTTAACTGAGTGAACCGTTGCATAGTCAAACTCGACCCCTTGACCGATACGGATTGGACCTGAACCTAGGACAAGTACAGATTCCTTATCAGACTTGATAGATTCATTTTCCCATCCATAGGTTGAATAGAAGTATGGTGTTTCAGAGTCAAATTCTGCCGCACAAGTATCGACCATCTTATAAACAGGAACAATCTTGTTTTCCAAACGAAGTTGGCGAACTTGGTCAGCAGTCGTTTTCCAGAGCTCAGCAATCTTACGGTCTGAGAAGCCATTCAATTTTGCAGTTTTCAAGACTTCTAGATTTTGTGGATGAGCACCCAATTCTTGCTCAATTTCAAAGATGTGTAGGAGTTTATCAAGATAGAAGATATCAATCTTAGTCAATTCAGCAATTTCTTCTGGTGTATAACCGCGGCGAATGGCTTCTGATACATAGAAGAGACGGTCATCCTGGGCTTTGACTACTTTTTCAATCAAGGCATCATCAGAAACTGCTGCAAGTTCAGGCATTTCATTGTGGTGCACCCCAATTTCAAGGGAACGACAAGCTTTAAGGAGAGATTCCTCGATGTTACGACCAATCGCCATGACTTCTCCAGTCGCCTTCATCTGGGTACCAAGACGGCGCTCACCTTTTTCAAACTTGTCAAATGGGAAACGTGGGATCTTGGCAACAACGTAGTCAAGGGCTGGTTCAAACATGGCATAGGTTGAACCAGTGACTGGGTTTATAACCTCATCCAAGGTCAAACCGACTGCAATCTTGGCAGCCAACTTAGCAATCGGATATCCTGTCGCCTTAGAAGCAAGGGCTGACGAACGCGATACACGGGGGTTTACTTCTATAACATAGTACTTAAAGCTGTGGGGATCAAGAGCTAGCTGAACGTTACATCCACCTTCAATCTTGAGGGCACGAATAATGCTCAAGCTCGCGTCACGAAGCATTTGGTTTTCATAATCTGACATGGTTTGGGCAGGGGCGAATACAATGGAATCTCCTGTGTGAATCCCAACTGGGTCAAAGTTTTCCATGTTACAAACAACCAAAGCATTGTCAGCTGAGTCACGCATGACTTCGTACTCGATTTCCTTGAAACCAGCAATGGAACGTTCAATCAAACACTGGGTAACAGGTGACAATTTCAAACCATTTTCAGCGATTTCACGCAATTCTTCCTCGTTGGCACACATACCACCACCAGTACCACCAAGTGTAAAAGCTGGACGGACGATGACTGGGTAGCCAATTGTTGCTGCAAAGGCAACTGCTTCTTCGACTGTGTTGACAATTTCAGATTCTGGGATTGGTTGGTTGAGCTCTTCCATCAATTGTTTAAAGAGGTCACGGTCCTCCGCTTGGTCAATGGCAGATAATTTAGTTCCCAGAAGTTCCACTCCAAGCTCATCTAGGATACCATTTTTAGACAATTCCATGGCCATGTTGAGACCTGTCTGACCACCGAGTGTTGGTAGCAAGGCATCTGGACGTTCCTTACGAAGAATACGTGTCACAAACTCAAGTGTGATCGGTTCAATATAAACCTTATCAGCAATTTCCTTGTCCGTCATAATAGTTGCAGGATTTGAGTTAACCAAAACAACCTCATAACCTTCCTCTTTCAATGACAAGCAAGCCTGGGTCCCAGCGTAGTCAAACTCAGCAGCCTGACCAATAATAATCGGACCAGAACCAATCACCATAATTTTTTGAATATCAGTACGTTTAGGCATAGTTTATGATACAAAGCCCGTAAAGAACACAGTGAAAATAGGAAACTCGGTGCAGACGCCTTCAGCGTCAAGACGATGTTTATCTTTTTCACACAGTTCTTAGGGCGTGTTCACTTCCGCGAACAATGTATCTTCTCCTTTCTATTCGGCAACTCTCGGGTTGCCATTAAATAAGATACAAAGGACGAATAGAAAGCGATTGAATTTTAGGAAACCAAGGAAGGATTGACAATCCAAATTGATTTCTCTAAATTCCAAGCTTTCCGTCCGAGTTCAGTTACATAAATTCTCCGACGAGTTTTTACTCGTTCTTAGTTTGATTGTTTAAAAGCTTCCATCATCTCGATAAACTCGTCGAATAGGTAACTTGCGTCGTGTGGACCAGGTGCTGCGTCTGGGTGGTATTGAACAGAAAAAGCAGGTTGGTATCTGTGACGTACACCTTCAACTGACTTATCATTGATTTCTTCGTGGGTGATAATCAAGTGTTCTGGCAAATCCTCACGGCTAACTGCATAACCATGGTTTTGACTTGTAAAATCCACACGTCCTGTAGCAATTTCACGTACTGCATGGTTAAAGCCACGGTGACCAAATTTCATCTTGTAGGTCTTAGCACCATTTGCCATAGCAAAGAGTTGATGCCCCATACAAATACCAAAAATTGGAATTTTTCCTTGCACACCACGAATCATATCCAGTGCTTGTGGAACATCTTCTGGGTTACCTGGACCGTTTGACAACATAACTCCGTCAGGATTGAGATGGAGAATTTCTTCCGCCGTTGTTGAGTAAGGAACAACCGTCACGTTACAGTTACGCTTAGAAAGTTCACGTAGGATTGAGTGCTTGAGACCAAAGTCCACTAGCACCACGCTCAAACCAACTCCTGGAGCTGGATAAGACGTTTTAGTAGAAACCTGTTTGATATTATCTGTCGGCAAAACTGTTGCTTGGAGCTGGTCCGTCACATGGTCCATACTGTCCCCAACATGGGTCAAGGTTGCACGCATAGTACCATGCTTACGAATAATCTTGGTAAGTGCACGCGTATCAATCCCTGAAATACCAGGAATTTTCTTGGCTTTCAAAAATTTATCCAAGGTCATTTGGTTGCGCCAGTTGCTTGCTCGACGCGCCTCTTCGAAAACGACAATTCCCTTACAAGTTGGAATGATGGATTCGTAATCATCACGGTTAATTCCATAATTTCCTACCAAAGGATAAGTAAAGGTCAAGATTTGTCCATTATAAGACTGGTCTGTAATGGATTCTTGGTAGCCGGTCATACCTGTATTAAAGACGATTTCGCCTGTTACATCAATATCTGCTCCAAAGGCCTTGCCTTCAAAAACTGTGCCATCTTCTAATACTAGAAGTCTCTTTGTCATATTTTCACCTCTCGTGGACGCTCACTGGCGTCTTTTAACGTCTTGTGTTTTAGTTGGCGTTTCTACTCGCCAGTACGGATTCTAAGATTGCCATTCGAACAAAGACACCATTGGTCATTTGTTGGACAATCCGTGATTTTGGTGCTTCAACCAAGTGATCTGCAATTTCTACATCACGATTGACTGGAGCTGGATGCATAAGGATTGCTGTTTCTTTCAAACGATCGTAACGTTCTTGAGTCAAGCCATGTTGGGCATGGTAGTCTTCTTTTGAAAAAACTGCACCACTGTCATGGCGTTCATGTTGCACACGGAGAAACATCATGACATCCACCTGATCAATGATTTCATCAATGGTTACAAACTGTCCATAGTCTGCAAACTCTTGACTTCTCCATTCCTCAGGGCCAGCAAAGTAAAGTTCAGCTCCCAAGCGTTTCAAAATCTGCATATTAGATTTGGCAACGCGTGAGTGGTCCAAGTCACCTGCAATAGCAACCTTGAGCCCCTCAAAGTGACCAAATTCCTCATAAATGGTCATCAAATCAAGCAAGCTCTGGCTAGGGTGTTGTCCCGAACCATCTCCACCATTGATGATGGAAGTCGTAATCGTCGGACTAGCAATCAACTCTCTGTAGTAGTCGACCTCTGGGTGACGAATCACACAGACATCCACTCCTAAAGCAGACAGAGTCAAAATGGTATCATAAAGTGTCTCACCCTTATTGACTGAACTAGTCTTCACATCAAAGTCAATTCGCTCCAATCCCAGTTTAATCTCTGCCACTTCAAAGGACTTATGCGTCCGTGTAGAATCCTCAAAGAAAAGATTGGAAACAATCGGATGGTCTTCATAAGGAAGTTGAGCTCCGTTTTTAAACTCAATTCCTCGCTTAATCAATTTCATCACTTGATCGACAGTGAGGTCTTCCATAGACACCACATGGTTCAATGCTTGTTGATTTTCTGACATGGCTACTCCTTTAGCTTTCTAAGCTTCTTCAGTAATCAGAACTCTGTCTTGGCCATCAAGTTCTGCCATCTCTACGATGATTTCTTCAGAACGACTAGTTGGGATGTTTTTTCCAACGTAATCTGGACGGATTGGCAATTCTCTATGTCCACGATCGACCAGAACTGCTAAACTCACGCGCGCAGGACGACCATGACCTACAATATTATCAATAGCAGCGCGGATGGTACGACCTGTATAAAGCACATCATCTACCAAGATAACTTCACGGTCTGTCACATCTACAGAAACCAAAGAAGTATCTTCTCCACTTTTAACATCATCACGGAAAGGTTTAGTATCTAATTCCACAACAGGAACTGAAAGATTTTCTAGCTGCTCCAAACGTTCTTGGATTCGGTAGGCGATAAAGACACCGCGAGTTTTAATACCAGCCAAGACGATTTTATTCAAATCTTTGTTGCGTTCGATAATCTCATAAGTAATACGCGTAATCGCTCGTTTGACGGTCAATTCGTCTACAACTTCTTTTGTCTTCATGACAAACCTCCAAAAAGAAAAGTCTCCTTAAACAAGGAGACTTGAAATGTATAGCTAAGTAAGCCCTACTACAAACAGTATAGACTTCACCCTTCTACTTTATCACGCTCCTTGCCTGCCTCACGGGACAGGTTTAAAGGAATATTTAATTATCAATTACTATAGCACAAAGCGAGCCTAAAATCAAGCAAAAACTTTTGAAACCCCATCTTATAAATTGCTAAAATCATATAACTGTGGGTACTGGTCACACTCTGGATTTTTAGGATGGCAAATGGCTCTTCCAAAATAAATCATGGCCTGATGAGCTGCTAACCACTGCTCAGGCGGCAAGATATCCATGACCCGCTTTTCCACCTCAAGTGGTGTCGCTGATTTTTTGACGATATCGTGGTGTTTGCAAATACGCTCTACATGAGTATCCACTGCAAAAGCTGGAATCCCAAATCCTACACTCATAACAACATTGGCTGTCTTGCGACCAACACCTGCCAAACTCTCTAATTCCTCACGTGTTTGAGGAACTTGGCCATAAAAATCGTCTAGTAACTGTTGGGCACATTTTTTAAGGAATTTAGCCTTATTCCGATACAGTCCCAGGCGAGAAATATGTGAAGCAATCTCACCCTCTGTCGCCACAGACATGGCTTGTGGCGTTGGAAAGGCAGCAAAGAGACCTGGTGTGGCCTTATTTACCGCTGCATCTGTTGTCTGAGCTGACAACATGACCGCAACTAGTAGTTCAAAATGATTGGTAAAATCAAGACTGGGCTTGGCATCTGGAAAAAGAGCAATAATTTCTTCTAGCACCTTTCGTGCGCGTTTTTTTGACAAGACCATTATTCGTCTCCATCAAATAGTCCTTGTAAGCCAGCAAAAGGACTGTTTTCTTCTTTCTTAACCGCTTGTTGGGCTTGGTATTCTTCTTCTGTCATGATTTGCCAGTCATTTCCTGACACAAAACCTTGACCAGCTTCTTCTTCAGCCGTCAAGACCTTGATAGGAATGTTTAGTAGGATATTGTCTGACACGCTCTCAGCAAGGTCAAGTTCTCCATTTTCGATAGGCAAGACCAAATCATCGTCTAAAACTTCTTGATCTAGCTGGTTAGTTGCGCCTTCCATGAAAACTTCTGTGACTGGATAAGATTCAGCCAACTCAACTGGCTCCATACTACGACTTGAAGCAAGGACAATGGTATAAGACAACTGATAATCTAAGAAATACATACGGTCTTCATATTGGACTTTCCCAACTGCAAGGATATCTTTTACATCTAAAATTTCTTGATTACGTGCACGTAGGTCAGCAACTAAATCTAACGCTTGTTCAAAATGCAAGCCTTCAGACTGCTTACGAATTTCTTGAATATTTAATTTCATACTTCCTCCATAAAGATTTACTCTCTTGATTATACCATGAAAAGGCTACAAATCAGCACAGCAAACTTTGTAATTAACATTCGAGTTTTTAACATGTTTACTATGTCATTTTTTTAGTTCTATACTATAGGCAAGAATACATCAGAGCAAGGAAGATACTCACATGGAAGACAAAGAACTCATTACTAATGCCTACCACACGGATTTTAGAGCATAGAATTTCCAGTTTTCTGTTGACAAAATTTCCTTAAAGGTATAGTATAAAGATACTAATACTCGGAGGTAAGGGAGACATGAACAACTAAGTCTATCAAATAAAGAACCTTTATTTAGTAGATCTTGTTTTTGTCTCTTTTTGTGTGCTCTTTTATGCTCTTTTTTCTGGCATTTTCATAGAGTTTTTTTGACATAGACTTTGGGCTCTACTAGGTAAAGTAGAGCTTTTTGTTATGCACTATGGACATTCTAGAAAGGGCAATCATATGATAAAAATCAATCACCTGACCATCACACAAAACAAAGATTTACGAGACCTTGTCTCTGATCTAAGCATGACCATCCAGGATGGGGAAAAGGTAGCTATTATTGGAGAGGAAGGAAATGGCAAATCAACCTTACTTAAAACTTTAATGGGGGAAGCTTTGCCTGATTTCACTATCAGGGGTGACATCCAGTCTGACCATCAATCACTAGCCTACATTCCTCAAAAACTCCCCGAGGAGCTGAAAAAGAAAACTCTACACGACTACTTCTTTTTAGATTCTATTGATTTAGACTACAGTATCCTCTATCGTTTGGCTGAGGAATTGCATTTTGATAGCAATCGTTTCGCAAGCGACCAAGAGATTGGCAGTCTATCAGGGGGTGAAGCTTTGAAAATTCAGCTCATCCATGAGTTAGCCAAACCCTTTGAGATTCTATTTTTAGATGAACCTTCAAATGACCTAGACCTTGAGACGGTTGATTGGCTAAAAAGTCAGATTCAAAAGATTCGGCAAACTGCTATTTTCATCTCCCATGATGAGGACTTTCTTTCTGAAACGGCAGACACTATTGTTCACTTGCGACTGGTCAAACACCGTAAAGAAGCAGAAACGTTAGTAGAGCATTTAGACTATGACCGCTATAGTGAGCAGAGAAAGGCTAATTTTGCCAGACAAAGTCAGCAAGCGGCTAACGATCAAAGAACCTACGATAAAACCATGGAAAAACATCGGCGAGTCAAGCAAAATGTAGAAACTGCACTTCGAGCTACCAAAGACAGTACTGCCGGTCGCCTATTGGCTAAAAAGATGAAAAATGTTCTATCTCAAGAAAAACGCTTTGAAAAGCTAGCTCAGTCCATGACCCAAAAACCACTTGAAGAGGAAGAAATCAGACTTTTCTTCTCAGATATACAGCCATTACCGGCTTCTAAAGTCTTAATCCAACTGGAAAAAGAGAATTTGTCCATTGGCGAGCGAATTTTGGTGCAAGAACTACAACTAACTGTCCGTGGGCAAGAAAAAATCGGTATCATCGGGCCAAATGGTATTGGAAAATCAACTCTGTTAGCCAAATTACAGCAACTTATGAATGATAAAAGAGAGATTTCACTTGGTTTTATGCCACAAGATTACCACAAGAAACTGCAATTGGATTTATCACCAATAGCCTACCTCAGCAAAACTGGAGAAAAAGAGGAACTACAGAAAATCCAATCTCACTTAGCCAGTCTCAATTTCAGTTATCCAGAAATGCAGCATCAAATTAGCTCCTTATCTGGCGGACAACAAGGCAAACTCCTACTTTTGGATTTAGTGCTACGAAAACCAAACTTTCTCCTTCTGGATGAACCCACACGAAACTTTTCTCCAACTTCTCAACCCCAAATCAGAAAACTCTTTGCAACCTATCCAGGCGGTATCATCACTGTTTCGCATGACCGTCGTTTCTTAAAAGAAGTCTGCTCAAGCATCTATCACTTAACAGAACATGGTTTGGAGGTAGTTAATTTAGAAGATTTATAAATTTTCAACATAGCAAAAATCCAGAGACGACCTCTGGATTCCTTTTACATATGTTTCAAACGTTCAATCCGTTCTGAAATAGGTGGGTGGGTATAAAAGAGTTTTTGGAACCCTCCACCCTTCTTAGGATCATTAATATAAAGCGCACTGCTGGCATCATCGACAGGACGACTCATCGGTTTACTATTATCCAACTTACGTAGAGCATTAATCATCCCTTGAGGATTGCGGGTCAACTCGACACTGGAAGCATCAGCTAGGAATTCCCTCTGACGAGAAATAGCTAGTTGTACCAAGGTTGCAGCAAGAGGGGCCAGCACAATAGCTAGGAGGGAAACCACTAGCATAATGATTTCTAAGCCATTTCCATCTCGGTCATCATCACTTCGTCTGCGACCTGCTCCACCCCACCACATCATACGGCCTGCCATACTAGAAAGCATGGTGATAGCACTGGCCAGGGCAACAGCAATAGTCGAAATACGGATATCGTAATTACGAATATGACTGACTTCATGTCCCATAACAGCTTCTAGTTCTTCACGATTCATGATAGCTAGGAGACCTGACGTCGCAGCAACCGCCGCATTTTGAGGGTTAGAACCTGTCGCAAAGGCATTTAAGGCTGGATCATCAATGATGAAAACACGAGGCATAGGAATCTGAGCCACCATAGCCATATCTTCCACTACATGGTAGAGGTCTGGTGCCATTTGCTCATCAACCTCACGCGCTCCATTCATTGACATGACAATCTCTGTCGATTGAAAAATCATGGACAAGGCATAGATAAAGCCGATAATCAGTGCGATAATCAAACCACCAAGCCCAGAACGCATAAAGAGGTAACCAACCGCATAGCCAACAAGAGCTAAGAGTAGGAAAAATACCAGCAACAAAATCCAGGTTTTTCGTTTATTGCTTGCAATTTGATCAAACAACATCTTAGTCACCTAAACCGCTAAAATCAACCTTAGGAACTGCCTTTTCCTCTTCTGGTGTTTGAAGGAAATCTGCTGCCTTAAATCCAAACATTCCAGCGATGATATTGCTTGGGAAAGTTTCTAATTTTACATTGTAGTTGCTGACAACACTGTTGTAAAGTTGACGAGAGTAAGAAATTTTATTTTCTGTGTTTGTCAACTCCTCTTGCAATTTCACAAAGTTGGCACTAGCTTTCAAATCTGGATAGCTTTCTGCAACTGCAAAAATACCTGAAACCTGACGAGTGAGGGCATCACTAGCTTTCATAGCTTCTGCTGGTGAAGTCGCTGCCGCCACTTGGTTACGTAGTTCTGCCACCTTTTCAAGGGTAGAACCTTCATATTTGGCATAACCTTTTACAGTCTCAATCAAGTTTGGCAAGAGATCATTTCGACGTTTCAACTGAACATCAATCTGGCTCCAAGCCTCCTTGGTTTGCATACGATTTTTAACCAAACCGTTATAGCTAACAATCACAAAAATAACAACAAGAGCCAAAACTCCAAGAATAATCCAAGTCATGATATAAGTCCTTTCTACTTTTAGATTAGTACCAGTATATCAAATTTTTTATGATTGTGGTAAAATAAGATGATACTAAAGAAGGAAATAACTATGAAACCAGAAACATTTTACAACTTTCTTGCCAAGCAGAACCTTCCACTTTCGGACCAGCAAAAAAAACAATTTGAACGCTATTTTGAGCTCTTGGTCGAGTGGAATGAAAAGATTAATTTAACAGCCATTACGGACAAGGAAGAAGTTTATCTCAAACATTTTTACGATTCAATTGCACCCATTCTTCAAGGTTTGATTCCAAATGAAACTATCAAACTTCTTGACATCGGTGCTGGGGCAGGATTTCCTAGTCTACCAATGAAAATTCTCTATCCTCAGCTAGATGTGACCATCATTGATTCACTCAATAAGCGCATCAACTTCCTCCAACTTTTGGCTCAAGAACTGGATTTGTACGGTGTCCACTTCTACCATGGACGTGCAGAAGACTTTGCCCAAGACAAGAACTTCCGTGCTCAGTATGATTTTGTGACGGCTCGTGCGGTTGCCCGTATGCAGGTTTTATCTGAATTGACAATTCCTTACCTGCAAGTTGGCGGAAAACTATTGGCACTCAAGGCCAGCAATGCGCCTGAGGAGTTATTTGAAGCTAAGAATGCCCTCAACCTCCTCTTCAGTAAGGTCGAAGACAATCTCAGCTACGCCCTACCAAATGGAGATCCGCGTTATATCACAGTGGTAGAAAAGAAAAAAGAAACGCCCAACAAATACCCAAGAAAGGCTGGCATGCCAAATAAACGCCCGCTTTAAATTTTTTAGTAAAAAAATATTTACAAAGTCAGCCTCGCTCTTTTATTTTCAGGCTCGGGAAAAAATGATTTACAAAATCAACCTCGCTCTCTTATTTTTAGGCTCGGGAAAAAATGATTTACAAAATCATTTTTTTCTGCTATACTATCCTAAGCAAAGGTTTTTAATGTCATCCCGTGAGGTGACGAAGACGCAGAAATATTTGAAACTCTTTAAAATCTAGCTTTTAAAGAAGTCTTACTCTGAGGGCCTATTGCTGTAAAATAATGGGCTCTTTTTTGATGCCCAAAAGTGAGGTTTATATGAAACAAGAATCAACTGTTGATTTGTTACTAGACGTTGACCAACGTCCTTCGGCTGGAAAAGGAATTCTCCTTAGTTTCCAACACGTTTTCGCCATGTTCGGTGCGACCATCTTGGTACCATTGATTTTGGGAATGCCTGTATCTGTTGCCCTTTTTGCTTCAGGTGTTGGAACACTTATCTACATGATTTCAACTGGATTTAAAGTTCCCGTTTATCTAGGTTCTTCATTCGCCTTTATCACAGCTATGTCACTGGCTATGAAAGAAATGGGTGGTGATGTATCTGCTGCCCAAACAGGGGTTATCTTGACTGGTTTGGTCTATGTCCTTGTTGCTACCAGCATCCGATTTGTAGGGACAAAATGGATTGATAAACTCTTGCCACCAATCATCATCGGACCTATGATTATTGTTATCGGTCTTGGACTTGCAGGTTCAGCTGTTACAAACGCTGGTCTTGTAGCGGATGGAAATTGGAAAAATGCTCTTGTAGCAGTTGTTACTTTCTTGATTGCTGCCTTTATCAATACAAAAGGAAAAGGATTCCTACGAATCATTCCATTTCTCTTTGCCATTATCGGTGGTTATCTCTTCGCACTAACCCTTGGTTTGGTTGACTTTACACCAGTTCTTAAAGCTAACTGGTTCGAGATTCCTGGTTTCTACTTGCCATTTAGCACAGGTGGTGCCTTTAAAGAATACAATCTTTACTTCGGTCCAGAAACCATCGCTATTTTGCCAATCGCTATCGTAACAATTTCTGAACACATCGGTGACCATACTGTTTTGGGTCAAATCTGTGGTCGTCAATTCTTGAAAGAACCGGGTCTTCACCGTACTCTTCTCGGTGACGGTATCGCAACTTCTGTTTCTGCCTTCCTTGGTGGACCAGCCAATACAACTTACGGAGAAAATACAGGGGTTATCGGTATGACTCGTATCGCTTCTGTTTCAGTTATCCGTAACGCTGCCTTTATCGCGATTGCCCTAAGCTTCCTTGGTAAATTCACTGCCTTGATTTCAACCATTCCAAATGCTGTACTTGGTGGTATGTCAATCCTTCTTTATGGGGTTATCGCCAGCAACGGTTTGAAAGTTTTGATCAAAGAACGTGTTGATTTCGCTCAAATGCGTAACCTAATTATCGCAAGTGCTATGTTGGTCCTTGGACTTGGAGGAGCTATCCTTAAACTCGGTCCAGTTACACTTTCAGGTACTGCCCTATCAGCCATGACAGGAATCATCTTGAACTTAATCTTGCCATACGAAAATAAAGACTAAATGTCTAAACACCAAATCCGCTCAGACAACTGAGTGGATTTTTTCGTACACTATAATACAAATATCTGTAAATTGTTAAAATCAAAAAACGTATAATATCAGGTATTCTAAAACCTTGATACTATACGTTTTATCATAGATAATTTTTACTTCATGTTCTCATCAAATGAGATTTGCATCAATCCCTTGTCTTACTTACGTTTCTTCTTCGCTTTTTTCATTTTGTTAGCCATGCGTTTCATAGACTGTTTCATGGCAAATTCACCGATTTTACCTTTTAGTCCGCCACCAAACATCTGACTCATATCTGGCATTCCTGCTCCTCCAAGAGCTGACAGGTCAGGCATACCGCCTTGTCCCATCATTCCTTCAAGGGCAGACATATCCATTCCTCCCATATTTGGCATATTTTTAGGAAGGTTGTTTGGATTGATTCCCATTTGCTTCATCATCTTATTCATGTCGCCAGACATAACACCCTGCATGAGTTGTTTAGCCTGGTTAAAGTCCTTGATGAATTTATTGACTTCGACGAATGTATTTCCAGAACCAGCAGCAATACGACGTCGACGGCTCGGATTTAACAAATCTGGATTTTCACGTTCTTCAGGTGTCATGGAAGACACAATAGCACGTTTGCGCGCAATCTGACGCTCATCCACCTTCATGTTTTGAAGGGCTGGATTGTTAGCCATGCCTGGAATCATCTTGAGCAAGTCTTCCATTGGCCCCATGTTTTGTACCTGATCCAATTGATCGATGAAATCATTAAAATCAAAGGTGTTTTCGCGCATCTTCTCAGCCATTTCAAGGGCTTTTTGCTCATCGTATTCCTGAGAAGCTTTCTCAATCAGAGTGAGCATATCCCCCATGCCAAGGATACGGCTAGACATACGGTCTGGGTGGAAGGTTTCAATGTCCGTAATCTTTTCACCTGTACCAGTGAACTTGATTGGTTTTCCTGTAATGTGACGAACAGATAGAGCCGCACCACCACGAGTATCACCATCAATCTTAGTAAGTATAACCCCAGTCACTTCCAACTGAGCATTAAACTCACGCGCAACATTGGCCGCTTCTTGACCAATCATGGCATCAACGACAAGCAGAATTTCGTTTGGTTGAGCCAATGCTTTCACGTCACGAAGCTCATTCATCAGAAGCTCATCAATCTGCAAACGACCTGCCGTATCAATCAAGACATAGTCATTATGATTAGCTTGGGCTTGTTCCAAACCTTGACGTACAATCTCAACAGCTGGTACTTCTGTTCCAAGTGCGAAGACAGGCACATCAATCTGTTGACCCAGAGTTTTCAACTGGTCAATAGCCGCAGGACGATAAATATCCGCCGCAATCATCAAAGGACGAGCATTTTCTTCTTTCTTGAGTTTGTTGGCCAATTTACCAGCAAAGGTTGTTTTACCAGCCCCCTGCAAACCGACCATCATAATGATTGTAGGAATCTTAGGTGACTTGATAATTTCTGCCGTATCAGAACCTAAAACGGTTGTCAGTTCCTCATCAACGATTTTAATAATTTGTTGCGCAGGATTAAGTGTATCAATGACCTCATGGCCGACTGCACGCTCACGAACTTTCTTGATAAAGTCCTTTACAACAGGTAAGGCAACGTCGGCCTCAAGCAAGGCCAAGCGAATTTCTTTGGTTGCCTCTTGGACATCAGATTCAGAGATTTTTCCTTTTTTACGTAAATTTTTAAAGACGTTCTGCAAACGTTCTGTTAAACTTTCAAATGCCATTTTTCTTCCTCTTATTCTCTATTATCAATGCTTGTTAAAATTTCTATCTGCTCCTGCAGAAAGCCATCCTTGGGATAGCGCTCCAAAATCTGATCAAAAATCTGACTGCGGACAATGTAGTCCGAGTACATGTGCAATTTCATCTCATAATCTTCCAGAATCTTTTCTGTCCGCTTGATATTATCATAGACAGCCTGACGACTGACACCAAACTCCTCGGCAATCTCAGCAAGGCTGTAATCATCAGCGTAGTAGAGCTCGATATAATTCATTTGCTTATCTGTCAAAAGCGCCGCATAAAATTCAAAGAGCGCATTCATTCGATTGGTTTTTTCAATTTCCATAACTTTTATTATACCAAAAAATAGCCTAATCTACCACACTAGGGAGCCAATCCAAGAAGATAGCTAGCTAAATTTGAAAAAGACATGAGCCTAGCCCCAAGTAATTTCCAATTGATAGCTGGCAAAGGGATGTCCCTCTTGATTTTGCAGTTGATAATCTAGTTCAATCTTTTGCCCATCAACTTGATAATGGGTAGTTTGGATGATAAACTCCTGCATGCCCATAGGTGTGGGAATATAGGCTAAACTATCACTATCCTTTAAAAAGCGCATAATAGTCTTAGGATTGGAAAAACGGGTCATCACCAGTTCTTGACCATGAAATTTAATCACTACTTTTTCCTTTTCCTCATTATAGAAAAGCAAATAGCTATAATCTCCTTTTTCATGCACTTCCACGTCATAAAGCTGGTCAATCACTTCCAACTGCTCATCAAACTGAATCGTATTTCGCATCCGAATCTTCACATCAAGTCCTCTTTCTTGTCTCTTGTCCTACTATTTTACCAAAAAGAGCAGGATTTTGCTATAATGGTCATATGAACGAAAAAGTATTCCGTGACCCAGTTCACAACTACATCCATGTCAATAATCAAATCATCTATGACTTGATTAATACAAAAGAATTTCAGCGTTTGCGTCGTATCAAACAACTGGGAACTTCCAGTTATACCTTCCACGGTGGAGAACACAGCCGCTTCTCCCACTGTCTAGGAGTCTATGAGATTGCACGACGCATCACGGAGATTTTTGAAGAAAAATATCCTGAGGAATGGAATCCTGCCGAGTCCCTCTTGACCATGACCGCTGCTCTTTTACACGACCTTGGGCATGGTGCCTACTCCCATACTTTTGAACATCTCTTTGATACAGACCATGAAGCCATTACTCAGGAGATTATCCAAAGTCCTGAAACGGAGATTCACCAAGTTCTGCTACAAGTAGCGCCCGATTTCCCAGAAAAGGTTGCCAGTGTCATTGACCACACCTATCCTAACAAGCAGGTCGTGCAACTCATTTCCAGTCAGATTGATGCGGACCGCATGGACTATCTCTTGCGCGACTCCTATTTTACAGGAGCATCCTATGGGGAATTTGACCTGACTCGAATCCTCCGAGTCATTCGTCCTGTCGCAAATGGTATCGCCTTTCAGCGCAATGGCATGCATGCTATCGAAGACTACGTCCTCAGTCGTTATCAGATGTACATGCAGGTTTATTTCCACCCCGCAACACGCGCCATGGAAGTTCTCCTACAGAATCTTCTCAAGCGCGCCAAGGAACTCTACCATAAGGACAAAGACTTCTTTGCACGAACTTCTCCACACCTCCTGCCTTTCTTTGAAAAAAATGTGACTTTGACTGACTATCTGGCTCTGGATGATGGTGTGATGAATACCTACTTCCAACTCTGGATGACCAGTTCTGACAAGATTCTCGCAGACCTGTCGCAACGCTTTGTCAACCGTAAGGTCTTTAAATCCATTACCTTTTCACAAGAAGACCAAGACCAACTCGCTAGCATGAGAAAATTAGTTGAGGACATTGGCTTTGATCCCGACTACTATACTGCCATTCATAAGAACTTTGACCTCCCTTATGATATCTATCGTCCCGAATCTGAAAATCCGCGAACACAGATTGAGATTTTACAAAAAAATGGAGAACTAGCCGAACTCTCTAGCCTGTCTCCTATCGTCCAATCCCTTGCTGGCAGTCGCCACGGAGATAATCGTTTCTATTTTCCAAAGGAAATGTTGGACCAAAACAGCATCTTCGCAAGTATCACCCAGCAATTTTTACACTTGATTGAGAACGATCATTTTACCCCAAATAAAAACTAGAAGAGGAAATTTATGAGTATTAAACTAATCGCCGTCGATATCGACGGAACCCTAGTCAATAGCCAAAAGGAGATTACTCCTGAAGTCTTTTCTGCCATCCAAGATGCCAAAGAAGCTGGTGTCAAAGTCGTCATTGCAACTGGCCGCCCTATCGCAGGTGTTGCCAAACTTCTGGACGACTTGCAGTTGAGAGACGAGGGTGACTATGTGGTGACCTTCAACGGTGCCCTTGTCCAAGAAACTGCTACAGGACATGAGATTATCAGCGAATCCTTGACTTATGAGGATTATCTGGATATGGAATTCCTCAGTCGTAAGCTCGGTGTCCACATGCACGCCATTACCAAGGACGGTATCTATACTGCCAATCGCAATATCGGAAAATACACTGTGCACGAATCAACCCTCGTCAGCATGCCTATTTTCTACCGCACTCCTGAAGAAATGGCTGACAAAGAAATTGTCAAATGTATGTTCATCGATGAACCTGAGATTCTCGATGCTGCCATTGAAAAAATCCCAGCCGAATTTTACGAACGCTACTCCATCAACAAATCTGCTCCTTTCTACCTCGAACTCCTTAAAAAGAATGTGGACAAAGGTTCAGCCATCACTCACCTAGCTGAAAAACTAGGATTGACCACGGATGAAACCATGGCTATCGGTGACGAAGAAAATGACCGTGCCATGCTGGAAGTCGTTGGCAACCCTGTAGTCATGGAAAACGGAAATCCAGAAATCAAAAAAATCGCCAAATACATCACCAAAACAAATGACGAATCTGGCGTTGCCCATGCCATCCGTACATGGGTACTGTAAAATAATTTGAATATAGAAAAAGCACTCCAGAAGTCAGAGATACTGTACTGACCCCAAAAGTTAGACAGAAAAAATCTTACTTTTGGTGTGCAGTTTAAAATTCAGTATTTTTGGTTTCTAGTTCTATCCCCTTAATAATTATTAAATCTGAAAAAGGTAGTACATTATGTAAAACCTTTTTCAATTTTTTATTTTACTACGAATTAATATTATTTTTTCTAATGATAATTAATCCACTAATCTTCCTTTATAAATATTGCAGTTCTTTTCTTAGTTAGCTTTTTTTCATAACTCTTTATAAGAATAACCAATAAACTACTTAGTAATCCCAAAATAACTAGACTTAATCTCGGGTTTAAAAGCCAATTAAAATAAGCAGCCAGTATCCCTCCAAAAGGAGCAAAAATGGTAGCTATTACAAAAGAACTAGAAAGTATTTTACCAATATTATACTCAGTACTTTCTTGTTGCTGTATTGTTGTAATTGAGACAGAAGCTATTGTAATTAGTCCACTCAAAATTGAGTAACAAATTCCAAAAAAAATCCAATTTTCTACTATTCCGCTTGCCATAATGACAAGTGGGATAGTTGCCATTGATATATTCATTAAGATAAAGGTATCCTTCTTATTCAAAAAAGTAGAAAGAAGGGTTACTGCTATCAAACTACCAAATCCAGCAATGGAGTAAACAATCCCAACAAGACTATTTGATAATTTTAATTACGTCCATTTTTTTCTCTCATTAATTGGACATAGCCCTTTGTTTCTATTTTTGAATTTAAAAACGAGAACTCTCCGCACATTTTCTCATAGAAATTATTATAATCTTCTTTTGAAAAATCTCCTAAAATCTCTATCTCAAGATAAAACCCAAGACCATCAATCTTATCTAGATTAATCGTTTTATTTTCTAATTCATCATGATAAGTCTTTCTATGTTTACTTATTGTGAAAATATTTGAAAATCCATCTTGCAAGATATTTCTTACAAATTCTAATTTTTCAGATTCTAACTCTATTTCACTTTCACTCCACATTCCTTGTTTTATCGTATCTTTTCTTGTGAAAATACTTGCTCTATTATCATCTTCTTGACGAATTCTGTAGATAAAGCTACCTACCTCATCATTTTCAAATTCTCTTCCTTTTGTTTTAAAATATTCATCAACTTGCTTATTTTCATTCTTAAATTTATAAGATTTTTCTAAATATGAAATAGCATTATTATAATCTTTCTCATCGTTGAGTTCAAATCTAACTTCTAATTCATTCATTAATTTTACCTCTCAATTCTTCAAAGGCTGAAGTCTCTTTACATTCACTCAGTCTATAGTAAGTTTCTGTAGATGTTTTATGGACAAAAAGCCTAATATTTTCTTGTACTCATTTTAGCACTTCAATATAATAATGTCAAGAATTTTAATAATATTTTTTATTTATTTTTATTAAATACATTTTTGTATCTTTCTGGATTAAAAAAACGATGCTTAATTGAACATCGTCTTTACTATTCTGTTATATCTGCAATATAATGCTCGATTTTAAGAGCCATTGACATATTGCCCTCAAGCTTATACAGGAAATAAGCTGTTTCAAAGTACTCTTTTACTGCAACTTTAGAAGAAAAATTCTTACTGACATTTCCCATCAATACATACAAATCAGCCAAAAAATATGTTGTTCTATACGTCTTACATTGCTTTATCGTATCTGTGATTTTAGTAATAGCCTCTTCAGTATTATTCTGCAACCATAGATAGCGACAAACATTATAATTAAATTTAATAGAAAGGTTTAATTCTTCGATTGTGTTTAACTTGAGTTGATTTACTTGATACTCTAACTTTTCTCGAATTTCATTAAAACTCTCTAAATCTTCAATATCATAATAAAAATTAAATAGAGTATTTGAAACTTGAAGGTAGATCAGGTCAGTTACATTTAACTGAGACAGTACCTTCTCCAATCTTGCCACACCCTCCTCTTTTTGCCCATAGAGATAAAAATCTATAAGAGATTTTATCCACTCCATATAAAACTTATCTACTAGAGACAAGCGATGTACCTTTACACTCTCTAATTCATATATATATTTCAAAGACTCATAATTTCGATTTGTGATAAATGTCTGAGCTAACTTCTTAAACTCTGATAGCTCGTCAATCTCCTCTTCAATTTGCTCATTAAAAAAATAATCCATACTAACTTTTAACTTCTTAGACAGAGCATATAAAAAGTCTGCTCCTGGAGTAAATTCTCCATTCTCTAATCGACTAATCTGTCCCTGTTTGCATATCCCCTCAGCCAATTCTCGCTGAGACATTTTTAATTCTTTTCGTCTATTTTTTAATCTTGTTGCTAAAAGTGTGCCCACGTTTGCATTTTCCTTTTCTATTTGATTTCAATTTCAATTGTAACACGATTAAATTTTAAATACAAATTAACAAACCAAAAGATACAAATTATATATAAGCAATGACTAGATATATTATTTTTGAAAACCTATCCCTTCTTCTTTTGAGATTTTCTTACTCAAACGATTGATAAACGTATTCACTTTAAATGGATTAGATATTAGACTATCATGTTTAAATTTTGTTATTGATATATTTAACAGACCAGAAATAATCTTTTACAACATATCAAATTCAGGGGAACAATAACGATTTTCCCCATTTTTTAGGCTCTCTATTTCATAACAATCAATTCTTTTTGTCACATACCTTAGCCCGAAAAATCCACACCAAATCTTTTTGAAAGTTGTTTAAAGCTTTGTACTTACTTTCTGAGTTCATAGATCTGAACCTTTACCTCATTTGTCCAATTCCATAATAAAAATAAGGACATTCTAACAAAGGAAGTCCTTATTTTTCCTATTTAATTGGTCAAAATTATTTTATCCTTTTACTAACATTCATTCTCTTACTAAATCATACTCTTTATCAATAACCCTATTTTAGAGTATGTCCGTAAGTTTGAATAATTTGTTGTATATCTTTATGCCTTAGTAATCTTGAAACAGCCCATATATCAACACCTTTTGCTAATAAATATGAACCGTAAATATGCCTTCCTGCTGTTGCTGTCATGGTTTGACTACCTTTCCCAAGTTCGGATAAAAATACTTTCAAACATGTATTCAATCCATAATTTGTAGAAAGTTTATACCTTCTATCACAAAAGACCAAATCATATTTCTTTAATTCTTCACGATTATAAAGAACCTTATCTTGTTCCTCTTTCAATCCATCCAATACAGATATTAAATCTTCATCAATAAAAATTTCTCTTATGGAAGTATTCGTTTTTTGAGGAACAAAATTTGTCGATTTCTAGCAAATCTTCCATACGTTTTTATAGTTTGTCTTTCTTTTCTATTTTATAATTCACCTTCTAATTCTCTTATAATCGAGTATAAAGATTCTTTCGTTTTGGGAACAGATTCCTTCAATATACCTTCTACAATTTTAAAATTTAAGTTGGAATAATTATGATAAATAAAATTTCTAAAACCTTTTATCTGAATCCAGTTTATCCTATCTGAATACTTCTGTTTTACTTCCTCTGATAATTTGCCTAACGATAACTGTTCTCCTACTTGTCCTAAATTCATAGCGATAGAATCAACTACCATATCATCATCTAAAGGTAAATTATATCTTCTTGCTTTATCCAAAACAGCAACAGCCTTATCAAGATATAAAACCATATCCTTCAAATATGCTATATCAGTTTCAAGAGATTGACTTCTCATAAATAACCTCTCTATCATTCAAAAAATTTTTCTTGACTAACTTCCCAATATTTGTTTTTGGAGAAAGTAAATCACTAACCAATAGAATATCTATATTACCATCAAAAATAGTCAAAAGTCTACCATATACATCAAAATATATAGAATCATCCTCTAACTCCAAAGCAATATCAACATCACTTTTTCCATCAGCTTCGCCCCTAGCATAAGAGCCAAATAGATAAATTTTAGATAAATCATATTGTTTAGCCACAGGAACAATTTTTTCCTTTATCTGATCTATTGTATAAACCATAACTAAACCCCTTTATATCATATATAGCCATACTTTTATTTCAGCTTACTCAGAATCAAGTTTAACATCAAAAGGAATGCTTCTTGTCAACACACTTTGCTTCAAAAACAACTTCACAGCAGTTGACATATCCAACCCCAACTCATTAAAAATCGCAGTCGCTTCTTTTTTCAATTCATCATCTACTCTTACAGCAATTTGTGACATAGCAATTCTCCTTGATTTATTCTGTATATCTATTGTATCACCTTGAGTAAGACAATTCAACTTTTTATATATCAGTAAATACAAAATAAAATAGACCAGCTTCCTGATCTACTTTATTCTATATTCATTGACTTTTGGTCAAATTTTGGTCACACTTTGGTCAAAAATTCCAAAAACACTAACCTATTTTAAAAAACTAAATTGTAATGATTGCCTATAAATAAACACTTTGAATATTCTTTATTTTTCTTAATTTACTAAAAATGCCCCCTGCAGGAATCGAACCTGCAACTACTCCTTAGGAGGGAGTTGTTATATCCATTGAACTAAGGGAGCTAGATAAAAACTCTGCTGAAAAAGCAGAGTTTTTTAGTCGAATTAACGACGGATTTCTTTGATACGAGCTGCCTTACCTTGAAGAGCACGCAAGTAGTACAATTTCGCACGACGTACTTTACCGTAACGAACAACTTCGATTTTTTCAACACGTGGAGTGTGGATTGGGAAGATACGCTCAACACCTACACCGTTAGAGATTTTACGAACTGTGTAGTTTTCTGAGATGCCAGCACCTTTACGTGCGATAACAACACCTTCAAAAATCTGGATACGTTCACGGTTACCTTCGACAACTTTCGCGTGTACACGAACAGTGTCACCAGGACGGAATGATGGGATATCTGTACGAAGTTGACCTTCAGTCAAGCTTTGGATTAATGGATTCATTTTATTCTCCTATCTTTGTCAATCTTGAGGAAACTTCCTCAGCGGATAAACTGTATTTTTGTGCGTCCATTACACACAAGATACAGTTTACCAAATTTCCACAAAAAAGTAAAGAAATTTATAGCAGAATTCCTAAAAAAATCGCAACCAAACCACCTAGGTAGGTCAAAGTCAGGTAAACGTAAAAAACCTTCTTATCGCTTAACAGTCTTTGAAGTTCATCATTCAAGGTCGAAAAAGTCGTCAAACCTCCACAAAATCCAGTTGCTAGAATAGCATAGACTTCCTTAGACTCTACATGATTATAGAATAATCCAATCAAAAAACAACCTAAAAGATTGGCTATGAGCGTTCCAAATGGCAATTTAGATGCTTGATTATAGCGGGAAAAGAAATACCGTACGAGTGCTCCTAAGCCACAAGCAATTGCAAGATAAACGATTACCATTTCTTCCTCCTTAAATAGTAAGCTAAAAGCAGGCCTCCACCGATGCTCAAAAGCAAATACAGGACTAAACTAAGATAACGCCCTGTATCAAGCAGTTTCACAGCATCAAGCATTAGACTAGAAAATGTTGTTAAACCGCCACAAAAGCCCGTCCCCAGTGCTAAAATAACGCCTTTACTGGTTCCTTTATAGACCAGATAGCCCTTAACAAGATAAACCAAGCAGAAAATTCCCAGATAGTTGACAAAGAGAGTGCCCCAAGGAAAGTCAGGACTGGCTGGTAACCAAGTGGAAACTAGATAGCGAACCAATCCGCCCAACATAGCAGCAAGAAAAATCCCTAGCGGATAAAATTGTTCTTTTTTCATTTGATATTTTGATCCTGATAATCACGCGAACGTTTGAGTATGTCAGAAAAAGTCGCGACAATAGTTTCCTGATAGCGCTTGTCCTCTACACGATTTCTGACCTTTTCAAAAATAACTACTTCTCTCTTGGTATCTAAAATCGGTTTCCCTGAAGTCTTCTTATAAGCAACTACACCCTCAACCAAATGCATTCGTTCTTCTAACAGTTTGACGATTTGATCATCTATGTAATCAATTTCTTGACGAATAATATCTAAATCCATACAATCTCCTCCTTTATTTGAATTATTGTATCAAAAAGCCATCAATTAGGCTAGTAAAATCCCAAGTCACGATAAGAAAAATGCGCTGATTGATTACATCAGCGCACTTTTGTGCTTATCCTACTTTAGCAGCCAATTCTTCTGCGAATTGTTCTAAGCGTTCAATGTCTTCTTCCTCAGCAGAAAGATCAACTTTAACACACTCTGAACCTTTTTCTGCTCCTGTTGACACAAAGACACGGTCAAAGTCATCAACAGCCTTACAGAATTCATCGTAGAAGGTATCTCCTGAGCCGACCACTCCGTAGATTTTACCATTCAAGTTGAGATCTGCTAGGTCTTCGTAGAAGTCCATCATCTCATCTGGCAATTCTCCATCACCATAAGTATAGGTCGCAACGATAGCGATGTCTGCTTCCAAAAAGTCTGAAGCGTCAACAGTTGTACATTCATCAACATCGACATCCAAGCCCAAGTCACGTAATTTGTCTGCTACAATATCTGCAATTTCTTCGGTATTACCGGTCATACTGGCAAATACAATTTTTGCTAATGCCATATCGTCCTCCTCAATTTATCTTTCTCCATTATATCACATCTTTTTCATTTTAAAAATAAAAATTCTTGTGCTACAATGAAATGAGAAAGAATTGAGGTTATTTATGGACATTTGCCATCAAATTTTAGAAAAAATCAAAGAATACGACACGATTATCATTCACCGTCATATGAAACCAGACCCTGATGCCTTGGGAAGTCAGGTGGGATTGAAAGCCTTGCTGGAATATCATTTCCCTGAAAAAACCATCAAAGTCGTAGGTTATGATGAACCAACTCTAACTTGGATGACTGAGATGGATCTTGTTGAAGATAGTGCCTACCAAGGTGCCCTTGTCATCGTCTGTGATACGGCGAATACTGCTCGTATCGATGATAAGCGCTATCGTCAAGGTGATTATCTCATTAAGATTGACCACCATCCAAATGATGATGTATACGGTGACCTGTCTTGGGTGGATACTAGTTCAAGTAGCGCTAGCGAGATGATTACCCTATTTGCCCAAACAACTCAACTGGCCTTGTCAGATCGCGCTGCTGAGTTGCTCTTTGCAGGAATTGTTGGTGATACAGGTCGCTTCCTCTACCCTTCTACAACTGCACGAACCCTCCGCCTAGCTGCCTATCTGAGAGAACATAACTTTGACTTTGCGGCTCTCACTCGCAAAATGGACACTATGAGCTACAAAATTGCTAAACTTCAAGGCTACATCTACGACCATCTGGAAGTGGATGAAAATGGTGCAGCTCGTGTTATCCTGAGTCAAGAAGTCTTAAAACAATTTAATGTTACCGATGCTGAAACTGCCGCTATTGTTGGAGCACCTGGACGTATTGACAGCGTCAGTCTCTGGGGAATTTTTGTAGAACAAGCTGATGGCCACTACCGTGTTCGCTTACGCAGTAAAGTCCATCCTATCAATGAAATTGCCAAGGAACATGATGGTGGAGGCCACCCTCTAGCAAGTGGTGCTAATTCCTATAGCCTAAAAGAAAACGAAATCATCTACCAAAAGTTAAAAAACTTGCTTAAAAACTGATAAAATACTTGCCAAACTTTTCAGAATCTGATAGACTAGTATGGTAACAATCTATGGCTCGCAAAGAGACCATGGCAGAAAGGAAATATTGCAAAATGAAAAAAGATATCCATCCAGAATATCGCCCAGTTGTCTTCATGGACACAACTACTGGTTACCAATTCCTTAGCGGTTCAACAAAACGCTCTAACGAAACAGTTGAGTTCGAAGGCGAAACTTACCCATTGATCCGTGTGGAAATTTCATCAGACTCACACCCATTCTACACTGGACGTCAAAAGTTCACTCAAGCAGATGGACGCGTGGATCGTTTCAACAAAAAATACGGTCTCAAATAATGATAAAAAGACAGCTTCGGCTGTTCTTTTTTTGTTTCTTGAAATTAACTGCTGTTTTCATATTCCAGACTCAAAAAACTTTGCACTCTCAATAACCAAACAATGGTTTCCAGAGTATAGAGTTTTTTCTTGCCTAAAAAATAGAAAAGATATATACTAGCTATATATCGTATAGATTGGAGATATGCCATGACGACATCACTTACTAAGCAATACAATTTTAAAATCAACGAGTCATCAATGGAACAAGCTAGAGCTATCATCAAGGAAAAAGGAATGACTATGACGGATGCTATTAGTCTTTTTATCGAGCAGATTGTTCTCGAACAGGATTTGCCAATAAAAACTGCAGAAGATTTACACCGTGAACGATTGATTCAAGAACTACAAGCCCAATCTGAACGCGCCTTAAGAGAATATGAATCCGGACAAGGAACTTCCCTAGATGATATGAGGCTACGATATGACTTATAAAGTGATTCTATCTACCGAAGTGAGTCAAGCAATTGACAGTATTCATGATTATATTACTACTGTTCTTTTATCACCCCAGTCAGCTAAAAATACTGTGGCCAAAATTTTAGACGGCTTAAAAAGTTTAGAAACCTTTCCTGAAGCTGGCTTTGATGCAGATGAAAAAATCGGACTTAAAATCAATAGTAAGTACCCCACACGAGGAAAAATTATCGGGCAATATATCTTGCTTTACTTTATCGATCAAACTCAAAAAACTGTTTTTCTTTCCCACTTATTCCACACAAAAAGCGACTATGTTACCTTGCTCCAAAGCAAAAATAATAAATCATTTTAATGCCCACCACTCTCTTAATAACCTTGTACTTAGTCTTCGTTTTAACTAAAAACTAAAAAAACTTTGCACTCTAGCTAGCCACGCGATGGTTTTCAGAGTACAAAGTTTTTTAATTAAACCAGTTTTAGTCTTCCTTATCTTGATTTTCAGTTCCTTTAACTGCTTTTTTAAATTCAGATAACATTTTACCGATTGATTCGCCTAGTTCAGGCAATCGTTTTGGTCCAAATATCAAGAGAGCTCCTAAAACGATGATAATCAATCCTGGTGCTCCAATATCACGTAAGATTCCCATTCCTCTCTCCTTTCTGCTTGCGTTTCATAATGTGTTTGCTAATAGCAATACTTAATTCATAGAGTAAAATCAAGGGGGCAGTCATTGCCAAATCGCTGACAAAGTCAGCTGGTGTTAAGATGACTGCAAGTACCAATAAGATAAAATAGGCATATCGGCGATAAGCAATCAACCATTCTGGTCCAATGAGTCTAATCGACGTCAAAAAGGCAATGATAACTGGCAATTCAAAAATCAATGCCAAGGGCAAGGTCGTTTGAAAAACAAAGGACAGATAATTTTGGGCGGTTAACTGCGTCTCAAATAGTCCTTCTCCTAGCCCTAATAAAACCTGAAGTAAGGCTGGTGTTACAAAGTAAAAACCAAAAGCTAGTCCAACTAGAAAACAAAGGAAACTAGCTGGAATATAGGCAAAAATCGCTCTAGCTTCTTCCTTCTTTAAACCGGGTTTGATGAAAGACCAAATATGATACACCGTGTAAGGCAAGGTGATGGTAAAGGCCATCAGACTAGCCAAGCGTATGTATATCCATAAAATATCATTGGGTCCTAAAACAATCAACTTTTGCTGAAAAGCTTGGGTCACATACTGGTAAATCTGGTCTGCAAAAAGCAGAGAAACACAGAATACCAAAAAGAAACAAATGACCACAGCCAATAATCTCTTTCTAAATTCTACCAGATGTTCAACGATTGTCAATTCTTTTCTATCCATTTATTCTTCACCCTGTCTGAAAGTGACAATCAAGACAATAATAACAAAGACTAGCTGGCTAACCAAACCTTCCCAACTTGGATAAATTCCAAGCAGGTCAATTGTTGGAAAGCCTGTCACTAAGTGATTTGGCGCCATATTTGTCAACTGAAGAGCATGGACACTAACCCCCAGCATCTTAAAGGCTAGAGCATAAATCATCCAAGTTAGGATAAAGAAGACCTTATGAGGCAGGAAGAATTGACTGGCTTTGTTCATCACGATGGCAATAATTACCAGAACCAGCAAGGCAAGTGAAATTCCCAAGACAAATTCAAAGTTGGAAATCCTTGGTAAAATCCCAACATAAAAGAGAATGGTTTCTGCTCCCTCACGGAAAACAGCTAGAAAACTGAGAGCAAACATGGAAATAAAGGAACCTGTTTTGGTCACTGTTTCCATTTGTGACTCCATAAAGGCATTCCATTTTTTGACCGAGGATTTGCTGTGGAGCCAGATTCCAATCAAAATCATCATAGCGACTGCAAAAATTCCCACTGCTCCTTCGATGATTTCACGATTGGAGCCTGATGTGACTGCTGGAAAGGCAATTTGCAGGATGAAAGCAATAACCAGACTTGCCATGATCCCTGTGATAGCACCACCATAAACCCACTTGAGCCCTTTACGCATCTTGGCTGCTTTCAAGGTCGTTACCAAGGCCATAACGATTAAGAGAGCCTCCACACCTTCTCTTAAAAGAATCAGCATAGCATCAAAGGCATTGTAACGTGCGCTAGTATCAATTTGTGATAAATCTGCTATCAGTTTTTCTAATTTTTCTTGGTATTCCTTCTCACTTCCCTTGACCATAATCACAGGGCTTTCACTCTCCACTCGTGTATAGAGGGAAGGATTGGTCGTGCTAACAGAACCCTCAATCGTTGGCCAGATAGTGATGAATTCCTTCATGCTAGCTGCTCCTGATGCTTGGTCACCAGTTTGGAATTGTTCCAAAGCTTTCTTCAAAAGAGCAATACCATCTTTGAGACTTAAATCAGAAGATGCTTCTGCGACTTCTTTTCCGCTTACAAAATCATCGATAGCCTTTTTTAAGTCCTCAAAGGAAGTCTGGATGGAGTTAAAATCCGTAGGCTCGGTTTCCATACTACTACGCAAGAAAGAAATAGCTGTTTCAACACGTCCATAATGGGCCGTACTATTGTCACGAACCACACTTTCATTGATAGTCCAAGTGGAATTCATTTTCTTAAAAGCTTCTCGTACCTTTTCCAAATCTTTGGAGGCAATGGCCTGCTCTAAGGCTTCAAAACGAGGACTTAGACGGTTGACCAATTTTTCTTTTTCCGCATCTAGGTCAACAGGATTTTGTTCTTTTTCAAAGGCTAATAGGGCTGCAGAAATTTCGGTGAGTTTGTCTTCAGTAATCTCGCCTGACTGAGCTAACTTTTCCTTAACGACTTTACCAGCCTCAAAATCCTTATTTTCTACTCTTTCGAAGTCTGATGCCATCTCCATAACGAGTTTCTGGGCCTCAGACTGATTCCCATTTTTTACCGCTTTAGAAGCATCTGTGATTTTCACAAAGTAAGAACTCAGACTCTCTTGGGCACCTACTGGAAAAAGAATTAAAAGTGACAAAGCTAAAACTAGTAACCAGCTTTTAGCCTTCCAATAATTTCTGACCAATGTAGCCTCCTTTCTCCACACCACCAAAGCAAGCAAAAAGTCCACTACCAATATGAGTAATATATTCATTCATCTTATCAGTAGCACCTAGATTGGTTTGAACCTTGACAAAATTATCAGGATCCTTATGGAAAGAAATGAAGAGCAAGCCTGTATCAAACTGGCCAGTTTTTTCATCAATCCCATCTGAATATGAGTAAGAACGACGTAAAAGGGGCTTATCCACTTCCTTAGCCAAACGAACATGCGAATCATCAGGCAAAAGACTCAAATCCACTTCATCAAACTCATTCTTCTTACCAAAGGGGGCACCACTTTCCTTGTAACGACCAAAGGTATTTTCCTGTTCTTCAAGACTAGTGCGATCCCATGTCTCTAAAAACATCTGAATCCGACGAACTGCCATATAAGAACCATTTTCCATCCAGTCCTTACTATCAGCCCAGATAACGCGGTCAAAGTCTTTCTCCTTGCTTGGATTTGCTGTTCCATCCTTAAAACCAAAGAGGTTACGCGGAGTCTCCATTCGATCTCCGATAGCTGCAAAACCAGACTGACTCCAACGAAGGGTCACTGCATTTCTCCCCTTACGGATGAGGTTGCGAATAGCATGAAAGGCAACTTGCTCATCATCTGCACAGGCCTGAATCACAATATCTCCACCAGTATATTTTTCACGTAATTGCTCCTTAGGAAAAGGCGGCAAATCCCTGAACACTTGAGGACGCTTGTTCTCCAAGTTCATCTTTTTCAAGAAACTGGCAGACACACCAAAAGTCAGCGTTAAACGATGAGGGTTAAGCCCGACTGTTTCACCAGTATCACTAGGAGGCAAAAGAGCATTCTGACCATCTTTTTTGACCAATTCTCCCTCGACCAACTTGGCACTATAATCCGTCCAATCCTTGAATAGCTGGATAATTTTATCTCTATCCGTCGTATGCAAATCCAAGACAACAAAATAAATATTCTTTTGCATGGGCGTACTAATCCCAGCTTGATGCTTGCCATAAAAAGCAATTTTTTCATTTCCGTACGAGATTTTTTCCTGACTTCCTAGCTTAGGTGCGAAAAAAGCAGAAGCACCAGAGAGTCCTAGTGCTAAACCAGCCCCTCCAATCCCTGCTTTTTTTAGAAATTCTCGACGGTCCATTTTCTTTTCAAAAAATTTTTCGTCTTTTTCAGTCATGACTCTTATTCTCCACTAAGAAATTTACCCATTTGTGATAAAGGCTCACCAAGTTTTGTCACAGCTTCTGACAATTCTTTGGTGTCTTCTTTTGTCAAATCAGTATAGAGTTTGTAGTGTTCCTTGTCTGTCATGTGTTTGTCCAACAAGCTATTAACAGATTTGAAATCTACTTCCAATTCTTTAACTAGGTTAGCATCTGATTTTTCAAGTAAAGGTTTAAAGAGTTGGAAAATCTTCTCAGCTCCTTCGATATTGGCACGGAAATCATACAAGTCTGTATGAGAATAAATTTCCTCTTCTCCTGTAATCTTGCTTGTCGCTACTTCATTAAGCAAGTCAACTGCTCCAGTCAGCATAACCTTGTAGTCCACATCCACAGTTGCGATCTTAGCTTTCAATTCCTTGATATCATTGACCAACTGATCTCCATAGCTTTCAGTTCCTTTAGTGGTATTGTCTTCCCAAAGGATACGCTCGATACGGTGGAAACCAGACCAACCTTCCTCTGTCTTGTTTTCGTCCATGTAGTCTGCCAAACGGAAGTCAATCTTGACATCTGACTCACCAAAACTTTCGGCGATTGGCTCTGAACGCTCATAAGACATACGAATCAGTGGATAAACCTTTTTAGCTTCTTCTAGTTTTCCTTCTTTCAAAAGTTTGACAAAGCCTTCTGTATCTGTCAACAGTTTATCGATTTGCTCTTGCACAAAAGTCTTATAGTCAGCTGTAGCCTTATCAAGCATTTTTTGCTTGTCTGCAGACAAGGCTGTCACCTTAGACGAATCGGTTGTATCTGCTGATTTTTCAAACCTAACAGCACAAGCTGTCAATAGAAAGGCTGAAGATAAAAGGACAAAACTTAGTTTTTTCATTGTTTACTCCTATTGGTTCAGGATACCTGAATTAATTTTACGTTTCATTATACCATGTTTTCACTCATTTTTCAATAAATTTTCAGACAATTTAATGTTATGAATAGCATTACAAATGCAAAAAACTAAGCCTAGGACAATCTCCAAAGCTTAGTTTGATCTAGTTTCTTAATTTCCAGCGTAATATTTTTGAATTCCTTTAATAATACCTTCAACCAACTTATCTTGGTATTGTTCACTACGGATTCGTTGGTTTTCTTCTGAGTTATCCATATAACCCAACTCTAATAACACAGCAGGTTTCGCAGTCTCACGAAGAACAGCGAAGGTGGCTTGCAAAAGCCCAGCATCCCTAGCTCCTGTCTCAGTCAAGAGAGATGAATGAAGGTCAGCGGCCAAACGATTACTTTCACTTATACGGTCTGGATTATTATGCCAGTACTGATTAATCTTGCTAGGGTATCCTGCATCTTCCTTATAAGAATAAGTCTGTATTCCCAGATTCAGTGTTGTATCATTCCCAGTAGCGTTAAAATGAATACTAATAAAGAAGTCTGCATTCGTCTTATTTACCATACGAGAACGCTCTGTCACAAAGTCAACATCCACATCACTGTCACGAGATGTTAGAACTGTATAGCCCAGTTCCTCTAAACGTTTCCGTAATTTACGAGAGACCTGTAGATTCAAATCTTTTTCAGCTATTCCATAATAGTAAGCGCCCGAATCACGTCCACCATGCCCAGGATCTAGGAAAATAGTTTTACTATAGCGCCCCTTT